>JACOST010000014.1:0-600000 GCA_016178705.1 Deltaproteobacteria bacterium | reverse complement strand
GAGCCAAAAACTCGCGTCAACAAAAAAATGCGAACCCGCGCAGAAAGTTTGCCCGAGAGGAGATCAGAGCTTCGGATGCAGCACCATCTGGGTACAGCGGAACAGCGCGATGACCTTGTTCGTCGCCTCGTCTGTGACCTCGACGTCCCACACATGAGTGGTGCGACCGCGATGAACCGGCGTCGCCCGCCCCGCGATGGCACCGCCTTGGCGCACGGTGCCGAGAAAGTTCGCCTTCATCTCGATGGTGGTGAAGCTGGCGCCGGCAGGAATGTTCGGACCCATGCCGCAGGCGCACAGCCAATCGGCCAACGTGATCACTACCGGCGCCCACAAGAACCCGGTGCCAGCAACCAGCGGGGCAGTGACGGGCAGGCGACCGGTGACCAGATCCGCCTCGCAGCTCAAGATCTCCACCCCGACCAGTCCGGGGTGTTTGTCTTTGGCGAAATCGTTGGCGTGCTGCACGCGCTCGGTTGACATGGGCGCCTCCTCTTATCGGTGGCTATAACGCACGGTCGAAGCAAGCAGCGCAAGGCCGACGATCAGCGCGCTTGGCGGAAACCAGTCACCCCAGGCGAGCATCAACGTCCGCGCCGCGTGTTCCGGCACCACGCTAGCGACCATGATAGCGCGCCGGTCCATTTCGATCGTGTCGCGAAACTCGCCGGTCGCGTCGATCACGGCGGAGATCCCAGTGTTGGTCGCACGCACCTGTGGTCGCCGCGTCTCGATGCTGCGGAACGCGGTGACGATGAGAATCAACCGCGGCGTGTTGCCCCAGTCGAACCACGAATCGTTCGACAGCGTGACCAGGATCTCGGCGCCCTGGCGCACCGCGGCGATGACGAGGCCGGGATCAATCGCGTCGTAGCAGATCAACGGCGCAATCCGCAGCGCGCGCCCATCACGCATCGTGAGCGACAGGACCTGAGGCCCGGTGCCTGCCTTCCAGGTGCCCAGCCAAGGCAACCAACGACGCACTGCCGGTGCATCCAAGACCGCCGGCGTGCGCTCGATCAGCGGAAACAGCCAGCGCTTGCGATACGTGTCGAATGCCAGCCGTCCATCGGTCGCCGGCTCCAGAAACACCGCCGCGTTGAACTCGTCGCCGGCTTCGACATCGTAGGCGCCGAACACCAGCGGGACGCCGGTGCGCGTCACGAAGGCGCCGATCTCGCGGTCGAAGGCGGCGCCGTCTTCGCTCTTCGGCGAGCCGAACGTGGTCGGATACACCGTCTCCGGCCACACCAACAGATCGAGCGCGGCGCGCTGCATCGCTTCAGTCGACAGCGTGAAGTGCGCGTCGAGGATCATACGAGTCGCGTCGAACGTGCCCATCTGTGCGGCGAGTTGGCCATACTTGCTGATATTGGCCTGGACGACACCGGCGGTAACGCGGTCGCCGCCACGCCCCTCGTCGCCGAACTGCCGCACGCGCCAGGCGCCGTAGGCAAGTAGGCCGCACACCATTGCCGACATGCACACAGCCGGTGCGAGTGCTGAGGCTGCGTGGTTGCGCGTCCTCATCCTCACGATGATCGCGAGCGCGCACTCATTGGCGACGATCAGCACGAACGTGATCCCGTGCGCCCCGGCGATATCCGCAGCTTGGCGGATGAATGCCGAGGCGTACTGACCCTGACCGATGGTGTCGGCAAACAACTTGGGGATCGCCCACTCAGTCCCGACGTAGATGGACGCGCCCACGACCGCTGTGCGCCACAGGCCGGCGCCGCCGCGACGCGCGAGCGCGCGCGCGACGGCAAACGTGATCAGTTGCGGCTGCAGCAACGGCGCCGCGAGCACCACGATCAGCAGTGCGAGCGCCCACGGCGTCTGGGTGTAGTTCTGGATTGCGCTCGGAAACCAACTGAAGACGGCGAGCACGAAGGCTTCGCACATCAGCACACCCGCGGCCAACGCGCCGCGCAGCGAGCGCGTGCGATCGAGCACCGCCAGCCACGGTGTCAGTCCGATCCATCCGAGCAGAAACCACGGCCACTCGACGCGCGCGTACAGCGCGAACGCCAGCGCACTCGCCGTCACCGCGGCGGACACGACGAGTCGTGCCCGCCACACCGACCAGGTCACGGCGTGGAGCCCGGCGCGGTGCCGTCGTCAGGAACTTCCAACATCTGGATCGGCAAACCGGGCGGGGCCATCTCGGGCGGGACGACGCGGTCCGCAGGCAATTTGATCGGCGCGCCGCGTTCGTCGACCGGCTGGTAGTCGGGATGGAACATCAAAATGGCAGGCACCCGTTCGCCGTCATCGGTGGCCTGGTAGTGGCGCACGTAGCCGGGCGGCAATTCGAAGTCCTCGGGCACGAGGATGCCGCGCTTGATCGGCTTGGTTCCCGGCGGCGGAAACACCGCAATGCCCTCACCCGCCACCAACGGGCCGAACATCGGTGCCTCGGGTGCCTCCGGTGCCGCCGCATCGTCATCGGGGGCGGCGTTTGGTTGGGCCGCGTTCGGTTGGGCGACCTTCTGGCCTGCAGGCGCAACGGCGCCGCCCGCTGCATCGGCGGCGCTCGGCGGTACTCGTGGCACCACCGGCACCGGCACTGGCTGTTGTTGCGCGGGAAGTTTGTTGCTCGCCATCGCGTTGTTCGCCGGCGCCCGTCGCGGTTCGTCGATGTGGCTCACGGTGCGATTGGACATCGGCCGGACAAACAGGATCACGGCAACGCCGACGAGTCCGAGCGCCAATGCGAGCAACCAGACACTGCTGCGCACGCCCGTGGTCTCGACGATCCGGACGCCGTCGTCATCTACCCGCTGCTTCGTCGGTGGTGTTGCGTTCGCCATCGCCGCTGGTTTGCGGCGCTACGATATGAAGAGCCGGTCGCGGGCGCAAGCGGACATGTGGCGAGATGTCCCCTTCCCTGTAGGGGCGATGCATGCGTCGCCCGCGAATTGACGCGCCCACTGCGCAGAAGACGGAGGGCGATGCATGCATCGCCCCTACGATTCAGAGAAGATCGCATGTTACTGATACTTGCGAGACACGACACTGGGCTAGTCGGTCTTGAGCACAACCTGGTCGAGCCGGAGGGCTTCACCGACCGACCACGCCTGGAACGGGCAGCCTCCTGGCGTATGCGGTGGATCACCGTCGGCAACCTCGGCGATGTGGCCGAGCGCCGCACCGTCCAACTGACGCAACAAAGGCTCAAGAAATTTGGTGCGCGCCTCGCGCTTGGCGGCGGTGGTGTCGCCACGCACGCGCACCCACGCCTCGACGAACGGCCCCAGCAGCCATGGCCATACGGTCCCTTGGTGATAGGCACCGTCACGCTCGCGCACGCCGCCTTGGTAGCGTCCGATGTATCCCGTTTCGCCGGGAGCCAGCGAACGCAAACCGATTGGTGTCAGCAGACGCTCTTCAACCGCAGCTACAACACGGCGAGCGCGGTCACCATCGAGCACGGGGTAGGGGAGACCGCCCACCGCGAAGATCTGGTTCGGCCGGAACGCCGGGTCGACCGTGCCGGCGCGATGATCGCAATCGACCACGTCGTAGAGATAGCCACCCGCTTCGTTCCAGAAGCGGGCGCGGAACGATTCGTAGCCGCGCGCAAAGACTGACGCCCATCGTTCGGAACCCGCGCCGGCGATGCGCAGCGCATTGAGCCACAGAGCTTGGATCTCGACCGGCTTGCCGCTGCGCGGTGTCACCACCCAGTCACCGACCTTCGCATCCATCCAAGTCAGTTGCACGCCCGGTTCGCCGGCGGCGATCAAGCCGTCGGCGTCGAGCCGAATGCCGTAGCGCGTGCCCTTCGCGTAGCCGTCCAAGATACTCGTCATCGCCGCCTGCAATGTCTTTTGATCGCGCGCGGTCACGCGCTTCTTGTTCGCCTTCGCCACCTGGAGAAAATCGTGCACCGCGATGATGAACCACAGCGACGCGTCGACCGCGTTGAACTCCGGAGCGGCGCCGTGATCGGGGAAGCGATTGGGCAGCATGCCCTCGGAAACCGCGGCCGCCCAGTCGAGCAGGATGGCGCGCGCGTCGTCGAGTCGGCCGGTGGCGAGACAGAGTCCGCGCATGGCGATGAAGGTGTCGCGGCCCCAATCGGTGAACCATGGGTAGCCGGCGACGATCGTTTTGCCCCGCTCGCGCTCGACGATGTAGGCGTCGGCAGCGCGGTGCAAACGCGACGGGAATTTTCGCCGGCGGGTTTCGACCGCGCGCAATCGCGCCGCGCAGTCAGCTGCCGATTCGTCAGCTTTGAGTGCGTCACGACCGCAGCCTTCGGCCGCGACAATCCACACCGCGTCGGCGGCCGTCAGATCCCAGCGAAAGACGCCCGGCGACGCGAGGTCCTCGGTGGAGTCGAGCCCGCGTGCGCGCTCGGCGTCGTACGTGAAACTGCGATACCAGTCTGGCTGGTGGAGGTACTCGCCATTGGTGAGCGCGATGACAGCCGGGACACCTGGGTACGGACGCCACACCAATCGTTCACTGTGCCGTTCGGCCTCGAATCGAAACGCGGGGTTTTCGTGATGCAGTGAATGATAGTCGCGCCCCGAGAGAAACGGACGGATCGATAGGATCGCGCGCTCACTGCCCTCAGCGTGCTCGGCGAGGTGCCAGCATACGACAGCCATGGCCGTGCCGTGCGGCACGAAGATCTCTTGTTCGACCACGGTGCCGTCACCGAGGCGAAAGCGCCAGCGTGGCCACGGATCGATGGCCATGTGATAGATCCGCCGTGCGCCATCAGGATGGATCACGCCCGGCGTGTACGCCTGCGACGAGATCGCAAACCGTTCGCTCGCCGTCTCCACCCACGCATCGAATCCATTGACCAGGACCATTCGTCCGGTGGGCGCTGTGGTCGCCGCGAGTAGGAGGGCGTGGTAGCGCCGAGTGCGCGTTCCAGCGACGGTCCCCGAAGCGAACCCGCCGAGACCGTCGGCCTCGAGCCACTCGGCTTTCGGATCATAGGCTTTTGGATCACGGGCGGATGACATTCTTGATGCCCGTCGGCTGGCCGAACAACAAGTCGCGATAGGCTTCGATCGGAAACCGACCAGTAATCAGCGAGGCGACCGCCTGCGGCCAGCGCTGCACGAAGATGCCGAGGTCGCGAATGGCATCTTCGAACGTCTCGCGTCCGGCGTTGACGGTGCCGAAGATCACCTGATTCTTGAGCACCGCGTCGCGCATGATCAGATCGGTGTCGACCTCGATCGGCGCCTTGCGACCCGGCACTCCGGTGAAAACGAACACCCCGTTGATGCCGAGAACTTTCATCACCTCGAACGACAGGCCTGACGCACCTGTCGCTTCATACACGACGTCGATGTTGCCGACCCGCGCGGCGAGTTGCGCGACTGAGTCGGTGGCAGACGACACGTAGTGCGCGCCGATGGCTTCGACGAGTTGGGATTTCGGATTGGGCGCCGGCTCACGCGAGTAGACGTAGGTCTCCAACCCCGCTACCCGCAGGGCCATCGCACCCAGCAAGCCCACCGGTCCGGCGCCGAGCACGACCGCCCGGTGGCCATGATCGCGGGCTTGGCCAGGCTCGGGCGGAGTCGCCCACGGCAATCGCTTCTGCACTTGAAAGATCTGGGTGAGCGCCTTTTCCGCGATCGTCAGCGGCTCGACCAGAATCGCCACGTCGCGCAACGTGTGCGGCACGACGTTCATGTACTGCTGATCGTCGACCACGAACTCCGTCATGAAACCGTGCCGGCCGCCGATACCGCGCTCGGTGAAGTCGCCGGTGTAACAAAAGTCTTGTCGCCCGGCGCGACAGGCAACGCACTCCGCGTGCGCGCACGGGCGACGGACCATCGGCACCACCAGATCGCCAACCTTGACCCGTGAGACCGCGGAACCGATCTCGACTACTTCACCGAGCGATTCGTGTCCAATGACGAGATAGTCCGAGCCGGTCGGCGGCGTCCCATACTCGAACGTACAGATTTCGCGGTCGGTGCCGCAGATCCCCACCTCGAGTATGCGCAACTTGACGTCGGTCGGTGCCGAGATCGTCGGCGCCGGGTGAACGATCAGATCCGCCGTGCGGGTCTTCGGGAAGACGGCAATGGCTTTCATGGCCCTTCGATGCCACCGTTCGGCACAGGTTTCCAGGGTGAAACCAGGATTGCGTCTGCGGCACCCAATGCTGAAGAGGAGAAGCGACGAATGGAAGACTTGATCGACAACCCCGCGGCGATGAGCGACCGAGCACCGCAACGACTCACGCTCGTGCGAGCCGTCGTGATTTTGGCCGCGTTGACCGGGGTCCTCGTGCTGGCGCGCCAAGCTGGCGGGTACATTCCGCAGTTCGCGACCTGGGTGAACGGCCTCGGCGCGTTGGGCCCGGTCGTATTCATCATCGGTTACGCGCTCGCGACGGTCGCCTTTCTGCCGGGTTCGCTGCTGACCTTGGCGGCGGGAGCGATCTTCGGATTGGGTGCGGGCGTTGTGTACGTCTTCATCGCCGCGACGCTCGGCGCATCGGCGGCGTTTTGCGTGTCGCGCTACATCGCGCGGTCCGCCATTGAGCGACGCCTGGCGGGCAACGCGCGTTTCGCCGCGATCGATCGCGCCGTTGGCGCGCAGGGCCGCCGCATCGTGTTTCTGCTCCGGCTGTCGCCGGTGTTCCCCTTCAATCTCCTCAACTACACGCTCGGGCTGACTCACGTGCGCTTCCTTGATTACGTCGTCGCCTCACTCGGCATGCTGCCCGGCACTGTCCTCTACGTTTACTATGGAAAACTCGCCGGCGATGTCGCCGCCCTCGCCGGCGGCGCCGCCGTTGAAAAGGGCGCGGGCTACTACGCGGTGCTCGGGCTCGGCTTGGTGGCCACCGTCGTGGTGACCACCCTGGTTACGCGCACCGCCCGCCGCGCCCTGCGCACGGTCGTCTGAGACCCGAAGGGGCCGTCACCGATGAGCGGGTAGACTCAGGTTGTTCCCGAGTGCAAGATATGCGCATCGCAAGGAAGCAGACTGGGACGTGTGCGCGAACTCGCCGAGCCACAAGATGGCGCTGTCATGACCGCAGCGCGGCCGGACAACGAAGCTCAACGGCTCGCAGCGCTGCGCGGCTATGCAATCCTCGACACGCCGCCCGAACGTGACTTCGATGATCTCGCCTTGACGGCGGCGCGCATCTGCGAGACGCCGATCGCGCTCGTCAGCCTGGTTGACGCCGACCGCCAGTGGTTCAAGGCGCGCGTGGGTCTGAGTGTCACCCAGACTCCGCGTGAGATCGCCTTCTGTGCCCACGCCATCTTGCAGCGCGACGTATTCGTCGTGCCGGATGCTCGCGCCGACGACCGGTTTTCGCAGAACCCTCTAGTCACCACCGACCCGTCCATTCGCTTCTACGCCGGAGTTCCGCTGGTGGCCGACGACAAGGTTGCGCTCGGAACGCTGTGCGTACTCGATCGCGTTCCGCGCCAGCTCACGGCGGAGCAGGCCGACGCGCTGCGCGCGCTGAGTCGGCAAGTCATCGCGCAACTCGAACTGCGGAAGATCACCGCCGCACTCGACCGCACCGCCGCGGAAACGCGCGCCATGATGGAAGCGTTGCGCGCCAGTGAAGAGTTCAAGACCCGCATGATCGAGTGCAGCCACGACTGCATCAAGGTTTTGGATCTCGACGGGCAGTTGCTGTCGATGAACGCGGGCGGGATGGAGGCGCTTGAAATCTGCGATCTCGGCCCCTTCCTGCATACATCGTGGATCGAATTTTGGCAGGGAGACGACCGCGAGAACGCTCGTGCGGCGGTGGCCGCGGCGCGGCAGGGGGGTGTCGGGCGATTCGTCGGATTCTTCCCCACCACGCAGACCCATACGCCGCTGTGGTTTGACGTGGTGGTCAACGCGATTCTCGATGCCGACGGCAAACCGGATCGCCTGCTGGCGCTTTCACGCGACATCACGCAGCTCAAGCAGACCGAGGATACGCTGCGGGCAGCGCATGCCGAGCTGGAGCGCAAGGTCAGTGAACGCACCGTCGACCTGACCCAAGCAAACAGCGCGCTCCAGCGCGAGGTGATCGATCGCAAGGAGGCCGAGGCAACGCTCCGCGCCATCGTTGAAGGGATTGAGTCCTCAACCGGCGACCGCTTCTTCTATTCGCTCGTGCAGCACCTCGCCGCGGCGCTCAAGGTGCAATATGCCTTCGTCTCCGAGTTGGACCGCGAGCACGCCAGGTTTCGGACGCGCGCGGTGTGGGGGCGCGGCAAGTTTCTCGACAACATCGAAATCGCCATCGCCGGCACGCCGTGCGAGGCCGTGTTGAACGGCGAGATGTCGCATCATCCGGATCGATTGCAGCAATCGTTCCCGGCCGACACTGCACTGGTCGATTGGGGCGCCGTGAGCTACTGCGGCGTGCCGCTCTGTGATGATGCTGGTTTGGTGATCGGTCATCTTGCCATTCTCGATGACCAGCCGATGCCCAATGGCGTGCGCAACCTCGGCATCATGCGCATCTTCGCCGTCCGCACGCAGGGTGAAGTCGAGCGGCTGCGCGCCGACGCCGCGCTGCGCGACAGCGAAGCCCGCTATCGCGATCTGCACGATGGCGCGCCCGCCGCGTACCTGTACTTCGATACGGAAGGACGGCTGCAGAGTTGCAACCGCCAGGCCGAAACCATGCTCGGCTATACTCCGCCGCAGTTGCGCACCATGACCTTCCGCGATCTGGCGGCCGACACGCCGTACGGCAAGCCGTTGTGCGAGTGGATGTACTTGGAATTCCTCGAAGGCCGAGAAACCCGTGCGGAAATCGAAGGCCGCCGCGCCGACGGTTCGGTGCTCTGGGTCGACGCCATCGTTCGCCCGCTGCGCGATCCGCACGGCCGCGTGTATTCTACGCAGTCGATTCTCATCGACATCACCGCTCGCAAGCAGGCCGAACAGCGCGTGCGCGAGAGCGAGGATCGCCTCTCCCGTGTCCTCGACTCGGCTATGGACGCGATCGTAACCTTCGATGCCGCCCGCCGAGTTGAGCTGTTCAACGACGCCGCAGAGAAGGTCTTCGGTTGCCCCACCGCTCAAGTCATCGGCCAGTCGCTCGATCGGTTCCTCACCGACGGATTCCGCGCTGCCCTCGACGGCGCGCTGCAAGTCTTTGCCACCACCGGCCAAGCGCACGCGTACCTCGGCGGTGCCGGCAACGTCGCCGCGCGACGAGCCAACGGGCGGGAGTTCCCATTTGAAGCGACCATCTCTCATGTCGACGTCGGTGGTCGCGAGCTCTACACGTTGATCCTCCGCGACATCGACGAGCGCCGCCGCGCCGAAGCGGAATTGCGCGACCTCAACCTGCAGCGCGCCTATCTCCAGGAAGAGATCAAGTCGGTGCACAACTTCGAGGAGATCGTCGGGCAGAGCCGCGCGCTCGACGATTCGCTCAAGAAGGTGCAGTTGGTTGCCGCGACCGATTCGTCCGTGCTGATTCTCGGCGAAACCGGCACGGGTAAAGAACTCATCGCCCGCGCCGTCCATTCCAGCAGCCGGCGCAAAGACCGTCCGCTGATCAAAGTGAACTGTGCGACCTTGCCCACCGGACTGATCGAGAGCGAACTGTTCGGCCACGAGAAGGGCGCCTTCACCGGCGCTACTGAACGTCGCGTCGGCCGCTTCGAGCTGGCGCACGGCGGCACGATTTTCTTGGATGAGATCGGTGAGGTGCCGCTCGACGTCCAGGTGAAGCTCCTGCGCGTGCTGCAGGAGCGCGAGTTCGAGCGTGTCGGCGGCCAGCAGACCATCAAGGTCGACGTGCGCATCATCGCCGCGACCAATCGCGACCTCACCCGCGCAATCGCCGACGGTATGTTCCGCTCGGATCTCTACTACCGCCTCAACGTGTTCCCGATCGAGGTACCTGCCCTGCGAGAACGCGCGGATGACATCGCACTGCTCGTCCACTATTTCGTCAGTCGCTACGCCACGCAGATCGGGCGCAAGATCACCCACGTTCCGAGCGAGGCGATGCAACGACTCGTCGCGTATCCGTGGCCGGGAAACGTTCGGGAGTTGGAGAACGTGATCGAGCGCGCCGTGATTCTTTCCGCCGGGCCCGATCTCGACATCCCGGCGGAGGTGCTGCCGTTACCCGCTGCGAGCGTCGCTACGGCCACCAGGATTGCGGCAGCGCCGCCACCGCCGCCCAACGGTCTCGATCTCGAAGAGGTCGAGCGCCGGCATATCGTCTCGGTCCTGCAGCAGACCAATTGGCGGATCGACGGTGCCAAAGGTGCCGCCACGGTCCTCAATCTCAATCCCAGCACGTTGCGCAGTCGGATGAAGAAGCTCGGTATCCAACGTAGCGCCCACGCTAATTCATAGATCCGCGATATTTCGCGGGCTGCCTCACGACCGTTTCGCGGATCTCATCTCCTCGCACACTCGTTCCAGTTAGTTGCGCCGGCTCAGCAGTGCGGCACAGCCGTTGCTCTGTCCCTAGCTCAAGATGATTCGAATTACGCGAGCAAGTGAGAACGGTAGCGCAGCACTGCTGCGTGTCGAGGGACGCATCACGGAGGGAGATATGGACGAACTGAGCGGATCAGTACAGATGTTCGCATCATCGCAGCCGGTGTTTCTGGACCTCGCTGGCGTCACCTTCGTTGACCGCGCAGCCCATGCGGGCTTGCGGCGTCTCGAACACGATGGAGCGGTCCTCCTCGGCTGTTCCGGATTTCTCCAAGAGCTATTGCGCAACGATCACACCGTGGCTGCGCAGGCCGACGCGCCCACCGCTGAGAGCAATCTGCTCGCACGACTGCGCAGTGGCGATGAGCCAGCCTTCGAGCAGCTCGTGCGCGAGTACGGTGGCCGCATGCTCGCCACCGCCCGCCGTTTGATGAAGAGCGAAGACGACGCCCGCGATGCCGTCCAAGACGCGCTTCTGTCGGCGTTCAGCGGCCTCAAGAGCTTCAGCGGCGGTTCGCAACTCTCCACCTGGCTGCATCGCATCGTCGTCAACGCCGCGCTGATGAAGCTGCGCCGCCGTCGCCGCAAGCCCGAGCAATCAATCGATGAGTTGCTGCCTCGCTTCGACGACCAGGGGTACCACGTCGATGATCCGCGCCAATGGGGCGCGCCGAGCGCCGACCTGCTGGAGCAGCGCGAGACCCGCGCGCAGGTCCGCGCCTGCATCGAACGGCTGCCGGAGACCTATCGCACCGTGCTGATGATGCGCGACATCGAAGAGCTGGACACCGAGGAAGTTGCCGCTCTGCTCGGCGTCACGCCCAACGCCGTCAAAGTGCGCCTCCACCGCGCTCGCCAAGCGCTGCGGACGTTGTTGGAGCGCGAGTTCCAAGCCGCGGAGTCCATGCCGCTCAACGCCGCACACACGGCGTAAGGGGGCCGGAGCCATACAATGGCTGTCGCAGTCGAAAGTCGCTGGACCGATTCGCCGTCGCCGTGGCGTCTGCACGACTCGCACGAGTCGATTCGCTCAACCGAGTGGCGTGCGCTGCGCAATGCAACGGTTCGCACCGACAACGTTCAGGTCGGTAGCGTCTTGCGACAGACGGTAGCGATGGTGTTGGCCGGCGGTCAGGGCGAACGCCTCGCCCCGCTCACCCGCGATCGCGCCAAGCCAGCGGTCCCGTTCGGCGGCAACTACCGCATCATCGACTTCACGCTCTCCAACTGCATCAACTCCGGCATTCGGCGCATGCACGTGCTGACGCAGTACAAGTCGTATTCGCTCGACCGTCACATCAAGCAGGCGTGGAACATTTTGCAGCGCGAGCTCGACGAAGGCGTCGACGTGATTCCCCCGCAGCAGCGATCGAGCGATCGCTGGTATCAAGGCACGGCCGACGCGTTGTTCCAGAACATCTACACCATCGAGATGGAGCGGCCGGCGCTGGTGCTCGTGCTCGGCGGCGATCACATCTACAAGATGGACTACAGCGAGATGATCGCGGCGCACTTGCGCAGCCACGCCGAGCTGACCGTGGCGTGCACCGAGGTGCCACGCGCGGAAGCCCGCCGCTTGGGCGTCATGGCCGCCGACGATGCGTGGCGCATTCGCTCGTTCCACGAGAAGCCGGACGATCCAGAGCCGATGCCGGACAATCCCGACTGTGCGCTCGCCTCGATGGGGATTTACGTCTTCAACACCGACGTGCTGGTGCGCGAACTACGCGGCGATGCCGTGCGCGACAGTCACCACGACTTCGGCAAAGACATCATCCCGCACATGATGCAGAGCGGCCGCCGCGTCTTCGCCTATCCTTTTCGCGATCGCAACAGCGGTGGGGTGAAGTACTGGCGCGACATTGGCACGCTCGACAGTTACTTCGACGCGAACATGGATTTGGTTTCGGTCAGCCCGACGTTCAACCTCTACGACTCCGAGTGGCCGATCCGCACCTACCAAGTGCAAGCGCCGCCGGCGAAGACGGTATTCCGCGGCGTCGAACGTGAAGGGCAACTGCTCGACTCACTGGCCGGCAACGGCTGCATCATCAGCGGCGCGCGCGTCGAGCACTCGATCCTCGGCCCGCGGGTGTTCGTGCACAGTTGGGCGCACGTCGAAGACGCCGTCATCTTCGACGATGTCGAGATCGGCCGCCACGCCAAAGTCCGCCGCGCCATCATCGACAAAGGCGTCCGCATCCCCGCCGGCGAGCGCATCGGCTACGACCTCGAACGCGATCGCGCCCGCTTCACAGTCACCGACAACGGCATCGTAGTAATCCCGAAGGGGTTTGAATTTCCTGTGGCCTGAACGCGAACGGCGCCGACCACCCTCTCAGTTTGCATCCGGTTTCGGGCCGCTGTACATCTGTACACATATGAAGCAGTACACCGTATCGACGTTGCGGGAGAGTTTGGCCGGGGCGCTCGATCGCGCCGAGCGTGGAGAGCCGGTGATCATCGCGCGTCGCGGTCGGCGGTTTCGCCTCGTGGCTGACGCGCCCAATCGCCCCTCAGCGCGCGCAAAGGCCTTCTTCCAGGTCACGGACCCGCGACTGCTGGAGATCGGCTGGACCTGGGAATGGACCGCACCTGGCAATCGGTTGCGACTGAAGACTCCGCGGAGCCCCAAACGCCCACGATGATTTTGCTCGACACCAACGCGGTATTGTTTCTGCTCGCCGGCCACCGCCGCGCTCGTCCGCTTGGTCCGCACACCGGCAGGCTGCGGTTCACGCCGGTGGCCCTGCTCGAGATGCAATTTCTGCACGAGGTCGGCCGCGGCGTCTTCAAGACCGCTCGCCCAGCCGAGGCGGCAGCCGAAGATCCACGGTGGACGGTTGACGATCCGCCGTTGTCCGGAATCATTCGACACGCGCTCGATCTAACCTGGACCCGCGATCCCTTCGATCGCTTCATCGCCGCGCACGCTATGTACAGAGGTTGGCGACTCGCCACATCGGACGGCACCATGCTCGACAATCTCCCCTCGCACTTGGTGCTACCGTTGTAGGCACTGAAGGTGGTCGATCTCGCTCGCCATCTACGAGACGACTCTCGCCGAACGACCGATCTCACGTTTAGCCCTGATGTAACAATGGATCGGTGGGCGAATCTGGGAGGGCGAGCCTCCCGGCGAGCCGCTGGCGCGGTGATGGTACGGCGGCTCGGCGGGAGCCTCGCCCTCCCAAAACCTCATTCTCGATGACGTTAAGAATGGCACGTTGGAACCCTGCCCGACCGCGCAACTGGTGCGAGCAAACAGTGACCCCACCACCCATGTTCTGTCACATCAAGGTTAGTTACGGGGAAGGCCGGCGATTCTTCATCCGCGAGAGGGCCGCCGCAGATCAACACGCCTCGATCTCACTTGAGTGGCGTCGCGCAGTTCGTTGAGTCCGTGACGCCTTCGGGTGTATGAGGCGCGCATGGGTGCGCCGGGCGAACACGCGAAGTCTGGCGCGGTTGCTGGTTTCGTTGATACGCCCGATTCGAACTGAGACTTCGGTATGAGAAGGCAGATCCCCGCTTGGTATCGAGTGGCGTTGATCGTTGTCGTGGTTGGTCTCACGGTATTCGCGTTGGGAAACCATCTCACCCGAGACATCAACGCATACTACCATCCGTCGGACCCAAACCTTTCTCGGTGCTGGGTCTGGTCGCCGGCTCTTGTCGCCTTGCTTCTCGTCGGAGAGGCGATTTGGGGCTGGTGCTTTTCTACGCGATATCGAAACGCGAGTGATGCGTCGAGCACACCGTCCGATCCGACGGCGGAATGAAGCGGATTACCGGTGGTGACATCGGATTCTCCCGCTGCGGCTCAACGGCGCGGTGTTCGAAGAAAGATAGGAGCATGCATGGTTACGCACGTTGGAGGTTGTCACTGCGGTCGCGTCCGGTTCGAGGTGATCGCTGCGGCGAAGCTGGAGGTATCGGAGTGCAACTGCTCCATGTGCGCCAAGGTCGGTTACCTGCATCTCATCGTTCCCGCGGACCAGTTCAAGCTGCTCTCCGGTGCTGAGGTGCTAACGACCTACGCCTTCAACACGCTCACCGCCAAGCACTTGTTCTGTTCGATCTGTGGGATCAAGTCCTTTTACGTGCCGCGCTCGCATCCGGACGGTTTCAGTGTGAACGCGCGCTGCCTCGACCGCGGCACGGCTGACGAAATCAGTATTCGCCAATTCAACGGCCGCGAGTGGGAGGCACAGTATCCAAAGGGTCGGGGAGAGTACCCGTGATCAGGCGAGGGATGTCATCCAACCCGAACGGATCAGCTCATTGCTTCGGCTCTTCCTGGGTCCGCTGCATCCGCCGACGGGAGGTTAGGCACACCACCAAGACTCCGATAGAATGCCGATGTGGCCCGCGTTACCATCAACCGGCTTCGTGATTTGATCCGTTGTCTGAATTATGCCGTGTCTATCCACGCGGCGGAGGAACTTGATGATGACTATCTCACCGTCCTCGATCTCGAAAACATCGTCCTCACGGGCGCGATCGTCGAGCGCCAGCGCGACCGGCAAACGCGTGAAGTCAAATATATCGTCCGAGGCCGCACGCTCAGCGATGGCTCCGCAGAAGCGGTCGTCAAGCTCGCCCCGGACGGAACGCTCTTTGTCCTCACGGTCTACCGCGCCTAAGCCGCGCTGTGCGGCGTGTGGTCGAGCGGGTGTGCAGCACCGAGAAGTCACTCGTAGCTTTGGTCGCGGATCAGCGCTACTGGTAATTGAAAGCATCCCCATGTGGTCGTGTCCACACTGTGGCGAGTCGTACTTCACGGCGCAGACCTTACACGAGATTGAGCGCATCAAGACCCTACGCAAATCAGTCGCGGTTGAACGGCGGGTGCCGGTTGCAGCATTCCAGGGACTGAGTGCCTAACGCACAGCCGGTCGCGCCCACGGAGCCAACGTCGGTGGTACGCGGTTCAGTTCAACGGGATTTTTTCGCCATCCGGCTGGCGTCTCGTCTTCGCCACCGCAGGTCTCATTCGGCCGGACGACGGGAAAACCCTCAAGCGTCAGCCCGCGAAATTTACCCCATGGCGTCCCGAGACCGAGTAGGAACTTCCGTGCTCTACTCATTTGACTTCCAAACAGGTTGTGACGAACAACAGCGTCATGCCGCTGGCACGTTATGCCGCGAAACTCGCGGGGGGTTGCAGAATCTCTTAGGGAGTCGAATCGTGGTTAGAGACAACAGGGAGTGGAGGGCGCCGTGCCGCAGGATGGTGTGACGGTATACGAGGGAAGCGCGCTTACCCGCGCCAACTTCGCTGAGTTCCTCGTCCAGGCGTACATGGGCTCTGGGGATCGCCTCGGCAAGGGGCTCCGCTGGAGTCGCTACCTGTGGCGCGCCTACCTTGACTTCAACCGCACCCTTCACGGCTTCCGTGGTTGCGAAGACAAAGCGGACCGGCTGCACAGTTCGGCGGCCTGGATTGAAGATCGCATCATCCATCTCGGAGCCTCGCCTCCAACCGCCGAGTCTGTCTTCGATGACTGGCACCTAGAGACTAGGCGCGGGGTCGAAGATCGGATGGGCTCCTGGGGCAAAAGCCAGACAATGCGCCCGGGGCAGTCTCAGAAGTGGGTGAACATGTCGCTGAAGTACATCTACACAGCAAGCGCACTCGGCGTAGCCGAGGACTTCGCAGTCGCGGCGTCGGGGTACAAGTACGCGCACCTACCTCTCGACAAATCGGTGCTTGCCGAACTCAGTCGCAAAGGGTGCGACTTGGCTGGCAAGTGGATTGTCAGGTGGAGTTCGCTGGACGAGGCCGCGTACGACTCGATCCAGGTTTGGAGCCGTGAATATCTTGCGAACGGAAAATCCCTGTTGGATCTCGACTGGAGTCTGTGGAACCGGTCGGGTGTCTCGAACTATGAAGACCATGAAGCTGTCCGAGGCGTCCCGATCGCTGGCCGAGTACGCTAGCGAGTTGGATGACGACATCGTGCTTGTGAGGGGGCGGAATCGGCCGATCGCGGCCGTTGTGTCCTTGAAGAACGTCGACCGTGAGGTGCTGTCATTGAGCCGTAGTCCACAATTTCTCAAGATCATCGAGCGCTCGCGGCGCGACTTCGCGGCCGGTCGCAGCCGCTCGCTGGCGGAGGTGCGTGACTTGTTCGGGTTGCGTGGAACCGCTGACCAACGCATCCAGCCGACGCGCAAGAAACGTGCGCGTGGCAGATGACGTCATGACAACCGTCGTAGCCAGCGGAATCGAGATCTACTACGAGCGCCGCGGCAGCGGGCCGCGGCTGTTGTTCTTCAACGGGTCGGGGGCGACGCTCGGATCGAGCGCGCCGCTGATTTGGTCGTTCGCCGATCGCTTCGATGTCGTGGCCCACGACCAACGCGGCCTCGGCCGTACGGCGATTCCACCCGGACCGTACTCGATGGCCGACTACGCGGCGGACGCCGCGGCGTTGCTCGACCATCTCGGCTGGGCGACGTGCCGCGTGATCGGTGTCAGCTTCGGCGGCATGGTGGCGCAAGAGTTCGCGGTGACCTGGCCCGAGCGGGTCGAACGTCTCGCGCTGGTGTGTACCTCGCCGGGCGGGGCCGGCGGCGCGTCGTATCCACTGCACACGCTGGCGAAGTTGCCGGCCGACGAGCAGGCCGCCATCGGGTTGCGCATCCTCGACACGCGCTTCACGCCCGAGTGGCTGGCGGCACATCCGAGCGATCGCGCGCTGGTCGAGATGATGGCCGCGCGCAGAACCGAGCCGAAGACGACCGAGCAGCTTCGCGGTGAGCGCGAGCAGATTGAAGCGCGCCGCTATCACGATGTGTGTGCGTGCTTGCCGCGGATCACGTGTCCGACGTTGGTGGCCTGCGGCCGTTTCGACGGCATCGCCCCGCTCGCCAACGGCGAGTGGATCGCCGCGCACGTCGTCGGCGCCGAGCTCCGCGTCTACGAAGGCGGCCACGCGTTCTTCGTGCAGGACGCGCAGGCGCTGCCGGATATCAGAACGTTCCTCGCCGGCGACGCGAGCTGATGCCCGCAAAGCCGACGTGATCCATGACGTAACCAAGCGAACTCACCGCCGAGATCGCCGAGACCGCAAAGACAATCACAGCTGAACTTCTCACTCTCTCTCGGCTCTGCGCCCTCGGCGCACTCCGCGGTGAAGCATTTTCCTGTCTCATTGCGCGTTGCGTTAGCGCCCTACAGCCCCATCAACTCCGTTACGCCGTGATCGCGGCCGGCGGTGTAGCCACCGTCGACCGCGATGGCTTGGCCGGAAACAAATGAGGCGTCGGACGACAGCAGGAAGCTGGCGACCGCGGCGATCTCCGCCGGACGGCCGAGGCGCCGCAACTTGTGTTCGTGGCGGATCGACGCCAGCACCGGCTCCATGCCTGGCATGGTCAACACGCCATCGAGCATCGGCGTCTCGATAAATCCGGGACAAATCGCATTGGCGCGAATGCCCTGGCGGCCATAATCGATCGCGAGGTTCTTTGTGAGCAGCACGACGCCGCCCTTGGATGCGTTGTAGGCGCTGCCACCGGCGGTGCCTTCCAATCCCTCGACGCTGGCGATGGTCACCACCGAACCGCGTTCATCGTCGACCGCCGCTTGCGCGAGCATGCGCGCGATGGCGTGCTTGCAGACGAGGAACGTCCCCTTCAAGTTGACTTCGATCACGCGATCCCACGCCGCCGCGTCGAGCAGATGCGCCGGTCCGCCACCGGCAATGCCCGCGGCGTTGACGACGCCGTCGATGCGCCCATACGTGGCGGCCACTCGCTGCATCAGCGCGTCGACCGCGGCTTCATCGCACACATCGACGTGAGCGAACTCCGCGCTGTTGCCTGGCGGCGCCGCCGCGATATCGGTGCCGATCACGCGCGCACCATCAACGACGCAACGGGTAACGCACGCCTGGCCGATGCCGGACGCGGCGCCGGTGATGACGATGACCTTGTTCCGCAATTGCCCCATCGCTGCTCCTCTCACTAGTGTGGATTCGACAGAACGTTCACCGCAGAGCGCGCAGAGATCGCAGAGACAGAATCAGCGGAGCACATGGGCCGCTTCGCCAACCTCATTGGGGGTGGACTTTGTTTTGCGCCTTATCCCTTCATCGTCCGTCTTCTCTGCGCTCTCAGCGCTCTCCGCGGTGAGGCACTTCTTATCACGCGACGAGCGCGCGCAGATTCTCGCGCATGATTTTCCGCACCGCATCGTCGGACAACTCCGTCAGCTCTTCCGCGAACTCGGCGGGCCACAGTAGGCCCTCGGGATGCGGATAGTCCGAACCGTGCAGCACATGTTCGACACCGATGGCCTCGGCCAACTGCGCGATGTCGTCCTCGAAGAACGGCGCGACCCAGACATTCTGGCGAAACATGTCGCTCGGTTTCATCGGCGGCGCGCCGAAGCGCCACATGTCTTTGCTGTAGAGGCGCGCGATGTGATCGAGCTTGGTGAGCAAGGGGGCCACCCACGAAGAGCCGTACTCGACACTCAGCACCTTGAGCCGCGGAAACCGTCCGAAGACGTTGTCGGCGATCAGCGCGGTCATCGTGTCGGCCACCGGCCGATCGGTGAACGACAGCACGTACTCCATTAGCGAGTGGCGATGCGACGGCGGATGCGGCCTGAGCCCCCACGGCGTGTTGTAGATCTCGCTGAATGGGGTGCGGCCAATGTGGTAGACGACGTTGATGCCCGACTCCTCGCAGCGCGCCCAAAATGGATCGAAGCACGGATCACCCGGCGACCGCCCCTCGATGGGGCCCGCCGTCACGATCATGAAGCGCGCGCTTTTGGCGAGCAACCGGTCGAGTTCTCGGATCGCTTCGTCCAGATCGACCATCGAATTGATCGGCGCACCGAAGATGCGACCGTCGGCGCCGTAGCCCCAGTCTTCTTCGAGCCAGCGGTTGAACGCGCGCAGGGTAGGGTACAACACCTCGCGGTGTTGCGGCGTGCGCAATTGCGGCTCGACGCCGACTCCGGCGGTCGGGAGCATCAAGCACGCCTCGACGTGCTGTTCGTCCATCTTGGCGAGACGAGCGGCGCGATCGACGAACTCCCGAACCTGCAGCGCATTGATCGGGCTCAGGCTGGGGCTGCCCCCTGCGTCGTCCACCCCACGCAGGAATTCCTTCATAATCCCCGGCGGCCCCACGCTGTCGCCAACTCCAACGCTGAAGAAATGGCAGCGTTCGCTGCCCACGTACATGCGGCCGTTGTTCGCCCGGTCGACCCACACGGTTCGCTTCTTGTAGCGCTCCTCGATGTGGCGGGTGAAGCAGTCGTCGGGCTCGTAGTAATGATTGTCCGCGTCGTACATCGCGTAGTCTAGTTTGCGCATCGGTCTTTTCCTCGAATCTAAACTTTCACCGATCATGCGCTCACGCAAGGACAGGCCGGTTGCTACCCGTGACCATTTCATCTCCGCGTGGAAGGGCCTTCATCCTGACCTTCCTCCGTGGAGAGTGTAGTTAGACAGCGAGCAGGTCCTTCGAGACGGCCCCGAAAAGATGGGGCCTCCTCAGGGCGAACGGAAAGTTTGAAGGCAATAGTACAACCGCTCGCCCTGAGGAGCCGCCTTCCTTTTGGCGGCGTCTCGAAGGGCGTGCTCGCGAGAAAGGGACCCAAGTTTGAAACGGGAGCCGCGGTTGCTATTTCAATCGCTCGAGCAAGTGATCGCCGACTCGCAGCGCGTTGGCCATGATGGTTAGCGCGGGATTCACCGCGCCGCTCGATGGGAAGAAGCCGCCGTCGACGACGTAGAGATTGTCGAGTTCGTGCGCCTTGCAGTTCGCGTCGAGCACCGAGGTCTTGGGATCGCGGCCGAAGCGGCACGTGCCGTTCTGATGCGCCACGCCGGCGAGTGGGATGCGGCCGGGGATGTATGCGTTGAGCGGCACCCAGTGATCGTGACAGCCGATCTCTTTGAGGATGCCCTTCATGCGCGCCTGCAACTGCTTGTGCGCCTCTTCGTTGTTCGGGGCGTACGACAGCCGTATGCGGCCGTTCTCGGTCAAGGTCACGCGGTTGTGGGAGTCGGGCAGATCTTCCGTCGTCATCCAGAACGGCAGCGTGTGCTCCGCCATGATCTCCAGCGTCATGTTGGGCGCAATGCGCGGCGCGCCGAGGCGCAGGATGTTGGCGTCGGCGTTCCCTAGCATTGAGATGTGGCCCATTGGATGTGGGAACTCTTTGTCGCCGTAGTAGAAGTCGTTCAGGCCGAAGGTTTTGTTGAAGCGCGTCGGGTTGCGATCCCGCGACACCGCCAAGTACATCGAGTTGACGTGGCACATGTAGTTGCGGCCGACCTGATCGGAGCCGTTGGCCAGGCCGTGCGGGTGTTGGTCGTTGGCCGAGCGCAACAGCAACGCCGCCGAGTTGATCGCGCCGCACGACGACACGATGACGTTGGCCGTGTAGCGCGCCTTCTCCCCACCGCGCTCGACGTGCACCGCGGTGATCTCACGTCCCGACGCGCTGGTTTCAAGGCGCGCGACGTAGGCATCGGTCAACAGCGTCACGTTCGGGTACGCTAGTGCCGGATCGACGCAGATCACCTGCGCGTCGGCCTTGGCGTTGACCAAGCACGGATAGCCGTCGCAGGTGTTGCAACGGATGCACTTGCTCTTCTGCGGATTCTTTTCGTCGAGCATGATGCCGACCGGCATCGGAAATGGCCGGTGGCCGAGTCGCGTCATGTCTTCGACGAGTTGTTTGATGCGTGGCTCGTGGCTGAGCGGTGGATGCTCATACGGCGCGCTCGCCGGCGGCTCGACCGGATCGGTGCCGCGCTGCCCGTGTACTTGGTAGAGATGCTCGGTGGTCGTGTAATACGCTTCGAGGTCTTGATAGCGAATTGGCCACGCCGGCGACACGCCGCCGTGATGCCGAACCTCGCCGAAGTCCTTCTCGCGCAAGCGAATCAGCGCGGCGCCATAGAACTTGGTATTGCCGCCGACGAAGTAGTGGGCGCCGGCGTGAAACTCCTTGTCGTCCTTATCGAACCACGGCTCCTTGATGTGGTAACGGGCCTCGACGTTGACGGCGTGCGAATCCCAGTTTTCCTTTTCACGCGGGACGTACGATCCGCGTTCGAGCAGCAGGATGCGTTTACCCGACGGCGCCAGCTTGTAGGCCAGCGTACCGCCGCCGGCCCCGCTGCCGATGATGATCACGTCGTAATGAGTATCGCCCGCCATGGAACCCTCCTGCGCGTTGATCATCGGTTTGGATGCCGCGCCGCTCGGCGCGTTACGCGTGGCGCAACACTAGCATTGATGTGACATAAGCGGATTCACCGCAGAGCGCGCCAAGAGCGCCGAGCCAAAAAGCGGGAGAAAGTCTATTGCCAATGAGATCGACGAATTTCGCCGAATACCCTCGTGCCGACTCTCTCTCTGCGATCTCCGCGCTCTCGGCGGTGAGTTTCATGTCGGATCAAGGCTAGTCTCCCTTGTTCGATACGTACGGGACCACGAGCGCCGCGAACGGCTTGTCGACCCCATGGATTGTAGATTCGACGCCCAGTTCGTGGGCCCAGCGGGCGAGTGCTTCGCGCTCCATCGGCCTCGCGGCATCGTCCAGCAAGATGGTGCAGCCGGGCTTGAGATGCGCGCCAAGAATCGGCAACAACCCGTAGCGACCTCCGGGGGTCTGTCCTGGCGGACCATCGCAGACCACCAATGCAAAATCGGTGGGCAGACGAGCCGCGGGCGGGTCGTACCAGGTGTACGAGCCGTAGTCGCGGAGATCTGAAACGCAGAGCTCGACGCTGGTGATGCCGAAGCGGCGCAACGCATCGCGCGTGCGCGTCGCCCACGCGCGGTCGTGTTCGAGCGACCACACTCGGTTGCCCGTGCGTTGCGCGACCGATCCGAGTAGTACGGTCGACAAACCCGACCCACATTCGAGTATCGGTCCCTCGGCCTCGCGCGCACCGCGGAGGAAGGCCGCGATGTACTCCGGCTTCACCGACCACGAGTTCGCCCAGCCGTAGACCAGATCGGAGAGTACGGGTAGCGGAAACTCGGCATTCTGCGATTGCTTGAAGAGTCGCCGCATGGCGCGGCGAAACACGTAGCGCCGATGCTGTTCGCGCGCGAGACGGCGCACAGGCCGCGGCACGAGGAGCCTTGCGAAGGTTCGAAGCGACGGCACCTCCTTAGCAAATCACCTCGTGGATCGTTGTCAAATCAACCGACCAGCGGCCGCGGCGCGCGACTCACAATGGCCCGCGGCTGGGCGTGATGCTCGCAGAAAATGCAACGCAACGGATTGTCGTGATGCAGCTTGGCGCAGCCGACGCCGTTCACCCGCGCGTACACTTCGGCCGCTAGCAGCATGCCGAGCGGCGGCGCGATGAAGTACACCCACAGCGCCGACCACACGTGGCCGACAAGCGCGGGTCCGAGGCTGCGCGCCGGATTCAAGCTCATGCCGGATAGCGGCGCCTCGATGGCGATGTATGCCGCCACGACCGCACCAACCAACACTCCGGTGAAGCGCGCCAGTCGTGGCGTGTTGGACACGGTGAGCACCACGGTCATCAGGCCGAAGGACATCACGAACTCAGAGAGAAAGGCGATCTGTATCCCCGCCGCTCCCGGCACGGTGGCCACGTAGTTCACGCTCGGATGGCGAATCAGATCGCCGAGCAGTACCACACAGAGCGCAACGCCAACCCAGCCGCCGACGAACTGAGCGAACACGTAAAACGCGGCGTCCCACGGCGCGACTTTGCCGAGCCGAAGGAACGTCAACGTCACCGCGGGATTGAAGTGCGCGCCGGACCGCTTGCCCCACGGCGAGTAGACGATCGCGATCGCGGTCAGGCCCATGGCGATGCCCGTCAACAGGCGGCGTACGACGTCGCTCGACACCAGCGCGCCAACCGACGAGCTGGGATGATAGAGCAGCGCGACGACAACACACGCCGCGATCATGAAGGTCGCGAGTTCACCGGCCTCCATCAGATACTCGGGCCAATGCTGCTTCAGCGCGTCACGCAGGGTTTGCACTAGCAGGCCCTCGATACGATCGCTTCGCGATCTACTCGGGCAAACGGGGAGTGAACCGCCGAAGAGAAACCGTTTCCCCGAGTAGCAGGCCCGAGTAGAAGCCGGAGGCTTCGTATCGAGAGCCTGCGTATCGAGGGGCCCACCTCGTGTGAAGAACGCGTCACGCCCGAATCCTCGCCTCCGCCGCGATCGCATCAGCGCCGTCGGCGCGGAAGCGGTAGAAGAAGTTGCTGTCCTTGAATCCGTGCTCGTCGAGCACATGATGCATCTCGCCGCGTTCCATCAGGAGTTGCCCCAACGCGACCGCCTCGATCCGGGTCAAGCCGAGCGCGCGCGTCATCCAGTCCACGGCCTCGCGACCGACGAAGCAGCTGCGATAGACCGTCAACAGATGGCGCCGGTCGCTGATCGAGATGCCGTCAGCGCCGCGCATACGATCGACGACGGCGCGCAGCTCTTCGTCACTCCATGCGCGGGGCCCAAGGTCGTCCGCGACCGCGTTCCCGTTGAGCGGCCCCTGCGGAACCTCCACCGGAGCTTTCCGATGATTGGAGGCGGCCAACTCGGCTTCGCTGAACTGTTGCCGGCTCCAGGCGGTGAGAATCTGGTCGAGTTGCGGCGAGCGCAGGTGCAAGTCGCGCTGCGGGAACGGCACCGGGATGTTATCGCGGCGCAAGTTGGCTTCGATGCGATAGTTCAAGTCGCTGCGGAGACGGTCTTGAATACGCGGATCGCGCGTCCACACCTTCAGCTCGAACTGCAGGGCACTCTCGCCAAAGGCTTGGAACTCCACGCTCGCCCGGGGATCGCGCACAACATCCGGATGGCTGTGGGCGGCTTCGAGCAAGGCGGCGCGGACGCGAGCGATGTTGGAACCGTAGGCGACGCCGACGGGAACCTGAATCCGCGACAACGGATCGCCGTGGCTCCAGTTCACCACTTCGGTTTCGAGAAAGCGCGAGTTCGGAACCAGAATGCTGACGTTGTCGGTGGTGCGAATCTCGGTGTTGCGCGGCCCGATCTTTTCGACCGTGCCGGTCCACTCGCCGACCTTGACGAAATCGCCGGGCTGAATCGGGCGTTCGAGGCTGACGACCAGGCCGCTGACGAAGTTGTTGGCGATGTGCTGCAAGCCGAAGCCGATGCCGACACCCAGCACGCTGGCCACGAACGTCAGCGAGCTGGCGTCGATGCCCCACGTTTGCAGAACCACAATGGCGCCGAGAAAAATCAGCGTGTAGCGCGTCAACAGTGCGACCGCTTCTTGCGCGCCGCGCTCCATGCCGGCGGCACTGAGCACGTGCAGCTTGAGTCCACGCGTCACCACGCTCACGCCGACCCAGAGCGCCGCGAGCACCGCCGGCAGTTCGAGCACGTCGATCGCAGAATAACTGCGCCCGCTGAGCGCAAAGAGTGGCATGGTGATGCTCATCTCGACCACGTGGGTGAACATCGTACGGGCTTGCTGCAGCGGGCCGAACTGATCGCTGACAAACACTATTGAACCGATCCAGACACCGATCTTCGGGATGAGGAGTGTCAATTCGAGAATGCCCTGCCACGGGAGCTGCATTCCCGGCGACAGCTGCCAGCCCAACCGTCGGGCGATGAGGAGAGGAAGACGGCGACCGACACGGCGCAACGCCCAGTGGACGAACGCGGCGCCAGCGAGAGCCGCGAGCGACACGAGCATTGCTCGCAAAAGTTCGGGACCGTCGATCGGCATGGTGAGTAACTGTTGCACGGTACTTCGATGCTGCGAATGGCCGGCGGTGTCACCGACGCCGGGAGCCGTTCAGGGCCCAACCAGCAGCATCGCGTGGCCGTCGGGATCGCGCACCATCAATCCCGAGCGAAATCCCAAGGCGGTCCCGGGGAGAGTTGTCAGACTCGGTGACACGAAGCCGACCTTGAGCCCGCGCAACACCTCAGCTGCCTTCTTCGGTTCGGCGGTGATTAGCCGGGTTTGCCAATGCGCGAGATCGTTGCCCCGCAGACCGTCCGGTATCGGCCGGCCGTCGCGCGGGGCCAGGTACTCGAGGAACTCGATGCCGGGACCGGTTGCCGCGCGCAGACTGGTGATCAGCAGCCGCGCTCCGAAGACATTGTTCAGGTGCTCTTGCTCCGTGCCGAAATTCTCGCTCGTGCCCGCGACCTGCAGTCCGAGCGCATCGCGATAGAATCGCAGGCTCGCCTCCGTATCCCCGACGACGATCGCCGTGTGATCGATCCCGAGGAACAGTTTGTCGGCCGCCGCCGCGTGCCATTTGGCGGCGCCCTTGTTGGGTGGGAAGTGCAAGATTTCGAGTGAGTGCCCATCGGGATCTTTGAAATAGAAAGCCTCGATGCCGCCGGCGTTTGGATTCCAGTCGGGCAGGCGTTGCGGTCCGCTCGACGCGTGCTCGACCTTGTTGTCGCGCAGCCAGCGGTACGCACGATCCATATCGCTGACGATGATCGCGATGTGTTGGAACCAACGGTCGTTGCTGCGCGAGTCGACCGGAACGGGCCGGCCACGCGGCGCGAGATACTCGGTCAGTTCGAGCCGTTCGTCGCCCAAGTGAAGCGTAACGACGCGCATCCGCAAGCCAAACACGCCTTCGAGATGCTCGTACGCTTCGCCGGCGACCTCTACATCGGACACCACCGCGAATCCCAGCACGCGCGAATAGAAGTCGAGCGAGCGATCGGCGTCGCGCACAGTCATGCCGACCGCATCCACCGCCGTGACCAATGGGGCCGCGAACGTCGACGGTGGCCGCGACGCATTCAGCGCCAGCGACCACCAGGCGACGACGGCGATCAGGAATCGGCGACGCATGACGAGAGGTCAACAAGGACGCGCTACGCCAGCGCCGTCGACGTGCGGCGCGCAGCCGACGGAGTCGTCGCCGGCGCGGAGAACACGCACCCGATCAGCCAGTCGAGCGACAGCGGGCCGGCGCCGTTGGTGGCGAGGAAGAGCAGCAGCGCGATGTAAAGGAACTCGGCGAGACCGAAGAGGCTGCCGAGCGAATCGATCTGCGACCACAACGCGGTGCGCAGCGCGACGGTCATCGTGATCATCAACGGCACCGCCGCGAACCGAGTCGCCAAGCCGAGCAGCAGCAGCGAGCCGCACACCAATTCGGTCGTCGACGCCAACATCGCTTGGAACGCCGGGGCCGGCAGCCCGAGTTCGGTGAAGTAGTCGGTGACCTTGGCGAGGTCATGGAGCTTGCCCCACCCCGATTGGGCGAACACGACGCCGACCGTGAGGCGCGCGACGGTCAGCGGCAACCACCTCAAGGCGTTGCCAATGCGATTCGCCAGCCGGTCGGCGAACGCGAGCAATTCAACAATGCGATTCATGATGAGTCTCCCTTCGCGGCCGCACGCAGCGGCGTCGTTCAGCACTTCGATGCTGACTGCGCACGAAGGTTTCGACCCCATCGCCTAGTCAGCCGGCTCGCGGCTGCAGCAGCTTCGCCACCAAGCCGGTCCAGCCGGTTTGGTGCGAGGCGCCGGTGCCGCGCCCGGTGTCGCCGTCGAAGTACTCGTGGAAGGGAACGTAGTCGCGGAAGTGCGGATCGTTCTGCAGCTTCTCGGCGCGCCCAAACACCGGCCGGCGGCCGTTGGCGTCGCGCAGAAAGATACGCGACAGGCGACGCGAGAGTTCGTCGGCAACTTCATTGATGGTGACGAAGTTCCCCGATCCGGTCGGACACTCCACCTTGAAATCATCGCTGTAGTAATAGTGAAACTTCCGCAGCGACTCGATGAGCAAGTAGTTCACCGGGAACCAGATCGGTCCGCGCCAGTTCGAGTTGCCGCCAAACAACCCCGAGGTTGACTCGGCCGGTTGGTAGCCGACCGAGAACGACTGACCGCCGAACGCGAGCGCGTACGGTTGGTCGCGATGCTGACGCGATAGTGAGCGGATGCCGTAGTCGGACAGAAACTCGGTTTCGTCTAGCATCCGTTTGAGCAAACACTTCATGCGGTGGCCACGCAGCAGCGAGAGCAGACGGCGGTCGCCGTGGCCGGGCTCCTGCCAACGCGACACCAGCCGCGCCAAATCCGGGCGGTAGTTCAGAAACCATTCGAGCCGCTTGCGGAACTCCGGTACCTTGTCGAGCAGCTCGGGATCGAGGGTCTCAACCGCAAACATCGGGATCAGACCAACCATCGAGCGCAGCCGCAATGGAATGAGCGTGTTGTCAGGGAGATTGAGTACGTCGTAGTAGAACTCATCCTGGTCGTCCCACAGATCGATGCCGCAGGCGTTGTTCATCGCCTCGGCGATTTGCAGAAAGTGCTCGAAGAATTTGGTGGCGATGTCTTCGTAGACGGGGTTGTGCTGCGCCAACTCGAGCGCGATGCGCATCAGATTGAGGCTGTACATCGCCATCCAGCTCGTGCCGTCCGACTGATTGATGTAGCCGCCGGTGGGCAGTGGCGCGCTGCGGTCGAAGACCCCGATGTTGTCGAGCCCGAGGAAGCCACCTTGAAAGATGTTGCGCCCGCCGGCGTCCTTGCGGTTCACCCACCACGTGAAGTTCAGCATCAACTTGTGAAAGACGCGTTCGAGGAAGCCGAGATCGCCGGCGTCACCGCGTTGCGTGCGGTCCATCTCGAAGACGCGCCACGTGGCCCACGCATGCACCGGCGGATTGACGTCGCCGAAGGCCCATTCGTATGCCGGCAGTTGGCCGTTGGGGTGCATGTACCACTCGCGCGTGAGCAACAGGAGTTGCGACTTGGCGAACTCCGGATCGACCAAGGCGAGCGAGATGCAATGGAACGCCAGGTCCCATGCGGCGTACCACGGGTACTCCCATTTGTCGGGCATCGAGATGATGTCGGCGTTGTTGAGATGCTGCCACTCGCTGTTGCGGCCGTGGCGACGCTCGGGCGGCGGCGCGGGTTGCGCCGGGTCGCCGGCCAGCCACACGGGCACATCGTAATAGAAGAACTGCTTGCTCCAGATCATTCCCGCAAACGCCTGGCGCTGAACACTGCGCGCATCCGCATCGGCGATGTCTTTCTGCAAGTCGGCGTAAAACTCATCGGCTTCGCGTTGTCGGTCGTCGAAGCACGCATCGAAGTCGTCGAAGGGGCGCGTCATCGGTTGCGCCGTCAAACGGACCCGGACCGACACCGCACCGCCCGCTGGCGCGGTCAAGGTGTAGTGAGCGGCGGCCTTGGTCCCGCGTTGCGCGGGATTCACTGCGGCCCGATCGCCGCCGACTACGCAGTCGTGAAAGGCGTCCTTGAAATGTCCAGCCGCGCCATTGCCACCGAACAGCCGCAGCGTGTTCGTTTCGTTGTCAGCGAACAACAGCTCTGGCGCGCCATCCGTATAGAGATAGTAGGTTCCAAGCTCCGCGTGGCGCGCCGCGGTCGTATTCTCTTGCACCAGACCAAGATCGGGCTTGGCGGAGACGCCATCCCACGTCCAGGCGTTGCGAAACCAGAGCTGCGGCAGCACGTGAATGTCCGCCGACTCCGGGCCGCGGTTGTGCGCGGTCACGCGCATCACCATGTCGTCGGGCCCGGCCTTGGCGTACTCGACGAACACATCGAAGTAACGATCGTCGTCGAAGACGCCGGTATCGATCAGCTCGAACTCCGGTTGATCTTTGCCGCGGCGGCGGTTCTCCTCCACCAGCCAGTGGTAGGGGAACTCGCGCTGCGGATACTTGTAGAGCAGCTTCAGATAGGAATGCGTCGGCGTGGCGTCGAGGTAGTAATAGAGTTCCTTCACGTCTTCGCCGTGGTTGCCCTCGCTGTTGGTCAAGCCGAACAGGCGCTCTTTCAAAATTGGATCGCGGCCATTCCATAGCGCCACGGCGAGGCACAGCCGCTGCTGGTTATCGCTGATACCGGCGATGCCGTCCTCGCCCCAGCGATAGGCGCGGCTGCGCGCGGCGTCGTGCGAGAGGTACTCCCAGGCGTTGCCGTGCGGGCTGTAGTCCTCGCGAACCGTGCCCCACTGGCGCTCGCTGAGGTACGGACCCCACTGCTTCCAACGGCGCTCGCCACGCGTGTCTTCGGCCAAGCGCTCGCGCTCGGCTAGCGCATTCGATGGCGGGCGGCGCGTTGTCGACGGGCGAGTGGTTTCAATGGTCTTCATGTTCGTGCCTCTCGTGTGCGGCTCATCACGGGCGGACTCCAGCAATGTTGAGCCGCATGCGATACAGAGCGCTGCGACCGCAGAGGTACAACGTCTTCGCGTCCTCATCGCCCCACGCCATGTTGTGCACGTGCTTCGGCGCAATGATGGTGCCGAGGTGCTTGCCGGCGGGCGACAGCACCCACAGTCCGCCCGGACCCGACACGTAGAGATTGCCCTGCTGATCGACCTTCACCCCGTCGAGCGCATCATCACCAGGAGCGCTGGTCATGTCGAAGAACACCTCGCCATTCGCCAGCGTACCGTCTGCCTTCACTTCGTAGCGCATGACCACCTTCTTCTGTTCATCCCAATCGGTGAGGTAGAAATACTTCTCATCGGGCGAGAAGGCGAGACCGTTGGGCCCCTTGAGATCTTTGCTGACCAGTTGCAGCTTGCCGTCGGCAATACGGAAGACGCCGCTGAACGGCAATTCCTTGCGTGGATCGTCGAAGAACTTTGGCAGCCCGAATGGCGGGTCGGTGAAGTACAGCGCGCCGTCGGACTTGTAGACGAGGTCGTTCGGACTGTTCAGCCGCTTGCCGTCGTAGCGATCCGCGAGCACGACGAGCTGGCCGTTCCTTTCGAGACGCGTGACGCGATGATTGCCGTGCTCGTTGATCGTCAGCCGCCCTTGCTTGTCGAGCGTGAGTCCATTCGATCCCGGCTGACCGTACTCGGCGATGTCGGCGCCGTCGTAGCCGCTGGGCTGGCGGAACACCGAGAGCTGTCCGTCCTTGCTGTACTTGTAGATGATGTTGCTGTTGGGATCGCTGAACAGCAGATACGCGCCGTCGCGCACCCAGATCGGACCTTCGGTGAATTTGAAGCCTTCGGCGAGTTTGAAGATCTTGGGATTGACACCGACGATGACATCGATCGCCGGATCGATGCGCACGACTTCGACATTGACTTCGCTCGGGATAATCGCCACCGGGCCGTGCGCGCCGGGATAGAATTCGAGCTTGGCGAAGCGCATGTAGATGAAGTTCGTCGGCGGATTGGACAACGGACCGTTGGCGCCGAACACGGCGAGTTGGATCTGTTGCCCGGGCCTCACGTTGCGGCCGACGACGAGACGGTTCGATGCGTTCCAGCCGCTGATGACGGATCCGCCCATCTGTCCAAGCGCGCGGGGCAACTCGCCATCGACCCACACTTCGGCATAGTCGTCCACGGAGGTCTCGAAGACGACGGTGGCGCCGGTTGGATTGTACTCACCGATCCGCTCGGGAACGGTGAGCTTGATCCGGTACCAGTTAAAGCACAGACGGCCGGCGCCGCGGCGCTCGCTCAGCGTGGTTGCGCCGATGGTCTCCCACTTGGAGTCGTCGAAATCCCCGCCACCGGCGTGCGGCGTGTAGTCGTAGGTTTTGATCGGGCTTCCCGTCGGCTGGCCGTCCGGCCCCGGCGCTTTGAAATCGACGTCGATGATCTTGGTGTCGCTGTAGCGCCACTCTCCGTTCACCAGCCTCGCGCCATCGACCGTCGCGAGATCGATGGTTGCGGCAGGCGATCCGGAAGGAACCGCAGCCGCATTCTGCGCGCGGACCGCGCCCGCACAGCCGACGACGATCGCCATGCCAAGCAACAAGCGATCACACGTCTTCATCTTCATCACCAATCCTTCTTGCTGTAGGGGCGACGCATGCGTCGCCCTCCGGCAACGCGCGGCGCAACGAGAAGAGGGCGAGGCATGCCTCGCCCCTACGCCGGATGCGACGCCAATCGCACATCAGCGAACCTTCACGACGTAGTACGTCAGCACACCCGGCACTTCACGGAACCAGTGCGGCGTCCCGTTGGGAACGATGATGACGTCGCCCTTCGCGATGTGGCGCGTGTCGCCGTCACGGATGCTGGCGCCGCGGATTTCGTCGGGCTCGGTGCTTTTGCCGTCGACGATGGTCCCGCCGGTTACGAACGTCGCGCCGCCGTCGAGCACGTAAATGATGTCGGTGTCCTTGGTGTGGATCTCGACCAGGCCCGGCTTGTCGCGGCGGCTGGCGTGCACCATGTAGTTACGGCCCGCGCCGTCGAACAACACGGCCCCCTTGGCGAAGGCTTGCGCCACCGCGTCTTTGTTGAAGAACGAAACTGCCGGCGGCACGCTCGCGCTAGCCGCCGTCATGAAACTCTTTGCAGCCGCAGCGCCGGCAATCGCCAGCTCCTCGTCCTGCGCGGCGCTGGCGGCGCCACTGACCCCGACGCCGCCGACGATCGCGCCGTCGACTTCGATCGGAATGCCCCCCTGCAGCGGCGTGAAGTCATTGAGCGCCGTCATCGCCGTCCGGCCCTTGTTGATGATGTCCTCGAAAACTTTCGTGGGCTTCTTGAATAGGACGGCGGTACGGGCCTTGCCGATGGAGATGTTGGCTCCGGCCGCAAAGGTACCGTCAAGCCGCGCCAACGCCATGAGGTTTCCGCCGTCGTCGACGACCGCGATCACACCGCCGGGCGCGTTGAGCTTCTTGGCCTCGGCCGTCGCGGCGGCGATGACCAAGTTGGCGCCATCCAGCGTGAGTCCCTTTCTCTCGATGATCTGCGCCGAAGCGCTCGCTCCGGCGATCAAGATCGTAAGCGGCAGCGCAATCAAGCGATATACGGACGACGTCATGGTCGCAATCCTCCGCCACCTTCGATGCATCCGGGGCCGCGGGGTTTCGCGCTACGTCGAGATGATGGATCGAGAACGTCCGAGCAGCGGCACAGACGCTCTCCGGAATTCGAGCGGTCTACCAATGGCAGACAACGTGATTTTGTTGTGTGATAGACGCTGCTTGCATCAACACAACGACCCGGTCAGAATGCGCCCGTTCAAGAACCATTCGTACGTATGGCCCACGAGCACTCCCCGCCACTGCGCGCGCTACACGTCGATCGCGCCCAACGCCCGATCACGATTGATGAGACGAATCGTCAGCCTGAATTGCCTCAGGATACGTTGGCGGCGCTGCTGGGCATCAGCCAAGCATTGAGTAAGCACCGCGATCGCGAAGGGCTCTTCGGGGCGATCGCTGAAGAGATGGAGGGGCTGCTGCCTGCCGAGCGGCTCATCGTCCTGGTTCCCGACTCGCAGGGAGCCGCAGTCAGCGTTTACGCCGTGCACGGTGTGGTGAAGTTGTTCGAGGGTGAGCGCATTCCGGAAGAATCGGTCGCGGCATGGGTTGTTCAGTACCGGCAGCCGATGGTGGTGTCGTCGCCGGAGCAAGTCCGCGAGAGTTTCCCGACGACTTACCAAAGGCTCGTCGAAGAGGGTATGCAGTCGCTTGTCGTCCTGCCGCTGCTGGTGCAGGACCGCTGCCTCGGTGCACTCGGATTTATGGCGCGCGCCACGGGGGCCTTTGAAAGCTGTCCCCAGCGTTTGCTCGACGAGATCGCAAACTCGGTGGCGATCGCGCTCGACAGCTGCCTTGCGTTTGAGCAGCTTGATCGCCTGGATCAGGAGCGCAAGGCGCTGCTCAAGGTCAACGCCGCCGTCGGCCGTCACCTCGAGCGGGACGAACTCTTCGGCGCCATGGCCGTGTGCTTGCGGGATTTGGTGCCGACCGAGCGCTTCGGCATTGAGCTTCCCATTGAGGGCGACCGACTCCAGGGGCATCTTCTCACACCGCGGAGCGCGCACGCAGAACCGACACATCCCACGGTGCTGCCGGCAGCTGGAACCGCCTGCGATTGGGTCCTGCGGCATCGTCAGTGGGTCGTGACCTCCTCGCGGGACGAACTGCGGGAACGCTTTCCCATCACGTTCCGGGTCATGAGCGAGGGGGGCATGGAATCGCTGTGCGCGATGCCGCTGGTGAGCGGCGAACGCTGCCCGGGCGTGCTCTTCTTCATGGCTGCGCGGAAAGGGGCCTACGAGGGCTTGCGCCGCGATTTTCTCGAACAGGTGGCTGGCGCTGTGGCGGTGGCTCTGGACGACTGTCTCGCACACGAGGAAGTCCGACAGCTGCGCGATCGGTTGGCGGCGGAGAATGTGTACCTGCAGGAGGAAATTCTGCAGGACCACAACTTTCGCGAGATTGTCGGCGGCAGTCAGCAACTGCGACAGGTGCTGTCGCTGGTCGAGACCGTAGCGCCGACGAGTTCGACGGTGCTGATTCTGGGCGAGACGGGGACCGGCAAAGAGCTCATCGCACGGGCGATCCACGATCGCAGCCCGAGACGCGAGCGGCCGCTGGTCAAAGTGAACTGCTCGGCGATCCCGGCGGGACTCGTGGAAAGCGAGCTGTTCGGTCACGTCAAAGGTGCGTTCACCGGCGCGATGACGGCGCGGAGTGGTCGCTTCGAGCTGGCGGACGGAGGGACCATCTTCCTAGACGAGATCGGGGAGCTGGCGCCGGAGACGCAAGTGAAGCTCCTGCGCGTGTTGCAAGAGCGCGAGTTCGAGCCGGTCGGTAGCAACCAGACGCGACGGGTGGATGTCCGTGTGATCGCAGCGACGAATCGTGACCTCCAGCAGGCGGTGGCGCAAGGTCGGTTCCGCTCAGATCTGTTCTTCCGTGTAAACGTGTTGCCGATCCGCGTGCCGGCGCTGCGCGAGCGCCGGGAGGACATTCCGCTCTTGGTGCATTTCTTCGTCGAGCGTTTCGCGCGGGAGATGACTAAGCACATCGACGGGGTATCGCAACGAGCCATGGAGCAACTGATGGCCTACGACTGGCCTGGTAACGTCCGCGAGCTGCAGAACATCATCGAGCGCAGCATGGTGTTGACGAGTGGACCCATGCTCGAACTCGGACCGGATTTTGTGGTCGCCGCTCCAAGCGATCAACGCTCAGCCCCCCAGTCACCCGCCGCCATCGCGCCGGACCCCAAGACATCTGAACTCCGTAGCCTCGACGAGGTAGGCAAGCAGCACATTCTGTCGATCCTCGAACGCTGCAGCTGGGTCATCGAAGGCCCGAACGGCGCCGCGCGCCTCCTCGGACTGCAGCCGAGCACATTGCGCAGCCGCCTCAAGAAGCTGGGGCTGCAGGCACCTTCCTCATCCACCCGCTGAGTCAAAACGGCTGTGGCCGGAATGGAGCATGCCAGCCGATTGCGGCGCCCATCGGATAGGGCGCTCTCCCCACAGCGCCTTCGCGTCCTTCGGGCCGCACGTGTCGAAGCCTTCGCTGAACCAGGCGTAGGGAGCGCCGCTCGCCTCGCGGCCCAACGCGCGAGCCTTGGCGACCAGCAAAGCTGCTAAGTCGGCATCAGCACTGACACCTGCGCCGCCGGCAGCACCTTACGACCCAAAAAGGGCGAGCCGCGAGACACGCCCGGCCTTAGACATGAATCTACACGCCCCCAAACCATTCGTAGCCTTGATCTTCCCAGTATCCGCCGCTGCGGTCTGGGAGGAAATTAACCTCGGTGAGGTACTTGACCATTTTGTAGCCGAGCTTCACCGCCGAGTAGAGGCGCAACGGCGCGCCGTGATCGGGATAAAGGTCGCCGCCGTTCATACCGTAAGCGAGAATGGTCTGCTTGTGGAGGGCGCTCTCGCGATCCCATGACGACCAATACCCGGCGTCAAACGAGCGGAACTCGACGTAACGCGCTCGGGGATCAACGCCGACCGCCTCGGCGATGTCGCAGAGGCGCACACCGTGCCACGAAGCGACCGCGGACCAGCCTTCCACGCAGTGGTGTCGAAGGCGCAGGTTCGTTCGTGTCATCCCGCGCAACTGGTCGAGCGACAACGCGACGGGGTTGGCAACCAGTCCGCCGATCTTCAGCACCCAATCATCTGGTGCGACCGGCATACTGGGAGAGATGAAGTAGCTTGGAAAGTCCTCATCCTCGGTCATGTCGGCCGCACTGGGTTCGGGAGCCAGGCGCTCTCGAGAAAACGCAAAGCGATCCACACGCTCGTTCCAGCGCCCCATGACGCGAAGAAAGGTCGATCGAGCTCTCAGCCCCTCAATCGCCGCGAGTACCGAGCCTGCGGCGATTGCGGTCACAACGGCGCGACGTGTGATCTGGCTAGCCACGGCGGCCTCCTGTCAGCATGTCGAGAATGGCGCGCGGGTGCAGCGCGACCATGACGAGGTGAGCGGCGGTGAACAGCACCAGGAGAACGAGCCCCATCAGATGGACGGCGCGCGCCCCGTCGTAGCCGCCGAATAGGGCTGCGAGCCAGTGGAGCTGCACGGGTTTGTAGATGGCCAAGCCCGAGAGCACCTCGACAAGTCCGAGCCCGATGGCGGAGCTGTACGCCAGGCGTTGCAGCCCGTTGTAGAAGTCGACCGCTGGCGGCTCGGCACGCAGCCGCAGATAGTATCCGATCATGCGCAACGCATTCCATGTATCGCGCTGCGGCAGGAAGGCACGCCGCCGCCACTCGCCGCGTGTACAGACGTAGAGCAGATAGATGACAGCATTTCCGACAAGCAACCAGGCGAGCGCGAAGTGCCAATGGCGGGCACTGCCCAGCCATCCACCGAAGCGCACCCAGGCCGGGGGCGGCACTTCTTGGAACGGATACCACTCGTACAACTCTCCGCGCGGTCCCAGCGCCGGATATGCCTTGAAGATTTGCAGGCCGCTCCCGGCCATGAAGATAAGTAGCGGAACGTTTGCCCAGTGCGCGAAACGAATCAGAAGTGGTTGGAGGCGCCCCCTCTTCCGGGCAGCTTGGTCGGTCATTGCCATTGAACCACCGTTTTCTCTGCCGTCGATCTTCGGCGGGGTTCGGACCACGCTCGAGTATGCTGCGCCTCGGCTGGCTTCGGGTTCTACCACTCTTCCGATTGCGCGGAAACGAAGTCGAGCGAGTCCTTCAGTGCCGGCAAGAGTCGGGCGACGTGCCTGACCCGCAAGCCGGCGGACACTGCTGCCTTCGCTATTTCTCCATCCCCATCGCTTTGCCACCACCCATCATCTTGCCGTCCATCATCATCATCTGACCGTCCTTCATGTGCATCTCTTTACCGTCCTTCATCATCACCTTCCCGTCCATCATGACCTTGGTGCCGTCGGACATCGTCATTTCCTTTTCCATCGCCCCGGCGACCTTACCGTCCTTCATCATCATCATCTTCCCGTCCTTCATCATGACGCCGTCCATACTGGCGGCCTGAAGCCCACCGGCTAGGAACAGAACGGATACGAGGGTTACGGCTACGAATGTGACAACGCGGTGCTTGGTCATTGGCAGATCCTCCGTTTGCAGTAGTGGTGGAGAGAACGAACCACGTAGGAACCTCCGGAGCGTGTGCGGGGCGGTGGTCCACGCCCGCCTTGGAGGTGCCGCGATGCCGTATTGTGCATTGACCGCTGGGCACCCGCCCCTACCTGAGCATTTGGTCGCTACGCTGTCTTCCGCATCGCCACAGTGCGGGGAGCTGGCGACATCTTCTCGTCGTAGAAGCGCCGAATGTTGCTTACGATCGCGTCAAGGCAGTCTTCAACCGCGAAGTGTCCGGAGTCGAGCCGGTGCATTTCGGCGTTGGGCAGGTCTTTCAGGTATGCATCTCCACCCTCGGGGGTGAAGAAGATGTCGTTCTGTCCCCAGAAGATCAGCGTCTTTGGCTGACGGTCGCGCAGGAACTTCTGCCAAGCTGGGTACAGATCGACGTTCGTCCGGTAGTCGTAGAAGAGGTCGAGCTGTACGCGGCGTGCGTTCGGACGCTCCATGAATCGGAAGTCCATGTTCCAGTTGTCGGGGCTGATCAGCTCAGGCCGCTGGTGCCCGTGGAGGTACACCATTTTGATGCCATCGAGTGCGAGAAACGGCATCAGCGGCTCTTCGGTTTCGGGACCGCGCTTCTTCCACAGGGCGTGACGGATCCCATCCCACGCCGACGTGAAGCCGACTTCGTAGGCGTTGGTGTTTTGCAGGACAAGCCACTCGGCCCATTCAGGATGGCGGCCGACGATCCGGAAGCCAATGGGGCCTCCGTAATCCTGCATGAAGAGGCCGAAGCGGTCGAAGCCAATCTGCGCTAGCAGGCCTTCCACGACCTCGGCGAGCTTGTCGAAGGTGTACGGGAATTGGGCCGGGTCGGGCATGTCGGTGTTGCCGAATCCCGGGTAGTCGGGCGAGATGACGTGGAACTTGTCGGCGAGAGCCGGGATCAGATTGCGGAACTGGTGCGAGGACGCCGGGAAACCTCCCAGCAGCACCAGCTTTGGAGAGTTGCGGTTTCCTGCCTCGCGGTAGAACACCGAAAGGCCATTTATGGTTGCTGTCCTGTGTTGAATCATAAGTTGCTCCTTTGTGCTGTGATGCCCGGACGCTGGAATAGTTTCATCAAGGGGCTTCGCAGCACCTTTTGTATGACCACGTCCTCGCATCGAGGGCGTTCGGGGCTCAACACAAAATCCTTGCTGACAAATTCCAGGTAGTTTCCGCCGTGACAACCCGGTACACCCTGGAACGCCCAAGCCATTGACGCAGACCGCATCGAGGGTCCGCGCGGGCTTTCCTTCAATAACATCGTCATCCAGTTCGTCGCCGAAGGAGACATTGCCCATCCGACCGACGCCGCATTCGTCAGGGATTTGTGCGGCTCGGGCACCGCGCAAGTGCTGTCGATGGTTGAAACCGTGGCCCGGACGGGTTCGACGGTACCAATCCTGGAGAGACAGGGACCGGCAAGGAGCTGAGCAACAGCAGCTCGGTCATCTTGTTAGCAAGATGCTCGCGAGCCTCGTCGCGAGCGAGGACCAGGCTCGCACCGTCTGCCGGGTCTGCGACTACGGAGTCTGTCCTGACGAGGTGTGCCCTGTCGCGCGTGCTCTTTCCTCCTGAAGGGGCGTTCACTGAGGCGAATGATCGAGAAGTTCGACCGCATCGCCGACCGACAGCGTGCCGCCGCGCAGCACGGAGCAATTGAGCGCGAGCGCGCCGCCGAACTCGCGGTGGATGTGCTTGAGCACCTCGACATCCTGATCGAGGGTGTCAGGGTCGAAGGTCGTCATGATGCAACGCTGCCGCAGATCCTGCACGCCGATGACGACAGTGCCCATGCGCAGGACGCGCCCTTCCCACCCGCGCTCGGCCAGACCCGGAACACCACCGACGACGATATTGGGACGCAGGCGGCGACGGTCGTAGCCGAACGCCGCGATCGCGCCGTCGGTGGCCACCAGGAGCGGCAAGATGTCGAAGCGTTCGGTGCCGTCGAAATGAACCAGCCGCGTCCCATCGCCCGCCGCCGCGACAACGTCGCGCGCGACTTCGGCGCTCCTCCACGGTCGCCCATCGACGAGTGGTTCGCCGTTGGCGTCGAGCCGCCCCTGATGACCGAGGAGCCCTGGTCGGTTGCGGGAGGTTACGGTGCGTCCCGACATGTCGTTACGCACCTGGACGACTCGATCGCCGCGGATGCCGTCGGCCTGAATCTCCGCGGTGCGCAGTGGTTCGCCGGCCATCGACTTCACCGGATAGCGCCAGAGTTCAGCAACCCACATGACTGCTCCTCACTGGACCGTTGGCGCCCGATAGCGCCGATCGCATTCCTGAATCGGAATGTCGTTGGCGCTCATGTCGCGGCGCCGCATGAGGCCGTCGCCGTCGAATTCCCAATGCTCGTTGCCGTGGGTGCGGAACCATTGATCGGTATCGGCGTCGCGCCACTCGTACTCGAAGCGCACGGAGATGCGGTTGCCGGTAAACGTCCACAATTCTTTCATCAGACGGTAGTCGAGCTCCTTGGTCCACTTGCGGTGCAAGAAGGATTTGATCGCCGCGCGCCCGACGAAAAATTCCGTGCGATTGCGCCACTGCGAATCTTCACTGTAGGCCCGCGCGACGACTTCCGGATCGCGTGTATTCCAGGCGTCCTCCGCCGCCTGCACCTTGGCGCGGGCCGTGGCGGCGGTGAACGGCGGACGAATTGGTGGTGGCATCTTCTTCACTCCTACGGTGGCGGCGCGCCGCGTATCGCGTGAGGCGTGAGCGGTCTCAAGCCGACGACTCTCGCGTCGCGAATGAAGGTCATGGGTATCAAGCAATCCCGATGACGACGGCGCGATCAACGACAGCGGTGCGGACAATTCATCGCCAGCGGCTTCCGTCAATCCTCGGATAGCAGCGACTGAATCTCGTGCTCAGTCTCGGCATAGGCGCCCTCACCAACGTGCACATGTCGGAGGATGCCTCGCTTGTCGATCAGATACCAAGTCGGCCAGGCGGTGGTCGCGTAGCGCTTCCAGGTGGTGAAGTCGCCATCGATCGCGATCGGATACTGAATGTCGTGATCGTGAAGGTAGCGCTCGACGTTCGCGACGTCGCGTTCGTAGGCGGTTTCCGGTGTGTGCACACCGATGACCGTCAACCCACGCTCAGCGTACTGCCGGTGCCACTCCTTCACGTGGGGCTCGACGTTACGGCAGTTGTAACAACCGAAGGTCCAGAAGTGGATCAGCGCCACGCGCCCCTTCAGTTCGGCGATGCTCTTGGGTGTCGAGTTGAGCCAACGGCTCGCCGCAATCTCGGGAGCCGGCATGCCGACATCCGCGGCGGCGGAAAGTGGAATGATCGCCGACATGAACACGGCTGCGATCACCACCATTCGCTGGAACACGTTTGCGCTCATCCTGCCAATTCGATCATGACCTGCAAACACGCATTCGCGTCCGCGAGTTCCCGCGCTCGGCGTTACTGTAGCGGGTAGGGACTCAGCACGAAGTCTTTGCTCACAAACGCCCGGTAGTCTGCGCCGTGACAGCCCGTACACACCGGCACGCCCAATCCATTGGCGAACGCTGACGTGCCGTAGCCCTCGTACCAATACCACCCTGACCCACCGGCACTGTCGGCCCGCGCCTTGATCTCGACCGCCCAGCCTTCGGGTTGCGTATCGTCACTCGATCCGTACAGTTCCTTGACCAGCGCTGCGCCCGTCGGGTGCGCGGCGTTCCCTGCGGCGAGGGATTGCAAGACGATGTCGTTCAAGAAGGTCCGCACGAATCCCCCGTGCGGTCCACCTGACGCATGAATCGACGACTCCGCCGTCCATTGCCGATACCTTCCGGCCTGCAGCCACGGCGGCAGGGCCGAGCCGGTTGGCGGAACGAGATCGTCGGGTCCGGTCGGTGTGGCGGTTGGAGTAGTCGTGGGCGACAGCGTTGGGCGCGTTGATGTCGGCGTTGGTGTCGGTGCGTTCAGCGGTGGGCAACTACTCAACGCGACGTCGACGGCTGCGATCAACTCGTCGACCGTGACGCTCTGGTCGCCGTCAACGTCGGCGTTGCGGCAGTTGCTGAGCGGACCACCGAGCGCGATGCCAACGCTGGTAATCAATTCGTCGACGGTCACGGCGTTGTCGTCATCGCAGTCGCCAATACAGCCCGCGGTGGCGGGACCCGGAACGAGAAGCAGCACGACGCCCAATGCGACGCAGACCAGCCACGACAGAACGGGCATGCGGGCGATGGGAACCGAGTACATATTCTTCACCGATCGGGATCTACTTGAACGCGTCAGCGCCGGCGCGGGCGATGTCTTCGTCGATTTGCGGCGTGTTGCCACTCACTCAATAGCACCAATCACTTTGCCGTCAGCAACACGTGCCCACGGTCGTCAACAACAGCAATCACCACCAATTGGTTCCTCGTTTTCGCGTCCGCCGCGACGGTCTCGCGATCGGATGCTTGCGCGGGCAGGAGGAGCGGTCACGAGGGGAGGCGACCTTGGATGGCGTCGTCGAGGGAGCGGCAGAGTTTGGGAAAAGCAGCGAGCAGAGCCTTGTCGTCGGTGACGAGCACCGTGTTGAGTGCGTCGGCCAGCGCCACAAATTCGCAATCGTAGGCGGAGCATTTGGAGCGGGTGACCAAGCCCAGCACGGCCTCGTCGGCCACTACGTGCTCACCGCCAAGCAGGGAGCTCGCGGCATGGCGCACCGCGCGTTCGGCCTCTGCGACCGACAGGCGGCCCGAGCGGATATAACCCGCCAGGACATTCCGGAACTCCGATCGCCACAGCAGCGGTGCCGCCCACTCCATATCGAGTCGGGCCAATGCCTCTGTCGCGCTCGCCCTGCGACCGGGCAGCCAATGGTAGGCGAGTACGTTGGTATCGACGACGATCACGCGCGACCTATACGCTTGAGCGCATCGATCTCGGCGGGCCGGGCTTTGAACTTGAGGGAATCTCGGAAGCGCTTCGCGTTGGCCAACATCGCCTCGACGTCGACGCGGCGAGAGGGTGCGACGGCTTCCTCCAGCACCGCGATCACTTCCTGATTGAGGCTCCGCTTGTGCCGCGAGGCGCGGGTCTTAAGGGCGCGATGCAACGAAGGAGACAATGCTTTGAGTGTAATGGCAGCCATAACGCAACCAATATGGTTGCCGCGCTTTGAAATGTCAAACTGTCAGCCACGCTGTTTTGCGTGAGCCGCGACGATCGCTTGCACCAGTTCCTCGGGCACATCGGCACTGGCTGAGTCGTCGGACGCCGTCGCGGCCGCTCGACCGAGCGCGATGGTCTCACGATAACTCTGCAGATACGCCACGCACTCCGGACACGCGGCGAGGTGCGCTTCGAAGGTGGCAAGCACCGGCGACGGCAGGTCGCCTTCGACGTAGTCGATGATGAGCTCAGTTAATTCCTTGCAAGTCATGATGCAGTTCCAGGGCAACGCTGCTTAGGTGCATCGGTGCGCAAGTAGTTACCATCTCGATCACCGTCGATACCCTTAGCGCGTCCAGGCCAGCCAACGCTGGAACAAGCGTTTGACGAACGGCGTCAGTCGCGTGCGGTTGTAGGCGTCGCCGAGTTTGCGGATGGCCTCGGCTTGGGTTGGATACGGATGAATCACGTTGGCGATGGTGCCGAGGCCGATCTTGCCGACGATCGCCAGGGTGATCTCGTTGATCATCTCTCCGGCATGCCGCGCCACCACCGTCGCGCCCAATATCTGGTCCGTGCCCTTCTTAACGTGAACCTTCGCAAACCCGTCCTCGTCCCCGTCGGCGACCGCGCGATCGACTTCGCGCAGCGGCATGATGAACGTGTCGACCGCAATCCCCCGCTGCGTCGCATCGCGCTCGTACATCCCGACATGCGCGATCTCCGGGTCGGTGTAGGTACACCACGGCATCACCAGACCGCTGAGCTTCTTGCGGCCGAAGAACAGCGTGTTCTGAATCACGATGCGGGCGGCAAAGTCCGCGGCGTGGGTGAACTTGGTGTCCATGCAGATGTCGCCGGCCGCGTAGATGCGTGGATTGGTGGTCTGTAAATTGTCGTTCACCTCGATGCCGCGCTTGCTGTATTTCACGCCCACGCCTTCGAGGTTGAGTCCCTCGACGTTGGGCGCGCGCCCGACGCCGACGAGGATCTCATCGACGGCCAAGGTCTCCGTGGTGTTGCCATTGGTGAGATGGAGGATCTTGTCGTTTCCCGCGCGGGTCACGCTCGCCAGCCCAGTGTTGAGCTTCACGTGAATGCCTTCGCGCTGGAAGGTGTCGGCGAGGATCTTGGCGGCGTCAGGATCTTCGCGGACGAGGAACTGCGGCGCCATCTCGATGATCGTGACCTCTGACCCCAAGCGCCGAAACGCTTGCGACAACTCGCAGCCGATGGGCCCGCCGCCAATCACCGCCAAGCGGCGCGGCAGCTCGGTCAGGTTGAATATCGTCTCGTTGGTGAGGAAACCGGTTGCGGCCAATCCCTCCACCGGTGGATGAACTGCGCGCGCGCCCGAAGCGATCACCGTTCGCTTGAAGCGCAGCGTCTTGCCATCGACTTCGACCGTGTCGGGGCCGCTGAAGCGAGCCTGGCCGAGGAAGACGTCGATGCCGAGTTCGCGCTGAAACCGGTCGACCGAATCGTGGTGGCTGATCTGCGCGCGCAGTTTGCGCATGCGCGCCATCACCGCGGCGAAGTCGGCCTGCGCGCCAGGAGGGACGGCGATGCCGAGCTGCGCCGCATCACGCAGCTCGCCGATGACCCGCGAGGAACGAATCACGCACTTCGAGGGCACGCAGCCGACGTTGAGGCAATCGCCACCAAGATGATGCCGTTCGATCAGCGCGACCTTGGCCCCGAGGGCGGCGGCGCCCGCCGCGGTCACCAATCCGGCGGTGCCGGCGCCGATCACCACGAGATTGTAGCGCGGCGCCGGTTCGGGGTTCGGTCGGTCGGCCGGGTGCACGTTGGCCACTAACGTCCGGTTGTGCGCATCCATCGGCGACACGGCGACCGGCTCGGGCATCGACTCGCTCATAGTTGTCCTCGCTTCAGCACGAGGTGATAGCGGTCCACTGCGTCAATCAGCAAACGGTCGGCATCGGCGTCGAGCGTGGGTCGATTCTGGACCATGTCGATTCGATGCCGCCCCTAGGGGCAGGTTTCACTGCGATCCCATGAAACGCGCACGCAAGCTCGGCATCTCAACCCGCGAACGACACTCAAACGCGCACAACGCGCAGAAGGAGATTACATATGGCAACACGTTCGAACACCGGCAAGGTACTCTTGGCTTCCGCCGTCGCGGGGATTCTGGCGCTGGGCGCCGTCGGCACGGTGCAAGCCGCCGAAGGCGAGGGCGCCAAAGTGAAATGCTACGGCGCCAACAAGTGCAAGGGTCAGGGCGGGTGCGCCGGCGCCGGTCATGCCTGCGCCGGCAAGAACGCCTGCAAGGGCCAAGGCTTCTCCGAGGTCGAGAGCAAGGACGCGTGTCTCAAGATGGAAGGCGGGCGGCTGACGCCAGACAAGGGCTGAGGTCGTGACGCGTGACTGGTGGTTGGTGACTGGTCGGGCACTTCGTGTCGCCACTCACCAACACCAGTCGCTCCGTCATCACGCGCCTCGACCAGTGAGGGAATGACCAACTTCTCCCACCTCGGCTTCGGCGTCGGCCTCCGGAGTGAACACTACGCCGACGTGTTGAGCGGTCCCACCCGCATCGATTGGTTCGAGGCGATCAGCGAGAACTACATGGATACCGGCGGCCGCCCGCTGCATGTGCTGGAGCAGGTTCGGCGCGATCATCCCGTCGCTTTGCACGGCGTCGCGCTCTCCATCGGCGGTACCGATCCGATCGACGCGCGATACCTGGGTAACCTGCGCAGGTTGATCGATCGCATCGAGCCGGCGCTGGTGACCGATCACTTGTGCTGGACCGGCGTCGATGGCCGCAGCCTCTACGACTTGCTGCCGCTGTCCTACACCGAGGAAGCGCTCGCGCATGTCGTGCGCCGCCTCAGCGCTGTGCAAGATGCGCTCGGCCGCCGCATCGCGCTCGAAAATCCGTCGACGTACATCGCCTATCGCCATTCGACGATCAGCGAGTGGGAGTTCCTCGCCGCTCTCGCCGAGCAAGCCGATTGCGGCATCTTGCTCGACGTCAACAACGTCTACGTCAGCGCCTACAATCTCGGTTTCGATCCGTTGCGCTATCTCGACGCGTTACCGCCCGAGCGCATTGCGCAGATTCATCTTGCCGGCTTCACCGACATGGGCACGTACCTGTTCGACACCCATAGCGCGCCCGTGAGTGATGACGTGTGGGCGCTGTACGCGCATGCCGTGCGACGCTTCGGCGCCGTGTCGACGCTGGTCGAGTGGGATGCCGAGATTCCTTCGTTCGACCGCTTGCGCGCCGAAGCGGAACGAGCCCGACTGATTGCGGAGACAACCAATGACCCTCACCGAGAGTTCGCCACCGACTTTGCACGAGGATCGGCGCTGCGCCTCGCTCCGCGAATTGCAGAGATCAATGGCGTCGCTGATCTTGCATCCCGAGCGGCTTGAGCACGAGGCGCCGGCGCTCGCGCTCGCCGCAGTGCCGCGCGGCACGATCACTGAGCGCCTGCACGTCTACCTCGACGGCTATCCGGCGCGCCTGCACGACGCCCTCGTCGAGACGTTTCCCGCAGTCGCTCACATGATCGGTCATGGGGCGATGACGCATCTGACGCGCCGGTACCTCGGCGCGCTGTCGCTGGAATCGTACAATCTCAACGATGCGGGCGCCGAGCTGCCGGCGTTTCTGCGCGCGGATGAATTGACGACACAACTTCCCTTCCTGGCGGATCTCGCGGAACTCGAATGGGACATCGCTTGTGCGTTCCACGCGCATGACGAGTCGCCGCTAGACCCCAGCGTGTTGACATCATGGACGCTCGACGACTGGGAAGGCGCGCGTCTGCGCTTCCAACCTTCCGTCGCCTTGGTGTGCTCGCCGTGGCCGATTCGTGAACTCTGGGAAGCGCGCGAAACCCCGATCGAAGCCATCGCGCTGGATGTGCACGATCGGCCAGATCGCGTGCTGGTGTACCGCACGGGTCTGGCCGAGTGCTGCGAGTCCGTGGATAGCGCCGAAGCCGCAGCGCTGGAATCGCTCTTGGACGGCCACACGCTCGCCGCCGTCACCGCGCATCTGGCCGCGCACGGCCACGATCCCGCCGCCGTCTCGGCATGGTTCACGCGCTGGATGAGCCAGGGAATGATCCGCGGCTGCGATCGCGGCGTGCGCGACGAGTAGAGCTGAGTTCATCGCGGTGCGCGAGGCTTGCGCATCGGGCGCAACATTGTGCTAACTCCCTTGCGCCGTGACCCGATTCGCCACCGCGATTGCAGCGCTGCGTCACTCTCGTCAGGGGACGCCATGACCGAAGCCGCACCCGACCGGCTGTCGCGTTTCTTCGCCTTCGTCATCGCCAAACGCTGGTGGGTGTTGGCGCTGTATGCAGTGCTGGTGCCGCCGAGCGCGTACTTCGCGGCGCAGGTCGGGCAGGACAACTCGATCGACCGACTCATCGTCGCCACCGACCCCGACTTCATCGCCACGCGGCAGTTCGAGCAGGTCTTCGGCTCCGGCGAGTTCGCGCTCCTCATCATCGAAGCCGACGACCCGTTGTCGCCCGCGGTGATCGCCCGAGTCGACGCCATCGAGCACGCGCTGCAACCGATCGCGCGCGTGCACGCCAACTCCGCACTCTCGGTGTTCCGCCGCGCCAAGGCCGGGTTCCAACCCACCTCCGAACAGATTGAAGCGTTCCGCCAATTCGCGACCGGCACGGATCTCTTTCGACATCAAGGATTGCTCGGCGATCACTATCTTGCCGTCGGGCTGGTGCTCGAAGTCAGCAGCGCCGAGGACCGCTTACAGACGCTCGCCGCCATCGAGCGAGCCATTGCGAGCGTTGGCCGCAACCCGGCTGGGCCAGCTGGGATGGATTTGCACGAACTCGGCCAGCCCTACGTCAACGTCTACCTCGACGAGACGCAACGCGGTGCTTGGAAATACTTCGTGCTCTTCGTCGCCTTCGTCATTGTGCTCAACATCTCGTCGTATCGCTCGCCGCGCACGCTCGCGGCGTTCCTCATCACGCTCGGCGTGTGTCTGGCCGTATCGCTGGGATACGTCGGGATCACCGGCGGCACGCTGACGATCGTCTCGCCGATGGTGCCGATGACCATTCTCGTCACCGCCACGGCGACGCTGGTGTACCTGCACTCGCGTTTCGTCGACCGGCCGGCGGAGCGCTCGGTCGCCGCGCACCAAGTGTTCGCGCTCACCAACAAATTCGTCGCCTGCACCGCATCGATCTTCGCCACTGCCGTTGGCTTCGCTGCATTGCTGGTCTCCGACATCCGACCGATTCGCGAGATGGGGGCCTGGGTAGCTGTGGGACTCGGGTTCACTTGGATCATCGTGTTCACGCTGTTTCCCGCGCTGCAGACCGTGCTCAAGACGCCGACGCAGCAGGAGCGGCGCGCCGCCGGTGCGTGGTTCATCCGTGTGGCGAACTGGTTGCCGCGTTTCACATATCGTTGGCGCTGGCCGCTGGTCGGATCGTCGCTGCTCTTGAGCGCGCTCGGCGCCATCGCGTTGTTCGGAGCGCCCGGGATCGTAGCGCCGCTGCGCATCCTCACCGATCCGGTCGAGTACATGGACCACGACTCGCCGCTGTATCGGGACATTCGCCGGCTCGGCAATGTGATCCCCGGCTTGTCGATCACCCAAGTGTGGTTGAAGGGTGGCGTCGGCAGCATGTCCGAACCAGCGGTGCTCAACGGCCTGCACGACTTTCAGCAAACGCTCGAACACGATCCGGACATCGGCGCGGCCGTCGGCCCGACCACGATTCTGCGCATCATCCGCTACATCGGCGGTGCCGGCGATGACTGGCCGACCAATGCCGAAGAGCTTAATCAGTTGGCCGGCGACCTCGAGGGTATGGCGTCAACCGAACCGATGCTGCAGCGCTTCGTGCAAGCTCATGGACTGTCGCAGGCGCAGCTCACCGTGATCTCGCGCACGGCGGAGCACGAAGGCTTTGAGCGTCTCGCCGTGTCCATCCGACGACACTGGGCCGACGCGGTCGCGCGCAATCCGGCGCTAAAGGAGTTGGAGCTGAAGACGGTCGGGCTAACGCCGTTGCACGCCAAGATGGCGCAAGGCTTGGTGCCGACGCTGGTGGAAAGCTTCGGGCTCACGGTGATGATCATCTTCGCCGCATTCCTCGTCGTGTTCCGCAACGGCGCGGCACGTCTGATGGCGATGATCCCGTCGATCTTCGCCATCCTGGTGATGTTCCTGGTCATGCGGCTGACCGGACTGACGCTCAACATCGCCACCATCCTGATCGCCTCGACCGTGCTCGGCACCTCCGAGAACGATCAGATTCATTTTTTCTACCACTTCCTCGAACGGCGACGTGACGGCACGGTAGAGCAGGCGCTGCAGCACACCTTGCTGATTGCCGGCCGCGCGATTTTCTTCGCCACGATGATCAACGCCGGCGGTTTCCTCGCATTCGGCCTCGCCGATCTACCGCCGATGCGCCAGTTCGGTGTACTCGCCGCTCTCGCCTTCGTGCTGTCGATGGTCGCCGACTTCACTGCCTTGCCAGCGGCGTTGTGGATCTTGTTTCGCGCCAAGCCCGATGCGGCAACGACGCCAAGCCGCACCGCCGAGGCACAGGCGCGCTCTGCACCTCGGCGGTGACTCGCGAAGAGACGACGGCGATTCCTCTCAACCTCCTGCCGGCGCGCAGGATGAGGCGGGTCCACACGCCGGCGCACCGGCATCAGCTAGGACTGTGTAGATTTCCCACGGCCGATTGTCCGGCCCGTCGACCCAGAACTTGTCCTGCAGCGCGTAGCAACAGGTGACGCCTGGTTCGTGGCGTAGCGCGAATCCGGCGCCGCCGAGACGCGCGGCTTCGGTGGCGACTTCGCCCGTCGATTCGACCTCGACCCCGACATGATTGAGCGTACCGGGTTCGCCCACACCTTCGATCAGCACGAGTTTGAGCGGTGGATCGGCGACCACGAAGTTCGCGTACTGCGGCCGCCGCTTCGCCGGCTCGACACCAAAGAGCTGGCGATAGAACGCGACCGCTTCATCGACGTTGCTCACGTTGAGCGCCAATTGCATACGAGACATTGCCATGACCTCCTTCTGAAGTGATTTGCTTGTATCGATACTCATCGATATTGCGCCTTACATCGATCCGTGTCAATATAGCCAGCATGAAAAATCGATCGGCTAGCACGCAATGCTGCCCGCCCGTTCTTCACGCGAAGTTGGCCGCCGATGACGCCGCTCAGTTGGCGCAGGCCTTCAAAGCCATCGCTGACCCGGCGCGATTGCGTTTGCTCAGCTTCATTGCCGCGCAACCGTCCGGCGAGGCCTGCGTCTGCCATCTCAACAAGCCGCTCGACCTCGCGCAGCCGACCGTGAGCCATCACTTGCGGGTGCTGTTCGAGGCCGGCCTGTTGGAACGCGAGCGGCGTGGCACGTGGGTGTACTACCGCATCGTTTCGAAGCGGCTGGCGGCGTTACGCGCCGCGCTGGCGCCGCCGGCACGCCGGAGCCGCGCGTGAGCGCAATCGAACCCACGACGTTGCCGACCGCATTGGTCTCTGCGCAATTGCCGAAACGCCTGAACGTGTTCGAGCGCTACCTCAGCGCTTGGGTCGCCCTCTGTATCCTCGCCGGCGTGACGTTAGGGAGATTCGCGCCGGGGATGGTGAGCGCGCTGCGCCAGCTCGAGTTCGGCCGCGGCAGCCAGGTCAACGTACCGATCGCGGTGCTGATCTGGCTCATGATCGTCCCCATGATGATGAAGGTGGACTTCACCGCGCTGCGCAACGTCGGCAAGCGCCCGCGCGGGCTGCTGGTGACGTTGTTCGTGAACTGGTTGGTGAAACCGTTCTCGATGGCGTTCATCGCGTGGCTATTCTTCCGTCACGTCTTTGCGGCGTGGATTCCGCCGGCCGAAGCGGCCCAGTACATCGCCGGCTGCATCATTCTGGCGGCGGCTCCGTGCACCGCCATGGTGTTCGTGTGGAGCCATCTCACCGACGGCGATCCCGCCTACACGCTGGTGCAGGTATCGCTCAACGATCTGATCATGCTGTTCCTGTTCGCCCCCATCGTCCGCTTCTTGGTGAGCGGGGCGTCCTCGCTCGCCGTTCCATTTCAGGTACTCTTCTATTCCGTGGTGGCGTTCATCGTCATTCCGTTGCTGCTGGGGATGGTGCTGCGCCGCGGGTTCACCCACCGGCACGGCGCCGACTGGTTCGAAACCGTGCTGTTGCCGCAACTGGCCCCGGTCACGGTGATCGCGTTGCTGGCGACGTTGGTGCTGATCTTCGCGTTCCAGGCGGACAATCTCTCCACCAAGTTCATCCACGTCGCGCTGATCGCCGTGCCGATTCTCCTACAGGTCTACTTCAACGCCTCGCTGGCGTACGGACTGATGCGGCTGCTGCGCGTGCCCTACGTGGTGGCGGCGCCCGGCGCGTTGATCGGTGCCAGCAACTTCTTCGAGTTGGCGGTGGCGACAGCCATCGTGCTGTTCGGAGCGGGTTCAGGCGCGGCACTCGCAACCGTGGTCGGGGTTCTGGTCGAAGTGCCGGTCATGCTGTCGGTGTGTTCGGTGTGCAACCGCACGCGCCATTGGTTCCCCACTGACGTCGGCTGAGGTCAAGGACTGTGAACAGGGAGGCCCTCGATGCGTTCGCTCGGCTGACTACTCGGGCAAACGGAAATTGAAATGGTGTGAGAAGGAACCGTTTCCCCGAGTAGCAGCCCCGAGTAGAAGCCGAAGGCTTCGTACCGAAGGGCTGCGTATCGAGGGGCTCCTTCTTGTGCATGCTGAGTTGGCGGACTGTCTTTGAGTCGTCGATGATCACGATAATCTTTGCTTGCGTGCACAACGCCGGGCGATCACAGATGGCGGCGGCGTTCTTCAACGCGTTGGCTGACACGTCGCAAGTCCGCGCCCTGTCCGCCGGCACCGAGCCGGCGGCGCACGTGCATCCGCAAGTCGTTCACGCCATGCGCGAGGTCGGCATCGATCTGTCGGACGCTGTGCCAACACAACTGACCGATGAGATCGCCGCGGGCGCGCAACGGCTCATCACCATGGGCTGCGGCGAAGCCTGCCCCCTTGTCCCCGGGCTTCGTCGCGACGATTGGACTCTCCCGGATCCGAAGGATCAACCCATCGAGCGCGTGCGCGAGATTCGCGACGAGATTCGGGTCCGCGTCCTTGCACTGCTCGCCGCGGAGGGATGGCTGGCCGAAACGCGCGCACGCTGACTCCTCAAGCAAGAATGCATCGGAAGTCGTCATTGCGAGGAGCGGAGCGACGAAGCAATCTCGCCAAGCATGGTGTCTCGTTCGACGAAACCTCCACCGTATTCTACGATCCGCTGTCGGGGAGCTGACTTTGAAACTCACGAGGCAAGGAGTGCTGGAAACTTGTCGCGGGAAGATCGACGCTCCGTCGAGCTATCCGCCCAAGGCGGCCGCACAAGCACATCACGTTCATTGCAGCCGGCGAATCGCCGGTGTTAGGATGACCGGGCATGCAGCGTTTGGAGCAATAGGCCGACCGGCCGAATACGTTAGGCTGCTCGACGCAGGTCCAATCAGATGCGAATCTTGACCTGGAACTGTAATCGGGGTCCTGCGGCCATGAAGCTCCCGCTCATTGCCCCGCTGAAGCCGACGATCAGCGTCCTCCAGGAATGTCCTCGGCCGAAAGAAGACGATCCGTGCACACTGTGGTTCGGCGATAACCCCCGGCAGGGCATCGCGGTCTCGGCGTCCTCCGGCTACCGTATTTCCACTGTTCCGGTCCGCGAAGTGCCCCGATATACTGTCCCGATACAAGTCACCGGCCCAACGTCCTTCCTGCTTCTGGCGGTCTGGGCAAAGACCGACCTTAACTTTCGCTACGTCAAGGGAATCATTCGTGGCGTCGAATGCTACGCCGACTTGATCGCGGCGCAACCGACGGTCATCGCTGGTGACTTCAACTCCAACAAGAAATGGGACTACAAGCGTCCTAGCCATTTGAACCATTCCGGCCTGGTGCGAAATCTTGCCGCACTGGGGCTTGTTAGTGCGTATCATCACTTCCACGGCGAGGAGCAGGGAGCAGAGTCGCGTCCCACGCTGCACATGCTAAAGAACCGCGGGCGACGCTATCACATCGACTACTGCTTTGTCCCGAAGTCGTGGACGGCGCACATCAACTCCGTCGATGTCGGCACGTACGAGGCATGGATCAAGTACAGTGATCATTGCCCCCTCGTGGTGGATCTGGCATTGCCGGAAGCGGACTAACCCGTCGTTGCAGCGGCGGCGCGTTTGCGCGCCGCTGAACTCCAATCGTCGCCGGTCCGTCACCACTTCTTGTCGCTGCCTGGCCACAGCGGGGCGATCAATTGAAACGGTAACGATAGCGTTCGCTCCATTAGCCCCAACAACTCTCGGCCGACGGCCGAGGGCGACAGTGGCGTCACCACTGGGTTGTTGATTGATCCGCTCACCGCGACCGGGATCGAGACCAACTGGCCGCCGAGGATACCGCTGATGACCGGGATACGGCTCACGCCCTCGCCGGAGTTCGTTAGCCGGGCCGAGGGGCTCCGTGCTAAAGGCCTACGGGAGGAAGGCAAGCATGGAGGTTCGCAAACCTCTGATCACAACGTCGCCGGGGCGATTGAGCGGAGCTCCCGTGTTCGCTGGTACGCGAGTCCCCGTGCAAACACTGATCGACTACCTTGAAGCCGGCGATTCCTTGGACGCGTTCTTGGACGACTTCACCAGCGTCTCTCGCGACCATGCGATTGCTGTCCTGGAAGTCGCCAAGTCCGCACTCCTCCTGTAATGCCTCGATGCGCGAATGCCGATTCGGTTCGAATGGGATCCGCGGAAGGAACGGCGCAATCTAGAGAGGCATGGGATCGGCTTCGACGAAGCGAGCACCGTGTTTGTCGACACGCTGTCGATCACGATCCCCGACCCGGAGCATTCGGACGACGAGGAGCGTTGGGTGATCATGGGCGTCTCGCATCGCCAGCGCCTGCTCGTCGTGGTACACATGGAAGACGATGAACAACAGATCGTCCGAATCATCAGCGCGCGTCCGGCGGACTCGGGCGAGCGGAGGGAATATGAAGAAGGCCGCCCTCGAAAAGGATGAGATGCGCGAGCACTACGACTTTTGTGGCGGGGTCCGCGGCAAGTACGTGCGGCGGTACGCCGAGGGAACAAACGTCGTCGTGCTGGATGCGGACGTGGCCAAGATGTTTCCCGACCGGGAGTCCGTCAACGAAGCCCTTCGCGCGGTCGGTCGTGTTGTGGAGATGCGCAATCAACGGCGAGGTCGACTCAAAGCTTCCACTCGACGCGCTTAAGGACGCCAGCGCTTGATGCCCCGCGTTGCCAGCCCGTCGCCACTTCATGTCGCTGGCCAGAGCTGTGCGATTAGTTGGAATGGCAACGTCCTCAGCGACTGCCAACGGCAAGCCGCGCCCGAGTGGCTCGCCGTCAGATTGAGCGGGCGGAACTGGTACGAGAGGTGAGGCGTGAGTCTCGACGTCACCGGCTTCGCATTGGTAGCGACCATCCTCACAATCAGCCCGGGTCAAGACACCTTCCTCGTCCTTCGCAACGCGACACTGGGAGGCTTCGCTGCGGGCATCGGTACGACCGCCGGTGTCTGCTCAGGGCTCTTCCTCCATGCCACGCTCTCCGCTCTCGGACTCTCAGCGATCATCATGAGTTCGGCCGAGGTCTTTTCGGCGGTAAAGTTCCTCGGAGCCACATACCTCATCTGGCTCGGCCTTCAGTCGTTGGTGCGAGTTCGACAACCGACCCGCTCGGGCGACGTGATCGCCGCCGATAGAGGCGACATCTCTACCAGCGTCGCCGCACGCCAGGGGTTCCTCTCCAACGCTCTCAATCCAAGGACTGCCGCGTTCTATCTGGCACTGCTCCCGCAGTTCGCGGTGTTCCCAGACAGCGTGCTGGTCGATTCGCTCGCGTTGGCTGGCGTCCATTTCGTCATCGCGTTCGCCTGGCTCACTCTCCTGGCTGCGGCCGCCCACCGCGGCCAACGGCTTCTGCGGAACACGCAGGTATCGCGAGCAATGGACTTCATCGCCGGAGTCGCACTGCTTGGCTTCGGCCTTCGCCTCGCGTTTGCGAGGCGGTAGCCGGATCTCTCGCGGAGGCCGCGTGTTCAATTCGAGCGAGACATCGCTGGTTCTCTTCGACCTGGGCGGAGTTGTATGCAAGTTCCTCCCGGAACGCCGACTGGAGCAGCTCTCGTTGGTGTCGAGGAAGCCGGCCACGCTGATCCGAGAGCTGCTCTGGGATTCCGGCTTCTCGAGGCGCTGCGATCGAGGCGATCTCAGCGCCGCGGAGATGCACCAGCGAGCGTGCGAGATCCTTGGGTGGACGGCCGACTACGCCGAGCTCCGACGCGTCTGGGCAGCCGCGTTCGAGCCAGATTCACGCGTGCTGGCCTTGGTCAATGGTCTCCGGCGGCATCGCAAGACTGGCCTACTCACCGACAATCCCCCTGTGATCAAAGACGCCCTCGGGCATGAACTCAGGGAAGTCGGACTTGCTTTCGACTACCTCGGCTTTTCCTGCGAGCTTCGAAGCCTCAAGCCCGACCCGATCATCTTCCGAACAGCGCTCGTGCGCGCCGAGTCAAAGCCCGAGGAGGTGTTGTTCATCGACGATGTCCAAGCGAACGTGGATGCAGCCAGAGCCATTGGCATCACTTCCTTTCTCTTCACCAACGCGCATGCCCTCGAAGCTGACTTGGCTCGCGTTGGCATCTTGGCCGATTCCTCGCAACGACGATTTCCGTCACGGCCAAACTGAGACACTACCCACGAAGGGACCTTCACCCAATGTCCGATCGAAATGCGAGTCGCACGGCGCTCGGAACCGCATACATGCGGGCCGCGCATCAGTTGCTTGATGCACCGCCGCAGATACTCGAAGATCCGCTCGCGGTGTTGCTGCTCGGACCGGCCGCCTTGGAGCGGATCACCAATGCGGCGAATAGCTACCAAACTCCCCAACGGCGCGCATTGCGCGCGCATGTCGTGCTGCGTTCTCGGTTCGCCGAGGACCGCCTCGCCGCCGCGGTTCTCCGCGGCGTGACGCAATACGTCGTCCTCGGTGCGGGCTTCGATACCTTCGCACTCAGGCAGCCCGCATGGGCGCGATCATTGAAGATTCTCGAAGTCGATCATCTAGGAACCCAAGACATGAAGCGCTCGCAGCTCGCTGCAGCCGGCCTCGCCATGCCGGAGAACGCAGACTTCGCCGACATCGACTTTGAACACGAGTCGTTGCGCGATGGCCTCCTCCGGTATCGCGTCTCGCTAGACGAGCCGACCTTCTTCTCCTGGCTCGGTGTGACGATGTATCTCAAAGAAGACGCCGTTGACGCGGTGCTCCGGTCTGTCGCGACGTTTCCGGCAGGCAGCGAGATCGTGCTGACATTCGCGCCGCCAGGCGACTCCCCTTCACCACTGGACCAGCGCGCCACCGACCTTGGCGAGCCCTGGGTGAGCTACTTCGAGCCTGATGCGATCGAAGCCAAACTACGCGACGCTGGCTTTTCCAACGTGGAGTTCCTTTCGCCAGCGGAGGCTGAGGCGCGCTACTTTCGGCAGCGCCCAAAGGATCTTCCAGTACCGAAGCGAACCAACCTCGTGTGTGCGGTGCTGTAGCCCCGGCATTACTTTTTCTCGCCACCTGGCCACAGCGGGGCGACCAATTGGAACGGCAACGATAGCGTTCGCTCCATGAGGCTCAACAACTCGCGACCCACGGCCGAGGGCGACAGTGGCGTCACCACCGGGTTGTTGATTGATCCGCTCACCGCCACCGGGATCGAGACCAACCGGTCACCTAGGATGTTGCGAATGACTGGGATCTGGCTCACGACCGAGTCGATCTTTCTCAGCGGCGCCACCAGCAGCGTGACATTGAGAGTCTGGTCGATGACGTTGATGGAGCCTTGGCCCACCATCTGCACCGTCGGACCATCGATGATCGCTTCCCGCAGCACCAAGCTACCACCCGCGAGATCACCGATCGCCTTGATGGACGCGTAGGGCAAGTCTTCTTTCGTCAACCCTGCTACCTCGCCAAACGATCCGGTGGCGACGCTGAGGGCAGAGAGCAGCTGCGCCCCACGCCCGACGCGCGCAACGCGTCCGTTGCGGGCGGTGAACTCGACGTGTCCATTGAGCGCGCGACCGAGCGCGCCGACTTCGGCCAGCGTGCCGCGCCCGCTGATCTTCGCACTGAGATCGAAGCGGCCCGTGAGGGCTCCCTTCTGACCGCCGAGACAGGTCACGGTCGAATCCAACTCCTGGCCCTTCGCCGCGGGTTGGAACGCCACGCTCAATTCAGACGCCGCGATCGCAATGGTGCCCGGCGTCGCGATGCCGCACAGCTTCCCTTCCGAGATTCGGATGGTCGGCCCGCTCGCGGCGAGCGTGACCGTGGCTCGCAGAGCATCCCAGGTGAAGCCGCTGTAGGTGAAGGAGTCGGCGGCCACGCGGACCCGTCCGCGCAATGGCGGCACTGGTAGCCGTGACGCGGCGCTCTCTCCGTCACCGTCGTGCGGCAGCAGCGGCGTGAGCTGATTCCAATCGAGCCGATCGCCGGTCACATCAAGATCGACGACGAAGTCTCGCGGCGATGGCATCACGCTGCCGTGAACGTCGAGATGGCTCGTCACCGGGGTGACGAGCGTTGCATCGATTGCGATGGTGCCGGCACTACCAGTGAGCGCGAGATGCGCCAGCCGCACGTCGTCCGCACCGGGGCCAGACACATCGCTCGCCTCGAGCTTGCCCGCCACCGTCGAGCGCATCGGGTCGTCGATGAGGATGCGGGCGCGAAAGTCGCCACCCAGCCAGCCGCCGAGTAGATGATGATCCGGCACCAATGAGTCGAGCGTCGCTTTGGTCACCTTACCTTTGAACTCGAAGTTCGCCTCATGCGCCGTGAGCAGCAGCGCGACCGAGGCATCCGACTCGGCGTCATGAACGACGAGGCGCTTGATGTGCAGCGCATCGGCGCTCGACATCAGGTCGACCTCGCCGCTGAGTCCGCGTTGCGCAGCGAATTTTCCCGAGGCGGATATGCTCGCGGTCCCCTCGCGCATGAAGCGGAGCGCGGACAGCGAAATCGGATAGCGCAGCGCGAGGCGTTCGCGCAACGGCGCCGAGTCGATCGCGAGTTGTTCCACGGCGCCGATCAAATCGACGCGCCAATCACTGGGTTCGTCGGCCGGCCCGGCGATGCTGAGCGAATCCGCCACGACGGTGCCGCTGATCGCTTCGGGATTCCACGGCACGTCGCGCAACCATCGGCTGGCGAACGAGAAGGCCTCTGCCAACACAACGCGCGACGGGCCGACCGTCGCGGCAATCGATGTGCGGGCGTTGCTCCAATCGAGGTGTGCGGAGACGTGTGACAGGGTCGACCCGCCAGTGGTCACCTGAAGGTCTGTCGCGGCAAGGCCGCCGGATGCATACGCGACGTTACCCCCCTCGATGCGCAGTGGCTCCTTCATTCCTTCCAGGCGAGCCGAGAGGCTGAGTGGCGCCACATCCACAGTTACCGCCACGTCGCGCGTGGTGCCGTTCAAGGCCAACTTCGCCGTGGCCGTGCCCTCGACGTTGCTCAGCCGATCCAACTCGCTCGTAAGCGCCGCATTGGCGACGAACCGCTTGAGCAGATCCGGAACTTCCGCCGCATCGGCCTCGACCGTCGCCTCAACGTGAAGCTCGGGTGTCGGTCCGACCAGACCGAGGCGCAGCGTTCCGTCGTGCACGCGCGCCTTGCCGTACCGCGCGATCAACCGCTCGCCACGCAGGACGCCATCGGCAAGCGCGACATCGCCGGACACATCGGTGAGTTCGAGCGCCGCTTTCGGGTTCTCGGCCTGCGGGACACGGACTTGGCCGTCGACCAGCGACCCATCGATCGTCAGCGCGTTCAAATTCATCAAGTCGGCGAATGACGGGCCCTGCGCCTGCAACTGGACACGCGGAACTTGCCCGCCGCTCAGCACACCGAAGATTTCGCGCGGAACTTCTGCCCCCGCCGCGAAAAAAGTTGTGACGGTGCGCGCCGCCGCCACGTCCACATCGCGGGCTTCCAATTGCACGCGGGCCAGCGGAGCCCCGGGATCGAACGAAACCTCACCTGACAGCTGCAGTCGAGGCTGCGCGAGTTGCAGGGTGTGCAACGAGAACGTGGTGGTGCTGTCATCGATCAGTAGCGAGGCGTTCACAGTCTCGCCGTTGATCACCAGACTCTCGTCGCCGCGGCGCAGTGTCAGCAGTGGAAGCGAGCCATCGATCTCCGCCTGCAGCACCGCACTCTCGTCAAAGGTGACGCGGGCGCTGAGACTTGCGTCGGAGTCTTCTACCTGCAGACCTAGCTCGGGCAGAAATTGCGCGACGAGTAGGTGCGGCCGCAAGTGACTCATTTCGATGTTCGCGTCACCCTCGAAATGTGCCGGCTCCATTTCGGCGTGCAGCGTCAGATGATCCCACAGACTCGAGCGGCAGGTCAGATCGAGGCGCAGCCGCTCAGGCGGTAGCTGCATCTGCAGCGCGACATCGGTGAAGAGCACGGCGCGCGCGTGGCTATCGAAGAGATGAACCGAGCCGCTCTCGACGACAACAACCAGCCCCGGCGCCCGCGCGGCCGCAGCCGACGAGAGCGCGGCCAGGGCACCCGCGGCGGCCGCTTGCAGTTGCGCGGGAGAATCCGTCATCGCGGGAGAAGCCGCTATCGATGCTCCGTCGGTTCCGTTCGCCCGCGGCAGCCGTATCGTGACGTCGCGGGCCGTGAGCGAGGCACGCACGGGCTGAAACTCGCCCCGCACGAGAGCAGCAAGGCGCGGATACACCGACACCGACTCGAACGTGGCGCCGAAGGAATCCGGGATCGCCACGCTCGCGTCAGTCAAGACCACATGCGGCAACGGCAAGAGCGACAGGCGCAGCGCCTCGATCTTCACCACGCCACCGAGCCGTTGCGACAGCTCGGTCACGATCCGAGCCTGCACCGAAGTAAGGGAAACGAAGTACGGTACGAGCAGCGCCGCCGCCAGCAGTAGCGTGAGGCCACTGGCGACGATTACCGCCAGTGTCTTCCAGCGACTCATCGCGCGACGACTTAGCACAGTTCGATTGTCGACCCTACGCGCGGACCCAGGGCCACGATCATCCGCCGATACTGGCCGGCCACGCCGGTTTCGGGTAGATCAAGCGTCGCAGTGGATCGACAGCTATCTCACGACGAAAGGACTCGCTGATGTCGCGCACACCAATTCTCATCACGTTGCTGATGATCACGCCACTCGCCTGTTCGTTCTCGGACAGTTCGAACAGCCTATCGCAATCGATTTCGAGCCCGATCACGAGCTCGTCCAGTTCGTCGCCAGGCGGGGCGGAGCGCTCCTATCAGGTCGACGTGCGTGACTACACGCAGGCCTTCGTCACCTCCGGTGGCGACGTCCGCAACTTCCAATCCGATCTCGGGCAGCTCGCCAAGAAGCACGGCGTTACCAACTGGGAAGAGAACATGTCCACCTACGTGGGTATCGGCGAAGGGCTCGGAAAGGCCAAGGTCAATCCGTCGCAGCTGAAAGCCTACCAGCGCAACCTCGGTGGCTCCGACCAGCGCAAGATGGACGCGATCCAGCAGGGGTACGATTCCACGCACTAGGGACCGAGAGCAGCGCGCGATGATCGCCCTCGGCACGCTGCTCGCGTTGGTGCTGACACCGCTGTCGACCGGGGCGGACACGGCGGCGTGCTTCGTCGACTACGTGTACGTCGAGGGCAACGAAGGCGGATCGAGCGGCGGGCACGCGGCGATTCGCTTCGGCGAAGAGACCTTCCACTTCCAACACGACCCTTCCAGTGTGTTGCGCCTGCATCGCGATGCATGGGCGGACTTTCTCTACGCATATGCGATGCTGGAGAATCGCGCCGTGCATGTCAGCCGCATCGCCGCGGCGGCGGACACCTGCGCGCTGCTGCGCGATCGCTTCAGCACCTACCATCTGATCCAAAGCCGGCAACTCGATTTGCTCGACGACGCCGGCAGCGATCGCGAGTTGTTGCAGACACTGCTCGCGCGCGACCGCGGTGAGCCCGACGGCACCGGCGTGCGACTGCCGGGCGCGGGGTTTTTCTTCGCTGAGCCAGTGATGGCTGCGACGCCCGCCATTCCGAGAGAGGCGTCATCTCCATTGGCTGCGCTGCGGAAACGCGTGCTGCAGGAATACGGCGCGCACTTCATTGAGCAACGGATGCGAGAAGTGCGGGATGAAATCGCGCAGCTCACACCGGACGAGCGCGACGAACCGACCGCCCCTCTCTCGGAAGCCTATCCGAGCAGCGCGTACGCGTTCTCGTCGCACTACCGCGATTTGATGACTGGATGGTTGGCGCTGCGCGCGCTCGACCAAGCCCTGCCGCTGCAACAGAATGCGTACTACGCACCGGCGCAGCCGGAGTTCCGCCTCGATGCGCGAGAGGTGGAAGCGCTGCATGTCTTCTCAGCACAACTGGCGACTGAAGTGACTCGGCTGCTGCGCTCGCAGCGTCCCGATTGGGGGTTCGCGTTACTCGTCGGCATGGCGCGTCTGGCGGCACTGCACGAGTCCGAGCAGCGTGGGCGCTTGGTCTTCCTCGACGCCTTTCCACGCGAGGCGACTGTGATCACGCACTCGGCGCTCGCGTCACGCCGCGACATCTTGCCGGACCTGCTCGCCGAAGCGCGTGAACAGTTGCAGCGCGCGCGCACACCGCTGGTCGCACCGAGCCGGATCGGCGAAGCCGAGTTCAACACACTAGAAGCCGCCGCCAATCGCTTTCTCGCACTGCACGAAGCGATCAACGAGGGGCAGGATCTGCGCGTGCATCCGGGTCTCCTCCTGCCGTCGCGCACCGTCAGGTGGTCCGACCTCACTCATCCGCACTCGAGCGAGGCGGAGTTGCGTGCAAGCCTGGAGCGAGCGAACGCCCGCGAGCAGGGCTACCGCGCCCAGCTCGCACAGATCTACGGCTACAACCTCGTCACGAGGAATTGCGTCTCGGAGATTTTCCGGGTCGTGAACCGCACATTGGAACCAAGCGAATCCGCGCAGCGTCTCGGCGGCTACGTTGACACCCACGCGTCGCTCAATTTCATTCCGTTCGTATCGGCGGCCGCGGTGAACAGCGCGTACCGCGTTGCGGAACGCGGCGAGATTGCGTCGTACCGGGGGACGCGCCTCGCCGAGATGTACCGGCACGAGAATGGACTCGCGGTTTACCTGCGCGAATCGACCACACTCACGTCGACCGTCTATCGCCAACGCCCGGAAGACTCGATCTTCTTGTTCTTCACTGACGACGCGGTCGCCACGCGCCCCATATTCGGTGCCCTGAATCTCGCCACCGGCGTGGCCGCGAGCGTCGCGGGCGTAGTAATGGCGCCGTTCGACCACGGGCACACGCTGGGCGCGGGACTGCGCGGCGTCCTCTTCAGTCTCCCCGAGCTGGCGTTCTTCAACGTACGGAAGGGCTCGTTCGACTACGTCCGCCGCGAGTACCGCCCGGCACTCGACGAGCCCGCAACCGTCGCCGAGATCGCACTACGCGATCCGCCGTAGCCGGCGACTTACTTCGGTGCCTTCAGATCGAGGCTGACTTTGCGCACCGGGATCCACTTGTCCAGCTCTGTTTCGACCTGGTCGGTGTTCTGCCAATGCAACAGCGTGGAGTTGAGACGCTCGCGCAGCGGCTCGTCGCCCTTGCGCACTGCCCAGGCGAGATACTCCTCCGTCAACATTCGGTAACGGCCAATCAGTTCAGGATCCTTCTTCTCGAAACCGCCGGTGACGCGCCAGATCGTCGGCGCGTCGTGGATGAAGACGTCGATGTCACCCGCGCGCAAGGCGGCGATGCCGGCCTCGGGTGAATCGAATCCACGCAGCGTGGCGTGCGCGAGCTTGCGCCGCACGTACAGCTCGCCAGTGGTGTCGGTGTGGTAACCCACGCGGGTGGCCGGTAGATCGAACGTAGCGTAGTCGCGGTAGCGGTTGTAATCGGCGCGACGAATCAGCGCCATCTGTCCGACGCGCAAGTACGGTTGCGTGAAGGTGACCAGTTTGCTGCGCTCTTCGGTAATCGACATGCCGGACATGATCACATCAATGCGACCATCGACGAGGGCGGGAATCAGCTCATCCCAAGTCAGCTCAACCAACGTCACCTTGATCTTGAGATCCGGCGCCAACATGTGCGCGAAATCGGCTTCCACGCCCTTGAGCTCCCCGTGGTCCTTGAACGCGAGCGGTGGATAGACAGGCGCGATGCCGACGCGCAGGTCGGTGGGAATGCCGTCCACCTTGGATGTCTCGTGATGGCATCCGGACACAACCGACAGCGCCACCAGCGCCATCCCAATCGTCGCCGCAAACCTTTTCATCGATTGGCCCCTCCGTCCGCTCTTTCTATATGTGTGGACGCCGACGGAATCCATACGTGAGGCGGGATCGGCTTTCGCTCAGACAGCCGCTTGATTTGCGGGCGACGCATGCGTCGCCGCTACAGGTCGCAAGAAACAAACCTTCAGTCAGGAAAGACGATGTCGCCGGTGTTGGCGTCTTCCATCGACTCGAGCACCGACGTGTCGTCCCAGATGGGAATGCCTTCGCGTTGGTAGAGTTCGCGTGAACGCTCGGTGACCGCGCCGACGCGGACGAGCGCCGGCATCATCAGGTCGCGGAAGGAGTGGAGATGGCCGGGAGGAATCTTCATTCGGATGCCGGCGGCGCCGGCCTCATGCAAGGCGGCGATGAAATCCTGCAAGTCGATGCCGCTGCGTTCGAGCACTTTGAGGAAGCCGGGATCGGCTTTGCGTTGCCCACTACCGTCAACGCCACCTTGGGCGTCGACCATGCCCTTGACCGCCGCGAATGCGAACTCCGCGACGTCTTCGCGATCGTCGGCATGCATGTCGGCGAGCGTCTGCTTGAGGTAGACGTTGCCGAACGCGACGTGGCGCGACTCGTCGCGGAGCACGTTTTCGGTCAGGCTGCGCAGCAGCTCGCACGACGTGTCCCGGCGCATGTTATGGAACGCGGCGAGCGCCAGGCCCTCGACGACCATGTTCATACCGACCATGATCTTGGCGTAGTGATTCGCCGCCAGCGTCGCGTCGATCAGTTCCTTGAGCCATGGCGACATCGGATACACGAGCGCGAGCTTGTTGATGTAGCGGTGGTAGACCTCGACGTGGCGCGCCTCGTCCATGGTCTGCGTTGCGCAGTAGAGCTTGGCGTCATAGTCGGGCACGGCATGAGTGAGAGCCGACGCTGTCATCAGCGCGCCTTGCTCACCGTGAAGGAATTGCGAGAGGAGCTGCGCGGTGGCGTGGGCCGCGAAGGTCTCGCGTTGCGTCTTCGATAGCCGCTGGAAGAAGGGCATGCGCAGGAAGAAGTTGCGCTCTTCGTCGATGATCGGCTTCGACGGATCGATCTCGATACTCCAGTCGAGCTGCTGCTCGGCGTCCCACTGCGCCTGTTTAGCCTTGCGGTAAAGGTTGTCGAGCTTCTCTTGCGAGATCGCGTAGTCGAACTGCCAGCACACTTCCATCGGCGCTTTGAAGCCGTCGATCTGCCGGGCGTCGGGGGTTTCCACGGTTTCATCGTTGATCATAGGCAGTCCTTCGTGGCCGAAATCGGTGCGGCCAAAATTGGTTACGCCTCCATTGCCAGACACGAAACGTACTTGGAGCTGACGCTATCGTCAACTGGGGTTCCATGAGCTTCCCTGTTCCCTGTAGGGGCGACGCATGCGTCGCCCCTACTCAGAGAAGATCGCGTGTTACAAACACTGGCGAGACACGACATGAGTTGCCCGGCGAATGCCCGACCATCCATCAACGTCAACAATCGTCGCTCGGCACTTCCAAACCAGCGTGCGACAGCGATATGGTACGCAACGATTCGGAAACGGAGGGACGATGGCGCGGAAAACTGGTTGCGGTCCACTGCTAGCTACAGCTCTGATCGCCGTGATGATGAGCGCAGGCTGCGCTCCCGAGGAGCACGAGGCGCGGACGCTCGATCCCGCTGCCCAGCGGATGACGTCGTCAGGAACGGTCGTGGGCTACGTCGGCCAATACGGCAATCACGCCTGGCTCGGGATTCCGTTTGCCGCGCCGCCGGTTGGTGCGCTGCGTTGGCGCGCGCCGCAGCCACCGCCGGCGTGGACGGGGACGCGCGAGGCGATCGAGTTCGGCTCGCCGTGTACCCAGTTCGCCAGCCCGCTCGGCGGCGTCAAGGGGCGCGCCGGTGAGCCGGTCGGCAGTGAGGACTGTCTCTATCTCAACGTGTACGCGCCGAAGATGGCGGAGACTAACGTGCCGAAGAACGACGCGCGCCTGCCGGTGATGGTGTGGATTCACGGCGGCGGCAATTCGATCGGCGAGGGCGGCTTCTACAACGGCGGTAACCTCGCGGCGACCCACAAGCTGGTCGTCGTCACCATCAACTATCGCCTCGGCCCGTTCGGCTGGTTCCGTCACCCGGCGCTGCGCGGCACCGGCACCAGCGATCTCGATCACTCGGGCAACTTCGGCACGCTCGATCTCGTGCGCGCGCTGCAATGGACGCGCGACAACGTGGCGGCGTTCGGCGGCGATCCGCACAACGTGACCATCTTCGGCGAATCGGCGGGCGGCACCAACGTCTTCACGCTGCTGCTGTCACCACAAGCGAACGGTTTGTTTCAACGTGCCATCGTCGAAAGCGGCGGCTTGGGCCTGAGTGATGTGATCGAGGCCGAGCACTTCAGCGACGATCCCGAGCCGGGCTCCGCGAACAGTTCCAACGAAGCGCTGCTGCGGCTGCTGATCGCCGGCGGCCAGGCCACCGATCGCGCGTCGGCCAAGGCCCGTCTGGCCGGAATGAGCGGCGCCGACGTCGAACACTACCTGCGCGGACAAACGAGCCTCAGCGTTCTCAAAGCGTATACGCCGGCGCGGGGCATGGGTATGATCGATATGCCCAAAGTCTTTCGCGACGGCGTCGTGCTGCCGGCCGACGATCCAATGCAGCGCTTCGCGCGCCCGAGTGGCTACAACCAAGTACCCGTGATCCTCGGCACCAATCGCGATGAAAACAAGCTGTTCATGTTCGGCGATCCGGCGCGCGTGCGACGGATCTTGTGGCTCATCCCGCGCCTGCGTGACGAGCAGCACTACGTCCTGACCGCCGAGTATCTCGCCAAAATGTGGAAGGCGACGGGCGCCGACGAGCCCGCGTGGCAGATGCGCAACACGCAAGGGCCGAGCGTGTTCGCCTATCGTTTCGATTGGGACGAAGAGCCGCACCTGCTCGGCGCCGACCTCTCGGTGATGCTCGGGGCCGCGCATGGCTTCGAGATTCCGTTCGTCTTTGGCCATTTCAATCTCGGCCGCGAAGGCAACCGACTCTTCACCACGGACAACGAGCCCGGTCGCCACACGCTCAGCGCGCAGATGATGTCGTACTGGGCTGAGTTTGCTTACCGCGGCGCGCCGGGGCGTGGGCGTGACGGTCAGCAGCCGTCGTGGGCCGCGTGGGACGACGGCAGCGCGACGAGCGCCAAGTTCATCGTCCTCGATACGCCAGCGGGCGGCGGCATTCACATGTCGTCGGATTTTGTCACGCAAGCGAGTGTGCTCGCCGCCGTCGATAGCGATCCGCGCCTGCCGACACAGAAGGACAAGTGCGGCATCTTCCGCGAGCTGGCGAATTGGTCGCGCGGCTTCACCAAGAAAGACTATCCCACCGCTGGCCAGCGCGGCTGCAAGGAGTTCCCGTTCGACGCGTATCCGTGGGAGAGCTGAGCCCGAGCAGCATGAATCGCTTCTCGCTCTATCTCCACATTCCGTACTGCCACGCGAAGTGTCCGTACTGCGACTTCAACTCGCACGCGGCGACCCGTTGGCCTGAAGCCGAGTACACTGATGCGTTGATTTGCGAGCTGGACCACTACGCGGCGCAGCCGGATTGGCAGGGGGAAGTCGGAACGATCTTCTTCGGCGGCGGCACGCCGTCGTTGTTTGCGCCCGAATCAATCGCACGCGTCCTGGCCGCCGTGCGGAGAATATGGCCCGCCGAGTTCCCTGGGTCTGCCGACTGCCCCCTGCCGACTGCCGACTGTCCCGAGATCACGCTCGAAGCCAATCCCGGCACCATCACGCTCGACAAGCTGCGCGGCTTTCGCGATGCAGGCGTTAATCGCATCAGCTTCGGTGTGCAGTCGTTCAACCCGCGGCATCTCAAAACGCTCGGCCGCATTCACGACGATCAGGAAGCCATCGCCGCGATTCATCTCGCCCACGCGGCGGGCTTCGACAACCTCAATCTCGATCTGATCTTCGCCGTCCCGGGCCAAACACTGGAAGAGTGGGAAAGCGACTTGCGTACGGCGATCGCCCTCGCGCCCGATCACATCTCGGCCTACAACCTGACCTTCGAAGAAGGCACCGCCTTCTACACCATGCGCGCCAAGAAGCAGCTCACTCAAGCGCCGGAGGAGATCGAGGTGGCGATGTTCATGCGAACCGAAGAGCTGCTCGGCGCCGCCGGTTACGCGCACTACGAAATCTCGAACTACGCACGCGCTGCGCGCGAGTGCCGCCACAATCTCAACTACTGGCGCGGCGGTGCCTACCTCGGCGTCGGCGCCGGTGCGCATTCGTTCTGCCACGTCCCGGTTCCGGGACGGCGGTGGAGCGATGAGAAGAGCCCGACCGGGTACATCCAGAAGGTGAACACGCACGGTCACGCGCGGGTCTACGCAGAAGCACTCGCGGACTCGCAAGCGCAAGGCGAATTTGTGTTTCTCAACTTGCGCCTGCGCGACGGCTTCGCAGCAAGCGCGTTCGCCGACCGCTTCGGCGTCGATTTTGTTTTGGCATTCCCGCACGCCGCCGAACTGCGACGCGACGGATTGCTGGAAGCGAACGCGTCGCGCTGGCACCTCAGCGAGCGCGGCCTGATGCTCGCCGACAGCGTCTTCGCGACGTTTCTGTAGTAGCTCGGAATCATTCGTAGCCGCAGGCTTCAGCCTGCGTCCGAAACGGCGCCGGAACAAGGCGCAGGCTAAAGCCTGCGGCTACGGCTTGAGCGGTGGCACTGCCGCGATTGGAAGGCCGTCCTTCACCAGCGCTTGGATGTACGCAGCCGCGCGCTCCTGGAAATCCCCAACTCCGTCGAACGTCTCGAACAGTACGCGCTTCATGTGCGTCTTGCCCTCGTTCAACGTGACCTTGAACTCAATGACGCCAACGGCTTGCGTATCGGCGGCGAGGGCCAGCTCGGCATCGATCGCGGTGATTCCGCTCTTGTGCTCCGCGGTCCACGCTTCGAACTGCTCGCGCGTGATTCCGCTCTCCGTCCAGAATTCGGTGAGCCCGTACGGCAGCTCGCGAAGACGTGTGGTCACGAAGTTCCGATCGAGGAACGCCAAGAGATTGCCCGCCTTGGGGCCGGAGTCGCGCGCCAACAATGCCAGATAGACCGCTTGGAACGCCTGCGGCTGCTCGATGGGCGTGAGCCGCGCCACGGCGAAGATGCATTGCTGTAGCGCGTCCTCGTCCCACGCGGCCGACTCCAACGCCAACGCCAAGCGATGGAGGAACGCGACTTGCGTCGGCCGCAGTCCACGGGCCGCGGACGGCAAGGTCTGCTGCAAGACGATCTTCTCGTCTTCGCTGGCGTAGAACTCGAGCCAGTGCGCGGCGGTTGCCACGCGCCGTTGGAGGTGCCGCAGCTCGACATCCGTCAGCGGTGCGCCTTTGCGCTTCGCCACCTCGCCTTCCAAATCGAGGAGGTGCGGGAGCTGAAGCAGGGCCAGCACCAATTGGAAGTTCGCTTCATAGAAGTCGCCTTCCGGTTGCACCTCCGAGAGGAGGTACGCGTGCTTCTCGTCCTCGGTCACTTTCGGATCGTGGTACGAGCGCCAGTGCGTGCGGTCGAAGTCGCTGAACAGTTTCGTGATGTTCTTTTCGTCTGCGGCGAAATTCACCGGCTGGTTGGGTTTCGTGCGGATCATCAGGAAACGCAACACCTCGGCGGGAAGCAGCGTCGCGACCTCTCGTGCGGACACGCCGACCCCGCGCGACGAACTCATCTTGGCGCCACCCACCAAAAAGAACTCGTACGGAATGTTCGTCGGCGGCGCCTGCCCGAAGATTTCGCGCAAGCACGCGGCGCCGACATCGCGTGAGCCGCCCTTGGTGTTGTGGTCCTTCCCCGCCCCCTCGATGGTGACACCGAGCACCTTCCACTTCGCCGTCCACTCCAACTTCCACGGCAGCTTGCCGCGTCCGTCGAACGGCGACACCTTTCCGCGGTATTCACATCCACGCGCCCAGGTGACCAGATCCGGTCTGCACGTGTAGACGACTTCGCCGCCTTCGTAGGCGGTCACTTCGGTGGTGCCAACGCGGCCGCAGCGTTCGCAGATGACTTGGAACGGATACCAATTCTCCGCGCGCTTGGAGCCGCTCACTTCGCGATAAATGCGGCGCACGACCGCGGCGTGCTGCAGGATCGTGTCGATGGCTTCATTGAATCGGCCCGAGCGGTAGACATCGCGCATGCGGTACTGCTCGGTCCGTACGCCGAGTTCCGCGAAGACCGCGAAGAATTCTCCGATGAAGTGCTCCGCCACATCGCTGGCGTGCGAACCCGGCGGTGCGGGCACGTTGCACAACGGTGCGCCGAGGAAGGGCGTGAAGTGCTCGGCCTGCCCGGCGGGAATCTCATCGAGTGGATCGTAGTCGTCGACACCGAACAAGTAGCGCGCGGGGACGCCATGCTCTTGCAGGGCGCGAAACACCGCGTCGTGAATGATCACGCCGCGTAAGGCGCCGACATGCACACGCCCCGACGGCGTCTTCGAATCATTGACGATCTGGGGTCCGCTGACCCGGCGCGCCACTTCCTCGGTCCAAAACATCACCAACTCCGCGCGTTCTCTGCTAGCGGAATCATCTGCGCTCCGCCAGCGCGAGGAAGAACGAAACCGCCGATTCACGCCGATGGGGATTTGGATAGAATTCAATCCGTAGGGTGGGCACTGCCCACCAGGACCGGACGGTGGGCAGTGCCCACCCTACTTCTGCCGCTGCTATCGGCGTCGATCGGCGGTTCCTGGCGCCAACCCTTCACGGCATTCCGATGATGGTCATGCCGCAGGTCTGCGGTGCGCCACCGATGTTGTGGCTGAGTGCAACGGTCGCGTTCTTCACCTGCCGCTTGTCGGCCTTGCCTTGGAGTTGCTTGTAGTTCTCGTACAGCATGCGCACGCCGGTGGCTCCGGTCGGATGGCCGAAGGTCTTCAGGCCGCCGTCGGTGTTAACCGGCAACTCGCCATCGAGCGCGAAGGTGCCGCTGGCGATGTGATCCTTCGCCGAACCCTTCTCGCACAGCCCGAGATCTTCATAAGTCAGTAACTCTGTGAGGGTGAAGCAGTCGTGCACCTGGGCGATGTCGATCTCCTTGAACGGATTGGCGATGCCGGCCTGCGCGTACGCTTGCTGCGCCGCGTAGACGGTCGGCTTCCAGCGCAGGAAATCGAACGACGGATCGCTTTGTGGATTGGGCGCGAGCGCAATGGCAACGGCTTTCACCAACACGTAGTCGTCACGGAAACGCTTGGCCAGCTCGCGCTTGGTGATCACCGCGACAGCCGCGCCGTCGGACTGCGCGCAGCAGTCGTACAACCCGAACGGCCACGAAATGATCGGCGCCTTCAACGCGTCCTCGACCGTGATCTCGCGCTTGAGCATCGACTTCGGCGCGAGCGTGCCATTGTGGTGGTTCTTCACGGCGATCTTGGCGAGGTCTTCGCGGCCGGCGCCATAGGTTTCGAAGTACTTCGCGGCGCACAGTGAAAACCAACCGGCCGGCGTCATCGGCAAGCCGCGGACGCCGGTGGTCACCGCGCTGGGGCCCGACACGCCACGGTCCTTCGGTTTGTCGAAGCCGACCACCAACACGGTGTCGTACATGCCGCAGGCGACCGAGAAGACGCCGTAGCGGAACGCGTCGGTGCCGGTGGCGCAGTAGTTCGTCACCATGCTGACCGGGCGTCCGAACAGCTTCAACGCGTCGGCCACTTCGGCCGTGCCTTTGTTCGGATACACCGCACCGCAGAAGACCGCTTCGATCTGTTCTTGCGGATTCTCGATGCCGGCGTCTTCGTAGGCTTCGAAGGCGGCTTCGACAATCATGTCCTCCGGCGACTTGTCCCAGTTCTCGCCGAACTTGCAACAGCCCATGCCGACGATGGCAACTTTGTCTCGGATCGCTTCGGGATTCATGGTTTCTCCTCCGGAACAGCTTACAACGGATTAAACGGATTGAACGGATTCCGATCTAGCCCAAAGCACGTTCCTCACTTTTTTCCCAATCCGTTTAATCCGTTCAATCCGTTGTAAACCCTCCGTCACGATCGCAGCGGCGTGCACTTCCAAAAGTAGTTGGGCGTGCCGCCATACTCGTGGATCTTACGGAAGGCGAACTCCACGGGCAACTCCAACTTCACTTCCTTCGGCGACGCGTCGGTCATCTGCAAGTAGACGCGCGCCCCGCCGTCGACCTCGGTCATGGTGACGATCAGCGGCGGATTGGGGCTGCCGGCGAAGAAATCGAAGGTGAACGACAGCAGCTTGCCGTGTTTGTCCGACAGCCGGACTTGCTCGAAGTCGTCCTTGGCGAAGCACTGGAAGCAAACCCGCTGAAACGGGAACTGCATGGTACCGCAGCGCCGGCACTTGTGGCCGCGAAAGCTGATGTCCTCGTCGCGATCCCGAAAATGCACCGTGGCGGACATGCCCTGGCCGCCGCGGCGATCGACATCCGAGGTCTGCAGATTGCGGAAGTTGAGATACGTATCGTAGTCGCTCAACTCAGCGCGGCGTTCCATGTGCCACTTCATCCCGCGTTTAGTCCACAAGCGCGCGACGTGCTCGGTGACGTTGATCGCCAGCGCTTCGGCCCCGTCGCCGTAGTTCGCGAGCAACAGGCGACTGCCGGGTTTGGATTGTTCCAGCGCCGCAACCAACAGCATTGGCGCGAACGCCGCACCGGTGTTGCCGAGCTTGCCGAACAGCAGGTCCTGCACTTGCGTCTTAGCCTCGAAGCCGGTCGCGCGCGCGACGCCGGCACAACTGCGAGCGTCGGGGCTGTAGAGCACCGCCTTGGAGAAGTCCTTCGCCGCGAGTCCGCTCTTCTGCAGCAGGCCGTTGATGGCATCGACCATGTTCGTGGTGTAGCCGTGCTCGACCACGAAGCGATCTTCCCACGACTTCACGAAGCGATCGCTCTCGGTCCGCCAGACGTCGATGATCTCGTCGGAGATGACGTGGTGATGCTCGACCGTCGCGGCCACATCGCCGGTGCCGATCAAGAAGGCGCCGGCGCCGTCGCCGAAACTCTTCTCCAATGCCGAACGGGGGGCAGCCACACGGCAATCGCTGGCGATCACCAGCACCGTGCGCGCGGAGCCCGCCTTCACCGAATCGATCGCCGCGCGCAGCGCACTCGTGCCGGCGCGCAGCGAGTCGGTCAGGTCGGCGGTGGCCACATCGCGGCGCAGGTCGAGCGCCTTGGCGATGACGCTCGCGGCTTGCTTCTCCTTGTATGGATACGATGTCGATGCGAACAACACACCGTCGACCGAGGCGCGATCGATGCCGTCGAGGCAGTTCATCGCCGCCGCGACCGCCATGGTGACGCAATCTTCGTCGAAGTTCGCGACCGCGCGCTCGCCGCCGCCCGGCCCAGCCTTGCGCCCACCACCACCAATCGCCCCGAGCTGCAAACGCAGCATCGGCACGTACGCTCCGTATGAAATGATCCCGACCATTTGATCCCCTAAGAACGACTTACCACCGAGGCACCGGGTTCACAGAGGGAAGACACTGAGCCGTGCGAATTCCAGCACATTTCTAGTCCGCCTCGGTGTCCTCTGTGCCTCGGTGGTGAAGTCCTATTTCTTCTGCTCCGCCCGCGCGCGCATCTGCGGGATGCCGATCGGTTGCAGATGTTCGAGGAACACGCCGTCGAAGTTGGCGGCGACTTCGCTCGCGCTCAGGCCGCCCGGCTTGTACATCATTGCCAGCGGCCGCGGTTGCTGAAACAGCGTGAAGGCGTAGCCGCGGCGGCCGAAGATCTGGCCGTTGACGTGTGCGGCCTTCTCGGACGCCAGATACGCGATCATCGGCGCATTCAGCGCGACGTTCATCTCGGGCGGCGGGTTGTCCTTGTCGATGCCGGGGATGGTGCCGGTCATACGGGTCATGCCCGCCGGCGCCATCGCGTTGACCGTCACGCCGTACTTCTCCATCTCGATCGCCCACACCAACGTGAGGCCCATGATGCCGGCCTTGGCGGCACCGTAGTTGGACTGGCCGAAATTGCCGCGCAGCCCAGCGCTCGATGTGATGTTGATCACGCGGCCGTAGTTCTGCTCTTTCATCAGTGGCAGCGCGTGGCGGCCGCAATTGAAGGTGCCTTTCAGATGCACCGCGATCACCGCGTCGAAGTCGTCCTCGGTCATCTTGGCGATCGAACGATCGCGCACGATGCCGGCGTTGTTGACCAAGATGTCGATGCGCCCGAACGTGTCGACCGCGGTCTTGATGATGTTGGCGGCGCCATTGAAGTCGGACACCGAGTCGTAGTTCGGCGCCGCGTCGCTACCGAGCGCTTTGATTTCCTTGACCACCTGCGCGGCCGGATCTTCGGCGCCGCCGCGACCGTCGATCTCACAGCCGACGTCGTTGACGACCACCTTCGCGCCTTCGCGCGCCAGTTCCAGCGCGATCGCTCTGCCGATCCCGCGCCCGGAACCAGTAACCACGGCAACCTTGCCCTGAAGCAACATCGAAGCGTCCTCCCGTTGAGCGTAAATTCTCGATGATGATGAAATGATGCCCGGATGAAAGTTGACTTGCGGTACCACTTCGCCATATTCGAGTCAATCAAGTGATTGAAATGTCGTGAGTCGTGCTCGTGACTCGTGACTTGGCGGACGTTCCGAGTACGAACTCGATTCACGATTCACGAATCACGACTCACGCCCATGGACTTCACGCCCTCTCCCACCCTCGAACGCACACGCGCGGAGTTTCGCGCGTGGTTGGACGACAACCTGCCGGACCGTCGCGCGTGGCAACGGATCGAAGCGAGTGACGACACCGCGGCGCGCATCGCCTTCTTGAAGGCATGGCAGCGGCGCGTCTACGAGGCGCGCTGGGTAGCAGTGCATTGGCCGTCGGCGCACGGCGGGCGCGACGCCACGCTGCTCGATCATCTCGTGGTGACCGAGGAGCTGCTCAAAGCCGAAGCCCCGCCGCTGATCAACGCCCATTCGATCAGCATCTCGGGTCCGACCCTCCTGACCTTCGGCACGTCCGCGCAGAAGGCGCGCTATCTCCCCACGCTGCTCAGCGGCGATGAGATTTGGTGTCTGGGATTTTCCGAACCCAACGCCGGCTCCGACCTCGCGTCGCTGCGGACGCGCGCCGTGCGCGACGGCGATCATTGGGTCCTCAACGGGCAGAAAGTGTGGACGACGTACGCCAATCAATCCGACTTCGGCCTGTTCCTCGTCCGTACCGATCCGAGCGCGCCGAACCACAAGGGCCTCAGTTGCCTGATCGTGCCGCTGCGTAGCGACGGCCTCACCATCCGCCCGCTGCGCGAGATGACCGGCGACAACGATTTCAACGAAGTGTTTCTCGACAACGTGCGTGTGCCCGCGAGCAACATTGTCGGCGAGGTCGACAAAGGCATGCAGGTGATCATGACCGCGCTCGGGCACGAGCGTGGCACGCTGCTGCTGGTGGATCGCGTCCGCATGCGCCGGCAGATCGAGCGGCTCCTGCAGCTGGTACGCCGCGTCGCCCACGGTTCGGATCGTACGATGCGGCAACAGGTCGCGCAGTACTACACCGAAGTCGAGATCATGCGGCTCCATTGCGTGCGAGTGATGAGCGATCTCGAACAAGGCCGGCCGCCGACTGACGTGTCGATTCTGAAGCTGTTCGGCAGCGAGTTGGCGCAGCGCCTCGACGACTTCGCGCTCGCCGTGCAAGGTCCGTACGCGCAGTTATGGAAAGGCGCGCCGCGCGTCATCGACGACGGCGATTGGCAACATGGCTGGCTGATGGCGCGCGCCCTCACCATCGCGTCGGGCACGTCGGAGGTGCAGCGCAACACCATCGCGCAGCGGATGCTGGGCTTGCCGCGCAGCGGGTAGGCTGGGTGGAGCACGCTCCACCCCTCAAGATCCAAGCCGCGCCAAGCGCGCCACACGTCTTCACGTCTTGAGGGCGGAGCGGTGCTCCGCCTTTAGCGCGGGCGCGTAACCCGTCCCGCCACCACCATCGCACTCGCCAGCAGCAGGGCGGCGAGCAGGAAGGGCGCGCCGGGTAAGTGCCACTCGCGGTGGCTGATCGCAGCGGCGAAGCTGGTGGTGAACAATCCCGGGCCGATCATGAACGCCACGCCTTGCAGGCCCGAGAGCGCGCCTTGCAGACGCCCTTGCTCTGAGCTGTCGACGTGACGCGTCATCAGTGACTGAGTCGCCGGGCCGGCGAGACCCCACAACGAAACCAGCGGTATCGCCACGCAGAACAGCGCACCGGTGGGGGCGAGCGCGTAGATGGTAAAGCCAACGACGCCGCACGCCAGACCCGCCAGTAAACTGCTTCGTTCTCCCAGCCGCGCAACGACCGGGCGCACCAGCCCGGCACCGACGACGGCACTGAACACGCCGACCACGGCCAACGTCAACCCGACCGTGCGCGCGTCCCAACCGTAGCGATAGTCGGTGTAGAGCACCCACATCGTCGGCTGCACCTCGTGCGCGACGCCGGAAAGAAACACCACGCCGGCCAGCCCGAACACGGATGCGTGCTGGCGCAACATCGTCAACGCGCCGACCGGATTCGCGCGTCGCCATTGGAAGCGCGCGCGTCGCTCCGCGGGCAGCGACTCGGGCAAGATGAAGAAGCCGTACGCCGCATTGGTCAGACTCAACGCCGCGGCGACCCAGAACGGCAAACGCGTCTCGATGCTGCCGAGCAGTCCGCCGACAGCTGGCCCCACTACGAAGCCCAACCCGAAGGCGGCGCTGAGCATGCCGAATCCGGCCGCGCGTTTTTCCGGCGGCGTGGTATCCGCGATGTACGCGCCGGCGGTACTGAAGGTCGCCGCGCAAATGCCGGAGATCACGCGGCCGACGAGCAACCAGCTCACCGAGGGCGCCAGCGCCATCACGATGTAGTCGAGACCCAACCCGAGATTGGAGATGAGGATCACCGGCCGCCGTCCGAAGCGATCGGAGAGCGCGCCCAACAGCGGCGAGAAGAGGAACTGCATCGCCGCGAACGCCGTAGCGAACACACCAAAGATCGTCGCGGCGCTGGCACTGTCGCCGCCTTCGAACGCCAGCACCAGTTTTGGCAACACCGGCACGATGATGCCCAGCGCCAGCATGTCGAGCACGACGGTAACGAAGATGAACGCCAGCGCCGCCTTGCGCGCACTGGCCGGCCTGCTGGCTTCGTCGTCGCTCACCGGACCATCTCGATCAGTCGCTCATCAACCATAACCGACGAAGCGGCCAAAAGGGTACGGTGGCGCGGTGCCTTGCACAAAGGGCCCGCAACAGTGGGCCTGTCATACCGGCGAAGGCCGGTATCCAGGCGGAGTGTGAGGCGCGATTCTGGATTCCGGCTTTCGCCGGAATGGCGAATGGGGAGGCCGCTCCCTTGTGCAAAACCAAAGGGAGTGGAACTCGCGCCCGCCCCCTTCGTTGCGAAGACCGTGCGTAGCGGTTTACGGGAAGCGTGCTGCCATGTTGCCGTTCTTGTCGACTTGCGGGTTGCTGCCCAAGAACGTCACCAGCGGCCCCGGCGCGAGTCCAACCGATTTGAACAGACCAGCACCGAAGTCCTTTGGTTTGGCGTTGTACACGACGTCGAAGGTAGTGGGATTGACGGCCGGACTCATGTCGGAGGGCAAGCTCGACACAATCGCCGCAGCGATCAGCGTGCCGCTGGGCAACTTCTGCGTCGCGATCGCGGTGGTCGGACAAGCGCCCGTACCGCCGACGATCACCGACTTGGCCGGGCTTGCGAACAGGCCCACGACCGGCGCTTCGAACGCAGCGCCACAACTGCCGTGCGCCGCGACTTGAGTGGTGTTCGCACCAAAACCACCATATGTCCCACCGACCGGCGTGACGCCGGATTCCGCTGCGGCGACAAACGGAGCGGGATATGGGGGGGGGATAGGAGGCCCGGGCGGGGACGAGTTGTTACCACAGGCTGCCGCCAACGAGAGCGATGATGCCTGTACAACCAGTGCGGTATCCGTAGCTGATACGGCGCCCGACTTGGCGGGAAAAACCAGGTAGCTGTAGAGCGAAGCGGTGTATCCCGGTGGAGTCACGCCCGCGCCGATACTGAGTCGGGTATCGACAGGGAAGTTTGCATAGGTAGCGCCGGCGCCGGGCCATGGTGGGGCACCACAGGTAGCGTCGCCTTCGCGCACGGCAGTTCTGGAAGCCAAGAGCGACGAGGTGACGAATATCCCGGTATCGTTCGATGTCGTGACCGGAGGTACGAGGCTCGAGTCGGTAGCCACGACGCCCGGAAACGCGATGATGGAGATGCCCAACGCGGTGGCGGCGGAGTAGGCCGAGATGGTCGTCTTGGCGTCGAATTCTTTGAACTTCGCGCCGGCCGGGAACGGTGACGGCGGCGCGGTCATGCCGCCGCCGATCCCCTCTTGCGCCCGGATGGCCCCACCGACCGGCGCGATGCCCGGCAGTGATCCCAACACCATGTCAAAGATCCCGGTGTCCGAAGTCGCCGGCGGTCCTCCGAGGGCCTTGTACCGAAAATAGATATGGATGTAGCAACTGCCCGGGCCACCGTCGTCGATGGTGATCGCCGGGTTGGCCTTCGTGGTGTCGAACTTGTCCCAAGTGCCGCCGGTGACGGGATTGAAGAGACTCTCGATCGCGACATCGGTGATCGTGCCGGTGAGCGAGTCGTACATGAAGATGCCCGTGTTGGGCGGCGCGGCCGTTACGGCCTTGGCGGCGAACGCGACCAGACTTCTAGCTGGACCGCAACCCGAGAGGCCTGCGTATCCCGCAATCGAAGCCTTCGCCTTGGTGCCAATGGCCGCGAAGGTCTTGCCCGCGAAAAAACTTCCGCCTGGAAATAGATCGCCCTTCGCAGCGATGTCCGTCCACAGGCCGGTGCTCGCGTCACGAAAGCCGAAGCCTTCGGCACGGGCCACTGTTGCCGTTGCCACGGCGATCAGCGTCGATAGAACGATCGATCGCAATCTCATAACCCCTCCCTTTCGTAGAAAGCTAATGGCTCCAGACAGTATCGACGGACCGAGGGTTGCTCGTCAAGGAAAAAAGCAGGCAGTTGCCGAGCGGTGCCTCGAAGAGGCGTCCTATCACTTCTCAGCTCGAGGCGGCCGGCGCGATCGATGGCGTAGGCGAATCCGGAACGAATCAATCACCGACCTCTGCGATGAGTTCGACTTCGAGACAGATATTCCACGGCAGTGAGGAGTAACCAACCGCGAGGCGTGCGTGCTGTCCGGCATCGCCGAAGACTTGCACCAGCAGATCAGAGGCGCCATTGATGGTCTTGGTGTGTTCGAGGAAATCCGGTGTCGCGTTCACAACACCGTTGACCTTCACGATGCGCCGAACCTTGTCCAAGCTACCCAACTCGTGCCGCAGCGTGGCTAACATCCCGAGGCCAGCAACTCGCGCCGCTTCGTAGCCGGCGTCCGCGTCGAGATCCTGACCGAGCCTCCCAAGTATCACTGAACCGTCGGCGCGAATGGGTGGATGACCGGTGAGAAACAGAAGATCACCGGTTCGGACCGCGTGCACGAAGGTTCCCGCTGGTGGCGGGATCGATGGCAGCTCGATGCCCAACTCACGGAGTCTGGCTTCTGCAGAGACGGTCGCTTTGAAATCGCTCATGCTGGCTCCTAACCTCAATCCGAAGAAAGAATGGAAACCGCCGATGCACGCCGATGAACGCCGACCCGGACTTCAGCGCGATTCATCGCCTGATCACCAAATGCATTGCGATGACGTTTGCGGATCTCTCCGGTTCTTGCGGATAGCTTTGATCGGCGTGTATCGGCGTCCATCGGCGGTTTCCATCTATTTTCGCTTTGGGGTAACGGGCTTGTGCGAGACCTGTCAGCTCCTTGATCGACACGGCATCAGTACCCCGGTGCCGGCTGCCAGAGATTGAAGTGCGTGCCCTGATCGTCTCCGCAGGCCGCGCTCCACCCACTCGGGCTCTCCTGTGGATCATCGGCATGGCCGCCGAGTTCGCGCACGCGCGCAACCGCCGCCTGAATGTCGGTCACCTTGAACCACACTTGCGGACTCGTTGCTGCGGCGGCATTCAGCCCGCCCGGCGGCGTGGTGTTGCTGATATGGGCGTAGCGGTCGTCCGCATCCGGCGCGAACTGCCAGCCGAACAATCCGCCGTAGAAGCGCTTGCCGCGCGCCACGTCGGTAACCGGGATTGTGAAGTAGCCGAGATCACCAGTCATCGTATTTTCCCTTTCGTCTGCGTTCGCGCCGAGTCCGCTCCGGTTCTCGTCGTTGGTTGCGTGTGGTCGAGCCGCGCACGGCGTCGCCTCGGAGCGGTCATCCGGTAGCTCTCCTGCGCATGCGTGGCAACTTCGTCCCAGTCGATCGTGATGTCGAGGCGCACGCCGATCCACCCCTTATGGCCGACGTAGGGCGGCACGAAGAATCGCTTCGGGTCGGCTCCGACAAGAATGCTCTGCACACCTGGCGGGGCTTTGCACCACATCGAGATCCGTCCGTCACCGTACTTCATCATCGCGAAGATCTTGTCACGCACTCTGAACGTGGGATCTCCCCACGCTTCCTTCTCGGTCGATTCCGGAAGGGCGAGACAGATCCTTCTGAGCCTGGGTAACGGATCGTCAGTCATAGGTCCCGAGGTATTGCGCGGTCGCGCAGCCCGTCGTTGCCTCTGTGCCTTCATCCGTTGCGTTCGGTCTCTCAGCTTTCATGTCGTGGGTCTTGTGCCCACGAATGCTCATTTCCCTGCCGCGGTGTGGCGTAGAGATGCGTCACACCGCGCGGCGCGTTCTGCCGGTGCCACAGACCCTTGGGGCAAACGAAGACGGAACCTGCACGCACGGAAGTGTGAACCGGCCCATCGTTGGTCAGGACAGTGACATCAACCTCGCCGTCGAGCGCGTGGAGCAACTCGTCGCCGCCGGGATGGCGTTCCCACGGCGATTGTCCCGAGAAGCGAAACAGACCGACGACACACTGGTTCAACGACGCGAGCTCTCGCCACGCTCGCTCGGGTAGATCGCTCAGCGCACCGTCGACGTCGTGAGCGACCAACGTTGGATCTTTCGCGCGTCGGCCCCTTCCGGCGCTTTGCCGCGGCGCCCGAACGCGGCCCTTGCCCCCAGGTTCGAGCCGTGGGTCTTCTGCCGCGGAAGCCTGTGTGCCTTCCCCCGGCGTCGCGAAGAGCATCGACACCGGCGAGCGCGGGCGCAACTGGTGCCACAAGCCCTGAGGACAGATGAAAACCGAGCCGGCGCGCACGGTCGAATGAATCGGCCCGCCGTCGGCCAGTGTGACCACGTCGGCCTCGCCGGCGAGAAAGTATAGGAGTTCGTCGCCGCCGGGATGACGCTCCCAATGCGAGGGCGTCGAGCCGCGCGACACGCCGATCGTGCACTGGTTCAACTGCGCCAGAAACCGCATCGTCATCTCGGGCAGATCGCTTAGTGCGGCAGCGACATCATGCGCCACGAACTTTGGTGCGGCGGCCAGTTCTTCTAGCCGGGCGTAGATGTCGTCCTCGGTCACCAAAGGTTTGCCGTAACTCGGCACCGCCGCGGCACCTTCGCCCGTGCCGTGCACCGTCGACAGCAGCTCCGCCTTGAGACGCGCCTTGAACGTCTCGCGGGGGAGATCGTGCAGCTCGCCCGCGATGCGCAGCAGCGACGCGATTCGCGGAGTCACCGCGGCGAGCGATGTATCGCTTTGGTTGGCCATAGTCGCCGTCACCGCGTCATCGAGTTGTTCGGACAAGCTCCGTTTAGCCATTCGTATCACCCAACTTCTCACCCATCGCCCAACTTGGTCCGCAGATTCTGCAGCCCACGAAATTGCAGCTGCTTGACTGCACCCTCGGTGCGCCCGAGGTCGGCGGCAATCTCGCGGATCGTTTTCTGCTCGGCGAACCGCATGACGATGACGCGGCGCTGATCCGATGGCAGCCCGTCGACCAGGCGGAAGAGCCGCGCACGGTGCTCGATGTCCTCCAGGCTGATCGGCTCAGGATCATCGAGACGGGGCAGCTCGCGCTCCCTGGCAGCACGTTGCGCACGCGCAAAATGATCGGCAATCGCGTTCGCGGCGATCCGGAAGAGCCATGCGGCGAACGGCACGCCGCGCCATTCGAAGCGCGCCAGATTCGCCAGCGCTTGGTGAAAGACGTCGGCGGTGAGGTCCTGCGCTTCATCGCGGTCGCGGACTCGGCGCACGACAAACGCGTACACCCGTTCAAAGTGGAGTTCGTACAGCTCGGCGAAGCAACCGGGATCGCGCTGCGCCGCCTCGATCAGCAACCGCTCGGCGGTTTCGCTTCCGACATCCTTCACAACGGACGCACGACGGGCCATCTCCACAACCTATACAACCGGCGAGGGGCAAGAAGGTTACGGTTGGGGACCCGGAAGTACGTACGCCGCCGGCGATCGATCGACCAGCCGGACTCGAACGGGTCGAATCCGAACCTCGCGACGATGATCCCAGTCGACGTAAGCCACGTCGTTCCAATCATTCCCGAACAGGCGTTTCAGATAGGATCTACATTCTCTCGGCGCCGGAAGTTGCAGCGGCCCGAAAGGCCGGCGGACCAACGGCAACAACTCGCCCTGAAGAAAGTAGCCGGCCGCCCACTTTTGCCGCAGGCTGCGATCGACGTAGTGAATGAATTCCGTCTCCGCCTCGGTGGCCATCGCGAACAGGTCGACAAAGGGATAGCGCCAGTGGCGTCCGGCGATCGCGATGCCGCTATTGGGGAACAACTTGTAACCGCCGGCGCTCGACTCGATCAACGTGTACCCGTAGGCATCGAACACGCTGCCAAGCGCGAGCAACCGCTGCACGTCCCGCTGGAAAAACTGGACGTCGGCGTCATCGTCCCACGGAATCAATCCGGCATGACGCACGGCGCCGAGCAGTGTACCCCCTTCCATCCAGTAGGCGATGTCGTGCGCGGTCAGGACCGTGTCCACGAGTTGGAGCGCGCGATAGTATCGGCCGGCGATGAGCGGGTCGATGCGGCGCAAATGGCGATCGGTGACGAACGGTAGCAACTGCGCGCTCACGGCGGTGAGCAATTTTGCCAGCGTGCGGTGACGCGTCGAATCGTGCGACAAGAACAGAATCGCCGCGTCACAGACTTGTTTCGCCCGGTAGAGCAAACGCTCCGGCATGATGAAGCCCATGCCATATCGCCTCCGTGGAGACCATATGCGATCAGCGACCGGCGCCCACTCGACCTCGCCTTGGTTGCGACATCCGACTCATCAGCAGTGGCGCAAAACTGATCTCAGGATTCGCCAAGCGCGGTATCATCCCGGAGAGCGGCGGGACCTGGTATCTGCCCCGCCCGGTCGGCTCCCACCACGTGTTGATGCAGCTGCTGTTGCTGTTTCGCTCGCACGACCTTCAGGAAGGCATCGCGTCATTCCTCGAGAAGCGCCCGGCGGTGTTTGCGGGACGCTGAGACGCAGGAACCCGCGAAGCGGCTACGCAGCGCGGCGCCCCGGGGGTCTTAAGATCTTGACGCGCTGAAGTCGCATGTGATTTGGGAGTCCACGCGTTTCTGATGCAGTCGTACATGCGGACGGTGAGGCGATCGAAGCCCGGAGGGATTCGAATGGCACTGGACCAGCGCGGATCGCAGGAAAGCGAAGTCAGCCAGATTCAGCGGCGCCTACAGACGGCCGCACTTCACAACGGCTCGGGTGGTTAGGTGCGACTGGAGTAACACGCACAACCGAAGCATTTCGAGCGAAGGGCTCCCTTGAAAATTCATGACGCCAAGGACCGAGACGCGCTGCCAAGACTGGGGCGCGCGCCGGATGACGGAGTGGTGGACGATTTACTGCATCGGTTGGGTCACGCGGTGATCCTCGTCGACGAGCGAGGACGCGTCGTGCGCATGAACCAGCGCGCCGCCGAGATCGTTGCGCAGGGCGACGGCCTCTTGATTCAGCACGGCGTGCTCCGAGGAGTGCGCCCAACGGACACGGCGGCGCTCCACCGACTCATCGGGGAATCCGTGCACAGCGAGCCCACCAATGGATGTGCGGCCGGCGTCGGCCTGCGGCTTGAGCGGCCATCGCGCCGCTGGCCGCTCACAGCCTTGGTGACGCCGCTCACCTCTCTGGGGTCCCCACCGAACGGTCACGCCGTCGCGGCCGTGTTCGTCAGTGACCCGGAACATTCTCCCGCTATCGATGTCGGCATGCTGCGCCAGTGGTTTGGTCTCACGCCAGCGGAGGCGCGGCTGGCGGTCGTTTTGGCGCAGGGGCACAGCCTCGCCGAGGGTCTCGATCGCCTCGGCGTCGGCGTCAACACCGCGCGCACCCAGCTCAAGGCGATCTTCGGCAAGACAGGAACGAAGCGCCAAGCAGAACTGGTTCGCCTGCTGCTGACGGCCCCGACACTTACGGCTCCTAGAGTCAGCAAAGAGCGACCGTAAGTTTTTCCGCCGAAGCCTCACCCATTTGGGTGATGACGGCTCCGGACGAGTGGTCCAAGCTGCGGCGCAAATGCACGTGGGGGATCTGCGTTGCAAAGTGACGGCGGTTTCGTTCCTGCCCCGCCAGGATGGGCCGCGCGCGACGTCGGGCCGCTGGCGAACCTCGAAGATCGAAAGGTCATCAACAAGACCGATTTCCGAGGCGAGGAGCGGATGCACTTGGGACGGAAGGGAGAACAAGGCTATGCAGAACTGGAAGGCAACTCGATTGGTGCACAACCGGCTCTTGATCTGTGCTGTTCTAGCCGCGAGCTGGATGGGAGTTCCACCTCACGCTGCGGCTGCAACCCCCACGCCTACCCTCACGCCCACTCTCACGCCTAGCGTCACGCCTACTGCTACAGGCCCCGTGCCCGCAGTCATCATTGGCAATTCGCAAGACAACTTTCAGGGCGATAGGGTGACGTTCCCTGTCCAAATGCAAGTTAAGGTAGACGCAAAGGGAGACGGGGTCCTTACGTCCCGTTGCCTAAAGGCGGGTACTACCCTCCGAGGTGTCGGAAAACAGGATTCAACAGTGTACTTCGTCGTCACCTCCTGTAGTCCCACTTTGGGCTTCATGGCTTGCGAACCCGGCAATACCGACGGTACGTGGTGGCTCGGCATCCCGTGCAAACCAATTCCGCACGACTGCAATGTCCTCTGCGATGAGAAGGATCTTCCTCCCGACGCCACTCATCCCAACGGCGCGCCGAACCCCCAAAACGACTTGCCGACTGGATCTACCATTCAAATTCAGCTTTCAGAGGTCGCAAAGAAGCTACCGAATAGGTATGGCTTCGCATACGGCACCTTAGTGGTTCCATTCAAGTTCCAATTGACCGGCGCGCATCAGTTGACTGGTTCGGCCACGCTAGGACCCTACTTGGGGTATCGGTTTGATGCTGAGAACTATGGCTTGGCGACGACGCTGGCGGTTTTCGGCGGGATATCCAACATCTCGGTCGCGAAAACCACAACAGATCCGGCTACGATGATGACCTCCACGTCAACGCAACAGATTGCCGGATTCGGCTATGGCGGGGCGTGTATGCTTGAAGTCAAAGGGGGGTTCCAGGCAGGTGCGGTACTTGGGTTCGACAGCGTTGGCAGTAACCAGGGCTTTCAGTACAACAACAAGCCTTGGCTTGCGCTAGAGTTGGGATACTCGTTTTCTCAATAGAATGCTCCAGCGGCAGCGTGGCGTCGGTTAGTCGTAGCGGTGTGACTAAAGACTGTATCCAGCCACGGAGTTCGCGGAGTCGGCGAGGAGTAGCGACCACGAGGCTCTGACGGCTGCAGGATACCCTCGTCGCTGGCCAGTATGGAGCCAGCCAAGGACTGTGAATGTCCCGGGCGCTTCTTGCGCGTTCGCGTCGCTGCGGCGGTGCCGATCGCAAAGGCTCAGAACCCCCCGCGACTCTCGTCGTCACTCTGAGTCGGTCGGGACTTGCACACCTGACTCCGCGGCGCGGGCTCGCACGTGTTCGGCTTTCTCCCGGCGGCCAAGCCTTTCGAGGACGCGAACCTGAGCGTGCCACGCCGGGGCGAATTTCGGATCGAGCTCGGTGGCGTGCTGATACTTCGCACTCGCTTCTTTGTCTCGGTGGAGATCTACCAGCGCCTCGCCCCACCAAAACCAGGGATTTGGCAATTTCGGATCGAGCTCGGCGGCGTGCTCGGACTTCGGGATCGCTTCGTCGTCTCGCTGCAGATGTACGAGGGCGATGCCCCAGTTGCTCCAGGGAATTGCGTCCTTCGGGTCGAGCTCAATGGCGTGCTGGTACTTCGCAATCGCTTCTTCGTCTCGCTGTAGATGTAACAGGGCGTTGCCCCACCCAGTCCAGGGAGGTGCGAATTTCGGGTCGAGCTCGATAGCGTGCTGGTACTTCGCAATCGCTTCTTCGTCTCGCCGTAGATCGAAAAGGTCGTTGCCCCGCCCATACCAGGGAAATGCGAATGTCGGATCGAGCTCGGTCGCGTGTTGATATAACTCGGTGGCTTTGCTTGGCTGCCCCTGATAGGCAAAGATGAGTCCTCGCAGACTAAGTGCACGAACCTGCTCCTCCGCGTCTCCGGCATTGAGCGCCTCGTCGAGGATCTGTTGGCACTCGTCGGAACCCCCCTCGGGGCAGAGGTACGAAGCCAGTACGTACGGCTGCATCCGGCGGACCACCACCTCGCCCGCCTCCTCGAAGAGTTTCGGTAACTCCTTCGCATCACCGTCGACGGTCACGCGTGGCTTGCCACGGACGTGCATTTGAAGGCGGACCTTCACTACCTCTCCCTTCTTCTCCGTAACGACGATGTCTCCGGTTACACGATCCTGCGGCGTACCGAACAGACTCCGAAGCGGTGACAAGACCGACTGCACGGTTGTACCGATCCCCGGAATCGGTACGCTTGCCGTCCCATCGTCTTCATGGAGGACAAATTCGCGCCTTCGCATAGGGGTACTGGCCTTACGGTTGATCTCCTGCACCCGCTCGGCCAGCCAACGTGCCAGGACTTCGCCGGAATAACCCAGCTTCTCGAGATCTTCGGGAACGGCGAGTGGCTCGATCAAGACAACGGGCCTGCGGGCTTCTACCCCGACGAACCAACAGAGGATGACGAAGATGATCAGCGCCGTCGCGGCCCGCGCAACGTTGAAGATCGCCTCGCCGACGCTGGACACGAGAGCCAGCCAACCCTTCTGCTCTTTCGCCGCGGTCGCACGTTCCGGGGCTAGCGCGTTGTCGGCGGACGACGCGTCAGCGGGTGGCCGGTGAACGCCTGTGAGCGCCAGCAGAAGCGCAACGCCCATTCCTACGAAGCCCCACTCAACGAGGGGGCGAGATGCAAGCGCGCCACCGGCGAGTAGCAATCCAGCCAACGCAAATGCTGCGGCGACAATTGCGGAGCCGCTAACCACGAAGAGACGCCCCGCGATAAGAACCAGCGCGATGCCGATCAGAAACCACTTGCATGACGCGGCGAGACTGAGCCCTGCTAGCACCGTCTCATTGAACGTCCCGGAGTCCAAGGCGGTGAAGACCATCTTGATGTGCTGGTTCTCCAACCAGTCAAAGGCACCGGCGCCGACTGAAGCCCCGAGGATGAGGACACTCAGAACCCGGCTCCACCGAGTGGTAGTGCTTCCTGCCACGAACCCTAGCGCGACAAGCAATGAGACGTAGAGTGGGATGACGAAGTACGTGTCCAGGATCAAGGAGATGCGTGCTCTGCCGATCGGCTGTCTGGCCGGGCTCAGGGCGACGCCGACATCATGGCTAGTCTCCGCAAACTCGAGCGCCATCCCCGGAAGATGAAAACCGCTGGGCAGGAGCGATTCTCGAGGGCTCGAAAGGTATGGAAGGGTCAGGACAAGGATGCCAACACCCGCCAGCGGAGCAGCAATCCGTACAAAGCGCGCCAATCGGCGCTCAAGGCTCGACATCCTGGAAGACCTCCCAGATGGAGGTGCTTCTATCTCCGAGTCCAGAGAACGTTGTCAAGTGATCGGACCCAAGGGCGTGACTTCTAAACTTCCACACAGCGACGCGCGGCACTTGTCACCATGTGTCAACGCAAGGACGTTTCTTCCGCGTCCATCGCTCTCGCGCAGGTGCTGAGCGCAGGGCGTTCGTCACCCACCGCCGCGACTCCGCCGGATCGATCACATCGTCGATCTCGAAGTGCGTGGCCATGTTCAGCCCTTTGCCGTGTTCGTAGGCGCGGGCGACCATGTGATCGAAGAGTTGCTTGCGCTCTTCGGGATCTTCGACCGCGGCGAGCTCTTTGCGGAAACCCAACTTCACTGCGCCTTCGAGGCCCATGCCGCCGAACTCGCCGGTGGGCCATGCCACGGTGAAGAGCGGTGCTTTGAAGCTGCCACCGGCCATCGCTTGCGCGCCGAGGCCATACCCTTTGCGCAGGATGATCGTGCAGAACGGCACGCTGACGCTCGCTCCGGTCACGAACATTCGACAGGCGTGCCGCACCAGCGCGGTCTTCTCGACCTCGGGGCCAACCATGATGCCGGGCGTGTCGCACAAGGACAGAATCGGAATGTCGAACGCATCGCAGAGCTGCATGAAACGCGCGGCTTTGTCCGCACCAGGACTGTCGATCGCGCCGGAGAGGTGCTTCGGATTGTTCGCGATCACGCCCACCGGCCGGCCCTCGATCCGAATCAACGCGGTGATCATGCCGAGACCGAAGTGCGGGCGCAGTTCCAGCATCGAGCCGGTGTCCGCCAGCGTCTCGATCACCTGCCGCACATCGTAGATGCGCAGGCGATTTTCCGGAATGACGCCGCGGAGAAGTCGCTGATCGGCGCACTCCGATTGCTTCAGCGATCCTTGGAAGTAGGAGAGATACTGCTTCGCCACACGCACTGCCTCCGCTTCGTCCTTCACCGCGATGTCGACGACACCGTTGGGCACTTGCACTGACATCGGGCCGATTTCATCGGGACGAAACACGCCGAGGCCACCGCCTTCGATCATCGCCGGGCCGCCCATGCCGATGTTGGAGTTCGCGGTCGCGATCACCACGTCGCAACAGCCGAGCAGCGCCGCGTTGCCAGCGAAGCATCGGCCCGAATTGATGCCGACGAGCGGCACCAGACCGCTGAGTCTTCCGAAGAGATGAAAGGCCATGCAATCGAGGCCCGCCACGCCGGGTGCATCGGTGTCGCCGGGTCGCCCGCCACCGCCCTCGGTGAAGAACACCACCGGAATGCGCAAGCGCTCGGCGAGCTCGAACATCCGGTCCTTCTTGCGGTGGTTCTGAAAACCCTGCGTGCCGGCCAGCACGGTGTAGTCGTACGACAGCACGGCGCACTGCGTCTTGGCCTCATCGAAGAGATCGCCGTTCACGCGGCCGACGCCGGCGACCAGTCCATCCGCCGGCGTGCGCTCGATTAGATCTTCGAGCGACCGCCGTTGCCGCTGCGCCGCAACTTGCAAGGCGCCGTACTCGACGAACGTCTCGGGATCACAGAGGTCAGTGATGTTCTCGCGCGCCGTGCGCTGGCCGGTCTTGCGCCGGCGGGCGACCGCATCGGCGCGCGCTCCGTCGAGCGTGATCGCATGGCGCTGCCGCACTTCGGCAAGATCGGGACGAATGTGATCGAGATCGATGGCGCCCTCGACGACGGACGAGTCCATTTCGAGTTCGCGCGCTTCGATGAACACCAACGGATGTCCCTCCGGCACCGTGTCGCCTGCCGCGACGGTGAGCCGCCGCACCACGCCGCTCGCCGGTGCCTGAACGACGTGCTCCATCTTCATCGCATTCATGATGAGGAGCGCCTGCCCTCGCTGCACCGCATCGCCTTCGCGGATCTCGAGACTCACAATGGTGCCCTGCATCGGGGCGTGGATTCCCACGCAGTCATCGAGGCCCGTCGTGTCGTATTTTCTGAGATCACCCTCACCCTGTCCCCTTCGACCCGGCTCAGGGCAGGCCTCTCCCCTCCGGGAGAGGGGACCTGATGATGTGGCGCCACTCGCTGAACCTGGAGTCTTTCCGTATGCGAGAACCGCGAGTGGATCGTTTGCGTCGACTTTGGCACCGGTGAGTGCGGCGCCGATGGAGCGGCGCCCTCCATCTTCCTCGCTCGCCGCCAGTTCGGCGATCTGGTCTTCGACGAATCGCGTATGAATGCGGTTGGCGACGAAGTCAGGGTGCGCCAGCAGCCGTTGCAAGAATGAGATGTTGGTACGGACGCCCTCGATACGCAGCTCACCGAGCGCGCGGGCAGTGCGCGTAACGGTGTCGGCAAAGTGCGGCGAGGTCGAGTGCCCGATCAACTTAGCGAGCAGCGAGTCGAAGTTGGGATTGGTTTGATAGCCAACGTAGCCGCAGGTGTCGGTGCGGACGCCGTGACCCGACGGCAACTCGAACTCCACCAACGTCCCGCTCGCCGGCCGCGAGACGCCGTCGGTCGTGAACGTCTCGGTGTTGATGCGCACTTGCACCGCGAAGCCGCGCGGCGCGGGAATGTCCGATTGGCGGAGACCGAGTTCGACAAGCGACTGGCCGGCGGCGATCTGCAACTGCATGCGAACGAGGTCGAGGCCGAATACTTCTTCGGTCACTGTGTGTTCGACCTGCAATCGCGGGTTGGCCTCGATGAAGGCGTATGCCGAGGTGTCCGGCGCGCCGGCATCGACGAGGAACTCGAACGTGCCGGCGTTGAGGTAACTCACCGATGCGGCCATGCGCACGGCGTCGGCGGTGAGGCGTGCGCGCAAATCGAGCGACAGGCTCGGGCACGGCGCGATTTCGACGAGCTTTTGGTGCCGCCGCTGAATGCTGCAGTCGCGTTCGCCCAAGTGGCTGATCGTGCCGGAACCATCGCCGACAATCTGCACCTCAATGTGGCGCGTACTCGGCATGAACCGCTCGACGTAGACATCGCCGTTGCCGAATGCCTGGCGCGCTTCCGATTGGCAGCGGGTGTATGCATTGTCGACTTCTTCGCCGCTTCGCACCACCCGCATGCCACGGCCGCCGCCACCGGCGACCGCCTTGATCATCATCGCGCCCCCCGCGCCCAGCGACGCGAGAAACCGCTTCGCTTCGTCGCGCGTGACCGCGCCCGCTGTGCCGCGCAATACGGGAACTCCGCAGCGCTCGGCCAGCGCCCGCGCTTGCGTCTTGTCGCCGAAGATCTCCAGCGTCTCCGGACGCGGCCCGACGAACGTGATTCCCACCGACGCCGCCCGTCGCGCGAATGCGGCGTTCTCACTCAGAAAACCATACCCCGGGTGGATCGCGTCGCAGCCGCACTGCTGGGCGATGGCAAGGATTTGTTCACCGTCGAGATAGGCGGCGACACCGACGCCGCTCAACGGACGCGCTTCGTCGGCTCGCTGCGCGTGCAGCGAGCGTGCGTCGTCCTCCGAGAAAATCGCGACCGTACGGACACCGAGCTCCGCCGCAGCGTGCATGATGCGCACCGCAATCTCGCCGCGGTTGGCCACCAGAAGGTTCTTCATGGCAATTTGCTTTCACAAACGTCGGGAAAAGAGAACACCCGCACGCGGCTCTGCAAAACGCCCGCAGCAATGGGTCCGTCATACCGGCGAAAGCCGCATCGAGACGGGGCGTGGGGCGTGACCATGGATTCCCTAAGTTCGCAGGAATGACGAGTGGGGAGGCCGCTCCATTTTTTGTGCGGAGCCCCGAGGTGGGGACTTCAAATTGACCGCTCTCTCACCGTCACATTGTTTGTATTCGCCGACGGCCTTTGCTACGTGGCTGCGCCTAGTTGCTCTTCCGATTGATTCCCATGGTCCGTCTCCGCCATCTGCTGCTAGCATTCGTCGCCGTCTGGTCGTGCGCCAGCTCCGTTGTGCACGCCGAGTCGGACGGCTTGGCGCTGGTCACCGACACCTGGGCGCGTTATCGCAGTGTGAAGACCGAGCGAGAGGAAAGCGAGATCCTCATCGTCAGCGCGCCGCAGGCCGCCGGTTTCTCGCGCGCCGAGACCGACGCCATGGTTCGGGATGCCCGCGCCGGGGTGATTCACAAGCGCGCCGTCCGGCACGTGTTGTACGCCCCTGACCACCACGACAAGATCCATCTACTGTTCTCGCTGCCTGCCGATGACGCCGGCCTCGGCTTTCTGGTCTGGCGCCAGACCGACAACACTCCCGACGACATGTGGCTGTTCATGCCCGGCTACCGCGCTGTGCGGCGCGTCCCGGTCAGCAGCAAACAACGGCTGGCGGGCACGGATCTGCTCTACGAAGACGTGCGCGAGTTGGCCGGCGAACGGACCGATCGGTTCGTCTACAAGACCGTTGGCACCGAGCCGGTTGACGGTCGCACCGCGGACATGGTTGTTGCCACACCGAAGGCGGACACTGAGAGCGCCTACGGCAGCCGGAAGGTCTGGATCGACAAGGAGTGGCTCTTTCCGCTCAAAGTGGAGTTCTACGACGCCGCCGGAAAGTTGTGGAAAGTGTTGCGCAACACCGAGGTCAATGAAGTAGCCCCAGGCGTCCGCCGCGCGGATTTGGCCGAGATGCGCGACGTGCAGCTCAACGAGTGCACGCTGTTGCTGGTGACCAAGCGGAGTGTTGGCAGCGAAATCCCGGCCCAGGTCTTCACCGAGGACTACTTGGTACATCCCGGCGCCGACTGATCGAATCTACAATCGAACCTGTAAAGGACTGCGAGCGTGTTTGGGCGTTTCTTTCGCATGCCGCGTCGTTTCTTGCGCGGCAGCTATGCACGGCTGACTCTGACGGTCCTCGCCCTTGCGTGTGGCGTCGCGCAGGTCACGGCCGACGACTTGGCCGGCCGCGAGACCTTGCGCGCGTTCGTCGAGATCATCGATACCGTGGCCGGACGCGCCGCTTTGCAAGTGAGTGCAGGTGAGGGCGCGCTGTTCGCGGAAGACGTCGCCAAGACCATCGCCGCGGTTCCGGGTGTCGAACTCGTCGTGCCGGTCGTCAGCAGCACCGCGTTCATGGCGGACGGCAGTGGCGAGCTGCTCACCGTGCAGGGGATGGACATCGCCAACAAGAAGGCTGCGGCGGTCTACGAGCTCAGCGACGAGGAGCGCGGGCTCGATGACCCGAAGCTCTTTCTCGCCGATGCCATCGTCATCCCGCACGCATTTGCCGATCGCCGCGGCATCAAGCTCGGCGACTCGTTCAACATTGACACACCCGGCGGCCAGCACCACGTCAGCGTGCGCGGCATGCTCGATCCCCACGGTCTGGCGCGCGTATACGGCGGCAATCTGTTGCTGATGGATTTGGGTAACGCCCAAGACATGTTCGGTCGCGCGGGATTCGTCAATCGCGTCGACGTTGTGGTCGAGCGCGATGGCGACGTGCAACGCGTGGCCGATGCGATTGCGGCCGTGCTTCCGCAAGGACTGCATGTGGAACGACCGAGTCAGCGCAAGGCCGATCTGCAAACCGTCATGCGCGCCTTCCAAGTGCTGCTGTGGGCGTTGGGCTTGTTGGGTCTTGTCGGATCGTTTCTGATCGCCTTCAATAGTCTGGCCACCTTGTTCGAAGGGCGAGCGTGGCAACTCGGTGTGCTGCGCGCGATTGGCGTGCGGCCGCGCGTGATGTGGCAGGAGCTGTTGAAGGAGAGCGTGCTGCTGGGCGCGGCGGGCGTGGTCGTCGGCATTCCGTTAGGGATCGGATTGGCGGTGATGCTCCTGCCCATGATCACCACCGCCGCGGCGTTGAACTCAAAGCTCGCCACGCCCCACGCACAGTTGATAGTCCAGCCCGCATCGCTCGCACTCGCCGCGGGGCTGGGGCTCGGCGCCGCGTTGTTGGCGGCGGCGCTGCCGGCGTGGCGCGCGACCCGAGTCGGGATGGCGCAGACGATGCGCGGGCGCGGCGTCGAGCAACAAGGGATCAGCGCGACGTCGCGCTGGGCCATCCGCGCGGCCGTGGCCGTCGCCATCGGTGTGACCGTCCTCCTGCAGTCCGCCACCGGCGTCGCGATTTGGGGACTGATCGCCACCGGATTGATCGCGGTGGGCACGTCGCTGGCGGCGCGACCGCTCCTCGATCTCATTCGCCGTCCATTGCTGACCGGATTTCGGTTGCTGGCAGGACCGACCGGCGAACTGGCGATCAAGAACATCACGCAGAATCCGCGTCGCGCCGCATTGACGGTAGCGATGCTCGGCGTCGGGCTCGCGGTCGTCTTCTGGCTGTGGATGGTGGCGCACAGTTTCCAGTCCTCGGTGGTCGACGCCGTCAGCGGGGCGATGCGCGCCGACCTCGTCGTCAGTTCCTCGCATATCGAATCGGGGTTCCTCGAAGCACCAGTTTCGGATGAACTCGTCAGCGAGCTCAAGCAGATCGCCGGGACCATCGAAGCCGTCGGCGAACGCGGCGCCGATTGGCAGTTCGGCGGTGGGCCGATCACCATCGACGCCTACGACCCGGCCTACTTCACGAGTCCAGAGTTCGGCCAGTGGCCTCTGATGGGACGCGGCCTGCCCGATCTCTGGCAGATCGTGGCGCGTGGAGAGGGCGCGGTAGTGTCGAGCAACTTCGCCCGCAACTTGCACGTGCAAGTCGGCGATACGATCACGCTCGACAGCCCCAGCGGTCCGCTGGCGCTGCAAGTGGTCGGAGTGGTCACGCACTTCGCGTCGCCGCGCGGCACCGTCGAAATGAGTCGCGATGTGTACAAGCGGATGTGGCGCGACGGCAAGATCACGCGGGCGTTTGTGCGCACCGACCCGAAGGCCGACATGGCGGCGGTGCGGGCGGCCATCGCACAGCGCTTGGGCCGCACGTACAACCTGCGGATTCTGTCGGCCGCGGAGATCGTCGAGTACTTCGCGTCGCAAGTCCGCCGCGGGTTTGCCGGCGTGTACATCCTCGCTGTGCTCGTCCTCTCGGTCGTCCTCGTCGGCATGGCGGATACGCTGGCGGCGGGTGTGATCGAGCGCACGCGCGAGATCGGCGCGGTGCGTGTCGTCGGCGTGCGCCGACGCTACGTCCGCCGCATGGTGCTGATGGAAGGGCTCGTGCTCGGGATTGTCGGGCTGGCGCTCGCCGCCGTCGCGGGGCTCGCGCTCGGTACCCTGTGGGTGGATGCCACGTTCCCGGCACTGCTCGGCTGGGTGCTCGAACTCCATGTGCCGTATGAACAGGCCGGCGTGGTCATACTGCTCACCGTCGCCGTCTGCGTGCTCGCGGCGTTGGCGCCGGCGCGCCGGGCCGCCGCGCTTGAGCCAGCGGTGGCGCTGCGATACGAGTGACCATCATGCCGCAGACCTCCGCCATCCTGCTCGAACGAGTGTGCAAACGCTACGGCACCGGTCCACAAGCCGTCGAGGCGTTGAGCGACGTGAGCCTGCGGGTGGCCCCTGAGGAGTTTCTCTCCATCATTGGCCCGAGCGGCTGCGGCAAGAGCACGCTGCTCAATCTGATCGCAGGGATCGATACCCCGACCAGCGGTCGCGTCTGGGTGGCGGGCCACGAGTTGGCGAAACTGTCCGACGACGCGCGCAGCGACTTGCGCTTGCAGCGCATTGGATTCGTGTTTCAGAGTTTCAATCTGTTTCCCACCTTCACCGCCGAAGAGAACGTCACGTGGCCGCTCGAATTCCTCGGCGTCCACTGGCGGGAAGCGCGCGAACGAGCCGACGCCACGCTGGCGGAAGTTGGTTTGGAGAACGGGACCCGCAAGCGGCGCCCGGCCCAGCTCTCCGGCGGCGAACAGCAACGCGTCGCCATCGCGCGGGCGCTGGTGACCAAGCCGCGCCTGCTGGTGGCCGACGAGCCCACCGGCAATCTCGACTCCCGCACCGGCCAATCTATCCTCGATCTCTTGCGCTTCCTCAACAAGGAAGAACATCTGAGCATCGTGCTGGTCACTCACAGCTCGGTGGCGGCCAGTTACGGGCATCGAATCGTGGAACTGCAAGACGGGCGCATCCTGCGCGAGAGCACGCCGAGCCTTGCCGCCGTGGCCGGCGTCTAGCGTCGGCTCCGTACATAGTCAGCTCCTTCCGAAGTTCGCGCCGGGTGCGGTAGTCACCGCGTGCGAGAGCCCGCGATGAACTGTCCGTCATGCAATCACGACAACCGCGCCGAGCGCCGCTTCTGCGCGGAATGCGGCGCGGGACAGGTTGTTAGGATGTTACGCTGTTAGGGTGTTCGGAAGAAAATGGCAGAAAGGTGCTGTGCGCTGCGCAGCGTGTGGGCGGGAGAACCCGGCAGCGGCGAAATTCTGCGATGGCCTTGGGCGCGCTGGCACTCGGGGTCGCGCTCGCCGAGCAACTGGGACAGCACTTTCTTTGATGCGGAGATCCACCGGCTGCGGGGAGAGATTTTGATTGCGCAGATCACACCGATCGCGAATAGGTTCCTTCGCCCCCTGGGAGAGGGGGTGGATGAGGGCTCCGTTGCGGCGGCGGTGCGCAGGAGCCTTCACCCCAGCCCTCTCCCAGAGGGAGAGGGGGTGGAACAGGAAGCGGAGCAGTGTTTCCAGCGCGCGCTCGATATCGCGCGTGCGCAGGAGGCCAAGACGTTCGAGCTGCGCGCCGCCACCAGCCTGGCGCGCCTCTGGCAGCGCCAGGGCAAACGCGACGCCGCCCGCGCGCTGCTCGCCCCGCTCTACGCCTGGTTCACGGAAGGCTTCGATACAAGCGACTTGCAGGACGCGAAGCGACTACTTGATGATCTCTCTTGACGAGCACGAATCACGAACACGAGTCACGACACTCAGTTCGAAAGCAAAGCCGCGGAGCACCGACTCAACGGCTCAGCACCAACGCGACGTATTGCGAGTGCCGCTGAACATCCGAATGCGCGCGCGCCGAGCGGGCGAACTCTCGCCAGTCTTCGTCGGTGAGCGCGCGCAGTAGTGGATTCTGCTGCAGCAGCAGGGCGCGACCCCAGGTCCGCTGGGCGAGTCCGGCGACGCACTTGAAGATCGTGCGCAGCGGCGCCGTGACATGCGATGACCAATCGAGACAGGCTTCGACGTTGAAACCATTCGTCCGCGCATTGTGCTGATACGCTTGGACCGAATCGAAATTGTCCCACTGCCACGTGCTGCCCACCAAACGGCGGGTCGCCTCGCTGCAGTGGTGGCGCGCCTCGTCGTTCTTCCACATGAAGTCGACGATCACGACGCGTGTTCCCGCATCCACCACCCGATTAAGCTGGCTCAGGAAGCGGGCGCGATCGGGGAAGTGGAACGCAGCCTCGAGGCAGAGGACGCGATCGAACGACCGCTCGGGGAAGTCGAGGTTCATCGCGTCGCCCTCGCGGTAACTCAGATTCGGCGTATTGCCGTAGAGGGTACGCGCGACGGCCATGTTTTCCGCCAGCAGGTCGATGCCGGTGACGTGCGTGTGCGGAGACGCGTTCGCCATCATGTACGAGCTGGTTCCGCGGCCACAGGCGACATCGAGCACGCGGCGACCGCCGCGGAGATCCAGCAGTGCAACGCTCTTCTTGACCAGGTTCATCTGCGCGGCCGGCAGGCGAAAGAACGGCGTCAGGATCAGCGGCGTCACCAGGAAGTTGAGCAGCGTGAGCGGCTTGCCGAACGGGTAGTAGCCGAGATTGAGCAACGGACCCCACCCAAAGGCGCGAAGAACCCGGAAGGTCACGTTCGACGCGTTGTACGCGGTGCCGATTGCCGGTTCGGATACTGTCCGGTTCACCGAGTGCGCGTGACCGATTTCTTCTGACACGTCTGGGCCTTTCAACCGGCCGCACCGGGCGCGCAAGAGTGCGGAGGCTTCGGCGTTCGTCCCCAATTCGTGTCCACGCAGAACTTCATGATGTTGCCGAAGTAGTGCTTCACCGACGGCGCGGCGATGCCGGTCGCGGCCAAGTCGGTCCCGGCCGCCGCGGTATCGAACGACGCGCGGTACGAAAAATACGGGAAGTATTGCTCGCCGGTCCGTAGCAGCGCCCGCCGCTTGCCCCAAAACATCGTGTACAACAGCGGCCGGGCGATGCGGTAGGAGATCTGCGGCGGAATCATCCACGGGTGGCGGACGCCAAAGAACGCCGCGCCCATCTCCAACAGCTCACCGATCGAACTGTGCTGCTCAGGACCGGCCGCGAGGTGATAACATTTTCCCACCGACTGCTCGCTTCTGCTGAGGGCTTCGAACGCCTCTACGACATAGTCGATCGGCACGACATCGACGATCCCCTGCCGGTCGGCGGGTACCACGACCACCAGGCCACTGGCCAGAATCTTCAGCGGCCAATACAAGACGCGGAAGTTCGATGTGTAGCCGGTCTTCGAGTCACCGACGACAACGCTGGGCCGGTAGATCGTGATCGGCAACCGACCTTGCGCCTCGCGGACGATCTGCTCGGCTTCCCACTTCGTTTGTTCGTAGGTGTTGTTGAACTGCGTGCGATCGAGCCGGTCCTCATACGCGCGGCCGGCGGTGGTACCCGCGACGAACGCGGTGCTGAAGTGATCGACGCGGCGCAAGCGACCGCGAGCCTGCAGCGCCTCGGCGAAGCGCAGCATGTGGCGCGTGCCCTCGACGTTGATGCGCCGCGCCTCGGACAACGGCGTATCGAACTTGACCGTAGCCGCACAGTGAATGATCCGGTCGACTTCGCCGAGAAGCCGGTCGCGCATCGCCGGTTCGAGTAGCAATTTGTCATCAACGATGTCGCCGGAAACCGCATGGCAGCGTTCAAGCGCGTCGGCGGGCAGTGGTCCGCGTTCCGGCGTAAGGAGCGTTTGCAGACGCTGATCGACCGGCACGCCGTTCTCGGGACGCAGCAGGCAATAGATCTTTGTCGCGACCTCCGTGCGCCGCAGCAGATTCCAGAGCACGTGACGACCCAAGAAACCACTGACACCAGTCAGCAGGATCGTCTCAGATGAAGACGACATGAACGAGCCGATATCTCACTTGGCCGCAACGCCCCGGCGCGACGCGATCAGAAGTCATATTCGATCCGGGTCCCGAGCCGATCCTCGTGTCGGATGCTGGTGAAATAGGAATCCTTGTTGTTGGTGTACGACGCCTTGCCCACGCCGGTCACCTGCCCGAGCAACGTCACCCACAGCGTTTGCCAGAGCCGGTACGAAACCTCGGGCTCCATCAACGCAAACTCGCCGTTGGCATCGTAGCCGCCGCGCAGGCGTCCGCGAAATCTTCCTCCGGCGTCGTAGCGCGCTTCGCCGGATATGAAGCTTTGAAAGAAGCGGCGCTCGCCTTTGTTGGTGACTTCTTCGCGGGCCGCGATGATCTGATCGTCGCGCAAGTAGTTCAGCACGAAACGCCAGTCGTCGAGCGCGTACTCGACCCCCCAGGCGTTGTGGAGGAAGTCGTCGCGATTCGGGTCGGGGCTATTGAAGTACACCGCCTCTCTCCGAAACAGCAGCCGATCGCCCCACGGATAGGATGCGCTCACGCCGCCGGCGCGCATGGTTGGAAAGGTATCGATGATCTGTGCTTTGAATGTCGGCACCCCGTTTTCGATGATGACGATCAGGGGGCCGGGAACGAATATCGCTTCCGTGTCGCGCCCAACGTAGCCGATCAGGCTCGCTTCGAGCGAACCGATGTGTGTGCCGACGCGCGCGCCCGCTTGGGTTTCGTTGAGCCGCACCGGCGGCTGGTTCTGCACTTCGACAACGTCGCTGCCTTGGATGATGTTCCACCGTCCCTGCGGCAATCGCGATGGCGTGCTGGCCAGTGGGACCACGACGAGTTCGGCAAACGCACTGCCGACGCTGTAGTGAACGGAGATGCCGTTGACACCTTGCTCGACGCGATGGAACGCGTCCGACTCGTCATGCGGCGTCATCAAGTTCGCCGGCCCGAGTTCGTCGAAGACGCTCCAGTTGACGAGCTGCTTGCCGACGCTGACGCGCACCTCGGGCATCGGCCGATAGTCGAGCAGAGCAGTAATCAATGAAAGGTACGGGCGGCGGCGAGTCGCATTGCGCAGTGAATAAGCGCCCGCGGTGTAGTCCGCATCGTCGGCCACCGCGCGTCCTTCAAATTGCCAGGTGAGGGTGGAACCGAATTGGCCGGTGCCGCGCGCCGTGGCGGCGAACAAATTCTCCCAGCGCTGCCCGAGCGTCGCGGAGTCCGGGTAACCGAAGGTGTCGTACTCAACGTGTCCGTTCAGCGTCGGTGCCGCCGCGACGACGGAACGGATGCCGAGCGCCAGCGACCCGATTGTCACGGCGAGAGCGATGGCGGCGCGCCATCCTCGGTTCCTCAAGGTGCTGATGGATTGGGCGCACACCGGCTCGATCACCGCGCCACCGGCACGCCGCCGATCGTGCCGCCGGACAATTCGTGTCTAGTGGTGAAGGTGCCGTGCTTCTCCAGCCGCAGGATGGCGCCGATGCCGGGTGCGAAGTAAATCTCGTCGGTCTCCATGTCGCCATTGAGGTTCGTGCTGCCGCCGAGATGCACGACCTGCGTATAGGTGCCAGCCGCTACGGTGATGGAGTCGACGATCTCGATGGGAGTAAAGGTGTCGGTTCGATCGATGAAGCCGATCGGCGTGTTGTCCCTCCGGACGGTACAGCGGCTGACCGTGGAGAACATCTCCTGAGCGATGAGGGGCATCCTCAGGCGCAAGAGGAGGGGATTGCATGTCGTACTCAGCCCCCGCAGTACGTCGCTCCCACCCACAAAGAATAGCTGCGTGATCGCATCGGAGTAGGACTGCGTTTCATGTTTCACGACCTTCTGACCATCGAGCTGCTGGTCGTCGAGCACGAAATTACCTAGGGTATCCAAGCTGGTTACTATCGTCGTCTCGATGGTCATCTTGCCCGCCGGATCAGTGATCTTGTACACGAGCTGATCGCCCACCCCGTGGGGCACGAACTCCGCCACGGTCCCGTCGAACAGCAACCCCACGGGGGTCGCGGTTGGCGTTTCGGTGGCCGTCGGTGATGGTGTCGGGGAGAGCGTGACGGTCGGTGTCGGCGTTGGGGTTTCCGTCGGCGACGGGGTCGAGGTGATCGTTCGCGTCGCTGTACTGGTCGGAGTGTCGGCGGGTGTCGGCGGAATTTCGCGCGGGAGCAGAAGAACGTCGGCGACGGTGAGGACGCCATCGCCGTTGGCGTCCAATCCACCGGGATCGGGCTGGCTGCCGAAGATCACATCAATCAGGGTCTCTTGACCTACAGTAGCCGCGAGAGCGGCGCCGGCCAACACCGCGGCGCAGATGCATGCGAGCAGCGCGAGGAACCATCGTGACGCAACGATGCGGCGCGGCCGGCGCGGCCAGGACAGTGTGCGAATCGAACGCATTCGGGCTCAGGTGGGGGCAGGTTTCTCCAACCGCAGGCGCAACTTGTATGGAACGGGTGCGAGACTGTCAATCCATCAATTTGCCAAGATTTGCCAAGATTTGCGATGATTCCGCGTCCCGCCCGCAGCGATCCCGCGCGGCCCGCGTTCGCCCTCACCGCGCGCGATTTCAGTGCGCCGAGAAATTGAAGATGGTGGCGATGTCACCAACCAGCATTTGGTCGATCGCCGGAGCACTGAGCACCAGACGGCCGCGCTTGCTGTCCTGCCAGTCCGTGCACGAGAAATTCTCGCCCTGAACGTCGAAGTTCAAAGTGTGCCCGAGTTCGTTGTTGGCGTTCAACACCAACGATCGCGAATGGCCCGTGGTCAACGCAAAGGGAAGGCGCATGGCCGGAGGACCTTCGTCACCGCAGGGCAGCGCCTGCTCGAAAGTGAACTCAATTGGCAATCCGTTCAGCTGCACGGCTGGATCGGGATTGGGGACGATGAACAGTTCGCCGGGCCCCGTGTCGCCAGTGCCGAATCCGGGAACCAACGAGCCGTTGCAAACCCCTGGATGCGGCCTCCCGCAATGGCCGTCGCCGCCATCGACATCGCAGTCGATATCGTGCTCGCACACGGCGCCGACCTTGCCGGCGGTGCACGTCGACGGCGCATGGGTGCACACGCCATCGTTGGTGGTCCCCGATGTATTGCAGTCGGTATCGACATCACACGCTTGCCCGACGGCGCCGGCGCTACACAGCGCGTATGGAAGTTCGACGGTCCCACGCTGCGCCGTGCACTGCGCGAGGGTGAAGCCATCGACGCCGACTTGTCCGAGATGATGGTCTACGTTCAGTGAAATGCCGATGTCCATACCGCCGTTGCAGCCCAGCACGCCCGCCGACATCACCGGCACAATCGGTTTGATGCAAAAGACAATCTGAGCCAAGTCGGAATTTACAAAGATGTAATCCGAGGCGCGGAGGACGTTGATCCGGGTAACTCCCTGAGCATCGGGCTGGCCGGCTTCAAGATCGAGGAATGCCGGTTCGGTCTGGCCGTTGGTTTGGCCTTGGAAACTTCCCAAGTCAATCGACAGCCCGCCGGCGATCTTTACCTTGAAAATACTCTTGGCCGGATCGAGGACGAAGTGGCGCACACCCAGCACGCCCAGCGTGTTGGTCGCCGTCGGCGTGGCGGTGACCGTCGGTGTGACCGTGGGCGACGCGGTGTCCGTCGGGGTGAGGGTCTCCGTCGGAGTGGGAGTGACGGTCGGTGTGAGGGTTTCGGTCGGCGTCAGCGTAACGGTTGGGGTGTCGGTAGTGGTGAACGTCGGCGTGGCGGTGGCGGTGTCAGTCGCGGTGGGCGTGGTTGTCGCCGTGTTCGAGGATGTTGAGGTAGCCGTCGCAGTGGCGGTGAGCGTCACCGTGCTCGAAGAAGTTGCGGTGGCGGTCGACGTGAGGGTGGCCGTCGATGACGGTGTAGTGGTCAAGGTCGGCGTGAGCGACACAGTGGGGCGTGGCGACAGCGTGCGGGTTTGTGTGGGAAGGCTGGTCGCGGTCGGCACGAGCGGGGTGTCGTCGCTACTGCCACAGCCGCTGACAGCGACGCATCCCGCCGCAACCAAGGCGGCAATGGCCATTGTTCTTGCGCGATTCATCGGTCCCCCTGCATCGGCCACCGCTCGTATGCTGATTGTGCGTCTAGTGCAAGACATCTCTTGGGGCAGACACGTGTTTCGTATGCACTCGAAACTAGTGTAGAGCCGCCCGGCCGTGTACCATCTGACCTGGAGGAATCAGCGACATGAGGAACCTCGTGCTGTTGCTGCTCGTCGTCATCGCACTCATCGCATGGACCCGGTGGCGTCACTCGCCGATCCAAGAGACGCACTCGCCGTCGGGTGGCCCGGTGCGTCAGGTAGAGCGTGAGCCCAGCGACATGATGGCCCGCGAAAACGCGCTGCCGCCACCGGGAGGGATCGGCCCGAAGGCGATGTTCGACAGCGTTGGCCAAGGCTTGCAAGGCTTGAAGAAGCCCGACGAGCGATAGGAGCGTGCGGCTCGGAAGTGGCGCTTCATGTCCGACCACCGCTCTCCAAAACACCCACGACTTGGAACCACGGCGGATCGGGATCGGGATTGCGCTCGATCCGCATTCCCAACTTGCGCATGACCGCCATCGACGCAGCGTTGTCGTGCGTCGTGGTCGCCACGATGCGATGCAGGCACAGATCATTCAGCGCGTATTCGATCAAGGCGCGGGTCGCTTCGGTGGCGTAGCCACGGCGTTGGTGCGCCGGCGAGATCGCGTAGTACAAACCGAACTCGGCGCGAAACGATCGTCGCGTCTCTTCGGCGACTCGCCACGATGGCAGTTGGCCGAACGGCGCCAGGCAGGGCACAAACCCGCACGCACCGACCAACTCGTTCGTATCCTTCACCACAACCGCCCGATCACCATACGGCGGCTGATTGAGTTGACCGAGTTGCTCGTAGTTCATGATCGACCATGTCAACCACTCTCGCCGCTCGTCGCGGGTTTGCACTCCTTCGGTGCCGAAGTCGGCGTCGCTCAGTTCGCGGTCGAGGATGCGATGAATGGCGTCCAAGTCGTCGGGCTCGAACGGGCGAATGACGAGTCGCGCGGTGCGAAGGAGCGGAACCCGCATGCCGGCGACCCTAGCACGAAGCGTCGCAGCGACGCGATTCAGGCACGTCAGAAGAGACGATTCAATCCGTTGAGCGCGGCGACGCGGTAGGCTTCGGCCATGGTCGGGTAGTTGAAGGTGGTATTGACGAAGTACCGGATCGTGTTCGCCTCGCCCTTCTGCGACATGATGGCCTGGCCAATGTGAATGATCTCCGACGCCTGATCGCCGAAGCAGTGCAGGCCGAGGATCTGCAGCGTCTCGCGATGGAACAGAATCTTCAGCATGCCGACGGTCTGCCCGGTGATCTGCGCGCGCGCCAGACTCTTGAAAAACGCGTGGCCGACTTCGTACGGCACCGAGCGTTCGGTGAGCTCGCGCTCGCTGCGACCGACTGAGCTGATCTCGGGCGTGGTGTAGATGCCGGTCGGAATCAGATCGATCAGGTGCTCACAGGTGCCGGTGAGCAGATGCGAGACGGCGAAGCGTCCCTGGTCGTACGCCGCGCTGGCGAGGGCGGGAAATCCGATGATGTCACCGACAGCATAGATGTGCGGCAGGGCGGTCTGGTAGTCGTGGTTCACCGGAATGTTGCCGCGCGAGTCAGGTATGATGCCGAGCCGATCGAGGCCCAGGCCGTCGGAATTTCCGGTGCGACCGTTGGCCCACAGCAGGATGTCGGTCTTGAGCTTCTTGCCCGACTTGAGATGCAGCACGACGCCGTCGTCTTCGCCTTCGACGCGTTCGTACTCCTCGTTGTGGCGGATCAACGCGCCTTGTTCACGCAAGTGATACGAGAGCGCGTCGATGATTTCGTCGTCGAGGAACTCGAGCAGCTTCTTGCGCGTATTGACCAGATTGAGTTTCACGCCCAGGGTGCGGAAGATCGAGGCGTACTCGCAACCGACGACACCGGCGCCGTAGATGGTGATCGACTGCGGCGTATCTTCAAGCCGCAGGATGGTCTCGCTGTCGAAGATGCGCGGATGGTGGAAATCGACGTCGGGCGGACGATACGGTCGCGAACCGGCGGCGATCACGAATGCGTCCCCTTCAAAGCGTTCGTGCGCGCTTTTGTCCTCTTCGACGTCGATGATGTGCGGATCGATGAACGATGCGCGCCCTTGCACGAGTCGGACACCGTTGCGCTCGTAGAATCCTTGACGGAGGTTGACCTGCTTGCTGATGACCGAGCTGGCGCTCTGCAGCAGCTGCGCGAACGTCAGTCGCGCCGGTTTGAGCAGCTCATGAAACAACGGCGCGTGGGTGAGATCCATCACTTGCCGCACCGCGTAGCGCAGCGCCTTGCTCGGGATCGTGCTCCAATGCGTGCAGCTGCCGCCGACCTCGGCTTGCCGATCAATCACCAAGACCGACTTGCCCTCCTTGGTCGCGCGCATCGCCGCGCCTTCCCCACCGGGTCCGCTGCCAATGACAACGAGGTCGTAGCGAGTTTGCATCGCGCGCAGTGTAGCAACAGCGGGGAAGGAATGCAGCGGCTGGTTCGCGGGGGAGTGCCAGTCCTTAGTTGGTGGGCGAATCGTGCAGCCAGACAACTAGCAGGCGAGGACGCACCGGTCCGTCGGCGCGCGTCTCACGCAGGCGGGCGATGTCGGCACTCACCACGACAACACTTCCTCATCACCCGAACGTCGCCACACGCGCAGGCCCGTGTGGGTCACTCGGACGACAGTACCCATCCGCCGCCGGCGTGTGTTGAGCCTGCGATGGCGCAGCATGCGACGAATGAAGGTTGCCGCCTCGTACTGCTCGACGGCGAGACATACCAAGCAATAGCGCGGATGGCAGCGCGCGGTCTGGCAGAAACGGAGGTCGCGAGTAAAGAAGGTCGCCGATCCCAACCGGCGCAACAGCGAAACGATCGCGTCGTCGGCCAGCCCTTGGTGGCCGAGGTCGTGCCCGATCTGTTGGACGCGGACGCGCCAGCTCCGCAGGAGTTGCCGCTGATTCTCCGGGATGTTCTCGTCTAGAACGATCACGAGCCCGTCATGCGACGGGCCGGCTGGTCGGCGTGGTGTACCAGCGCTTCGCGCGCTAAGCGCACTGCCTCGGCGATGGCGTCTTTGGTGATCGCGCTGCGCCACTCATCGACGATGGCCTCCCAGGCCATGCCACTCGCGACTTGTTCGAGTACATCAGCTACCAAGATGCGCGTCCCGCGAAAGGTCTGCTGCCCGTGGCAGATGTTCGGGTCTGCGACGACGTACCGCCCCAGGGATGTGGCTTTCATCGTCGTTAGTTTACTCCTGCGTTCCACCGTGTCGCAACCGTGCGAAGAGATCACACCGGTGCGCTGCCGACCTCGGCTTGCCGATCGATCACCAGGACCGACTTGCCCTCCTTGGTCGCGCGCATCGCCGCGCCCTCCCCACCGGGACCGCTGCCAATGACAACGAGGTCGTAGCGAGTTTGCATCGCGCGCAGTGTAGCAACCGCGCGGAAGAAATGCAGCGGCTGGTTCGGGGCGATTGTGCCCGTCTTTGCTGGCGGCGCGTTGGAGATTTGGCCGCGTGACGCGAGCGTGCTACTTGAGAACACATGCCGGATGGGCTTCGAACAGCTACGCAAGACCTACGCGAGATGCCGTCCTACCGGATCACAGAGGCGGCCCACTACCTTGGGATGCCGCTGGCGACGCTTCGGGCTTGGACGCTCGGTCAGCCCTATGCGACTAGAACCGGGCCACGACTGTTCGCGCCGCTCATCGGCATCGCGCAGAGGAAACCCCCGCTCTTGTCGTTTCTGAATCTGGTTGAGATCCACGTGCTGGATGCGATCCGGCGAGAGCACAAGTTGTCGCTGCAGAAGGTTCGCAAGGCGCTGCGCTATCTCCGTGAACAGTGTCCGTCCGCACACCCGTTGGCCGATCAGAAGTTCATGACGGACGGGTTGGATCTCTTCACCACCCGCTATGGCCAACTCATCAACATCTCGCGAGCCGGCCAGTTGGCGATGCGCGAACTGCTGGAAGCGCATCTTCGCCGCATCGAACGCGACCCGGCAGGTATTCCGATCAAGCTCTATCCTTTTACGCGTAGGCACGATGCGGACGAACCGAAGCGCATCGTAATTGATCCGACTGTATCGTTTGGTCGCCCGGTACTTGCAGGCACCGGCATTGCCACCGCGGTAGTCACCGAGCGGTACAAAGCGGGAGAGTCTGTGGACGACCTCGCGGAGGACTATGGTCGCGACCGGCTCGACATCGAAGAAGCGATTCGGTGCGAGCTCGAAGTCCAAGCCGCCTGAGCGAATCGTCTTCTTCGTCGATCGGTCGCTTGGAAGGAAACGAATTGCCGAAGCGCTGCGCGCGGCGGGCGCTCAGGTGCACGTGCACGACGATTTCTTCGCGGCCGATGCTCCCGATGAGGCGTGGTTACAGCACGCTGGTCGGGAGGGGTGGATCGTGTTGACCAAGGACCGCGCGATTCGCTGGCGCGCCGTCGAGTGCGCGGCACTGATGACCGCAGGAGTTGGCGCCTTCACGCTCACGAGCGGCAATCTTCAAGGCAAGGAGATGGCGGAGATCTTCGTCAAAGCGCTCGGGGCGATCCGCCGTTTCGCCGTCAAGCACGCCCCGCCTTTCATAGCCGCCGTTGCGAAGAGTGGCAGGGTCACGCCGTTGCTGAGCGGCAAGCAGTGGCATCGCCAACGGCAAGGCCGCTGAGAGTGGGCGCTGCATCATCTTGTCCGCGTGCGTGCTTCTTCCGCTGCGATCTTGAGATTCAGCTCCAGCAGCCGGCGTAGCAACTCCCGCCGGACGGTGGGGCTGATGGTGCGGCCGCCCGAGCGGGCCACCGTCGATGCGAACGGAAGGGAACAAAGAGGACATGGAGACCCCCGTCTCCCCCTACTCGTTGGGCTCAAGCAAGGCGGTAACTTTCCGCAGGCACTCAACAACCGAATCCACGCAGAGCACCCAGGCGGACCGAGGTCTATCCGGTGGGCTGGTAGTTTCGAACTCTCGGAAGGCCGCCGCCAAATCGGGCACGACTGGATGTGCAGCCGCAACTCGCAGCCGATGCAAACCGCGAAGCGGCACCACGATCGAATGGCCATCGTCCTGCGGGATCTTGCAGCTTCGCACGAAGAGTTCCTCCAGGAGGCGGATCTGCTTCCAGTCTTTGTCGTACGCTGCCTCGCCCAACGCTTTTCGCAGCGCCTTCACGCTAATCGACTCGATCACCCACGAGTAGGCGATCTTTGTTAGATCGAGAAGCTCGCGGAAGTCGTCGGTGAGCGGGCCGACTGTCAGGCGACAAAGGTCGCGCTCCTCGGGTTTAGCGGTCTCAAACAAACTCCCACCAAAGCGCGCCTCAAAGGCAACCTCGATATTGTGTTGAGCCGTCTCGAAGAGATCAATCACACCCGGCGAGTTCGGCGGATCCTGCTGCATCCTGGTTTGAAACATCTCCTCGCAGATTTCCCCGTTTGGTAGCGAAGAGAAAGACGCCCAGTATGACTGCTCGGCAACACTCAGCCGCCCAAGATCGGGCGCGAACGCGTTCACGAGTCCGTGCGAGTTGATCCCGACGTCGATCGTGTAGTCGCTGCCCGGAACGGACGCGCCGCCCCAATTCCTCATGTGGAAGGCGACGCGATAGCCCGGCGTAGTCAAGTATTTCCGGAGGACATCCGCGCGAAAGTACAGATACCCAAAGAGCGGGGGACGCGGAGGGCCATCACAGGCGAGTGGTGCCCTTCGTCCCTGCTCGTCGACGATGAAGAGAGGCGGCTGACCCTCCGCTGCATGCTGGCGGTCGAAGCACCACCAAGGGCTGCGCCCAACTCGAGGCGTCTCGTGCGGCCGAATGATGAGGTTGCGACGAAGGGTGGATCTCGCCTGCCACCATTGCGAGGGCCAACCGGCGGGAGCGTGCACCTTTGACGCGAGCCAGGTCCACTCGCCCACCTGTTCATCGTCGACGTCCTCGGCCCCAAGCTCTTGCCTCGTCACGGCGTTGGCAAAGCGGTCGGCACACAGACAGATCAGCAGTCCCATGCGGCGTGCCGCAAGGTAGTCGCGAAGAAAGTCGACATGCACAGTGACACTGGCCGTTGGGTCGTACCACGGGTGGGTGTCCACCTTGGTCTCTGCCACGACGAGCCCCTGAACGGGATGGTAGTACTCTGTGGCACCTCTGCGATCCAAAGAGTGATAGCGGACGAAGTCTTGCCTCAACTCCACGAGCAGTGACCCGTCAATCGGATGCTTCCTCGTTAAAGCCCACGCATGCACCGTGATTCCGCTGACGCACGCTGTCTCGGCGAAATCGAAGTCGGATGAAGTGCGCCAAGAAGGCCTTAGATCAAGGGATCTTTGGGACACACGCTCCGCAGCGGAGGAGAGTTCAGCAACCGGGACGAGGGCAGAGCGGATGAGCCACTCTTCGCTGACCCAGTCCGGTGACTCGATATCTCCGCTGCTCTCGTGCGAGAACCCATCCGTTGTGATCGTGCTGCCGAGCGTTGGATTGTTCGGGGCTTGATCCCGATCGGCGTAGTAGAACCAGTCACGGCTTCTTGGTGTCGCCATGGCGCCTTCCCGCGTCTTCCATCACCGAGCGAGGATGATGCGGACTCGACGTTCGACTTGAGCCATCGCGACACGAAGTGCAGCTGTCGTCCAGATGCCTCGAGGTCTTTCGCTGCTCAGTACTTCCGCATCACCGCCACCACCACGCCACGGATTGTGACGGCGGCGGAGCTGACGCGGATCGGCTTGAGCGTGTCGTTGGCGGGCTGCAGGCGGATGATGCCGCCTTTCTCCCGATGGAATCGTTTGACCGTCGCGGCGCCGTCAATGACGGCGACTACGGTTTCGCCGTTCTCCGGTACGTGGCGTTCTTCGACCACGATGTAGTCGCCGTCGAAGATGCCGTCGTTGATCATCGAGTTGCCCGCCACCCGGAGTACGAAAGTGTTCTGCTTGCGGACGAATTCTTCGGGTACCGCGATGGTATCTGCCGTCTCCAGCGCCTCGATCGGCTGACCGGCGGCCACCCGCCCGAGTAGCGGGAGCTCGACCGCGCGCCGTTTCTTCTGGCGCGACACCACTTCAATCGCACGGCTGAGATTCGCTTGCCGCGTGATCAGTCCCTTCTGTTCGAGGTTGGTGAGGTGCTTGTGGACCGTGGCGAGCGACGACAACCCGAACTGTGCGCCGATCTCTTCCAACGTCGGCGCGAACCCGTGGCCGGTGATGTATCCCTCGATGTAGTCGAACAACTGCTTCTGTCGCTTGGTGAGAATCATCTCCCCCACTCCTCGCAATCCGTGCCGCGACACTAGCGAAAGTTGGGCGAAGACTCAACTGGAATGCGGAGTGAGGAATTCGGAATGCGGAATGTGGATGCCGGCCCGGACGAATTGCGGAACGCAGAGTGTGGAATGCGGAATGTTTGAGGTCGGTCCGAAATTCCGCATTCCGAATTCCTCACTCCGCATTCAGTACAGTCTGGCTTCGCCTTCCGGCCGCGTCTTCCACCGCTTGTGAAACCAGATCCAGTGATCCGGGTGCTGGCGGACGATCGCTTCGAAGACCGCGGTGCAGCGCTGCGTCGTGACGCGGATGTCGGCTTCGCGATCTCCCGTGCGCGCCAGTTCGATCTCGGGCAACACGACGATACGATGACGCTCGCTGGTACCCTCGCGCACGATGAAGACCGGAATGATCGGCGCGCCGGTCAACATCGACAGGCGCGCTGGGCCGGCCGTCGTGCAGGCGGGCTTGCCGAAGAAGTCGACGAACACGCCGAAGCTGCGCACTTGGTTTTGATCAATCGGAATCGCCACCAGCGCACGCGCCTTGAGCCGTCGCAGCGCCTCCTTCGCGGCCGCCTTCTTCGGAATTGCTTGCGTGCCGGCACCGCCGCGCAGAACGCCGATCTCGCGATCAACCAACGCGTTGCGCATTCGGCGGTGAATCAACGTCACCGGTTGGCCGAGGAGTCCGCACGCATAGGCCAACAACTCCCAATTGCCGAAGTGCGCGGTCAAAATGATCGCGCCGCGCTCGCGGGCCGTGGCGACGACGGCATTCCAGCGCGCGGGATCTTCCGCCCGAACGTAGCGCGCCAACGTTGCCACGGTCAGGCGCGGCATGTGGGCGATCTCGAACGCCATGCGGCCGAGGTTGCGGCAGGTCGCGCGCAGAATGCGGCGATGTGCGGCCGGCGGCTGATCGGGGAACGCGAACGCCAAATTGATCAGGGCGATGCGCCGGTCACGCGCATCGAACAGATAGAAGAGCTGCCCCAGCGCCGCGCCTAGTTTCAAACTCCAGCGCCACGGCACTGCACCGCAGACCGCCAGCGCTGCGCGCATGATGGCATACTCGAAACGGTCCATCCCCGACGGTGTTGGCATTGACGGCGGGCGCGCCGGCGATGCGCGACTGGTATCAGCCGCAGCCGTTGGCCCAGCCGCGGCAGTGTTGCTCATAGTGGTGTGACGGACGGGTCGCAGACCCGCTTCGATACGCGATAGGCGAGGCGCGACTCAGCTGGCCGCCGGGGCGTGCGCGAGGCCGCCACCGAACTCCTGGCGCTCCTTTTCGAGCAGATCGTTGTACACCTGCCGATCAATCTCGCGATACTTCTCCAACGCCGCTTCGACGCGCTCGGAGCCGCCCTCGGTGGCCGCCAGCTCGTTGAGCTTGGCGCGAATCCAGGCGATGTGCCATTTCTCGTCGTGGGACACTTCCTTCAACACCGCCAGTGTCTCCGGATCGATGTCGGGGCGTGCCGCGTGTTCGACGTAGCGCTGATGCGAGCGTTCTTCGACCACCACGGTCAGGGCGAGGATATCGATGACGCTGCGCGGAACCGTCTTCAAGCCGATGCGTGACTGGTAGCCGTCGGCGATCGTCTTCGGTTCGCCGCCAAGATCCGTGATGCGCTTGGTCCATAGCCAAGCGTGGTGCGTTTCTTCCGCCAGGTGCAGCGACAGCTTCACCTGCGAGTCGGAGTCGTCGATGTGATTGATGAGCCGCATGAGCAGGTTGGCCCCGCGCAGCTCGGCGTCGCGATAGTAGCAAAACAGCTTGATCAGCCGTGGATCAGCACTCATCCCCGGGTCCTCCTCTCGCGTACTCTCTTACAAACCAGAGGGCGAGTACGCATATGGCAATTCCCGGTCGAGATCAAGGTCGGTGAGCGGTGCGGGCCACCAGCGCCGGTGCCACCACACCCATTCGGCTGGATTCTTACGGATCTGTTCTTCCAGCGCCTCGCTGATTATCGCCGTGAGATCGCGAATATCGGTCGGCACGTCGCCGCTATCCGGCACCGCAAAAGGCGGCAAGATCGTGATGCGATGTCCGCGCTGTGGCCGGCGTTGAATGAAGGCGGCGAACACCGGCAGCTTGCGCCGAACCGCTAACGAGGCCGCCGCAGCCGGCGTGTGCGCCGCCCGGCTGAAGAATGGTACGGATTCGGAAGCGGCCTTCGGTTCCTGATCGATCACGATCGCCAACAAGCCGTGGTTCTTGAGCACCCGGAGGAGATCCCGCGTGGCGTTCGGACTCTCGAGCAAGATGGTCTGCACGCCCTGCTGGCGGCGAAGATCGACGATGAGCTGATTGAGGCGCGGCTCGTAGGCGCGACGGGCGATGGTGGCCATCGGCAAGCCCTTCCACGCGAAATAGGCGGCCATCAATTCCCAATTGCCGACGTGGCCGGTGATGACGACCGCGCCGCGGCCTTGGTCGAGCACCGCTTGCGCGTGATCCCAGCCGTCGATCTCGATGTAGTCGCCGAACTGCGGGCGCAGCGTGTCGATCTGGGCGATCTCGCAAAAGCAGCGCGCAATGTTGATGAACGAGGCGCCCGCCAGCCGCACGCGTGACGCTTCCGAGAGCTGGTCACCGAACGCGATGCGCAAATGCTCCACGGCGAGCCGTCGCGGTTTGCGCAGCACTCGGAATAGCAACGCACCGGCACGTTCGGCCAGGTTGAGCGCAGCATCTGGACTCAGGCGGTTGACCCCCCACAGCATGAAGCGCGTTGGCCAATAGACCCCGGCATGCTTGATCCGACGGACTGCCCGCCGCAGCCGCGGCAATCGCTTAGAGAGACGACGAAGCGGATTCGTCATGACGATCCTGCCTTCGCTTTCTAGACCACGCCGGCGTGCAGCAGGTCGTGAATGTGCAGGATGCCAACCGGCCGGCGCGTGGTGTCGACGATGAAGAGCGACGTGATGCTGAAGCGCTCCATGATGGCGAGCGCCTCAGCAGCCAGCGCGGCGCCGTCGATGGTCAGCGGCGCACGATCGACCGTCTTGGGATTGCTGGTCATCAACTCGCGCGCGGTGAGCAGGCGGACGTCCGGGGCGCGCTCGAAGGCGCGACGGAGGTCGCCGTCGGTTACCATCCCGAGCAATCCCCCGGCGCCATCGACCACGCCGGTAACACCGAGCCGCTTGCTCGTAATCTCGATCACGGTTTCCTTGAACGGCGTATCGGCGACCACCGATGGAATCGTGTCGCCGCGATGCATGAGATCCTCAACCTTGAGCAGCTGACGGCCCAGCGCACCCGAGGGATGCAGATGCGCGAAGTCGCTCGCCTTGAAGCCGCGCCGTTCGAGCAGCGCCACCGCCAGCGCATCGCCGAGCGCGAGTTGCGCGGTCGTGCTCGCGGTCGGCGCCAACCCGAGTGGACAGGCTTCTTCCGGGACCGCGACATCGAGCACGACTTCGGCCGCCCGCGCCAGCGCCGAGCGTGGCTGGCCGGTGAAGACGATCAGCGGCAGCGCCATCCGCTTGAGAAACGGCAGCAACTGCACCAGTTCGGTCTCGCCGCTGTACGACAGCGCCACCACCACATCGCCGCGCGCCAGCATGCCCGAGTCACCGTGCAGCGCTTCGGCGGCGTGCATGAACAACGACGGAGTGCCGGTGCTCGCCAAGGTCGACGCAATCTTGCGCGCGATCAGCCCGGATTTGCCCATCCCGGTGACCACGACCTTGCCGCGGCAGCCTTGCAGCAGCATCAACGCGCGATCGAAGCGCTGATCCAAATGGTTGGCAACGGCGGCGATCCCCGCGGTTTCGATCGCGAGCACGCGCCGCGCGCGTTTCACATCTTCGCTCGCTTTGCCACGGCGCACTGCCGGCGGGCGTCGCGCTTTACGTGGTAGAGGCATCGCTTCGCCCAAACGTGGCCAGAGTGGAATGAATGGCTTGCAACTCGCGCAGCAGGGCCGGCAACTCGCTCAGACGATACGAGTTCGGGCCGTCGCTGAGTGCGCGATCGGGATCTTCGTGGGTTTCGAGAAACACGGCGTTGACCCCGACCGCAACGGCGGCGCGCGCCAGCGGGCGGATGAATTGGCGCTGCCCGCCCGACGCCGCCCCTTGTCCGCCCGGTAACTGCACACTGTGGCCGGCGTCGTAGACCACCGGGTATCCATGCTCCGCCATGACTGCCAGCGAGCGCATGTCGGCGACCAAGTTGTTGTAACCAAAGCTGGCGCCGCGTTCGGTGATTATCAGTTGCTGATTGCCGCTCGACGCGACTTTCTCCAGCAGCGGCCCGATGTCCCAGGGCGCGAGAAATTGCCCCTTCTTGATGTTCATCGGTTTGCCGGCGCGCGCCACCGCGAGCAGAAAATCCGTCTGCCGGCAGAGGAACGCAGGGGTCTGCAACAGATCGGCGACCTCTGCGACGGCGGCAATCTGCGGCGTTTCGTGGACATCGGTCACCACCGCCACGCCGATTTCGCGTTTGACCTCGGCAAGAATTTTCAAGCCCTCGTGCAATCCCGGGCCGCGGTACGACGACAGCGACGTGCGGTTGGCTTTGTCGAAAGACGATTTGAACACGAACGGCATGCCGAGTTTGTCAGTCATCGCTTTGATCGCCGCGGCGTGCCGCAGCGCACTGTCGCGACTCTCGATGACACACGGCCCGCCGAGATACGCGAGCGGCTGAGCGCCACCGATGCGTACGGAGCCGACGATGACTTCACGAGCCGGCATGCCTACCGCCACAAGGGCTGTGCACAAGAAGGCCCTCGATACAATCGCTACGCGATCTACTCGGGCAAATGGGTGTTGGGCCACCAGAGAAAAAACCGCTTCCCCGAGTAGCCGTCCTGAGTAGAAGCCGAAGGCTTCGTATCGAAGGGCGGCGTATCGAGGGGCGGCACCTACCCGGACACGAGAAATCGGGCGCAGACAACATCAGCGCGCTCACTGCACCGCGCGCACCGCCGTGAGCAGCGGTGTCCGCGTCGTTTCGGCTTTGTGCTGGACCGCGGCACGGATGAATCCCTTGAACAACGGATGGCAGTCGAACGGCCGCGACTTGAACTCGGGATGGAACTGGCAGCCGACGAACCACGGATGATCGGCCAACTCGATAATCTCCACGAGTGATTCGTCAGGCGACACGCCGCTGAGAATCAGACCGTGTTTGGCGAGCGTGTCGCGATACGCGTTGTTGAACTCGTATCGATGCCGATGGCGCTCGCTGATCTTGCGCTTGCCGTACAGGCGCGCCGCCAACGAGTGCTCGGCGAGCGTGCACGGATAGGCACCCAGCCGCATCGTGCCACCCTTCTTGGTCACCATGCGCTGCCCTTGCATGAGATCGATGACCGGGTGCGGTGTCTGCTCGTCGACCTCGGAGGAGTTCGCCCCCTTCAATCCGCAGACGTTGCGGGCGAACTCGATGACGGCCATCTGCAAGCCGAAGCAAATGCCGAAGAACGGCACGCGTTCCTCGCGGGCATAGCGCACCGCGGCGATCTTGCCTTCGGTGCCGCGCGGACCGAATCCCATCGGCACCAGCACCGCGTCGGCCCGCGTCAGCGCGTCGGGTAAGTCGTCGGCTTCGATCTTTTCCGAGTCGATGAAGTCAAGCTCGACCTTGCACTCGTTGGCGATGCCGCCGTGCGCCAACGCCTCGTTGAGGCTCTTGTACGAGTCGGTGAGATCGACGTACTTGCCGACCACGGCGACCCGCACGCGCGATTGTGGATGCTTCACCACCTGCACGATTTTTTGCCATTTCGCGAGATTGGGGGCACCGGTCCACATGTTGAGCTTCTCGATCAGGCAATCGTCGATACCTTCGTCATGCAGCGCCAGCGGCACCTCGTAGATGCACTCGACGTCGCGGGCGGTGATCACCGACTTCTCGTCGACGTTACAGAAGTGGGCGATCTTGCCCTTGATCTTCGGTTCAAGCTGGCGATCGGTGCGGCACAGCAAGATGTCGGGCTGGATACCGAGGCCGGTTAGCTCCTTGACGCTGTGCTGGGTCGGCTTGGTTTTCACTTCGCCGGCAGTCGAGATGAACGGCACCAGCGTGAGGTGAATGTAGAGCACGTTCTCGCGGCCGCGATCCCATTTGAATTCCCGGATGGCTTCGAGGAACGGCAAGCTCTCGATATCGCCGACCGTGCCGCCGATTTCGCCGATGAGGATGTCGCAGTCCTCCGCGGCTTCGAGGATGCGGCGCTTGATCTCGTCGGTGATGTGCGGGATCACCTGCACGGTGCCGCCGAGGTAATCGCCGCGGCGCTCGCGGCTGATCACCGCGTCGTACACTTGGCCGGTGGTGAAATTGTTCTTCTGACTCATCCGGACCGACAGAAAGCGCTCGTAGTGGCCGAGGTCGAGGTCGGTCTCGGCGCCGTCGTCGGTGACGAATACCTCGCCGTGCTGGAACGGACTCATCGTGCCGGGGTCGACATTGATGTAGGGGTCCATCTTGAGGATGGACACCTTCAGCCCGCGGCCTTCGAGCAATGCGCCGATCGATGCGGAGGCCAGTCCCTTGCCCAGGGACGAGACTACGCCGCCGGTTACGAAAATAAATTTGGTGCGCTTCGCCTCGATCGCCATGTCCCCCCTCCTTCGGTTACGCGCCCGCGCCGATCAGCGCCCGGGCGCGTTCCAGATCGCGCGCGGTGTCCACTTCAATGGATGCCGCCGCGACTTCCACCACCTTGATTCGAAACCCCCATTCGAGTGCCCGCAATTGTTCGAGCTGCTCGGCCTGCTCCAGCGGCGTCGGAGCCAGCCGGGCGAATGTCAGCAAGAAGTCGCGCCGGTAGACGTAGAGCCCGATGTGCTTGTGAGCGAGGACATCAGCCGGAGCGGCGCCGTCGCGCCAGTATGGCAGCGGACTGCGCGAGAAGTACAGCGCGAAGCCGTCGCGATCGGTCACCACCTTCACGACGTTCGGGTTGCGCAACTCCTCGTCGCCGCGGATCGCGGTTTTGATCGTGGCCATCGGCAGACCGCTCTCGGCGCGCAACGGCGCCACCGCCGCCGCCACCATCGTCGGATCGAGCAGCGGCAGATCGCCCTGCACGTTCACCACGATATCCGCGTCGAGATTGGCGACGACCTCCGCGATGCGGTCCGTACCGGTGCGATGCGCGGCGCTGGTCATCACCACCTCGCCGCCGAAGTGCGCGACCGCATCACGAATACGCGCATCGTCCGTCGCCACCAAGACACGATCGACGCCGGCGGCCCGCTGCGCGCGTTCGTACACGCGCTGAATCATTGGCTGGCCGTGAATATCCGCGAGTGGCTTACCGGGGAGACGTGTGGACTCGTAGCGTGCGGGTATGATTGCGACAACGCGCGAGCCCATAAAAGAAAACCCGTGGCTCGGAAGCGAACCACGGGCAGGAACTATAGCAAGCGCGAGCGGCAAGTCAAAGTTGCGTCCTGACTGGTCCTCGTGGCTCGTGTGTGGTCGTGTTGCAACGACCGGTAAGGGTCGGATAGTAGCTGCGGCGGAGCGGGGTGTTCGAGTGGCTTTCGGGGGAGGCGCAATCGCGGCATGAATCTTAACGAGCGCGACAAGCAGATCATCAAGGAGCACATCGATCGCGGCGAGTCGCTGCCACCGAAGTACAAGCTCATGCTGTTTGCCGACGCGCCGGAGGTGGAGCTGATCTGGCAGGGCAAGTCGAGCGAGGTCACCACCGTCGCGCTGCCGTTCCAGTCGATCGAGCAGATCGACGAGCCGCGCTCGGAAGACCTCACAGGCAAGACACTCGACCTGTTCACCGCCGACGCGCAAAGCGGCCGGCAATCGAGCGGCTGGACCAACAAGCTCATCTGGGGCGACAACAAGCTGGTGTTGGCGTCGCTCAAGAACGGCCCCTTGAGGCGCGAGATCGAAGCCGCCGGCGGCTTGAAGCTCATCTACATCGACCCGCCGTTCGACGTCGGCGCCGACTTCTCCATCGACATTGAGGTCGGCGATGAGACGCTAACGAAGGAGCCGAGCTTTATCGAGGAGCGCGCATATCGAGATACATGGGGTAAGAGCGGCGAGCGATACCTTCAATACATCTACGAGCGGCTCCGGATCATGCGAGACCTGCTAAGTGACGACGGAAGCATTTTTGTCCACATTGACTGGCATGTTCAGCCGATCGTCTGGTTGGCCCTAGATGAGCTCTTCAAGCCGGAGCATTTCCATAACAGCATTGTTTGGGGTTATCACCGGTTCGGAGTAGCGGCACAGAAGCAATTTACGAGGGCGCACGACACCGTCCTTTGGTTCTCAAAGTCCAACAAGTGGACATTCAATTTGGACGACGTTCGACTTCCGTACTCCGAAAAGACCAAGGCCAATTTCGTTGGTGGTATCGGTGGGTCGGGCTTTGGATCGGGTGAGCTCAACGAACTGGGGAAAATTCCGGAGGACTATTGGGTAATCGCTCCGGCCTATAAGTCCCTCAACGAAGTACTCCCATTTCCCACCCAGAAGCCTGAGGCATTGCTCGACCGGATCTTGAAGGCCTGTTCTAAGAGGGGGGATTTGGTCGCGGACTTCTTTTGCGGCTCAGGTACAACACTCGCGGTCGCGGAGAAGCTCGGCCGCAAGTGGATAGGATGTGATCTTGGACGCTTCGCGATTCACACGACGCGTAAGCGGATCATCGGCGTGCAGCGCGAGCTGAAGGCGGCGGGCCAGCCGTACCGCAGCGTCGAGATACTCAACCTCGGCAAGTACGAGCGCCAATACTTCGTAGGCATCGACGCAACCCTTCCCGAGGAGCAGCGCCGCGCGCAGACGATCCAGCGCGAGGAGCACTACCTGACGTTAATGCTGTCGGCGTACAAAGCCGAGCGGGTGTTCCAGACGCCGCCTTTCCACGGTCGGAAGGGTGCCACGATGGTGGTGGTCGGGCCGATCGACGCACCGGTGACGCTGGCGCAGGTCAACGAGGTCATCGCCGAGTGCCGGCGCAAGCAGATCAGCAAGGTGGATGTCCTCGGCTTCGAGTTCGAGATGGGCCTCACTCCCGCAGTGCAAGACGAAGCGCGCGCCAAGGGCATCGGCCTCAGCTTGAAGTTCATTCCCAAGGACGTCTTCGACAAGCGCGCCGTCGATCGCGGGCAGGTGGTGTTCTACGATGTCGCCTACGTCGAGGTGCTTCCAAAAGTGAAGGGCCTGAAGGCGACGGTCACGCTCAAGGACTTCGGCGTCTACTACCGGCAAGACGACTTGGATGCGCTCGGCGAGAAGCTCAAGGCCGGCGGCAGCAAGGTCACCGTCGAGAGCGGGCAAGTCGTCAAGATCAGCAAGGACAAGCAGGGGACGGTCAGCCGCGAGGTATTGACGAAGAAGTGGACCGACTGGATCGACTACTGGGCGGTGGACTTCGACTACGAGAACCGCCGCGAAATCATCCGGGTCGTCGAGGACGGGGCTGAGAAGGACATCTGGACCGGCAACTACATCTTCGAGAACGAGTGGCAGAGTTTCCGGACGCGCAAGAGCCGCACGCTGGAGTTCACCAGCGCCGAACACGAGTACTCGAAGAACAAGCGCTACAAGATCGCGGTAAAGGTCATCGACATCTTCGGCAACGACACGACCAAGGTCGTCGAGGTCAAGGTGTGACGACCTACTCCGAGCCGGACATCGAGCGCTTGATTAGCTGCGCCAAGATCATTTCCGATCCGCCGCGGAAGGAGATGCGCGTCGAACGCGGCAGCCGGCGCGACGACATGCGGCTGCGTTCGCAGGAGGGCGAGTTGGAGTTCTCGGTGTTCATGCGCGTCAACGAGGACTTCCCCGAGAATTTCTCGATCGGGCTGGAGTATCGCGCGCCCGATGAGCGCAGCAGTATCTGCTTGCTCCGATGCAACGGACCGCACGGGGAATTTGTCGGCGGGCCGGAGTCAGCGCACTTCCTCCATCACATTCACAAGGCTAAGCCGGAGAACATTGAGGCCGGGCTGCGGGCGGAACGCGGCGGAGAGCCGACCGATGCGTACGCCTCGTACTTGGAGGCCCTGCGGTACTTCCTCAAGGTCATCAACGTGACCAACACCGACGAGTATTTTCCGAACCTGCGGCAGCTGCCGCTCAACCCCGAATGGGAGGAGCGAAAGACATGAGCTATCTCGATCTCCTCAAGGAGCAGTTCAACCATCACGTCGCCTTTCGGGAGCGCCGGCCGGGTGTCCTGCAGTTGCTTGCCCCGCTGTACCACGAGGACGGCGACATGATGGAGATTTTTCTGGAGCCGAAGAACGGCACGCAAGAGCGAGTGCGCATATGCGATCACGGGATGACGCTGATGCGTTTGTCGTACGCGTTCGATTTGGACACGCCGAATAAGGAGCGCATCTTCCAGAAGATCCTGGCAGAGAATCACGTCGCCGAGGAAAACGGCAACCTGTTTGTCGAGACAAAACCCGAGAGCTTGTATCCCGCTGTCCTGCAGTTCGCGCAAACGGTGGCGAAGGTTTCCAACATGCAGCTCTACAAGCGGGAGGTTATCCAGAGCCTCTTCTACGAGTTGCTGGCCGAGTTCATCGAAGAATCACTGGTGAAGTATCGCCCGCGCCCCGGCGCGCTGCCGATCCCAAGTCGCGACGACCTAGAGGTCGACTTCGAGTTCGATATCAAGCCGCGCCCCATCTACTTGTTCGCCGTAAGAGACACAGCGAAGGCGAGGTTGGCCGCGATCTCGTGCCTGGAGTTTCAGCGCGCCAAGCTGCCGTTTAAGAGCTTCGTCGTGCACGAAGACTTCGAAGCGTTGACTAAGAAAGACCGCAGCCGAATCACCAGCGCGGGGGACAAGCAGTTCGTCTCCCTCGACGATTTCAAGAAGAACGCGGAACAGGTGTTGGAGCGCGAGGCGGCCTGATGGGCCTGCATCCCGACTTCCCGACCGATCCGCACGTCCTCCTCGACCCGAGCATCCGCTGGTATCCGGGCGAGGAGCTGTTCACAGAGGACGGCTACGCCACATTGCTGCCGCCGCTCGTGTACAAGGTGCGGCACGGCGTGAAGGCCTGGCGGGACACTGGGTATACGGGGGCCAGCGATACGACGCGGGCGTTGCTGTACCACTGGTTCAAAAGCGATCACCTTCTGCCGTTTGCTGATGGTACCTTACAGCCCTTCCGGTACTTCTTCGCGCAGCGCGAGGCGGTGGAGTCGGCCATCTGGCTGTATGAGGTCGAAGAGGCGCGCGATCCGTACGCGCTGATCAAGTTCGATTCGTCGGGTCGGGTGTCGAAGGGAATGTTCGCCGAGGACTGGACCCGCTACGTGATGAAGCTGGCTACCGGCGCCGGCAAGACGAAAGTGATGAGTCTGCTGATTGCCTGGGCGTACTTCCACAAGCGCTACGAGCGCGGATCGGACCTGAGCACGAACTTCCTGGTCATCGCCCCGAACATCATCGTGCTCGACCGGCTGCGCCAGGACTTCGACGGCCTGGGGATCTTCCACAAGGACCCGGTCCTGCCGGAGAATGGCTATGAAGGGCGTGATTGGCAGAACGACTTTCAGGTCACGTTGCATGTGCAAGATGAGATCGGTGTGGTGTCGGACACCGGCAACATCTTCCTGACGAATATCCACCGTCTGTACGAGAACACTTCGACGCCGTCGTTCGAGGACGACGACACGACCGACTACTTTCTCGGCCGCAAGCCGACGGGCAAGACGAATCAATCGCGCGTCGACGTGGGTCAGATCGTGCGGGATGTTCCGGATCTGATCGTGTTGAATGACGAAGCGCACCACATCCACGACCCGGAGATGGCGTGGTTCAAGAACATCGAGGATATCTCCAACCAGCTCCGTCTGAAGGACAGCAAGCTGTCGGCGCAGTTCGATCTCACTGCAACACCGAAGCACAGCAACGGCGCGATCTTCGTGCAGACGATCAGTGACTACCCGCTGGTGGAGGCCATCCGACAGGGTGTGGTGAAAACGCCGGTGCTGCCCGACGCGGCATCGCGGGCCAAGCTCAACGAACGGCAGAGCACCAAGTTCACCGAGCGGTACGAAGACTACCTGCATCTGGGCTATCTCGAGTGGCAGAAGGTGTCCGAGCAGCTTGCTCCGGCGGGCAAGAAATCCGTGCTCTTCGTGATGACTGACGACACGCGGAACTGCGACGAGGTCGGCGAATTTCTGGAAGCGCGCTATCACGACCTACAGGGCGCGGTGCTCGTCATCCACACCAAGAAGAACGGTGAGATCTCTGAGGCGGCCACTGGCAAGAGCCAAGAGGAGTTGGGAAAGCTCAGGGATCTCAGCCGGAAGATCGACGAGACAGACAACCCCTACAAGGCGATCGTCTCCGTCATGATGCTGCGCGAGGGGTGGGACGTGCAGAACGTCGTCGCGATGGTCGGCCTGCGGCCCTACAAAGCCGCCAGTCAGATTCTCCCGGAGCAGACGCTCGGCCGCGGGTTGCGGCGAATGTTTCGTGGGCAGCCGGTGGTCGAGAAGGTCAGCATCGTGGGAACCGATGCCTTCATGGATTTCGTGGAGTCGATCCGCAGCGAGGGCGTCGACCTCGAGTACGCGGAGATGGGCGAGCACAGCAAACCGAAGGCGCCCATTGTGGTCGAGGTGGATCGCGACAACGAGAAGAAAGACATCGCTCAGCTCGACATCGAACTGCCAGTGTTGGCGCCACGGATCTACCGCGAGTATCTCAACCTGGATGAGTTGGACCCGGATGCGCTGCCGCGACCGCACCTTCCCATCAAGGCGTTCTCCGAGAATGAGCAGCGGGAGATCGTGTTCAAGGATCTCAACATCGGCGCTGTGAGCCATACGACGGTGATGGACTCAGCATTCACCCCGTCGCATCAAAGTGCGGTCGGCTTCTTCGCCAGAGCGATCATGCGTGATATCCGCCTTGTCGGCGGATTTGATGTCCTCTTCGGCAAGCTCAAGCAGTTCATGCAGGCGCACCTCTTCGATCGAGCGGTCGACCTCGATGACCTGAACGTCTTGCGCAACCTGTCTGAGATCGAGGTCACGCGCGCGGTGATGGAGACCTTCAAGACCGCCGTAAACGCGCTCACGGTGCAGGACAAGGGCACGACAGAGATCAGAGACACGATCAAGCTGAGCAGAACCCGACCGTATGTGGTGAACGATCAGCCGTACGTGGTGCCGCGAAAATCGATCTTCAACAAAGTTGTGGCCGACAGGAGCGGATTCGAGTTGGAGTTCGCTGCCTTCCTGGACGGCTGCGACGACATCATCTCGTTCGTGAAGAACAACCGCAGCACGGCCTTTCGAATCGAATACCGGACAGCCGACGGGGGTATCGCGAACTACTACCCAGACTTCGTTGTGAAGGAGGCAGAGTCGGACATTTGGCTGATCGAGACGAAAGGGCGCGAAGATCTTGACGATCCACTGAAGTGGGCTCGCCTTTGCCAGTGGTGCGAAGACGCGACGGCGAAGGAGCAGACGCGCCGATTTCGGCCGCTCTTTGTCCGGCAAGAGACGTGGGAGCAGTACCGGCCGAAGACGTTCGAGCAGCTACGGGCTGCGTTCGTCGTCTGACGTCGCGACACAAGTCCATTGTGCCACGGACCTTTCGCGAAAGGACCGCCATCGCCATGTCATCTGCAGCCAGCAGATCTTGGTTACTGGTAAGATAGGAGCAGTGGCCGTTCCGCGTCGAGGCGCGCAGCGTGACTCAGCGAAACGCCGGCAACACCTCGCGGGCGAACAACTCGGTGGCGCCCAGGCGATCGACGCGGCCGAACATGCCGATGAAGTGAGTGACACCGATTGCGGTGTATTGCTTGATGCGCGCGATCACTTTTTCGGGCGTGCCGCTGATCGTGCTGTCGTCCAACTGATCGGCGGCGGCGCCGAGCCGCGCCGCGCGCTTGGCCAGGCGCTCTTGCAACCGCTGCTCGCTCGCTTCGATGAGAATGTTGCCGAACCAACTCTTCTCGATCGCGTCGAAATCACGACCGACCGCGCGGCAATGCGCGGCGAGGATCGGCAGTTTGGTCTGGAACTCCTTCACGCTGCCGCCGAAGTTCCAGCGGTCGGCGTACTGCGCCACGATGCGCAGCAACACCTTCTCGCCGCTGCCGCCGATCATGATCGGTGGATGCGGTTGCTGCACCGGCTTGGGATTGCACCAGGCTTTTTCAACCCTGTAGTGCCGACCCGCAAAGGTCGCGCGCTCTTCAGTCCACATCAGCTTGCAGATGTGCAGCGCTTCTTCGAGTTGCCGTAGGCGCGTGCCGATGGCGGGGAAGTCGTAGCCGTAGGCGGCATACTCCCGCTCATACCAACCGGCGCCCAATCCGAATTCCAGACGGCCGTTGCTGATGTGGTCGACGCTGGCGGCCATCTTCGCGATCAGCGGCGGATGGCGGTAGTTGTTGCAGCCGACCAGCGTGCCGAACCGAAGCGTCGAGGTCTCGCGAGCGAGCGCCGCCATCAACGTCCAGCACTCGAGCGAATCGTCCGACGGTGGCGTGATCACCCCATAGAAATGATCGTCGAGCCAGACCGAGTCGTAGCCCAGGCGTTCGGCCGCTTGCCAGTGGCGCGCGAGCGCCTCGAAGGTCGCGCCTTCGAGCGGGGTTTGGATACTGAAGCGGATGCGAGGCGTCGTCATGGCGTGTCCTCCTGGCGCGGTCGGGTGAGGTCTGTTACTCGGCGCCAAAGCGCTCGTCAATCAGGCGGCGAAAGCGTCGCCCGTAAATCAACTCGAAGGTGTCCGTCTTGTCGGGAAACAGTTGCAACACCTGCACGCGCAGCGCGCCAACCACGCGCTCCGCGTCGGCTCGGGACAACGGGTAGCCACGCACCGCAACAGTCGCAATGTCGACCAGCAGCCGCAGCCGACGCATCTTGTGCTGCTCGTCATTCGCCGCCGCCGCGGCATTGAACGCTTTCACCATTGGGCCGACACTTCAGTTCAGGCAGGATTTTCGACCGGATGAGATCGTGCCACGGACACTCGACACCGACAACCGCCCTGAGGCAGGCAAATGGTTTGACAGCGTGAGCGATTGCCGGTACGAAAATTGAGCTTCGCATGCCGGCTCACCGTGGTTGCCCCACCCGTTCATCTTCGACTCCGGTCACCTGACGCCCCGGGGCACAGCGCCCGCGGGACCGGATCAGCTCTGAGCGGCGAGCCGACAAGGAATCGCGATGATCGAATTACACGTCAAGCGTCACCCCGAGCGACGCATGCGCACGTAGGAGGACTTCCGTGGAAGGCTTGAGCATTCTCGACATGATCCAAACCGGGTGGCTCGCCACCTATCCGCTGATCATCTTCTCGCTCGTCACTGTCACCATCATCTTCGAGCGGCTGTGGTCGTTGCGTAACCTGATTTCCGGCAGCCTCACCCTGGCGAACAGTATTTGCCCGACGTTGGAGACGGGTGACTTCTCCAACGCGTTGACTGCGACGCGCGCCCAGGGTGGCTTGCCGACCGGGCGGATTTTTTCCGACGTCCTGGCGCGCCACCAGAAGGACTCGCTCGAATACCTCGCCGGACTCACCGAAGAGAAACGCTTCGAGGAACTCGAAGCGCTCAAGGGACCGCTGTGGGTGCTCGGCACGGTCGCCTCGAGCGCGCCGTTCATCGGACTGTTCGGCACGGTGGTCGGCATCATCAAAGCGTTCCACAACATGGCGCTGATGGGCAGCGGGGGATTCTCGGTGGTCGCGGCCGGCATCTCGGAAGCCCTGGTGGCCACCGCGCTCGGGTTGGGCGTCGCGATCATCGCAGTGGTCGCCTACAACTACTTCCAGACCCGCATTGAACGGATCGAGTCGGCGATGACGATCGCCTGCAATCGCGTGATCGACGCCATTCACCTCGGACGGCAGGTCAATGGCTCTCGGTAGCTTTCGGAAGCGGGCGAAGTCTCCGATCGTGGCGGAGATCAACATCACGCCACTCACCGACATCTTCCTGGTGCTGCTGATCATCTTCATGGTGACCAGCGCCGCGATGGTGGAATCCGGCGCCAAGATCTCGCTGCCGGAAGTCGATGCGACTACGTCGCAGCCGCGCGAGATCACCATCATGATCACGCCGAGTAACGATATCTACGTCAACAGCCAGCCCACGGCTTTCGACGACCTCGAACAAGTGCTGCGCGGTCTGGTCAGCGCGCGACCCGACATTCCCGTCGTGCTCGAAGGCGATCGCGAGGTGTTGTTTGGCAACGCCGTGAAGATCTTATCCACGGCGCAGAAAGCGGGCGCGCAACAGGTTGCGATCGCTGCGGAACGCCACGTCGCGCACTGACCGCTCGCGATGGCCGACGATTCTTCCAAACGACCGGACCCGGTGCGGTTCGATCCGTGGTCGGGCAAGCGGCTCAGTGGGCTGCGCTGGTTCGGCGTTTCCGCCGCGGTGCACGTCGGCCTGTTGATCGTTCTCGGCACGGTGACTCTCACGGTGATCAAGAAGGCCGAGCAAGTGAAGGTCACCGTGGTCGAAGACGTAGCGGGACCAGATGACTGGCAAGGCGCCGCGTCGCTGCAGGATCTGGAAGGCGTGCTCAACGTCCAGCGCGCGGTGCCGCAGCAGGCACGACCGCGCGGACCGGTGGTCCAGAACGTCAAGGCGCCCGAGATGCCGCGCCTAGCCGGCTTGGGACCCAAGCTCGGAGCCGGACCTACGATCGACACCGCGGCCACGACGCTGTCCTTCGGCTCGGGCGGAATCGGCGGCCTCGGCGGCGGCTTCGGCGACTACGTCGGCGGTCTGCGTAAGACGGGCCTCGACATCGCGCTCGTCATCGACACGACCGACAGCATGCAGTTCGTCATCGACGATGTGAAGCAAAGGCTCACGCAACTGGTCACCACGATGCAGAAGATGGTGCCCACGGCGCGCATCGGCATCGTCGTCTACCGCGACAAGGGTGACGACTACGTGGTGAAGTGGAGCGACCTCAGCTTCCGCACCGACAAGCTGCGCGAGTTCCTCTCTCACGTAACCGCCGAAGGCGGCGGCGATTGGGAAGAGGCCGTCAAAGAAGGCATGGACGCCGCCGTGAAGGAACTCAGTTGGCGCAAGCAGTCGAAGAAGATCATCGTGCTCGTCGGCGGCTCGCCGCCGCATCCGGAAGACGTCGAGGATGTCCGCGACCTGGTGCGCAAGTGGCGTAAGGACGGAGGCTATGTCAGCACCGTCGACGTCACCCGGCGGATGCACGAAGAGTTTGATCACCAGATGTGGCGCTCGCTGCACGGCAAGGAGCCGTTCCAACCGTCGCCAATGCCGGAATTCTACAAACAGGTGTCGCAAGTCTTCGGCGACATCGCGGCCGATGGTGGCGGTGAGTTGATCCAACTCGACCAGCAGAAGGCGTTGATGAAGGAAGTCGTCGTCCTCACCTTCGGCTCGCGCTGGAAGGTCGAGATGGCCAAATTCCTCGGCGAGCTGTCGTGAACCGGTTACGTAACGGAGTGGCGCGCGCGACAGTCGCGTTTCTCCTCTTCGCCGCCGTCGGCCGAGCAGCAACTCAATCAACGCCGGCCGACTTGCGGGCGCGCGCCAAGCAGATCGCGAGCGACATCAGCGCGCAACAGGCCGCCAACCGGTTCGACGCGCGCGCCCAGCAAGCCGCCATTCAGCAACTCGGCCAGCTCGGTTTAGGCTTCATCGATCTCAGCGACAAAGCCGTGCGCGCCGGCGCCGAAGCGCGCGAGAAGGAGACGCTCCTCGGGGTCTACGAGGCGGTGAGCGCCCCCCTCGATCGCATCTACGACAGCAACAGCGGCAAGCTGGAACGACTGGCCAAGAACATCATGGACCAGGACGGCGATCTCGATGCCCTGTACGAGTCGACCGAGTGGAAGGAGTCGCAAGCGGTCGCCGCGCAAGCGCTCTACTTCCTCAACTGGCTGCACTACTACGGCGCGCGGCTCTACACCGGTGAGCCGCGCAAAGAGCTGCTGGAGAAGGCCGAGCGCGGGTTCTCGGAATTTGCGGTCGGCGATCGCCGCAGCGAACTCATCACCGAGAGTTTGCTCGGCCGCGGGCTGTGCCACTTGGAACTCGGTAACTATGATTGGGCTATCCGCGATTTTCAGATCGTCGTCGACGACAAGGATGCCTCCGCCGAACGCCGCGGTAAGGCGCGCCTCGGCATGCTCGACGCCTCGTTTCGCAGCGGCAAGTTTCCGGAGACGATCCGGCTCGCGGACACTTTGCTCGCGGCCGACTCGGCCGATGCGTCGCTGATCCGTTACTACCGCGTGCGGGCGCTGCTGGGCGCCGCCAAGACGGGCGGATCGCAAGCCGGACACTATCGGCAAGAGGCGCTGGCGGCGATGGATCAACTGCGCCGCGCCGGCCCGGGATGGCAAGAGAAGGTCGACGGCTTGATGCAGGCAGAGGAGAAGCCGGAAGACTTCAGCGCCAACGCCAACAGCCCAGCCGCCAAATGGAGCGTCGCTCGCCTCCTCATGCAGAAGAACGACTACAAAGCGGCGCGACCGCTGCTCGAAGCAATCGTCGCCAGCAGCGATGCCGACTCGAAACGCGTCGAACAGGAAGCGCACTACCTGCTGGGACTCTGTGTCTTTCAAGCCGGCGACTATCAAGCGGCGGCGACGCAGTTCGCGGCGGCGCTGGCAAAAGGCGACCCAGCCTACGGCGCCGACGCCGCCTATCTGCGCTTCAAGGCGCTCGAAGCGCTCGCCGCCAAGAGCCCGGAGGCCGACACCCAAAGCTACGAAGACGCGATGCGGACGTACTTGTCGCGTTACGGCGATCATCACAATGCCTACGAGGCACGCTATCGACTCGGCGAATGGCTGCAGGCGCACAAACAATTCGGCGTCGCGCTCGATGCCTACCAGCGCGTCAGTGGCGATCCGGGCTTCGAATTGCGGGCGCGCTTCGGCTCGCTGCAGTGCCGCTTCGAGATCTTGCAGGGCGGCGACGAGAAGAAACCGACCGGGGCTGAGCGCGACGCGGTCATCGCCGCCATCGGCCAAGACCTTGCCCAGTTCACCCAGGCCTCGACCGCGTACGAGCGCAGCGGCGACAAGAGCGTCCCACTGCCGGAGCTGCGCGCGAAGGCGGCGGTGATGAACGCCGTCTACGCGAGTCTGGCCGCTGAGCCGCGCGACGATCAGGCGCTCGCCGGCTTGGCCGACTTCGAGAAGAAGTATCCCGATGAGTCGGATCTGTTCCCGCAGGTGGTGCGCCTGCGCTTGGGCGCGATGCAACGGCTCGGCCGCTTTACCGACGCGGAAGCCGAGATCCGCCAGCACGGCACGGTCCTGCGGGCCGACGGCAAGAATGAGGCGATCGAGGCGTTGGCCACCGCCTTCATCAAGGAAGGGACACGACGCAAGGCGAAGGGCGATGCGCAGGCGTGGCCCGCGGCACAACAGGTCGCGCTGCGGCTCTACGAGCTGCTGCCGACCGAGTCCGAGGGCGGCAACAAGACCAAGCTCACACTCGCGCGCCTCTACGAAGGTGCCGACGAGCTGGAGAAGGCCAACGCGTTGTATCAAGAGGTACTGAGCGCAGACCCGAACTCGCTGGCCGCGTTACGCGGGCTCTCTCACATTGCCGAGGGGCAGAAGAACCTCAACGCCGCACTCGGCTACTGGCAACGGTTTCTCAAGGTCGCGCGAGCGGGCGACGTGCCGTGGTACGAAGCATCGTACGAAACCGCGCGCCTGACACTGGCGACCGGGAAGAAGGACAAATCGTGCGAGCAGCTCACCGCGCTGAAGCCCGCAATGCCGGGTCTGAGCGACGCGGAGCTGAGAAACAAACTCAGTGATCTGTACAAGAAGGCGTGTAACTAGAAGACGATCTATCGCGGGTGGCCCGCGACGGGGGGATCGAAGGCACGCTGGGCAGCGGCGGTGTGCCGCTGCCCAGCGATCGGTGAGAGTTACTTCATCTCTCCGCCGGCAGGCTTGTCTGCCTTTGGTGTCTTCTTGCCACCCTTCTTGTGGCCGCCCTTCTTGCCACCCTTGTGGCTCTTGCCCTTGGCAGGCTGGTCGGCAGTCGTGCCTTCGGCCTGAGCCATGGCGGCGAGCGGAGCGCCCGCGAGTAGCAGGGCGGCAAGAGCAATCGTAATCATGCGCTTCATAGGTCTCCTCCAGTGGTTGTAGTTACGGTTCCTTGTTACCAACTCTTTAGTGCCGTCGCTCGACCCAACGTCGAACGCAACGGGGCTTCAAATAGTAAAAACCCAACCCGTTGTAAACGGGTCTGGCGGCGGTTTCTACGGCGGCCCGCGGCCACAGAAGCTGGCGGCCACCGCCGCTCCGCTCACTCCAGGCGAAGCACCGCTCACTTCAGAGTCGGAAGCGGTCAACCTTTTTGAGATCATGGCCAGGGAACGCAGCGGTTACGACGGTCTAACGACACACCAGCCCAGAAGTTGCGGTCTTTCCAAAACTGATCGTCGGCATCGGCCACGTACCTCGGCACTCCAGCGCACTCGTGCCGGCTTCAGTTGGCGTCCACACCTGGCAGTTGAACGCCCGCCTGCACCAACCGCGCGAAGAAGGTGGCCAACGCGGGAGGCATCGCGACTTCCTCGTCGATCGTGGAATCAGGCATCGATTCAAACTGTAGGATATTCAGCTCGGCGTACTTGGCCCGGACCCGTGGGGTCAGCAGTCCGAGCCGTTTGAGGTTCGGAACGATCTTCGAGAACAGCATCTGGCGGAAGCCGATCATGAACGGGGTCGACAGCGACCAAGGTAGCCACACCTTGGGATCGAGCCCGATGCGGTCCCACACCTCTTCCATCAGCAGCCGATCGCGCATCAGCACGGTCGCCTCGATGACGAACTCCTCGCGCTCGCGCAGTTCGGTCGACGACAGCTCCTTCGTGTAGAGGTCTTGCAGCGACAGCACACCGAAGGCGACATGACGCGCCTCATCGCGCATCACTGCGGACGTGATCTGCTGGATCAGCGGCTCGTCCGCTTGGGTGAACTTCATCAGGCCAAATGCCGCCAAGGCGAGGCCCTCGACCATGATCTGCATGCCGAGATAGATCATGTCCCAGCGCGAATCGCCGATGATCTGATTCAGCAACGTGCGCAAGTGCGGATTGACGGCGTAGCTGAGCCCCATCTTTTCGGTCAGGTAGCGGCGATACACCTCGACGTGGCGGGCTTCGTCGGCCACTTGATTGGCGGCGTAAAACTTCGCCTCGATCCACGGAACCGTGTTGACGATCTCGGCGGTGGCCAGCAGCGCGCCTTGTTCGCCGTGCATGAACTGCGACAACATCCACGCGTTCATGTGATGATTCATCCGCCGCCGCGCGCGCGTGTCGAGCTTCTGTGGCGGTTGCAGGATCGCGTCCATGACGTCGTGGTCCTGGACGGTCTCGCGCTCGGGATCGACGTCGATGGACCAGTCGATATCGGTCGACGCGTTCCACTGCATCTGCTTGCCCTTCTCGTACAGGCGCATCAGCTCATCGTGACGCGTTTTGTATTCCCAATTGAACAGCGACGGGAATGCCGTCGCGACGCGCTCTTCGGGGCCGATGGCGGGTAGCTCGATGTCATGATGCATGGTGGTCACACAATCTCCGTCGTCTAGCTTGCAGCAGCCTGGGCGTGTCGATGCAGATCGAAGCGCTGCCCCAAGAATGAATCGATGGCCGCATTGGAGTGGCGATTGTAGTCCCCGCGCCAATCAATCTGGAATGCGTGCGGGGCACCGTCGAGGACCAGCAGCTCGACTTCCCGACCGGCGGCGCGCAATGCCTCGGCCATTCGTTGCGATTCGCGATGCGAGACAACTTGGTCCCCGGTCCCATGAATGAGCAAGGTCGGCGCGGTCGCATGCGTGGCATGCAACACCGGTGAGGCCAGGGCTGCCCACTCGGGCTCGGCATGCCGCGGGCCGAGAAACCCGGCGATAGCGTCGGGTCCGTCCGTTACCAGCCGACGACGCAGATCGAATGGCCCGTAGTGCGCGATGACGCCGCGCACGTCCTCCGACACCGCGCGCAACGCAACCGGGAGATCCGGTGCAAGCTGCGGCAACCCGCGCGCGACGTGAGCGAGCATGACCAGATGGGCGCCTGCCGACATGCCGAGCAGCACGAGACGGCTTGGGTCGACGTTGAACTGCGCCGCTTCGGCCCGCACAAAGCGTAGACCCCGACGCACATCATCGAGTGCTGCGGGAAACGGGTGCAGCGGTGCCAAGCGATACGAAATCGAGATCGTGGCGATGCCGCGACGCGCAAAATGGAGGCCGTAGCCGGCCGCCTGGCTCGGGTCGCCGTTCGCCCAACCACCGCCGTGGACGACGACAACGGCCGGCGTCGGTGCATCAACGCGCAGCGGGCGATAGAAATCGTAGCGCAGCGGCACGCCGGCTACTTCGTCGTACACGACGTCTTCACGGAGCTCATGATGCTCCGACGCTCGCGGAATGCCCGGCACTTGCCGCGGAAAGCGCGCCTCGCTCATCGATTCGTCTCCTGCGCCCGCCCGCTGTCACCGTGGCGCTTGATCAGTTTGTGCAGCTCGTCAATTTCGCGCTGCAACGAGTGGTTCCGGCGCCCGATGCTGGCGATGTACAGAAACAGGAGCACCCAGATCGCCGTGTATGCCGCAAACAGGAACGGAAAATTTGTCATGGTCTCGATCCGATCAGCGTTCGTGCTCGGCGAGGAGTTGCTGGTGCAGCACCTCAACCTCGTCGTGCAGGCGCGCGCTTTCGTTGCGCACCCATAGCAGCCAGCCGAGCAGCGCCGCAAACGCGAGGAAGCTGACCAGCAACGTCGCCTGCATGCGCGGATCTTCAAGCCCGGAGCCGCCCTCGCGGGTGACCAAGACCGCCGGATGGATGGTGCGCCACCAGTACACGGCGCGATTGATGATCGGAATGTCGATCGAGCCGACAATGCCGAGCACGGCGGCATAGCGCGCGGCTTGGTCACTGGTCGCGGAAAATTCGCGCAGCATGAGATACGCCGCATAAATCAGCCACAGAATCAGTGCCGACGTGAGGCGCGCATCCCAGGTCCACCAGGTCCCCCAGATCGGCCGCGCCCAGATCGTGCCGGTCACCAGCATTAGGGTGCAAAACATCATGCCGACTTCCGCCGCCGAGTGCGCCAAGCGATCCCAGAAGCGCGTCCCTCGCCACAAGAACAACGCGCTCGCCAGCGCCACGAGACCGAAGGCGACAAAAGTCAGGATGGCCAACGGCACGTGGAAGTAGAAGATGCGTTGCACGATCCCCTGCACCTTGTCGCTGGGCACGTAAACAAAAACCATATAAAGCGCGAGCAGCATCGTCACCCCGCTGAGGGGCGCGAGCACTACATCGGCAAGCCGGCGTCCGGTCGACATCATCACCTCAGACGAACGTCATTCTTCGACAGCATATTCAAACAGCAACCAGCCGACAACCAGGAAGACCAGATCAAAGCCGAGCAGCAGATGCAGCCACTGGCTGACGTCGCCAAGAGTCTTGCCGGCCAGAATGCGGTCGCTCGCTTTGACCCCCGCGATCAACACGGGGACTGCGAGCGGCAGCAGCAGCAGCGGCAGCATGACCTCGCGCGCGCGGGTGCGCACGGCTATCGCCGCGAACAGACTGCCCACCGCCGCGAAGCCGATCAGGCCGAGCAGCACCACCGCCGCCAAGCGGAGCAACGCCAAAGTCAGCGGCAGATTGAAAAACAGGACGAAGATCGGTCCCACGATCAGTTGTGCCGCCACCATGAAGAGCACATTGCCGGCGACCTTGGCGAGATAGATCGTGCCGCGATCGACCGGCGCGAGCAGCAAACCGTGTAAGCACTCGTTCTCGCGCTCGGTGAGGAACGAGCGATTGATCCCCAGCACGCCGGCGAAGATCACCACCACCCACAACACCGCCGGGGCCGCCTCGCCGCGCAGCTCGCTCATAGGATCGAAGGCAAAACTCAGGATCAACAGCGTCAGCAATCCGAGCATCAGCAGCGACGCCAAGGTTTCCTTGGTGCGAAACTCGATCTGCAGATCCTTCCAGAGCAGCGCGAACACGGGACGGCACACTCACGCGGCGGCCGCGTGCGGCCGCGGATGAATAGCGGCGAGAAAGGTGCGTTCGAACGCGTCCCCATCATCGGCCGACACCGCCCCGTCCCACACCAACGCGCCGCGCGCGAGGATGATAGCCCGGTGACAGATCGCGAGGCCCTGACTGATGTCGTGAGTGGTCATCAATACCGCAGCACCGCGGGCATGGGCGGCGCTGAGCACCGCGCGCAGTGTTGCGCTGGCATCGACATCGAGCCCGGTGAACGGCTCGTCGAGCATGAGCAGATCGGGTTCGTGCAGCAGCGCGCGCGCCAGCGCGCAGCGTTGTTCGAGGCCACGCGACAGCGTGCGCACGGGCCGGTTGGCCCAGCCGATCAAGCCCACCTGATCCAACAGCGCGTCGACGCGACGCACCGCGTCGGGTACGGCAAACAGGCGCGCGTAGAAGAGCAGGTTCTCGATGGGCGTCAGATCGGGGTAGAGGAAACTCTGGTGCGACAGAAACCCTATGCGACGCCGGATCGCCGCGGCGCCATCACGCCCATCGTTTGCGAAGATCTTCACCGACCCCGCCGATGGCCGAAGCAGCGTCGCGCACAGGCGCAGCAGCGTCGACTTGCCCGCTCCGTTGGGACCGAACAGCGCGACGGCTTCACCAGGTTCGAGCCGAAAATCCACGCGCCGCAGCGCCGGCACGCCGCCGAAGGTTTTGCTCAAGCCGCGCGCGTCGATCGCCGGCACCGTCATAGCGCCGGGCTTATCGGAAGCAGTTCGAAAAGGAAAGGATGCGGTTCGTGCACGCTCTTTGGAAGCATTGCGACCATTTGTACTGAGCGACCGGGCAGCTATAGTGCGCCGGCTGATATTCACAGATGGCGCCTGACAGTCGGCGCCCCAAGGTCGGAGCGAGATGAAATCAATCACTGACATCGGACCAACCACCACACTGTGTGCCGTCATCGGCAATCCGGTCGCGCACTCGATGTCGCCCGCGATTCACAACCGGGCGTTCGCCGAGTTGGGCCTCGACTACGTCTACGTGGCGTTTCGCGTGGAAAATGTCGGCGGCGCGGTGGCGGGTATGCGCGCGCTCGAAAACTTTCGCGGCATGAGCGTCACCATCCCGCACAAAGTATCGATCATCAAACACCTCGACGAAGTCGCCGACGTCGACCGCGGGATTGGTTCAGTGAACACCGTGGTCAACGACGGCGGACGGCTCAAAGGTTTTGGCAGCGATGGTCCCGGGGCGCTCCAGGCGATCAGCGCTGCCGGAGTCAAGCTGGCCGGGAAGAACGTGACGATTCTCGGGTCGGGTGGCGCCGCGCGCGCCATCGCGTTCACTCTCGCAGCCAAGGCAAAGCCCGCTGGGCTCTTCTTGCTCGGGGTCATCGAACCCGAATTGAAGGCGCTCACTCGCGACATCGTGCGCAAGACCGGCGCGCGGGCGACCTGCGCGCTGCTCGAACCGAAAACGCTGGCGGCGCGGCTGGCCGACAGTCAGGTGCTCATCCACTGCACCCCGGTGGGGATGCACCCCAAGACCAAGGAGAGCGTCGTCCCCAAGTCGTTGCTGCACGACGACCTCGCGGTGATGGACATCGTCTACAACCCGCTCAAGACCAAACTCCTCGCCGACGCCGAGGCGCGGGGGCTCAAGACGATCTCCGGGATGGAGATGTTCGTCAATCAGGCCGTGATTCAGTTCGAACTGTGGACCGGCAAAACTGCTCCCCGTGCGATCATGCGCGACGTGGTGCTCGAACACCTGGGAGTCAAATCGAGGCAACGATGAATCTGGTGCTCATCGGATACCGGGGAACCGGTAAGTCAACGGTGGCTGGGCTGCTCGCCAAGACACTCGCGATGGAAGTGGTGAGCCTGGACCAAGAGATCGTCCGCCATGCCGGCTGCGCCATCCCCGAAATTGTCGCGGAACACGGCTGGCCGCACTTTCGCGACATCGAGTCGGAAATCACCAAGCGGTTTTCCGAGCGCGACAACATTATCATCGACGCCGGCGGTGGAGTGATTCTGCGCGCAGAGAACGTGAAGAATTTGCGGCGCAATGGCACTCTATTCTGGCTGCGAGCTTCGGTGCCCGCCATCGTCGCCCGCATCGAAGGCGGAACCCAGCGTCCCGCGCTCACCGCCGGTAAGTCGTTCACCGAAGAAGTTGAGGACGTGCTACGCGAACGCACACCGCTGTACGAGGCCGCCGCCCACCATCAGGTCGACACCGACTCTCTCAGCTCGGATCAAGTAGCCGCTGAGATCGCCCTCCTCTACAGGCGGTAGGCTGACTGCGCATCACTACCGGCGACGGCTCGGGCCAACGTCTCTCAGTAGTTTTCGACGAAGTTCTCCACCACGATGGCGCGCACGCGCTCGGTGAGTTCGTCGCGGGCGTGCACCGAGAGTCCGGTGACCTCGATCGGGGCCGCGAGGACGATCTTCATGCGACCGCCGGGACGGATGATGGCGTGGTGCTTGGGCAAGAACTTGTGCGCCCCGCTCACCGACATCGGGATGATGGGCAACCCGGTCTGAATCGCGAGAATCGCACCACCCTTCTTGAACGTGTGGACCTTGCCATCAGGGCTACGTGTACCTTCGGCGTAGAACAGGATGCAGAAGCCTTCGTTGATGCGCTCGCGCGCTTTGCGGCTGATGATGGCGATGGCCTGCTCGGGTTTGCTGCGGTCGATGATGATGTGATCGCTCAACGCCAGCGCCTGTCCGAAGACCGGGAAGCGTAACAACTCCTTCTTCGCCACGAAGCGGATCTTGGCCGGCACGCAAGCGAGGGTCGCCCAGATGTCGAAGTTGCTCAGATGATTGGAGATGATCACGTACGAGCGCCGCGGGTCCGCGTGTTCGAGGCCTTCGACGTCGACCGTGATGCCACACAGCACCAGAATCCAGCGGCACCAGATCGGCGCGATCACGTCGGCGAGCCACGGCTTGCGCAACAGGAGGATCAGCGCGGCACACAGTAGCCCCCAAAAGATCGTGATGAAAAAGATCCCGATCGCGGCGCCGAGGCCCCAGAGAAAATACAGCGGAGTCTTGAACGGTCCGGATGCGGTGGCTTCGGCAGCGGTCATACGCAGTGCGTGCCGGTGCTGCCCATTGCGTGCAGACACCGGCGTGACGGAGTTCCCTAACCTACCGACCACCCTCGCCGCAATGACCCCGTGTGCCGATCAGCACGCGGCCAAGTCGTCGAGCGCGCCGTTGCGAAAAGCGAGCGGCATGTGAGAACTGCTGCGCGCGTGGCCGATGCGACCGAGCGGATCGATGACGATCACGCCGACCGGAGCCGGAACGCGCGCCATCAGACGCGTCACCGCTTCGTGCGCGGCCGCCATAGGAGCGCGGCCGTCCGCGAGTAGGTCCACGGCCATCCTTGCCAACCCGATGCGAATGATGGCTTCGCCAACTCCGGTGGCCGACGCCGCGCCGAGACGATCATCCGCGTACGTTCCCGCCCCGATCACCGCGCTGTCGCCGATCCGACCCGGTCGCTTGCAGAACATCCCGCCGGTCGAAGTCGCCGCCGCCACATGGCCGGCTCGATCAACGGCGACGGCACCGACGGTGTTGCCCGTATTCGCGGTTTCAGTCGCGCGTTGTTGCCAGCGTCGACGTTGCCGCTCGGTGATCAAGAATGCGGGCGGGCAGAGCGCCAGTCCACGCTCACGCGCCAATGCGATCGCCGCATCGCCAACGAGAAACACGATGTCGCCGGTCGCCATCACCGCGCGCGCCAACCCGATCGGATTGCGCACTTCACTGACGACGGCGCACGCGCCGGCGGCGAGCGTCGCACCGTCCATGATCGACGCATCCGTCTCCACGGTCCCCGCCGAAGTGAGCACCGACCCAACGCCAGCGTTGAAAGCGGAATCGTCTTCCAGCACGACCACCGCGGCCGTCACCGCGTCGAGCGCTGTGCCGCCACCATCGAGGACCTGCCAGCCCGCACGGGTCGCAGCCGCGCAGCCCGCGGCACACGCGCCAGCATCGTCCGGGGCCACCACGCCCGCGCCGCCATGAACAATGAGTGCGGGTCGCATTACTCGGCAGTGATCTGTTCGGCGAATTGGTGATGCATACATGCGTGCTGAGTTGCTAGCGGTGGCGGAGAGCCTTGTCGTATTCTCGAAACCGGGCGCGACGCTGCCAAATAAAATCTACCGGTTACCAACACGTTGCGATGCTGTGCTGGGCGCAGATAGAGTCACAATGACCGCCGTTGACCTCGGCGGGTCACCGCATCGCGGGCGGGGTTTGTTCGAGCACCACCTGTTCCGCCAGCAAAGTCATGGTCGAGCGCGGAACTATGCGGAGCGCATTCGCACGCGCCCAGTTGAACCATCCCGAAATCACCGACGGCTGCTGACCCAGCGCGTCGAACGCGAGTGCGACCACGTTCACGGCCGGCTCGCCAGTACCGCGCTCTTCACCGGCGACTTCGCGGAACTCCGACTCGGTCGGTCCCGGTTCAAGCACCAGTACGTCGACGCCGGTGCCGCGCAGTTCAGCCCACAGCGCTTCGCCGAACAGTTGATCAAACGCTTTGGTGGCGGCATAGAGCGCGTGGCGCGGCAACGGCTGGCGTCCGGCGATCGAACCGGTGACGATCATCGCACCGCGTCCGCGCTCGCGCATCGCCGGCAACAGCCGGCTCGCCAACACTACCGGCGCGACGCAGTTCACTTGCACCATCGCGCGCAAGCGTTCGGTGTCTTGCTTGTCGAAGCGGCCGGCGTACCCGAAGCCGGCGTTGTTGATGAACACGTCGATCTGCAGATCCTTGATGGCATCGAGTAACTGGTCGGTGCCGTGCGGATCGACGAGGTCGGCGGCGACCACACGCGTCGCGACGTGGTATTGCTGCTCCAGCTCCGTTGCCAATGTCCGCAAGCGATCTTCGCGCCGGGCAGTGAGCACGCACGACAGGCCCTCTTGGGCAAGCGCGCGCGCGAACTCGGCGCCGATCCCAGCCGAGGCACCGGTGATCAGCGCCCAGTCGCCGTAACGCTCGCGCAGCGATTGGCGCGGGCGGCCGAATCGATCGCGTTCGCGCCACAGCGCACTGGTCAGCACGCCGAATGGAACCAGCGACAGCAGACCGGTGAGCCAGCCGCGCGCGCCGCCGACGTACACGACGTTCCACACCAACATCCCGAACGCGACTTGGCCGGCGTACACGGCCGCCCACGGCCACATCCAGGCGCGCATGCGCCAGAAGCCGAACGCGCCGGCGGCGTAGATCGCCCAGTGCAGCGGCTCCGTCACCTTCGCCCACCGCCCGCGCAACAGGATGCCGAACCACGCCTCGGCATCCTGCGCCGCCGGCTTGACGAAGAAGTCCCACGGAATGTGGATCACCGCCAAGTACGCGCAAAACAGCATCAGCGCGTTCATCCACCACGGCCGCTGCTTCAGTCGTTCACGCCACCACTGTGCCATGAGCACTTCCTCCGTGTTGCGTTTGCGTTCGGAACCGAGGCCCCACCCTTAGCACACTGAGGGCAGCGGGAAAGTCCCGCCCTCCGACGGGCGCCAAGCGGCAAGGCCGGGGCTTTGGCGGGTTGACTCAACCCAGTTCCTATGCAACGCTTCATCCGGATTGACGGATTGAATGAGCAGCGCCACCCCCGACATCATCGGCTGGATGAATGCCCTCGCCGACGCCACTCGCGCGCGCACGTTGCGGCTGGTCGAACAGTACGAGCTGACCGTCGCCGACTTGTGCGCGGTGCTGCAGTTGCCACAGTCGACGGTGAGTCGCCATTTGAAGCTGCTCGCCGACGAGGGCTGGGTGAGCGCGCGTCCGGAAGGCACCAGCCGACTCTACCGCATGGATGTCGACGACCTCGAACCGGCGGCACGACGGTTGTGGAATCTCCTGCGCGAACAGACGGCATCGACCCGGGTCGCGGCGCACGACGCGCAGCGGCTGGCAACGATCTTGTCGGCACGGCAGACGCGCTCGCAGGCGTTCTTCAGCTCCGCCGCCGGGCAGTGGGATCATCTACGCCGCGAGATGTTCGGCGATCGCTTCGATCTCACGGCGCTCGCTGGGCTGCTCGAAGACACCTGGGTGCTCGGTGATCTCGGCTGCGGCACCGGGCAGGTCTCGGTGGCGGTAGCACCGTTCGTACGTCAGGTGATCGCCGTCGACAGCTCGCGCGCGATGCTCAAGGCGGCGCGCCAGCGGCTCGGAATGTTTCCGCACGTGGACATCCGCCACGGCGATCTCGAAGCGTTGCCGATCGACGATGCGACACTTGATGCCGCGGTGACGTGCTTGGTCCTGCATCACGTAGCCGATCCGCCGGCTGTGTTGCGCGCCGCGGCACGGACGCTGCGCCCCGGTGGACGATTGCTGGTCATCGACATGTTGGCGCACGAGCGGCGCGAGTATCAACAACAGATGGGACACGTGTGGCTGGGCTTTGAGCCGGCGCAAATCAGTGACTGGTTGCGCGATAGCGGATTCGAGCGCACTCGTGTCCAACCGCTACCACCGGCGCCGCAGGCCAAGGGCCCGGCGTTGTTTGCCGCCAGCGCGCGGCGTGTACCCCGCAACGGACATTCCAAACAGAGGAGGATTCACGATGAGTAAGAGCGCACAACTAAAGGCCGTGGTGCCCGCGAGCGAACGGCCCCGTTTCAAGGTGAAGGATCTGACCTTGGCCGAGCTCGGCCGCAAGGAGATCCGTTTGGCCGAGCAGGAGATGCCCGGTCTGATGGCGCTACGCGCTCAGCACGCGGCCACCCAACCGCTGCGCGGCGCGAAGATCATGGGCTCGCTGCACATGACCGTGCAGACCGCGGTGCTGATCGAAACGCTGATCGATCTTGGCGCCGACGTGCGCTGGGTCTCGTGCAACATCTTCAGCACGCAGGACACCGCCGCCGCCGCGGTGGCCGTCGGCCGCACCGGCACCGTGAGCAACCCGCAAGGCACTGCTGTGTTTGCCTGGAAGGGCGAGACGCTCGAAGAGTACTGGTGGTGTACCAACGAGGCGTTGGTGTGGCCCGACGGCTCGGGCCCCGATCTCATTGTCGATGACGGTGGCGACGCGACGCTGCTCGTGCACAAGGGTCTGGAGTTCGAGAAGGCCGGACGCGTGCCTGATTTCGATCTGAAGAACGATGCGGAAGAGTGGGGCATCATCCTCGACCTCGTGCGTCGCTTGCAGAAGGAAGCGCCGGGTCAGTGGCAGCGCGTCACCCCGAACATCCGCGGCGTGAGCGAAGAGACGACAACCGGCGTCCATCGCCTCTACGAAATGGCCAAGAATACGACGTTGCTGTTCCCGGCGATCAACGTCAACGACTCGGTCACCAAGAGCAAGTTCGACAACATCTACGGCTGCCGTCATTCGCTCATCGACGGACTCAACCGCGCCAGCGACGTCATGCTCGGCGGCAAGGTCGCCGTCGTTTGCGGCTTCGGTGAAGTGGGCAAAGGCTGCGCCGAATCGCTGCGCGGCCAGGGCTGTCGTGTCATCGTTACCGAGATCGATCCGATCTGCGCGCTGCAGGCGGCGATGCAAGGCTACCAAGTCGCCACGCTCGAAGACTTCGTCAGCACGGCGGACATCTTTGTCACCACCACGGGCAATTTCGGGATCATCACCGCCGAGCACATGACGCGGATGAAGGACAAGGCGATCGTCGGCAACATCGGCCACTTCGACAACGAGATCGACATGGCCGGGCTGGCGAAGGTCCGGGGAATCAAGCGCATCAACATCAAGCCGCAGTACGACGAGTGGGTGTTCCCCGACAACCATTCGGTGCTCGTGCTCGCCGAAGGCCGCCTGCTCAATCTCGGCTGCGCCACCGGACACCCGTCGTTCGTGATGAGCGCGTCATTCACCAACCAGGTGCTGGCGCAGCTCGAGTTGTGGCAGCGGGCGAAGGAATACGAGCGCAAGGTCTACATGCTGCCGAAGCGGCTCGACGAAGAAGTTGCCCGCCTGCACCTGGCCAAGCTGGGCGTGAAACTGACCACACTCACGCCGAAGCAAGCCGAGTACATCGGCGTGCCGATCGACGGACCGTACAAGCCCGAGCACTATCGCTACTAAGGGACCAAGGCACCCCTCGATACGCCGGCCTTCGATACGAAGCCTTCGGCGTCTACTCAGGCCGGCTACTCGGGGAAACGGTTAGCTCTTCGAGGCTCCCAAAATCCGTTTGCCCGAGTAGATCGCGTAGCGATCGCATCGAGGGCCGCCTCAACGCGGCGGGAATTGGGTCAACATTTCGCGTACGGCTTGGTTGACGCGCTCGCCTTGATTCTCCGCCTGATTCGGATTGACTGCCGCCTGCGCGTAGGCGCGCCAGATCATGCGCTTGCTGGCGGGATCGACGATGTCGAGGAACAGCGTGCCTTCTTGATAGCCGATCACGTACGCGTCTTGCGGACTGTCGGAACCACCGCTCTGGCGATACCAGTAGTAATCTTGAAACGTCTTCACGGTCGTCTCGCGCACACGGATGCGATAGCCGATGAGAAAATTGGCGCCGCCCGGACGCTTGATGTAGCCCTTCGCCGCCAACTGATTCTCCACCGCTGTGCGGATGCGCCAATCCGCCATCTCGGTCTGCCCCTTCGGTACCACCGGCGACTCGGTGGCGGCCGGTAGCCAATCGTAGGTGCGATAGGTCGAGAAACTCGCCGACGGATCGTACTCGACCTTGACGGGAATGGTAGTCGAGCACGCGGCGAGTGCGACGAACGTGAGCGCGGCGAATCGTTGGCCCATCCGCTGCACGGGTCGCCTGCGCCGAAGCGGGACCATCTTCATCGCGTTTTTCTAGCGCACCCGAGCGACGGCGTCACGTGGTCGCCTAGGGCCTCTTTCATCGAAGGACTCGTTTGCGTCTCCGCTGCTTTCCGCTAAGTATCGCCGCCGTGAGTTGGGACGAGCGAACAATCGAACGCCAAGACCAGAAGGGTCCATCAACCTTCTTCTCTGCATCGCTACGGCTCTGCGTCTGTGCGGTGGGCATCTCCCTTGTGTTCCACGGAGTCGCCGCCGCCGAGTTGGCGACACACGGGATGGTGGTGTCGGAGCACGCGCTGGCGTCGGCGGCGGGGGTCGAGATTCTGCAGAAGGGCGGCAACGCGATTGATGCGGCAGCGGCAACGGCGTTGGCGGTCGGGGTGACGAACCCGACCTCCTGCGGCATCGGCGGCGGCGGCTTTTTGCTCGCGTATTTCCCTGGCACGCAGCGCGCGGTGGCGCTCGACTATCGCGAACGCGCTCCGGCGGCGGCCACGCGCGAGATGTTCATCCGTGACGGCAAAGCGGATCCAGCGCTGAGCCGCAGTGGTGGATTGGCGATTGCGGTGCCGGGCGAAGTCGCCGGTCTGACCCACGCCGTCCGTCGCTACGGCCGGTTGCCGTTTGCAACCGTGATCGCACCGGCCGTACGTTTGGCGCGCGACGGTTTTCCGATCGGCGCGCACTTGGCCGAATCGATCGCGCACAATCGCGACGTGATCCAAACCTTCCCCGCGCTCGCTGCGGTGCTGCTGCATCCCGATGGCTCGCCGCGCGCCGCTGGTGAGCCGTTAAAGCAACCGGCGCTGGCGCATACGTTGGAGAACATTGCCGAACAGGGGCCGGATGCGTTCTACCGCGGCGCCGTCGCCGCAGACATCGTCGATGCGACCCGCACGGCCGGCGGCATTCTCACCGTCGAAGACCTTGCGCAGTACCGCCCGACGGCGCGCACGCCGCTGCGCGGCGGCTACCGTGGCCATGAAGTGCTCACCATGCCGCCGCCCAGTTCCGGTGGCGGCGTGTTGCTGGAGATTCTCAACATCATCGCGCGTGACGACCTCGTTGCGCTGGGCCACAATTCGCCGACGACGTTGCACCTGCTGGTGGAAGCCATGAAGCACGCGTTCGCCGATCGCGCGGAAGTCTACGGCGATCCCGACTTCGTGTCGGTGCCGTTGCCGCGCCTGCTGTCGCTGCGTTACGCGACGGCGGTACGCGACAGCATCAGCACACGCACGACCTTCGATCGCGACTTCTACGGTGCCGCCGAGCCGTCGCGCGACGCCGGTACCTCGCACCTGTCGGTGATCGACGCCGACGGCAATGCAGTGGCCGTGACGACGACGGTCAACACCGCCTTCGGCTCGATGGTGCTGGCGCCGCAGAGCGGCGTGATCCTCAACAACGAGATGGATGACTTCGCCGCGCAGCCAGGTGTGCCGAATGTGTTCGGTTTGATCGGTGCGGCCGCCAACGCGGTGGCGCCGCACAAGCGGCCGCTGAGCAGCATGACGCCGACGATCGTGCTCGATCACAACCGCGCGATGTTGATTGCCGGCGGCTCGGGCGGACCGGTCATCATCACCGCGACGTTGCAGACGCTGCTCAACGTCGTCGACTTTGACTTCGACGTGAACGCGGCAGTGGCGGCGTCGCGGGTACACGATCAGTGGGTGCCGGAAGTGTTGGCGGTCGAGCCGGGCATCGATGTCATGACGCGCACGGCGTTGGAACGTCTCGGGCATCATGTGCGCGAAGTCCCGAACTTGGCAGCGGTTCAGGCCGTGCGCGTGACCGCCGGCGGCTACACCGGCGCGGCCGATCCGCGCAAGGGCGGCGCGGCGCAGGGGTGGTAGCGCATGCTGGAACACTTCAAACGGGCGCTCGGGTCGTTCTGGTTCAAGGCCGGCCTGAGCACGGCGCTGCTCGCACTCCTGATGTACAAGACCGACGTCAGAGAGTTGGCCGGAGTGGTCCGCCGAGCACAACCCGGGTGGGTGCTGCTGGCGTTCGCTGGCTACCTGAGCAGCCAGATACTGAGCGTGCAGCGCTGGCGCATGCTGGCGCGGCCGCTCGGCTTCGACGAACCGTTCAGCCGCTACTTCACCTGCTACTTCAGCGGCATGTATCTCAATCTGTTTGCGCCAAGCACGGTGGCGGGCGATGTCGCGCGGGCGATCTTCCTCGCCGGCGGACAAAAGCGCCGGACGCTGGCGTTCACGTCAGTGATCGCCGACCGCGGACTCGGCTTCATCGCGCTCATTTGGGTAGGGGCCATCGCGATCGTGTTGCAGCCTTCGTATAGGATTCCAGCCCCACTGTACTATGGCGCGTGGATCGTGCCGCCGGGCACGTTAGCGGCCTGGCTGTGGGGTCCGCCACTGCTGGTGCGCTCGCTTCCGCCATCGAACAAGTGGCGGATACTAGTCGAGCAAGAGATCGCCGCCTATTGGAATGACTGGCAACTGCTGGTGCGAACGACTCTGCTGGCGATGGTGTTCCACGTGATCCAAGTCGCGACCCAAGTCGTATTGGCGTGGGCCTTGAACATTCAGGCGCCGGCGTCCTTCTTCTTCATCTTCGTGCCGGTGGTGAACACGCTCGGGATGATCCCGATCAGCTTCAGCGGGGTTGGCATCCGTGAATACGGCTATTCAGTTGCGCTCGCGAGCGTCGGCGTCGACCACGAAATGGCCGTCGCCCTCGGTTTGCTGTCGAGCGTGGTCGTGCTGGCCACCGGGGTGTCGTCCGCGCTGGTGTTCTTGACCAACAGTGCGCCGCGAGTCGTTCCAGCGGAAGAGTGAGTTCGTGGATCGTGTCCGGAGGTGAAACTCGCGACGATTCGCGAACACGTCCACGACTCACCCATTGAACGGATTGGCGAGGACGATGGTCTCTTGGCGGCGGACGCCGACGCCGATCATCATCATCGGCGTGTTGGTCAGCTCTTCGAGGCGGCGGATGTAGCGCTCGGCGTTCTCGGGAAGGTCGGCGCGTTGGCGCGCGTTGCTGAGCGGTTGCTGCCAGCCGGGGAGGTCCTCGTAGATTGGGACAACGCCGCGCAAGACGGCGGCGCTCGCGGGCATCTCGTCGATGCGCTTGCCGTTGAAGTCGTAGGCCACACACACCTTGATCGGATCGATCCCGGTGAGCACGTCGATCTTGGTGAGCGCCATGCCGTTCATGCCGTTGAGGCGCGCGGCGTGGCGGACGACCACCGCGTCGAACCAGCCGCAGCGGCGCGGGCGACCGGTGGTGGCGCCGAACTCATCGCCGTCCTGTCGCAGCTTGGTGCCGAGCGCGTCGTGCAACTCGGTCGGAAACGGCCCGGCGCCGACGCGTGTGGTGTAGGCTTTGGTGATCCCCACCACGCTGGAGATGCGGCGCGGCGCGATGCCCGCGCCGGTGCAGGCGGCGCCGGCAATGGTGTTCGAGGACGTGACGTAGGGATACGTGCCGTGGTCAACGTCGAGCATCGTCCCTTGTCCGCCTTCGAGCAAGATGCGTTTGCCCTGCGCGAGGGAGCGATCAAGGTACAGGCTGGCGTCGATGACGTGGACGGCGATGCGATCGCGCATCGCGCGGTACTGATTGTAGATCGTATCGAAGTCGAGCCGCTTCTCTTTGAGGATGGCGTCGAGGTAGATGTTGCGCTCGTCCATGGCGCGGCGCAGGGCGTCTTCGAACACGTCCTCGTCGAGGAAATCGGCGACGCGGATGCCGATGCGCGCCATCTTGTCTTCATACGTTGGACCGATGCCGCGACCCGTCGTGCCGATACGGCCCTCGCCGCGGACGCGCTCGCGGGCCTGATCGATGGCGCGATGAAACGGCATGATCAGATGCGCACGGTCGCTGATCTTGAGCATCTGGTCGTCGACGAGGTAGCCACGCTTGCGCAGCGCATCGAACTCCTTGAGCAACTCTTCGGGATCGATGACGACGCCGTTGCCGATGACGCACACGGTGCCGTCGTGCAGTACGCCGGACGGGATCAGGTGGAGGACGGTCTTCTCGTCGCCCACCACCACCGTGTGGCCGGCGTTGTTGCCGCCTTGATAGCGCACGACGACATCGGCGTGCTCGGCCAATATGTCGACGACTTTTCCTTTTCCTTCATCGCCCCATTGGGCACCGACAACAACGACAGCAGGCATGACTTGGGCCTCACACGCGCGCGGATGTCCGCCAACGCTACAACGTGATCAACTGCGCCGTCACGATCGGCGGCAGAGTGCGGAGTTTGGCGAGTACGGTGGGTGTCACCGGCTCGTCGATATGGAACAGTGAGATCGCCAAGCCGCCGACTTTCTCGCGGCCGAGTTCGATGCTGGCAATGTTGATCTTTTCCTCGCCGAGTAATGTGCCGATGGCGCCGACGACGCCGGGCACATCGCGATTGGTCGACATGAGAATGTACCCCTCGGGCACGGCTTCGAGATAGAAGTCGTTGATGCGCACCAAGCGCACGACACGGCGGCCGAAGATGACGCCCGCCACCGTGCTGTCGCCTTGGCTCGTGACCACGCGCACGGTGACCTGGTTGACGTAGCCTTTGGCCTGACTGGTCTTCGACTCAACGACCTTGATGCCGCGATCGCGCGCGATCGCGGCAGCGTTGACGTAATTGACCTCGCCCTTTTCGAGCACGCGGTTGAGCAGCCCGCGTAGTACGGCGAGCGTGACAGACTTCACGTCCTGGTCGGCGACCTCGCCGGCGTACTCGATCTGCACCTCGCGCGGGGCGCCGCTGAGGAGTTGCCCCTGCAAGGTGCCGAGCTTCTCGGCGAGCGTGAGATACGGCGTGAGGATTTCGAGCAACTCGGGACTCATCGACGGGACGTTGACCGCGTTCTGGATGACCCCGTCGCTGAGATAGTTGACGAGCTGCTCGGCGATGGCGATGGCGACGTTGACCTGCGCCTCGCTGGTGGCGGCGCCGAGGTGTGGCGTGCAGATGACCTGTGCGAGCTTGAGCAACGGATGATCCGGTGGCGGCGGCTCTTCGGCAAACACGTCGAGTGCAGCGCCGGCGACTTTACCGCCTTCGATCGCTGTCGCGAGTGCGGCCTCATCAACAATGCCGCCGCGCGCGCAGTTGATGAGCCGAACGCCCTTCTTCATCTTGTTGAAGGCGGCGGTGCTGACGAGGTTGCGGGTGTCGGCATTGAGCGGCGTGTGAATGCTGATGAAGTCGGCGCGCGCCCACAGTTCGTCGAGGGTTACCAACTCCACGCCGAGGCGCGCGGCGGCTTCGGGAGCGATGAAGGGATCGAAGGCGATGACCTTCATGTGCAAGCCCTGCGCACGATCGGCGACCAGGCCGCCGATGTTGCCGATGCCGACGATGCCGAGGGTCTTGTTGGAGAGTTCGGTGCCCATGAAGCGGCCCTTCTCCCATTTGCCGGCTTTCATCGATGCCGTGGCTTGCGGGATCGAACGGGCGAGCGACAGCAGCATGCTGATGGCGTGCTCGGCGGTGGTGACGTTGTTACCGCCGGGCGTGTTCATGACCACGACGCCTTGCTTCGTAGCGGCCTCGACGTCGACGTTGTCCACGCCGATGCCGGCGCGGCCGACGACTCGCAGATTTTTGGCGGCGGCGAGCACGGCCGCGGTGACTTTGGTTTCGCTGCGGATGATCAGGCCGTGGTAGTCGGGAATCTTGGCGACAAGCTCGGCGGGCGTGAGCCCCGGCTTGTGATCGACTTCGATGCCGGGGGCAGCGCGCAGGATATCCATCCCTTCGGCGGCGAGTTTGTCGGACACCAGTACGCGCTGCATGGCCGCTTCACTCTAGCTGCGCGGAGGCAGCGCTTCCATGAGCACCGCTTGCGCAGCGGCGACACCCCGGCCGAGTTCGAGCGGGTGGCCGAAGTGGCGTAACGCCATCTCGAAGGCGGCGATGGCGGTGATGATATCGAACGCGCCGGTGTGACCAAGGTGGCCGATGCGAACGATCTTGCCCTTCAGTTGATCTTGGCCGCCCATGAACGTGACGCCCATCCGATCGCGCAAGTAGCCGACCAGCTTACCGCCGTCGACATCGTCGGGAACGAAGATCGAGGTGAGCGCCGGGCTGGGTGCATCGGGAGCAACCAGTCGGAGGTTCAACGCGGTGGCGGCCGCGCGGGTCGCCGCAGCGAGACGGGCGTGGCGCGCGAAGACGTTAGGCAGCCCCTCTTCTAGCATGATCGCAAGCGCTTCGCGCAATCCAGTGATCAATGAGATCGCCGGCGTCCATGCGGTGGTGTCCTTGGCCAGGTTGTCGCGTTCGCGCGCGAAGTCGAAGTAGAAACGCGGCAGCTTGGCTTCCTTGGTGCGCTGCCAGGCGCGTTCGCTCAACGCGGCGAAGGCGAGACCGGGCGGCAGCATGAGCGCCTTCTGCGATCCCGTGATCAGCACGTCGACGCCCCAGCGATCCATTGGGACATCGAACACCCCGACCGCCGTGATGCCGTCGACGATCAGCAGCGCGTCGCTCTGCCGCGTCAGCTTGGCGATCTCTTCGGTCGGATGCAGCGCGCCCGTGGAGGTCTCGCTGGCTTGCATCAAGACGCCGCGGATTGAGCGGTGCTCGGCAAGTGCCTGGCGGACGGACTCGACATGGGCGCTGCGACCCCATTCCACTCTGAGCTCGCGGGCCTTCAATCCGTACGTCGTCGCGATCTTGGTCCAGCGCTCGCCGAACTTGCCACCGTTGATGACGAGCACTTCGTCGCCGGGCGAAAACAGGTTGGTGACCGAGCCTTCCATCGCGCCGGTGCCGGAGGCGGCGAGGATCAGCACGTCCTGCGCGGTCTGGAACACCGACTTCAAGTCGCGTTTGGCGTCGGCGAAGATGCTGCTGAACTGAGGTGTGCGGTGGTGGATTATGGGCTGAGCCATCGCCAACAACACGCGGGGCGGCACGGGCGTCGGCCCGGGGGCAATCAGGTAGTTCTTGATCACTGGAGTACCTCGTGTGGCCAAAAAAAGGCCTGAACCTCAACAGCCAGAGGCCCAGGCGAACGGCCAACTGACGGGACGCACTTCCTCGTGGTTACTTCCACGCGCGCCAGTCGTGCAACCCGAAAAATCCGCTGCGTCGCTTAGCCTATCGCTGGTGGCCGTGTCAATGTTGTCAGCCCGCGACCGTTGGTGTTCGCGTCGACGGGCGTGGAACTAGCGTGCATTGCCATTGTGAACCAGCGTCATGAATTCCTGCCGGGTCTCCTGATGATTGCGGAATACCCCGAGCATGGCGCTGGTAACGACGATGGAGTTCTGCTTTTCGACCCCGCGCATGCGCATGCAGAGATGCTCGGCGTGCAACACGACCGCGACGCCGAGCGGATCGAGAGTATCCATAAGCGTGTTCGCGATCTGGGTGGTCATCCGTTCCTGCACCTGCAGCCGGCGCGAATAAACGTCGACCAAGCGGGCGAGTTTGCTGATGCCGACGATGCGGTGCTGGGGGATGTAGGCGACGTGAGCTTTGCCGAAGAACGGCAGGATGTGGTGCTCGCAGAGGGAGAAGAAGTCAAGATCGCGCAGCACAATCATCTCTTGGTAGTCTTCGGTGAACAACGCGTCGTTGATGACCTCTTTGGGGTCTTGCGAGTAGCCGCGGGTGAGGAACTCGAGCGACCGGGCCACACGTTGCGGCGTCTTCGCCAGTCCCTCACGCTCGGGATCCTCCCCGAGGTGGCGGAGCATCTCGCGCACCAATGGCTCGATTGCGGGCCGGTCTGGGCTGCGGCTCATGGTCGGACGATCTTAGTGGAAATCCGGATCGTCGCAAGTAGCGACGGCAGCTGGCGGAAACTAGCGGCGCTTGGCGACCGCCTTCACCTTCTGGTACTTGCGGTAGTCGTACCCGGTAGCCATCGCCATCAGGAGCGCTTCCATGCCACCTTCGCGTTCACGTCGCAGGATGCGCAGCCGATCGTAGAAATCCTGGAAGTCTTTGTTGATGCGCTGGCGTTCATCGACTGGATTGAGAAAGAAGTCGCGCAGCCGCGTAACCGTGAAACGGAAAGCGGCGAAGCGCAGCTCGTTGGGGAATGCGTCCCACTCTGCGAGTGACAGCGTGCGCAGCGCCTCGTAGCCACCGATGAGAGCTTCGAACCGCTTGATGGAGTAACCGGGGCCAGTCTCGAAGCAAAGGGAGTTCACAGCGGTGGCAAGGTCGAAGACAAACTTGCCGCGGCAGGCCGCCTCAAAATCGAGCACGCCGACCACCTTCTCACCCTTGAACATGAGATTATCAGCAAACAGGTCACCGTGAATGATCCCTTTCGGCAACTTGCCTTCCAGGTAGTGATGCAAGTACTCGATCTCGTCATCGAGGGTGCGCGTAATTTTCTTGAAGTAGTGCGGCAGCCGCCCGCGCACATCGAGATAAATCTCGGCGACGCGGTCAAACCCGAAGCGGTTCTCGATCCCCTTCTTGTAGGCTTTGCCGAAGAGATGGAGGTCGGCGAGCACGCGGCCGATGTTTTCCAACTGGGCTAGCGAGACATCCTCCGGATCGATAAAGCGGCCGTCAATGTGGCGATACACCGAAAGAGACTTGCCGCCCCAGTCGCGATAGTGCCGGTTGTTGCGATCAGCGAGGGGTACCGGGCAGGGGAAGCCGTGCTTACGGAGGAACACGAGCAGGTCTTGCTCGCGCTTGACGTCGATCTCGCTCTTCACCTCGTCGATCTTGACGACGTACTTCCCTTTGGCCGTCTCGACGAGGTAGTGCGTGTTCACGGATCCCTGACGGATCTCGCGCACCGAGGTCGCCTTGGGAAGGCCGTAGGTGGCGATGATCTCGCCGATCTCTCGCTTACTTAGCACTGTGTAGACCGCCATAAGTCCAGCGTGGGCTTCGCGTTCTGACGCAGGCGCGAACCCGCACGATTTTATAACAGAATCACCGTGCCTATAGCCCCTTTCGGCAAAAATTGTCAAGAAACTTTTTCAGTACGACCAGCAATGGTGTCCGATAATTTTTGAGTTACGAGAGCTTCGAGTCGGAGTTCCGCACCAGCGTGTCAACGAGCGCTTTGACTTCCTCGGCTGCCTTCGAGGCGGCGGCCTGATCGCGCATCGCCATCGGGGTTCGTCGCCTCAAAACATCTTCCGCATCGAGCGCCATCTCCGCTTGTACGGCATAGACGGCCTCTCCCCTCGTATACGGCATTCCTGCGACGAGCGGATGGGAAAGATCGGCCCGTTCTTGCATCAGCGCCATGACTTCAGGAGCCCTTTCGCCGTAGCGCTGCTCCAGCCGATCCGCTTCGACGCGCCAGCGCCCATTCTTGTGTGCGGTACCACCCGCGAGCGGAACCTTGTGATGGCGTCGCCGCCGACGAGTGGGTTTGCCCCCGAGCTGGCCAATAATGTGATCGGTGACGGTCGCTGCGACGGCTCGAAAGGTAGTCAGCTTCCCCCCCGCGAGCGTGACCAATCCCGATGGGCTGCTCAGGATGCGCTCCTCGCGCGAGACCGCGGAGGGATTGCGAGCATCTTCAGGGGCCACCAGCGGTCGCAGCCCGGCAAAGCTCCCGACGACATCGCTGCGGACCAATCGGGCATGTGGATAAAATGCATTGACTGCTTCGAGCAGATACTCAACGTCTTCGGGGTCAACCGACACGGTGTCGGGTGATCCGGTGAAGTCCGTATCGGTAGTTCCGATTAGCGTACGATCGTCCCACGGAATGACGAACAAAATCCGACCATCGCGCGGCGCGCGCAGGACGACGGCGAAGCGATTGTCGACCCGCGACCGTGGTACGACGATATGCGCGCCTTTGGTGAGCCGCAGGCAAGGCACCACCGCCGGATTATCGAGCCGGCGAACCTCATCGACCCATGGACCGGTCGCGTTGACCACCACGCGTGCATGGATGGTGTAGCGACCGGCGCCTCGCTCGTCTCGGATCTCGGCTCCCGTGATTCGCCCTCCGTCTTTCACGAGTTCGAGTAGTCGGACGTAGTTGGCTACCACTGCCCCGGCTCCGCTCGCGCCCAGAATCGTTTCGAGCGTCAGCCTGGCGTCGTCGGTGGCGCAGTCATAGTAGAGTTCGGCGCCTTTCAGCTGGGCTTGCTGCAGGCCTGGTTCCAACTCGGCCACCCGCTTGGGCGACAGCAGGCGGTGCATCCTAATGTTGCGAAAGGCGGCGAGCAGATCGTAGACCCACATGCCGACTTCGAGGCGGAAGATTCCGACCGGGTCCCCACGATAGACTGGAAACAGAAAAGGGATCGGTTTGACGAGGTGGGGCGCTACGTAGCGGCGCAGGCGATCACGTTCGAGGCAGGCCTCGCGTACCAGGCGAAAGTCCCCCAACTCCAGATAGCGCAATCCGCCGTGGATCAGCTTCGAGGATCGGCTGCTGGTCCCGCTCGCGAAGTCGCCCTTTTCGATGAGCGCGACCCGGAGGCCGCGCAGTGCAGCGTCGCGCGCGATGCCCGCGCCGTTGATCCCGCCACCGATCACCAGCAGGTCAAACTCTTCGCTGCCGAGCCGCGCCAAATTGTTACGGCGCACCGCCGGTGAGAGTGTGGTTGGTCCGCGTCGCGTGGGATCGAGCTGAGGCACGCATCTACTCCTGATCGCTGTAACGTTCCTCGGTCCACGGATCGCCGTGGGTATGGTAGCCGCGCGATTCCCAGAAACCGCGTCGATTCTCCGTGGCGAACTCGATCGCGCGGACCCATTTCGCGCTCTACCAGGCGTAGAGCTTCGGCACCACCAGCCGCAGTGGCCAGCCATGCTCTGGAGTGAGATTGTGGCCGTCGTGTCGATGGGCGAAGATTACGGCGGGATCGAGAAACTCGTCCAGAGTCAGGTTGGTGGTGTAGCCGCCATCGCAATGGACGAGAACGAACTGACCCTCAGGCTTGCGATCGACCGCTGCGACCAGATCGCGTGCCAGCACTCCGTCCCATCGGTTATCGAGCCGCGACCAGGTGGTGACGCAATGGAAATCGGTCAGGACAGAACTCTGAGGCAACGCCCGAAACTGTTCGAACGAGAACCGCAACGGCGACCGCACTTCGCCGAAGACGCGAAAGTCCCAGGTCGCCGCGTCGACTCGCGGTGTCGGACCGTAGCTCAAGACCGGCCATTTCTGGGTAACCGATTGCCCGGGCGGCACACGTGGGCGTTCGGCCGTTGGGTTCGTGCGAGTCACTGGCAATCGATTGTAACCGAAATCCGTCTGCTGTCACGCACAAGTCGCGCGACTATTGGATGCCGAGCAACTTGTGCGTCTGTGGCAGCACTCGCACCCGCGCGTGGTGTTGGCGCGCAATGGCAAACAATCGAGTCAGCGTTGATCCGTCGATCTCCGGTCGATGCGCGGCGTCCATGATCGGCTGCAGATACATCGGTACGTCGCCGTGGGCGGCGACCAATGCTGCGGCGCGCGCGATATCGGCATCGCTGGTGGTTCGATCCACCAAGACCTTTACGTAGATCTCCTTGCCATCGGCAACGCGAAGAAACTCCTCGTGCTCGTCCCAAAACGCCGCCTCGCCGGTGTTGCTCGGCGGTTTTATATCCATGCTAATGATGCCGATCCACGGCAGGACCAGCGCGAGCTTTTCGGGCAGCACGCCGTTGGTCTCCAACAGTATCGGTACCGGAAAACGTGCGTGGCTCAGGAAGGCGGCGAGAAATTCGGCTTGCACCAACGGTTCGCCGCCAGTGACGGCGATGGCATCAATGGGCCCCTCACTCTCCAGAAACGCACTCGTGTAACCGACCAGCTCGCGACGGCTGATGGGGTTCGACACACGTCTGGGCTCCTGCCCAGCGCGACAGATCGTGCAATGTGAGGTTCGCACCAAGCTGTCGGGCGTGTCGCAGTAGCGGCAGCGCAGATTGCAAATCGCCAAGCGAACGAACAGGTGGCGTTCGCCAACGTGCGATCCTTCGCCTTGGAAGGATGCAAAGATCTCAGAGAGGTAGCCGTGATCCACGAAGTGCTGCTCGCCGCGGTGCCCGTTCCTACCACACGCTCTGAACCCGAGCTAGGCAATCGGCGGTGCCGAGCCGACGAGTGCGATCTTGATGTCCATCACGTTGGTGCTGGTCGGCCCGGGCTGGAACAGATCGCCGAGGGCGGCGAAGAAGCGGTAGCTGTCGTGCGCCGCGAGCGCATCCGACGGGTCGCAGCCGCGGGTGCGCGCTCGTGCGCTCGTCGAGCCGTCGACGAATGCACCGGCCGCATCGGTCGGACCATCAACACCGTCGGTGCCGGCGCTCAAGAGGACGATATCACTCCCGGCGAGTTGCGCGGAGCAGGCTAACGCGAACTCTTGATTGCGGCCTCCACGTCCAGGGTTGGGGCCGAGGCTTACAGTCGTCTCGCCGCCGGCAAGGAAGCATGTCGGCAGCAGCCGCGGGACGCGCGTGATCCAGGCTGCGAATGTGCGCGCCGCCGCGGTCGTGTCGCCTGACAACGGCTCGTCTGCCACGATGGGTTCGTAGCCCGCTGCGTATGCCGCAGCGGCCGCGGCACGCAGCGCTCCGGCGTTTGACCCAATCACGACATTGCTGACGGCGCCTAGTTCGGCGGCTCCGGGCTTGAGCGTCTCATCCAATTCTCCGCGTTGGCCGGCCTCGATCCGGTCCAGCACCGTCGATGGTAACGACGCCGACAGCCCGTAGCGCTGCACGATCTGGTACACGTCGGCAAACGTGGTCGGATCGGCAGCGGTAGGCCCCGATCCGATATCCGCGGGATCGTCGCCAATCACGTCGGACAGAATCAGCGCAACCAGCGGACGCCCGTGGGCGAGGCGCACCAAGCCACCACCCTTCACCTGCGAGAGATGTTTGCGAACCGTGTTGAATTCTTGAATCGAGGCGCCGCACGCCAGCAGCGCCGCAGTGGTGGCGATCTTGTCGTCGAGCGTTACCGGTGGCGTCGGTTGCACCATCAAGCTCGACGCGCCGCCGCTGATCAGTGCGAGAACCGCCGCATTGGGATGACTTGCGAGCAGCGTCATCAATCGGCGTGTTGCGCGTTCGCCGTCCACGCTTGGCAACGGGTGGCCCCCTTCGAGGCAGTTTATCTCGGCGATTGGCCGGAGCCCGGCGCGCGGCGCGATCGCGACTCCGCTGGCGAGGTCAGATCCGAGAGTCGCCGCGGCGGACTCGGCCATAGGGATCGCGGCCTTGCCGACGGCGGCGATGAGGGTGAGGCCGCTCCACGAGGTCGAGGTGTCGCTGATCACTACGCGCGGGCCATCGCGCAGCAGACGCTGCGCCACCAACGCCGCAGGATCGACGGCGCGCACGGAGGCGGCGAACAGGCGCGCCAGCAACTGGCGGATATGAGGGGTGGCGTCTGGCATATCGCCGCAGAGGCGATAAGCGCGGGTGAAGGGGCTAGCTGTTTTCCTCGTCGACGTCGGTGGCGCTGAGTTTCCGATAGGTGCGCTCGTCGTCGAAGCGACGCGCTTGCTTCAGTTCCTTCTCGCGGTCCGATTGGCAGCTCACGCACAAGCGGGTGAAGGGTAGGGCTTCGAGGCGGCCTGCGGCGATTTCGCTTTCGCAGCTCTCGCACATGCCATAGCTGCCATCCTCGATGCGCTCCAACGCCTCTTGAATCGCTTGCAGCTTGCCGCGTTCGCGGTCGCTGAGGAGGAAGCTGATCTCGCGATCGCGCTCTTCGCTCGCCAGATCGTACGTATCCATGCCGTCGTCTTTGGCGCCCTCGCGGCCTTGCTTGAGGTCGTTGTCGATCTCGCGCATCACCTGCCGCCGCATCTCCAGCAGCTTCTCGCGCACGTTCTTCAGCAGTGCTTTTCTCATGGGCCTCTAAGGGGGCGGGAATTTAGAGGCAATCCCCTGCACTGTCAACTGGGGTCGCGCGGCAACCCTCAAGATCATAGATTGTCGCGTCGACAATCGTTGTGTCCACGATGGCGCCAGGGGTGTCGGCTCCGTCGAGATAGACGACCCCGTCGATGTCGGGTGCCTGCGCCGGCGAACGACCGTACCAGCGGCCGGCGGTATTCGTCCCGCACACCAACACCGGCTGCACGGAGCCGACGCGCTCGCGGTTGAGCGCGGCAGCAACACCAGCCTGGGCGGTCATCAGCCGGTGGTAGCGCTGCTGTTTCACGCGAGCGGAAACTTGTTGGTCGAGGGTCGCGGCCTCGGTGCCCTCTTCGCGCGAGTAGCGGAAGACGCCGACGTTGTCGAAGCGCGCCGCGGGGATGAACGCTTCCAACTCGGCGAAGTCAGCGTCGGTCTCACCGGGGAAGCCGACGATGAACGAGGTCCGCAGCGCCAGCCCCGGCACGCGCGCACGCATGCGGCTGACCAGCCGCCGCACGGCGTCGCCGCTGCGTTCGCGCCGCATACGCGTGAGCATCGTATCGCTGATGTGCTGCAGCGGCATGTCGATGTAGCGGCATATCTTCGGCTCGTTGGCGATGGTGTCGAGCAACTCGTCGGTGACGTAGCGCGGATAGGTGTACAGCAGCCGAATCCAACGGAGCCCGTCGATCGCGGCCAGCCGTTGCAACAACGAACTCAGCGATGAGCCGTCGCGCCGATCCTTGCCATAGGCCGTGAGATCCTGCGCAATGAGATTCAGTTCGACCACACCATCGCGGACCAGCGCCTCGGCCTCGGCGATCACACCGTCGAGCGTTTTGCTCTCGTGTCGACCGCGGATCTTGGGAATGATGCAGAAACTGCAGCGATGGTCGCAACCCTCGGAGATCTTGAGGTAGGCGCTGAAGAAGTGTCCGGTGCGCGCGCGCGGCACATCGATGCTCGGTAGCAGATGGGCCGCATGGCGGTAGGCGCTGAGATCAGCGGTGCCCGGAGCGTCGAGCAACTCGGGCAACCGCGTGAAATCACCGGTGCCTAAGAAGCCGTCGACTTCCGGCAGCGCTTGCGCCAACTCTGACCCGTAGCGCTGCACTAGACAGCCGGTGACGATGAGCCGCTTGCCCGGCGCTGATTGCTTGAGCTGTGCCAATTCGAGGATGGCTTCGATCGATTCCTTCTTGGCCTCGCCGATAAACCCGCAGGTGTTGACGACCAACACATCGGCGTCGGCAGGATCGAGGACGATCTCGGCGCCGGCGCGCGCCGCCAGGCCGAGCATTTGCTCGCTGTCGACGAGATTCTTGGGGCAGCCCAGGCTCTGCAGGTATATGCGCCGTGCCATGTGAAGAGTGGCAGTGTAGAGGCTCGCCCCGCCCGAGGCAATGGGCGATGCCGGTCGACTTACGCTCCGTCGCTCCCGACTGCTATAGCGAGCGCGTGGTCGACAAAGTGCTAGCACGCGCTGCGCAGCTCGCTCTTCTCGGCTTCGGCATCGTTACCGCTGCCTTTGCGCTTCCCGTCTTCGACGTATGGGCGCGACTAATCATTGCCAACGCGGCCCTCGCTGCTATTGGCCTGGCCGCACTTGATGACGATCGCCGCGCACGACTGCGTCCGACGCTCACCGGCACTGTACTCGGCGTGATCAGCGCTGCGGCGTTGTATGGTGGCGCGTGGGTGATCAGTCGAGTGCCTGCGGCGGCGGCGCAGACGCATCAGTTCGTTGCGTGGACCGCCGGTCATTCCGTTGGCTTCGTCGCGGCGACGCTGCCGATCGCGGTACTCGGTGAAGAGCTGTTCTGGCGCGCGGCTCTGATAGACCCGCTGCGGCAGCGCCTACCGTTGCTGACTTCGGTCGCGGCGAGCACAGTTGTCTACGCCCTCGCGCACATCGCGTCAGGGACTTGGCTCCTACCGTTCGCGGCCTTCGGTGCCGGGCTGGTCTGGGCCCTGTTGTTTGCGGCGACCGGCAACCTCACCGCTTCAGTGGTCTCTCATCTCGTCTTCGATGTGCTGGTGATTCTCGTCGCACCGCTGGCGTGAGCGGAGATCGTAGATATCGCCGCCGGCGTGCAGAATCTTACTCGCAAGTTCGTCGGGCCTCGAGAAATACGCGGAGTGACTTGCATCGATCGACAATACTTTCCGGCACGGCATTGCCGTGTACATCTGCCGCTGCAGCGCGGGTGACACCGCTCGATCTTGCAGGAGTTCGATGTAGACCCGTGGAATGCGTCCGAAGCGTTGGGCCGTTGTCCGCATCGGTGTGTTTGTCGGACCACTCGGTTCGGGAGTAAGCAGCGCGTGGGCGAGCGCCACGTCGTCCTCGGAACAATCGGCGTAGAGCGTCGCCTTGAAGGCGTCACGCCGTAGCATGTCCCAGCCCGCGTCCTGATCGACGTCGAGGTTGGGCATGATGAGCGAATCAGTGTCCGCGAACGCGAGCGGAAGAATCGTCTCACCATCGCCAATGAGGAACGCCGCCAGGTACACCAGCGAGCGAATCTTCTCGGGGCGCTCTTCCGCCGCTTGCGTGATCGCCAGCCCGCCGCGACTGTGGCCGACCAGCACGACCGGCTCGTCTGCCGCGTCGAGGACTCGGCCGATTGCCTCGACGTAGTCGGCCATCGACACGTCACCCGGCGGTGTTCGATCGCGCCCGTGGCTGGGCAAGTCGAGGGCGACGACCGTGTGGCCCGCCTGTTCGAGTCGCGGCACGATCTTGTACCAACACCACGCGCCATGCCACGAGCCGTGAACCAAAACATATGTGCTCATCAAGAGACCTCCTTTTCGAGTTCGATTTGTCCGTACAACACTCGACGTGGGCGCAACGTGAAATCGCAACCGGAACGTCGGTTCGCGTTTCACATCGCCCCCTACTGGAGTGTTACAAGGGGCAAGATGAATCCGCCGTCGTCATTCGCTGAATTCGCCGAGCGCCATCGATCGGACATTCTGCGTTATCTGGTACGAATGCTCGGCAACGAGCCCGACGCACAGGATGCGTGTCAGGATGCGTTCCTGCGGGCGCAGCGGGCGTTTGCCAACTTGGCACCCGACTCGAATGTGCGCGCGTGGCTGTATCGCATCGCGACTAACGGCGCGCTCAACGCCATGCGCCGGCGGTCACGGCTCGCCGCGCGGGCGGTTGAGGTCGACCTTGACACGCTGCCGGCAAGCGTCAGTGTGTCCGCCGATCAGCGTCAGGAGCTGCGCGCGGTGGCGGACGCCGTACGGTTACTGCCACCGCGCCAGCGCGCGGCGCTGATGCTGCGGCAGTTCCACGATATGAATTACAGCGAGATTGCCGCCGCCGTCGGCGGCAACGAGGCGACCGCACGCGCCAACGTCTACCAGGCGATCAAGAAACTGCGCGCGGTGCTCGGAGGTACACAATGAAATCTCATGATGATGAACTGATCGCGATGCTGATCGATGACGCGAAGCCGTCGGTCGCTTTGCAACGCTGGCTCGACAGCGATCGCGGACGGCGGAAGTTGGCCGAGTATCAACGCGTGCTCAGCGGGCTTCAGCGTTTGTATAGCAATGTCGCCGGCGCCATGGCTCCTCGCGCGGCCTACTACGATTCCATCACCACACCGATCGGCCGCGTGTTCGTCGCCACCATCGAAGGCGGGTTGGTGCGCGTGTCGTTCCGTCGGAGCGAATCGGCGTTCGCCAGTGATCTACGCCAGGAGCTCGGGACAGAGGTAATGAAGTCCGCCTCAAAGACGAAGGCGGTTGTGCATCAGATCCGGGACTACTTCGCCGGTCGTCGGACCGCATTCGATGTGCAAACCGATCTCAGCCACGTCACTCCGTTTCAGCGGCGGGTATTGCTCGCGACCGCGCAAATCCCGCGGGGCCGCGTGGTGTCGTACGGCGACATTGCCAAGCGAATCGGCCGCCCGCGTGGCAGCCGCGCCGTCGGCCAAGCGCTCGGTCACAACCCGATCCCGATCGTCATCCCATGCCATCGCATCATTGCGACCGACGGCAAACTCGGGGGCTACACCGGCGGTCTGACGATCAAGAGGAAGCTGCTGCGACTGGAAGGAGCGTTGGCGGCGAATGCGTGAGATGGATCGAAACGCTGGCGCGCCGGTGCGTCACAACCCGAATCGCTTCATCATCCGGTACAGCGTTGTGCGGTCGATGCCGAGGGCGCGGGCGGCTTCGTTGCGTTGGCCGTTTGCACTATTGAGCGCCGCGCGGATGCGCGCGGCGGCGGTGTGATCGAGGGCGTGGTGCAGGCTGCCGTCCCGAGTTGACTCGGCGGGCCCACCGCGGTGCTCCAGCAGGAGGTCTTCCGGCGTGATGACTTCGGTGCGCGCGAGTACGACGGCGCGCTCGATGGCGTTCTCCAGCTCGCGGACGTTGCCGGGCCACGGATGGGTGTTCAGGGTCTCCTCTGATTCGGACGCAAGGGTCAGCGCGCGCCCCGCTTCGGCGGCATGGCGATCGAGGAAGTGGCGCGCCAGCGGCAGGATGTCCTCGCGACGCTCGCGCAGGGGCGCAAGCTGGATCGGGATCACGTTGAGGCGGAAGTACAAATCTTCGCGGAAGCGGCCGGCCGCAATCTCATCGCGCAAGACGCGGTTGGTGGCGGCGACGACACGCACGTCGATGGTGCGCGGCTGCGTGCCGCCGACGGGTAGCACCTCGCCGTCTTGCAGCACGCGCAGCAACTTGGCTTGAAAATCTGGCGCGGTCTCGCCGATTTCATCGAGGAACAGCGTGCCGCCGGTGGCCCGCTCGAAGCACCCGATGCGCGCCGCCGCGGCGCCGGTAAACGCACCCTTCTCGTGTCCGAACAGCTCGCTCTCTAACACTCCTTCAGCGAACGCCTTGCAGTTCACGGGCACGAACGGGCGGCCGACACGATCGCTCCAATAGTGCAGCAGGCGGGCGATCAGTTCCTTGCCCGTGCCACTCTCGCCTTGAATCAACACCGTCGCCCGACTCGGCGCGACGCGGCGCACGAGATCGAGCACATCCTTACTGCGAGAACTCTCGGCGACCATCGCGGCCGGCGCGTAGCGGCTGGCCACCTCTTGTCGGAGGTAGCGGTTCTCGCGCTCGAGGCGCGTTAGGTCGAGGGCGCGGGCGACGATCGCGCGCAACTCATCGTTGTCGAACGGTTTCGTCACGTAGTCGAACGCCCCGTCGCGCATCGCGGCGACCGCTGACGGCACGCTGCCGTGCGCCGTGACGAGAATCACCGGCAGTGCCGGCTGGCGCGCATGCAACTGCCGTAGCAGCTCGATCCCGTCCATCTGCGGCATCTTCCAATCGGTGACGACCAAGTCAGCGGGTCGCGCCTCCAAGGCTTTCAGCGCTGCGGCTCCGTCGCTGCACGTTTCGCACTCGTACCCGGCGCGCCCCAGCGCCATGGCGATCACCGTCGCCATGCGCGTTTCGTCATCGACGATCAGAATGCGGGGCTTCATGCTGCCAGCGCGGCATCGCGCGCGATCGGTAGCGAAATGGTGAAGCGCGCGCCGCCACCGTCACGCTCGCCGACTTCGATGCGGCCGCCGTGCGCTGCGACGATCTGGCGCGCGATCGCTAGCCCGAGCCCGGTGCCACGTGTGCGGGTGGTGAAGAACGGTTCGAAGATTTGCTCGCGCAAATCCGCCGGCACGCCAGGGCCGGAGTCGGTCACGTCGATGGCGATGGTACCCTCAGTGGTGCGCGCGCGCAGCGCAACCTCACCGCCGGGTGATACGGCCTCGCTGGCGTTGGCGAGCAAGCCGAGCAGCACCTGACTGAGCAGGTCGGGATCAGCCTGCACGGCGGGCATCCCCGATTGATCGTCACGTTCGACGCGAATCCGTTTCGCCGCCAACTCTTCGCCAGCGAGCAGCAGGGCGCGATCGAGCAGCTCCGACACGCCGACGGCGCGCGGGCGCACGTGCAGCGGCCGCGCGAAGGCAAGCAGCGACGTGATCACGTTGTTCAATCGGTCCACCTCGGCGATGATGAACGAGCAGGCCCGTCGCCCTTCGTCATCCGTGCCGATTGCCGAATCTCGGCCGTCCGCCGACTCGGGGGCGACTACCGACTCGGCGAGTCCCTGTGCTGCCGAGCGGATCACGCCGAGCGGGTTGCGTACTTCGTGCGCGATGGCCGCCGCGAGCTGTCCGAGGGCCGCCAGCTTCTCGCTTTGCGCCAGCCGTGCGCGGGTTGCGTTGAGCATCTCCAACTGTGATTGGATCACGATCGCCGCGCGATGGTCGCGCCGCCGACTCGCAGCCAACAATCCGACGAGGTAGCCGAGCAGTGCGAAGGTCAGTCCGAAGTACGCGCCGACCAGCAGCGTCGCGTCGTGCCCGTTGATCGCGAAGCTGACGCCCAGTTGCGTGAGGAAGACCGCATCGAACAGGCCCGTGGCGAGCCCTGCCAATGCACCCCACCAGCGCCAGTGCGCGCTGCGAGTCCATGCGGGCGCATGTGCGGACGGCGTGAGGTCGTTCATGTCGTGGTCGTTCATGTCGTCGATACGAGCAACTCCAATGCCGCATTCTTCCGCAGTCGGCGTCTACGAAGCAAGCGGTCGCCAAGCGATTGCGCGCGGTCGACGTTGCGCTCGCGCAACGTGTCGTTGCCGCGGCACCACGGCGCCGCGAGCAGTAGAGGTCAGAATCCATCCCCGTGTCATCTGTTCGTCGTCGCTTGCTGGCGGCACGGGGTTTGGAATGTGACTCGACCAAATCTCAAACGCGGACCGGACTCCGGCCGCAACGAAAGGAGTGCAGTATGAATTGGAAACGACTTGGATTGATGGTGGTGTTGGCTGACTTCGTCGCGCTCACCGCCTACGCGGTGTACTACCACGGGTACCTCGCGTTTTTTGATCTGCACGCAACCAACGCGATCGGCGTGCAGGTCTTCACCGACCTGATCATCGCGCTCGGATTGTTCTCGCTGTGGATGGTGCGCGACGCCCGCGAGCACGGGATTTCCCCAGTGCCCTATCTGTTGCTGATCCTCACCCTCGGCAGCATCGGTGCGCTGGCGTACCTCATACGGCGCTTTAGAGACGAACCAGCGAGCACGACGGTCGACGCGCGGAGCCACCTGGCGGTCAGCGGTGCCAGCCGTCGCGCCTGACCCTACCCGTGCTCCACAACACGTCCTCATTGTGCGGCCAATCCTCCTGGGCTACGGCTGTTCGGTAGCCCACAGGAGGATGCCGCATGCCACGCCTTCGCCAAGTACCGCGCAGCGACGCAGCACCCGAAGTCATCGAAATGTACAACCTGTTGTTCGGCGACCGCGACCCGGTCGCGCAACCGGGGACGGCGACGGGGACGCCGGGCGACTGGTGGACTGTGTTCGCGCTGGTTCCCGATGTGTTCCGGCACGCGGTCGCGGGCTTCGGGTTGTATCGCAGCCCGCAGCGCACGCTCGATCCGCAACTGCGCGAACTGGGACAGACTCGCGCCGGCTTCACGCGCGGCAGTCAGTTCGTGTTTTCCCAGCACTGCAAGTCGTGTCGCGCGGTGGGGCTGAGCGAAGAGAAGATCGCGGCGATCCCGGCGTGGCAGACGGCTGACATCTTCACTCCGGTCGAACGAGCCGTGCTCGCCTACACCGACGAACTGGTGCTGCAAGGTGGCCGCGTGCAGGACGCAACGTTCGATCGACTGAAGGCCGTGCTCTCCGACGAACAGATCCTCGAGTTCACGTACATCACCTGCACCTACGAGATGCACGCGACGATGTGTCGCGCGCTGCGCCTCGAGTACGACGACGTCGCCGAACGAATCACTGAGATCGCGGCGCCGAGTGGCGGTGCCGCGCGCGACATCATGCGCGACATCAGCCGCCCCAGCGACAAAGAGTGAGACCTTCTACGACGGAGCCTGCCAGCGCTGCAGTTTGAACGTCGCGCGATCGTGGATGTAGATCTCGCGGCCACGCATCGCACCGGCGACGATCGTCGCCCAGTCGGGGGCCAAGAACGGCACCATCGCGCCATCGACGATCACGAGGTCGGCTTCGCTGCATCCGTACGCGAGCGCGGCCACGTCGCCTTCGAAGACGCAGACGGCGTGTCCGATATACGCGAAGCCCATGAGCATGCCGATGAAGGGAATAGCCTTCGGAAGATCGCGCTGAAGCGCGCTCAGTTCGGTATACGCGATCGCCACGATGGTTCGCTTGGGTTCGGGTGCGATCATCTTCTTGATCCCGGCGACTTGTGTTTCCGGCATCGAACCAGGGGGCGGGCACGGCTGCATCATGAGGAGACGGCCCGGCGTGACGATCACCACGTTGCGACCGGCCGCTGGCCGTTCGTTGTCGGCGGCAGTAGCACGCGCCTGCGCGAACACCGCGGCGAGATTCGCGCCCGCTTCCACGCTCGGCATACGCGGCTCGAACAGCGACGCGCCTTCGCCCCGCTCGCCGCCAAGGCGTTGCAGTAGTCGTTTGAGCAGGGTCATTCCGCTTCCCCGATATCTAACTACACTCGGACAGGAGGCGAAAGCGATCTTTCGCGCCGGTCACTGGAAAAATGCTTGACGGCCGCCGACCTTCCTTGCTATCGGCTGTGACACATTAACCTGTCATGGTTTGTTCGTAGCGACCTGAATTTTCACGGCCCGGTTGATTCCGGGTCGAACGGGGGGAACTCATGGACCTGCGCAAAACCTTTCGCCGTCTCGCCTTGGGTGTGATCTCGCTGGCGATGCTATGGGGTGCGCCCGCGCGCGCCACGCACATCGTGCCGACCGCGATCACGTTCACGCTCTTGCACGCGGATTGCGCCGGCGGAACCGGCAACTTTGACTTGTACGTCAACAGCACTTTGGTGGCGGCGGCGGTGCCGACGACGCAAGGTTGCGCGTGCAACTCCAGCCCGCTGGTGGTGACGTTGAGCGACGCGACGACGTTGGCGGCGTTCGATCCGACGATGTGCAACGGCTTCCACGTCGATGTTCATGGCTTCGTCGCCCTCGCGTTTGCGCGCGTGACCGTATCCACTTCCGGTGCGCCGGCGGATCAGTGCATTTTCGACGGCAGTCCGTCGAATCCCAACCCCACCTGCGCCAGCCGGGATCTCTGCAGCGGGCCGTCGTTTACGTTTGGCCCGCTATCGGCGGGGAGTTCAGATCCCGACGCCGACGGGAAAGTCACCGGCATCGGCGACGACTGCGACAATTGCCCCGCGGTTGCCAACTCCGACCAGGCGGACAGCGACGGTGACGGTGTCGGCGACGCCTGTGACAACTGCCCAGGCCTGTCCAATTCCGACCAGGCCGACGGCGATGGCGACGGCATTGGCGACGTGTGCGATCCGTGCACCGGCCCCGATTCTGATGGCGACGGTCTCTGCGACGCCAGCGACAATTGCCCCTTCACCTTCAATCCCGACCAAGCCGACACCGATGGCGACGGGGTTGGCGACGCGTGCGATTTCTGCGCTGGACCGGGCGCGAACGACAGTGACGGCGACGGCTTGTGCGACGGGGCTGACAATTGTCCGTCTGCCTATAATCCCGACCAGGCCGACACCGATGGTGACGGGGTCGCCGATGCGTGCGACAACTGCCCCGACATTGCAAATGCCGACCAAGCCGACAGCGATTTCGACGGCATCGGGGATGTGTGCGATCCGTGCGTCGGTTCCGATTCTGACGGTGACGGCATTTGCGACGACTCCGACAATTGTCCGTTTGCCTACAACCCGGACCAAGCCGACAGCGACGGCGATGGGTTTGGCGACGCGTGCGATTTTTGCGCTGGCCCCGGCACCAGTGATCCCGATGGCGACGGTGTCTGCGATCCGGGCGACAACTGCCCGTTTGTAGCCAACGCCGACCAGACCGACAGTGACGGCGATGGTCTCGGCGATGCGTGCGATCCGTGCCCCGGCGCTGCCGGCGACGGCGCGGTGATCGGCAACGGTACGGTGACCCTCGGCGTCAATTGCGCCGGTCATCTCAACGTTCCTTTTACCCCTGACCCGCTCGCTATCGGCTTCATGGGACTGCGCTACGTACCGACCGGCGCCGCGTCGACCGAACCCGGCTGTCAGTGTGAAGGCTGGGGCGCGGCGGACGTGACCACCGCGATCACAGGCTCCGCCAACCGCGATGTCGGCGGCGTGACCAACATCTCCGTGCTGAGCTTCAGCGCCTCGGCCACTACGGCGGTCTCGAAGGTTAGGATCGGCTCGACCTTCGAGGTCACCCACGATTATCATCCGTCCGGGACGACGGCTGATCTGTACGAAGTCTTGGTGAGCATCAAGAACATCAGCGCCAACCCGGAACACGTGCTCTATCGCCGGGTGATGGACTGGGACATCTACCCGACGCCCTTCAACGAATACGTCACCATCAACAACGGCTCCGCGGCGGATCTGTTCCGCACCGACACCAACGGCTTCAACAGCGGCGATCCGTTCTCGTTTTCCAGCTACCAGCCGGGTCCCGTGACCGACGCTGGCCCGGCTGATCACGGTGCGCTGTTCGATTTCGATTTCGGCATGCTGGCCCCGGGCGCCACCAAGCAGTTCAAGACGTTCTACGGCGCCGCCGCGACCGAAGTCGCGGCGCTCGCGGACGTCACCTCGGTGGGCGCCGAGGCTTTCTCGTTCGGTCAGCCGAATGTTCCGGGTGGACCCGATCTCGGCATTCCCAACACGTTCATTTTCGCCTTCGCTGGCGTCGGCGGCAATCCGGTCTTCTGCGGCGACGGACACGTTGATACGGGTGAAGAGTGCGACGACGGCAACAACATCGATGGCGACTGTTGCTCGGCGCGTTGCAAGTTCGAAGACACCGCTACCTCATGCACCGCCGACCAGGATGCGTGCACGCTCGATCACTGCGATGGCGCCGGCGCCTGCGTCGTTGGCGATCCTGTGAAGGTTGACGATGGTAACGCGTGTACGAAGGATACGTGTGACCCAGTCACGGGTCAGGTGAGCCATACGCCAGTCGACAACGGCACTGCTTGCGATGATGGTAGCGCCTGTACCCAGACCGACACCTGTCAGGAGGGTCAATGCACCGGCAGCAACCCAGTGACGTGTTCGGCGAGCGACCAATGTCACGTCGCGGGCACGTGCGATCCGAGCACCGGCGTGTGCTCGAATCCGGCGAGACCCGACGGTAGCGCGTGCAACGACGGCAGCGCGTGCACCCAGACCGATACCTGTCAGGCGGGTAGCTGTAGCGGCAGCAATCCGGTGACCTGTTCGGCGAGCGACCAATGTCACGTCGCGGGCACGTGCGATTCGAGCACCGGCGTGTGCTCGAATCCGGCGAAACCCGACGGCAGCGCGTGCAGTGACGGCAGCGCGTGCACCCAGACCGATACCTGTCAGGCGGGGAGCTGCACCGGCAGCAATCCGGTGACCTGTTCGGCGAGCGATCAATGTCACGTCGCGGGCACGTGCGACGCGAGCACCGGCGCGTGTTCGAATCCCGCGAAGCCGGACGGCAGCGCGTGCAACGACGGTAGTGCGTGTACTCAGACCGATACCTGTCAGGCGGGGACTTGCACGGGCAGCAACCCGGTAACGTGTTCGGCGAGCGATCAGTGCCACGTCGCCGGTGTGTGCGATCCGAGTACCGGTGCGTGTTCGAATCCCGCGAAACCCGATGGCAGCGCGTGTGATGATGGCAACGTCTGCACGACGCCCGATGTCTGCCAGCAGGGTTCCTGTGTCGGCGGCGCGGCGCTTAGCTGCGACGACGGCAATCCATGCACCGACGATCAGTGCACGGCGACCGGTTGTGTGCACAGCAACAACACCGCTCCGTGTGACGACGGCTTCGCCTGCACCACCAACGACACGTGCAGTAACGGTTCATGCGTCGGCGGCACGCTGCTCAGTTGCGACGACGGCAATCCCTGCACCGACGATCAGTGCACAGCGACCGGCTGTGCGCACAGCAACAACACCGCCCCGTGTGACGACGGTGTCGCCTGCACGATCAACGACACGTGCAGCAACGGTTCGTGCATCGGCGGCACGCTGCTCAGTTGCGATGACGGCAATCCCTGCACCGACGACTCGTGCGGCCCGACTGGCTGCGTGCACACCAACAACACTGCGCCGTGTACCGTGAGCGGCGAAGACGATGGCGACGATCACGAAGGCGGGCAATGCCACGCTTCGGGTGAACCCGACCAACACTTCGGATTCTTCGGCGGCGAGCACCACACCGGCGACCATCACGGCGACGGCGGCCATGATGACGGGGATGATGACGACGACGGCGGCGTCGGCATCTGCAGCGAGGGTGTCTGCGTTCCGGTTTGCACGCGGGAGAGCTGCAGCGATCATGACGCCTGCACCATCGATGCGTGCGATGCGGCGGGCGCCTGCACACACACGCCGGTCAGCGTCGACGATCAAAACGCCTGCACTCGCGATACCTGCGACCGTGAAGAGGGTGTGCGACACAAGCCAATCGACATCGACGATCACAACCGCTGCACCGTCGACGCCTGCGATCCGCTCAACGGGGTCAGTCACACACCGGTCCCGGTTGACGACGGCAACGCCTGCACGGTTGATTCCTGTGATCCAAGGAGGGGTGTGCGACACGAGTCGGTAAATGTTGACGACCACAACCGTTGCACCGCCGATGCGTGCGATCCGCTGACCGGATCCGTCACCCACACGCCGATCCCCGGATGTCGGCGCTGAGACCAACAAGCAAGGAGCGCCCATGAGAACGTTACGAATCGGAATTGTCGCGATCACCTGGTGCTTGCTGGTGCATATCCCAACGGCCGGCGCGCAGGGCGTCGATGGCTGCTCGTTGAACTGCGACGCCAGTCACGCGGCCTGCGTGCGCGCCGCCGGCTCGAGCTCGGATGAAGCCACGGCGAAGAAGCAGTCGGATTGTGGCGAGCACCACGTCCGGTGCCTGCAGGGTTGCGAGCGGATGAAGCAGCCCGACGCGGGTGCCCAGCAGCCGCACTAGGCGCCCACGTTCGGCGCCTTTTCTCGAAAGTCTCGGCCGCATGGGGCGCAGCTCCGCGTCGCCTGCGGCCGTATCGCTGGTTGGAGGCGGGTCGACTCTGCGGCGATTTGCATCCGCTTCGCTGGCTCACTGAAGATGTCAAGGTCAGCACGGTCTGACAGAACCCATGACGGCGACGATCGAGGATGTGCAGGTGGCCAACGCTCGCCTGCAGGCGGCGTTCGCGCAAGAGGAGTATCAAGGGTTGCGTCTGGCCACGCGCGTGCGCCTGATCGTTATCGCGGTGATCTCCGTGTGGATCACCGTCGAGAACCCGTATCCCGAAGTGCTCTTCTTCTTTGCGATGGTGGCTGGGTTCGCCCTCCTCGGCGTGGCGCCGTTGGCATTGCGGCGCGCCGGGCTCGATGCGCCGTGGCAGCGTTACCTCTTTCCGCTGCTCGACATGACGCTCTTGACGATTACGGTGATGGTGCCGAATCCGCTGAGCCAGCAGCCCGCTCTGCCACCCCCGTTGCGACTCCGCCTCGGTAACGAGCTCTACTATTTTGTGTTCCTCACGGCGTCGATGCTCACCTATTCGCCGCGCGTGGTGCTGTGGTCCGGTGTGTGTGCGGCCGTCGGCTGGTCGGTGGCGACAGGGTGGGTCGTGGCGCTTCCCGACACCTTCGCCATCGTGCGCCGATCGCAGTGGTCGAAGCTGACTCACGAACAGACGGTAGCGACGCTGCTCGATCCGCATTTCGTTCACCTCGGCATCTGGGGTCGGCAGGTCGTGCTGATGCTGGTGGTTGCCGGCAGCTTGGCAGCCATAGTATGGCGCGTCCGGCGCTTGGTGCTCCGGCAAATCGAAGCGGAACGGGCGCGCAGCAACCTGTCGCGCTACTTCTCGCCGAACATGGTCGAGGAACTCGCCGGCTCGGACGAACCGCTGCGCGTGACGCGTACGCAATCGGTGGCGGTCATGTTCGTCGACATCGCCGGCTTCACCGCGCTGAGCGCGAACCAGCCGCCGGCCGCGGTTATCAGTCTGCTGCGCGAGTTTCATCGTCTGATTGTGCGCGCCGTATTCGATCACGGCGGCACTTTGGATAAGTTCCTCGGTGATGGCGCGCTCGTCACCTTCGGAACGCCGCGCGTCGGCGCCCACGATGCGAGCAATGCGTTGCGCTGCGCCCGCGCCATCCTGCAGGCCATCGCGACGTGGAACGGCACGCGCGCGGAACGTGGGGAGGCGCCCATCCGCATCGGCATGGGCGTGCACTACGGCCCGGTCGTCCTCGGTGATATTGGCGACGAACAGCACCTCGAATTCGCTGTCATCGGCGACACCGTCAACGTCGCCAGTCGGCTGCAAGAGCTGACGCGCAGCCTCGGAACCGACGCGATCGTGAGCCAAGACCTGATCGATGCCGTGAAGTCAGACGCCGAACCCGCAGACCTCACCGGGCTCACCGAGATTGGGCCGCAGGCAATCCGCGGGCGCGAAGGCACGCTACGAGTGTGGGCCGTTGGCGCTTCGCGTGCCGTCTTGTTTCCTTGAATGATCCGCTGTCATTCGCGGAATGAATTCCAAAGCAATCGTCCGCGCTGTCAGCATCGACGGCCTGCTAGCGAGCGGCTAGAGGAGCCGACGGAACTCATCGACGGTCAGACCGGCGTCGCGGGCAATGCCGCCCATTGTGAACGCGTTCACTGGATTGTGGGCGGGATGTTGGAATGGGCATGCCGCCGGTCATGACGACGTGCTTTCCTTGCCGCGCCACGCGAAACCCTGCCTTCTCGAGTGCTCTCACGGCATCGATGCGGTTGACGCCCGCGAGCTTCGGCACGTCTTAGACGACCTCAACCTCGCGCACGTCCGCATCGCGGACCAGTTCGTCACGGACGATCAAGTATTCGGTGATCGCATCGCGAATGTTGGTGATCGCTTCCGCTTCCGTCGCTCCTTGCGACCAACAGCCGGGCAAGCCGGGCACTGAGACGCTATAGCCTTCGGGTGTCCGTTCGAGCGCGATCTTGTATTTCATGCGCGGATACTCCTCACAGCAATGTAATCGAGCCCGCTCCGTTCTGCGAGCGCTATCCGATCTGGCCGGCTGCAGGGCGATACTGAAGACGCCGCCGTCCGAGTCCGCTACACCCCGGCACGGCGCACCAGCCCCAGCCTCGGGCAGCGGTCGGTATCCAAGCTACCCGAGAATCCGCTCGTGGAATCGAACCGACCGCGACGCGTCCCACGGTCAGGTCAAGGTGGCTGAGGGAATCTCGAATCACGATCTCGCTCGCGGGTACTGGCTAGCGCCCAGCGGCTGAGCGGCCGGCGCACCGACGCTCACGAGCAGCGGTGAAGCCGGACCGATCGAGGCGCTTGTTAGCCCTCCACCTTCCCATCATTCGCGGTCCCGTCATCAGGGATCGATGCCACCATGCTGCTCGGGAAGATCGTCAACCCACGCGGCAATCAACTCAGCAAGAACCGGCACCGGACAGCCGAAGGTGATCCGTTCATGGGGGAGCCAGGAACTCTGAATCGCGACAACCCAGTATGCCATCGGTGGCCCAAATCTGAATCCCAAGATCGGTCCGCCGCTCATGCCCTTGATGCTGCCGATCTGGAGATCCGGATGCAGCTGTCCGATGAAGCGAGGCAACCGTGTGGGCCTGCCTGGGGGCGCCTGTTCGAGCCGCTTCAACGGAATCATCGTCGGTGAAACCACTCCCAGTACATATACCTCACCGCACGAGCTTTCGATCCTCGATGTGATGAATTCATCCGGGAAACCGATCATGGCGTAACCGTCAAATTCGATCGTGTGCTGGTTTATCCAGTTCTCCTCGAAGATCGCCTTAACTCCGTTTCTTGCAAGCAGGCGAGCATAGTACGGCCGCAGGGAGATTAGCCCGAAATCTAGGCCTTCCTCGTCGTCATCGATGTAGAATCGTGGCTCGTTCACGAAGTCGAACGGTATCGGCTCCACCGTCACGCATTCCGAGCCGAACGTATCTGCAAGCGCCGCGCTGATCACTCGGACCTTGCCTTGCTTGAGCAACTTGTCCCAGTCCTTCAACGTATGACCGGCAGTCAGAAACGCGCCAACGCCGCGAACGCAAATTATGGTCCCGGGGCAAGCGAAGAACCGCGGCTCCCCAGTTGGGCCGGACTCGTTGCACTCCTGATAGGTGACACACAGCGCCACCAAGTGTCGGCAGAGGAACTCCAGCGCTGTCGACGACCGCTCTGACCCTTCCATGGTGTCTTCCGATCTCAGCAGTGGGCTAACTGTCGTGGCGATGAGCTGCGCCCCTCGTTGGCGTCGGTCTCCATCGTCTTGTTATGTTCGTTTGTCGCTACGCCGCTTTGGATCCACCACGCGAAGGCCGCCTGCCTGCTCGTCGTATGCAATCAGTGTGGGTCGTCCAACGACTCGTCCTTCACAGATCTCCTCCGCGAGGCTGGCACCCAGCTGGTTGGCGTCGTACGCGGCTACGAAGTCCAGGAACGCTACGATGACGTCATGAAACTGTTCCTCGGTCAAAGAGTCCTGAATGAGCAGCTTGAATTGAACGCTGCCGGCTGCCTCAGCTACTACCGACAGTGCGAACGAGTAGTCGCCCTTCAGGATCTTGCCACCGGTCGTGACCCTCCGCGGGTTGACTTTGCGCTCCCTGCTGAGAAGGGTTCTCCACAACCATGACATGCCGGACTTCAGCAGGTGGTAGTGGTCTTTCCCCGCCTCCTTCAGGAAGGCATCAAAGTATGACCTCGCAAGGAGGACGAAGACCGCGGTTGACAGGAGCAATTCAACTCCCGATTGAGGGCCGCGCGCGGGACGGGATTCGACTCGCACGTGCAGCCCCTGGTCATCTACCGCGTTCCGAAAGCCGACGCCGATCTCCGCGGGAATGCTCTCGTCGTAGCTGACCGTAATCTGTGGAAGAGAATCGTTCATACGATGCGTAGCTCAGAGAACATAACCTTGAATTGGCCCGCGGGGCCCGACCCACAAGTTGCGCGAGCTTCGCGGGCTAATAGCTCAGTGACCATTGTGCCGTCCTCATACTGCGGCTGGGTCTGCCCCGTCCAGCGCCTTCGCTGTTCGTCTACTTGCCCACGGCGACGCGATAAGCCGCGAGGCTCGCGGGCTATCGGCCGAAGCGCTCCCCCGCGAGGAGGTGGGTCCGCCGGACCTCGATGCTGCGGCCGCTGCGGTTGAGGACGTGCGGTGCTCACAGACCGAGCACTAACCGCAGTCCTTCTTCTACTGCCGCGAGTTTCGGCGCGGCCAGCGTTCCCACGCGGTTGAGTAGTGCTTGCTTGTCGATCGTCGCCACCTGCGACACGTTCACGACGGAGTTCTTTGACAGACCGGTGTCTCGGCGACGACAGAGAACATTGCCAGGGGCCGCGGCGAGATCAAGGTTGGAAGTGATCGCTGCTACGATCACTGTGCGGATCGGGCTGTCGTTGAAGCTGTTGGTTTGCAAGATCACGACCGGACGGCGAAAGCCTGGTGCCGACCCAAACGGCTGACCCAGTGCCGCCCACCAGATCTCGCCTTTGCGCATCACCACTTCTCGCGTAGCGCGCGCGCCTGGAGCTCTGTCAGCACCGCATCGAGCCCTTGCGCCGTGCGCCCGTATACCGCGTCGAGTGATTCGCTCACGCTCTTCCCGCGATGCTTGGTCACAAACTCCTCGATCGCTTGGGAGTAGACGCGGCTGCGCGACACGCGCAGGCGTTTCGCCACCAGTTCGGCTTCTTCGAACACCCGATCGGGTACGGAAATAGCAACCTTCATGCGGAAAGTATGACCGAGTATGACCAACTGGTCAACTTGCTGCGTCGCTCCGGCGATACGCCGCCGCATCGATTCCGTACTCGGCGAGCTTGAGTTGGAGATGTTGTCGATACATGCCGATCTCTTCGGCGGCCTTCGAGATGTTGCCCTGATGCCGTGTGAGCGCGGCGATGATGAAGTCGCGCTCGAAGCGCTCGACGACGTGCTGCTTCGCGTCTTTGAAACTGAGCGCGCCATCGCCAGAGGCGTCGGGCACCACGGCCGCGCCGGGGTTCAATGACGCGGGCAAGTCGGCGAGTTGAATCTCTGCTCCGGACGCCAGTGCGACGGCGTGCTCGATGGCGTGCGCCAGCTCGCGGACGTTGCCGGTCCATTGGTGTGTGAGCAACGCGCGCGACGCCTCGGGCGCCAACGTCTTCGGCTCTCGTCGTAGGCGGGTGGTGGTGGCGATGAGAAAATGGTCGATGAGTAGCGGCAGATCCTCCGGCCGCTCGCGCAACGATGGCAGATCGATGGTGACCACCTTCAGCCGATAGTAGAGGTCTTCGCGGAAGCTGCCGTTTTTCACGTTCGCTTCCAGGTCCTGATTGGTCGCGGCGATGATGCGCACATCGACCTTGAGCGTTTGGTTGCCGCCGACGCGTTCGAACTCGCGCTCTTGCAACACGCGCAGGATCTTCGCCTGGGTTTCGGACGGCATGTCGCCAATCTCGTCGAGGAACAGCGTGCCGCCGTCGGCGATCTCGAACTTGCCTTCACGGGCCGTGATCGCCCCGGTGAACGCCCCCTTCTCGTGGCCGAACAATTCGCTCTCGACCAACTCGCGGGAGAACGCCGCGCAGTTGACCTTGATCAGCGGCTTGGTGCGCCGCGGGCTGTGAAAGTGCAAGGCATTGGCCACCAGCTCCTTGCCCGTGCCGCTCGGCCCGCGCACGAGCACAGTGAGGTCGGTATCGGCGACCTTGCGGATGACGTCGAACACGCGCTGCATCGCGGCGCTCTTGCCGATGATGTTCTCGAACCGATAAACATCGGCGGCGTTTTCTTGAAACAGACGCAGATCGCGGCGCAGCGCCAGGCCCTCGAAGACGCGCGCGACCACCAACTCCAGCTCGTCGTTGTCGAACGGTTTGGGAATGTAATCGGCCGCGCCGAGCTTCATCGCCTCGACCGCGATCTTCTCCGAGCCGTACGCCGTGATCATGATCACCGCCGTCTGCGGCGTGTGCTGCTTGATCCAGCGCAGCAGATCGATGCCGCTGAGCTTCTTCATGCTCAGGTCGGTGATCACCAAATGATAGACGCTCTCTCCGAGCTTCGCGACCGCGTCTTCGGCCGATAGCGCGGTGTCGACCGTGTAGCCGCGACCGGTGAGCAGGCGCTGAATCGCGATCCCGATGGTGCGCTCGTCGTCGACGACGAGAATGGCCCCCTTCATGCGTCTAGTCCCGTGTCTCTAGTCTCTAGCCCGGAGTCCCGAGGCAGCGTGATGGTGAACGTCATCCCATCGCTGTTGGCGTTGGCCGCGATGCTGCCGCGGTGCGCTTCGATTGTGCGTTTCGCGATGGCGAGCCCGAGCCCGGTGCCTTGGGGTTTGAGCGAGAAGAACGGCTCGAAGAGGCGCGCCAGCGCCTCGGGTGGAACGCCCGGACCGGTGTCGCTCACCTGCAACGTCGCGCTGCCGTTGTGGCGGGTCACCACGAGCGAGAGCCGCTTGGCGTTGGTGTTCTCGTCGGCGAGCGCGTCGCGCGCGTTTTCGATGAGGTTGATCAAAACCTGGCGCAGCTTCTCGCGATCGGCTTGCGCCGTGATGCCAGCGGGCGCGTCGATCGCGACGGTGATGCCCGCGGCTTCGAGCCGCGGACGCAACGCGTCGACGGTGGTGCGCGCCAACTCGCCGAGGTCCACCGGCGCAAACTGAAACTCTTCGCGCCGCGCGAAGCGCAGCAGCGCGGCGACCTGGCGCTCGACGCGATCCAACTCGGTCAGAATCAAGCCAGCATGGTCGGCGTTGAGCGGAGAGGCCGGCTCCTCGGCGAGCTGCTGCGCCAGACTGCGAGCGGCGGTAACCGGATTGCGAATTTCGTGCGCTACGCGCGCAGCCAATTCGCCGATCGCTGCGAGTCTTTCGCTGTGTGCCAGCGACCGTTCGACCGATACGACCCGTGCGAGCAACTCGGCGCCATCGAGGATCAACGCCAGTTGATCGGTGAAGGCTTCGATCGTCTGCACATCTTCCGCGCTGAAGGTCGCCGCCAGCAGACTCGTGCTGATGAACAAGGTGCCCCACGCGTGGCGGCCGCCGACGATGGGCGCAACCCCAACGATGCCGGCATCGCTGACCACGCCTTGCAAGGCAACCGGCAACTCGCGCAGCTCGTAGCCCACGAGTGCGCGGTCGGGCAAGACGCCGGTATCGGCACTCCTCGGCCACTCGCGCGCGATCGCCGCGACATTGATCGCCCCCTGCTCAAACACGTCGCCGTTGTCCAGGACGATGGCGACCCCGCGCAGTGGCATGACACGCTCGACCTCGACCAAGGCGCGCCGGCAGCATCTCGCGGCCCCTAACTCGGGCGACAGCGTGTGCAGAAAATTCTGCAACTCTTCTCGCCGACGGCGTCGGCGGCGGAAGATCAGATGATCGACGGCTCCGCGCAACCACGTGTGCCCGGGAACCAGCAGCAGAACGAGCGCGGCGGTGAACGCAAAATTCACCAGGGGGCGAAACGCTTCGAGTGCGGGAGCGGCCGCGGCTATCATGACGCCATGACTGAGTACGCCGGCGATCAGCAGCATCGCCGCGGTGATCACGAAGCCGCGCACCACTTCGCCGAGAATGCGCACCGCCAGTGGAGCGACGAATCCGATCCCGGCGATCATGTCGAGCGCGACGTTCGACGGCGTCGGCTCCCACAGTTGCGGCGGTGTCTGCCAACCGCGGAGCGCGAGCAGCACCAACCAGCTCAGCATGCTCAGCAACCCGCCGCCAAGAAACCACGCATCCGCTCGTCGCGGCATCCATACGCCGCTCCATGAACCCCATCCCCCCGGACGCGCCAGGCGCACGACCGTGAGGAGAATGCTGCTCAGCATCACCACCTGGTAAACGATGCGCAACGCCGCATACAGCGCCGCGTACTGCGGCAGGAGCTGTACCTGGGAGGGCCCGATGCAGAAAATATCCAGCGCGCTGATCAGCACCAGCGAGCCGTAGTTCACCGCCAACCACGCGCGGCTCGGCAGTCGTTCCGGCGTGGGAAAAAAGTAGGCCATGTGCCGCGCTAGGGCGACCACGGCAAAGATAATCCAATCGTTCCAGACGAAGAGAGCGATGACTCCGGTCAGATGTTGCCGTTCGATCTCGATTGGAATGAGGCAGATGAGCGAGAGCTGCAGGTAGTTGATGGCGACCGCAGTGCCGACCCACGGGAGCATCCGGAAGAAACGGCTCTGCGGCTGACGGGTGCGGACGAAGCGCCAACTGTTTTGCGCGACGATGACCCAGATCAACGCTGGCACGAAATGCACGCCCGCGGCCACAATCTGGAACGCGCTTGGACCGGTCATTCTGCGCCTCTGACGATCACGATCATCGCACTGTCGCCTCGCTTTGACACCATCGCATCAGCCGTGCGGCCACCGCAAGCGCAGTGCCATCGCGGCTGCGGTCTCCTCCGCCGACACCCGACGTGGCGCGTCGCCTTCTGCGTTATGCAACCGTGCAGTCTCGTTTACGCACCCAAAGCGTCGGGACGGATTGCTGCCGTGGCGACACGCGGTGGCACAGAGCGTGCGGAATGATCGGGGCAGGAGGTGTCAGCATGGATCACGGATCTGCCGATCTCGGGAGATTGGAATGGCGCCGCGCGTGGCGCGCCTTGCGCGGCCTGATTGCCGATTCCGGACGCACCGATCTGGCCATCGAAGTCATCGACGCGTTGGCCGGCGGCAGCTTCGAGCGCGTTTTCCAGAAGTTTCACGCCGACCCGGAAGGGCGCCGATTGTTGGCTGAGCGTCCTTCGCTGCTCGCTACGCTGATGAATCGAGACGCGCTGCAGGAGTTGCCCGCTGGTTCGTTCGGGCGCGCGTATGTGGACTTCATGCAAGCCGCCAACCTGCGCGCTGACGGCTTGGCCGAGGCTGAAGCGATCGTAGTACAACGACACGGGCTGCGCCCCGCCCCCGACGCCGACCATGACTTCTTCGCGCAACGTGGTCGCGACATGCACGATCTCTGGCACGTGCTGACCGGTTACGGAATGGACGAAGCCGGCGAGGCGGCGCTTCTCGCGTTCAACCTCGGTCAGGTCCCCAGCCTCGGGATCGCGTTGATCCTCGGTGCGAGCGCAGTCATTGGCCCCAACGATCTGCGCGGCTCGTGGCCGCGCTACCTGTTCCGCGCCTGGCGCCGTGGACGGCACGCGGTACCGCTGATGCTCGTGCCGTACGAACGATTGCTGGCGCAGCCGCTTGAAGACGTGCGACGGTTGCTGCGCATCCAACCGGCTCGCGAAGCCCATCCCGACGGTATCCTCGTGGGTAACCGCTCGCCGACCACGCAACAGTGGATGCTGGCCGCCGTCCGCTGACGCGGGCTCGCTGCGGGTTTGTACATAGATCCTCATCAACCCGCACCCTTCGAGACGGCGCGGAGAAGATGGGCCTCCTCAGCGTGAGCGGATGAAATTATGTTGAAGAAACAAGACCCACCCGCTCGCCCTGAGGAGTCGCCCTATTTTGGCGGCGTTTCCGAAGGGCGCCCGCTGGGGTTTGTGCGCAAACCCATTGACGCGCTTACCGCCGTCGTCGTCATGCGGCGACCGCAGTCGCACGCGGGTGGCTGACTCCGTCTCGTGGCTTGCGTTCGAGAGGGAGCGAGAGCTCGCAGCGCGGCACACCTCCTGCTCAATGCCGGCCGAGAGGAGGGATTTGCCATGCATCGACTCACATCCATGTTGCCGGCCACGACCGTACTTATCGTGATGTGGTGCACTGCCGGGTGCGCGAGTTGGAAGCGGTTTGCCTACGAAGGATTCGGACGCGATGCGTGGCAAAAGCCGGATGAGGTCATTGCCGCCCTCGCTATCCACCCGGGCGAGCAGATCGCGGACATCGGCTCCGGCGGCGGCTACTTTACCTTCCGCTTCGCGCAGGTGGTCGGGTCGAGCGGCAAAGTGTACGCCGTCGACATCGATCAGGACATGACCGACTACGTTGCAGCACGGGCGCGCGACGAGGGACTGGCCAATGTCGACGTGATTCTCGCGCGCGTTGGCGATCCGCTGCTGCCGGCGGCGGGGGTCGACCTCATCTTCACGTCGAATACGTATCACCACATCGAGAATCGCGTCGCCTACTTCGCCAATGCGCGCAAGTACCTTCATCGCGATGGGCGCGTGGCGGTTGTCGAGTTGGCGGGCAAGAGTTGGTTCTCAAAATGGTTCGGGCACTACACCCCGAGCGAAACGATCCGGCGCGAGATGGAGGCGGCCGGGTATCACCTCGAACACGAGTTTTCCTTCTTGCCGCGGCAACACTTTCTGGTGTTCTCGGTTGCGGTGAGGTAAAGCGCGGACCAAAGCGATCCAGGTACCAAAGCGATCCAGGTTATGGGGGACGAACGACTGCCGTTGCGCAGCATCGCGGTTTACAGCCTGCCGATGCTGGGCATCGGTTACATGTTCGGTCTGGTGAACTTCTACCTGCTGAAGTTCTCCACCGATGTATTGCTGGTCGCGCCGGCGACGATGGGATTGATCTTCGGCATTTCCAGGCTGTGGGACGCGTTCTTCGATTTGCCCGCAGGTTATCTCAGCGATCGCACGGTCACGCGGCTCGGGCGCCGCCGCCCGTGGCTGCTCGCATCGGTGGTGCCGATCAGCGTGGTGTTTCTCGCATTGTGGAGTCCGCCGGATGGCCTGAGCGGAACCGCGCTCACGCTGTGGATGGCCGCCGGCGTCATCTTGTTCTACTCGGCGCAGACCATCTTCAATGTGCCGCACAGTTCGCTCGGGGCCGAACTCACCGTCGTCTATCACGAGCGCACGCGGGTCTTCGCGGCGCGGCTGATCGCAGACACCGGGGGAGTGTTTCTCGCGCTGGTCGGGATCTTTCTCTTGGAACGGTCGAGCGCACCACGCGCGATGGCCTATCGTCTCAGCCTCATCGCTGCGGTGGTGACCGCCGGGCTGATCCTGTTCTCGATCGCACAGCAACGGGAACGCGCAGAGTATCAAGGGCGCGGCAGCACCAATCCCTACACCGCGTTCGCCGACGTCTGGCGCAACCCACACGCGCGGCTGCTGTTGGCGACGTTCTTCATCGAGCTCCTCGGCGTCGCTTCGCTGTCAACGCTGATTCCCTACGTCTCCGAGTACATCCTGCACACCCCCGGCTACACGTCGTACTACTTGCTCGGCTATCTCTTGCCGTTCGCCGTCTCGATCCCGGTCTGGATTCCGCTCTCGCGTCGGTTCGGCAAACGCAACGCGTGGGTGGCGTCGATGGTGGTGAAGGGGCTCGCCTTCGGTTCGTGTTTCTTCCTCGGCGAAGGAGATTGGCTGCAAATCATCGCCGTCGTCACCGTCGTCGGTGTCGCCGACGGCTGTGGCCGGACGATCGCACCCTCGTTGCAAGCCGATGTGATCGACTACGACGAATATCGGACGGGGCAACGCAAGGAGGGCGCGTACTTTGCCGCGTGGAATCTGGCGGCGAAAGGCGCCATGGCGGTCGCCGTCGTCCTCACCGGGTTTGTGTTGCAAGCCTCGGGCTTTCGCCCCAACGCCGAGCAGACCGAGACGACCAAGCTGGCGCTGCGGGTGTTGATGGCGATCTTCCCGCTGGTGTTCTACGCCATCGCGGCCGTCATCGGCAGCCGCTTTCGTCTCAACGAATCCGAACACGCCGAGATCCGCGCCGCGCTGGCAGCCGGCGTGTCGTAGACGCCGAAGCGTCAGGCCTCGACTTGCACCCCACGCCAGAAGGCGACGTAGCCGGTGATCTGCTGGGCTGCGTCCTTCGGGATCGGGTAGAACCACGCCGCGTCCTTGTTGGTCTGGTCGTTGACGACGACATCGTAGTAACTCGCCGTCCCCTTCCAACTGCACACGGTGTGGGTTTCACTCGGCTTGAGATAGGCGGGATTCACCGCGTCGATCGGAAAGTACTGATTGCCTTCGACGACCACGCAGCGATCACTCTCGGCGAGCACTGCACCGTTCCAAATTGCCCGTGGCATTGTGCACCTCCGTAACTGCCTACTGCCCTCTGCCTACTGTCTACCGTCCCATCGGATGCTGTTTGAAGAACTCCCAAATTCGCGCCGTCGCCTCCGTCGGCCAACGGTGCATGAAGTCACCTTCGCAGTACTCGACCACCGCACCGTCGCGGCACTCGCGATGCCACTCGCAGCCGTTGCTGGAGTGGTCGCGGCATTGATTCACAGCGATCCAGGCATCACGCGCCTGGTGCGCGTCGGCGAGCGGAATGCGCTCGTCTTGCCGTCCATGATGAATGAGCACCGGCACCCCGCGCGGCGGCTTGCACTCGATTGGAATGCGCCCGCCACTCACCGGCGCGATCGCGGCGATACGATCACTCATCACGCAGCCGAGCAGGTGGCTGAAGTATGCGCCGTTGGAAAAACCGGTGCTGAACACACGAGCGCGATCGATGCAGTAGGTCTGTTCGAGCTGGTCGAGCAAACGTGTGGTGAATTTCAGATCGCGATTGCCGTCGATCGAACGAATCTCCCAACCGTTCCCCTCGAACTTTTGCTCCCCGCGTTGGAGCACGACTGGCAAGCCGTCGGGATAGACCGTGATGAACCCCTCCCGCTGGGCGATGTCGCGGAAGCCGGACACACTCCACACGCCACCGCCACTGTGGCCGAGGCCGTGGAAGTCGAGCAGCAGCGGCGTTGGGACGTGCGCCTGAACGCGCGCCGGCACGTCGAGAATGTACGCGCGCTTGACGCCGTCGATCTCGATGGTGCGCTCCAAGTGTTCGCCGGTCTCGATCGTCGTCGCAGTGCATCCCGCGCTCGGTCGGGGCGGGACGTCCCCCGCGTATGAGAACGTTGCAGCGAGCACCAGGGCAAGCGCGATCATCACTGGCGTGAGCCGAGGCATGCTGCGGCTATGACATGCACGGTTAGTTGGTTCAAGACGGCCGCTTGCGCGGCCAGCTTGCACCCACTGGGGTGGCACAGGCATCTTGCCTGTGATGCACCGGCTGGAAGCCGGTGCCACCAACATCAAGAAGGAGGGGGACCCGCTGCATGACTACCCCAGTGCGCTTCGGATTGTTCGTGCCCCAGGAAATCGCCGACGCCGGACTGCTGCGCGAGATCGCGCAGACCGCCGAGCGCTGCGGCTATCATTCGCTGTGGGTGTACGATCATCTTTTCAACTACCCAACGCCGGGCAATCGCGTGGTGCTGGAAGCCTTCACGACGATGAGCCTGCTTGCGGCGTGGACGCAAACGATTCGCATCGGCGCGCTGGTGCTGTGCGACGGCTACCGCAATCCGGCACTGACGGCGAAGATGACGGCGACGCTCGATGCGCTCAGCGGCGGACGGATCGAGTTCGGCTACGGCGCCGGCTGGCACGAAGGGGAGTACCGCGGTTACGGTTACGACTTCCCGCCGGTCGCGACGCGGATCGCGATGATGGAGGAGGCGCTAACGATCATCACGCGCTTGTGGCAAGGCGGTCCCGCCACCTTTGAAGGCAAGCACTACCGGATCAGCGACGCCATCTGTGAGCCGAAGCCGATGCAGCAGCCGCGCCCGCCTATCACCATCGGCGGTGGTGGCGAGAAGTTGCTGCTGCGCGCGGTCGCGCGCCATGCCGACATTTGGAACTACTTTCCCGGCCCGCTTCCCGAGTACGAACGCAAGCTCGCGGTGCTCAAGGATCACTGCGCAACGGTCGGCCGTGATCCCGCGACGCTGCAACAGTCGTTACTCGTCCCAACGATCACCGCCGCGTGGGAAAAGGAAGTGCGCGATCAACTCGAAGGCGCCAAGCAGCGCGGCCTGCTGTGGGCGCAGGGCAACGCCTTGGTGCAAGGCACACCCGACATCGTCGTGCCGCGCTTCCGCGACTACATTCGCCGTGGCGTGTCGCTGTTCATCCTCGCCTTGCCCAACGCGCGCGACCTTAAGCAGATCGAGTTCATCGCCGAAGCGGTGATGGCAGACCTCATGTAGGCTCGAAGATCGAGGGCGCCCGGCTCACAACGCAACGAGCACGCCTTCACTCGCCGCGAGGGTGAGAGACGCGAGCGCCGCCATGCCCAGCGAACGAGCGGGATCGGTGGACAGCTCAATCCTACCTGAGGCAAACGGCAACGTAACCGTGCGCGCGTCGGACGCGAAATTCAGCGCGATCAGTCGCCGCTCGCCGGCGTGCTCGCGCAGGTAAACGAAGGTGTCGTTCGCGCTGTCGAGCGCGCGGTAGCTGCCGTGCGTCAGGGCTGGAGTGCGCTTGCGATACCAAATGAGCCGACGATAGAAACTCATCACGGACCGCGGATCGTTGCCTTCGACCGCGACGTTGAGCTGATCGTGTTCCGCTGCCAGCGGCAGCCACGCATCGCTCGCGGTGGTAAATCCCGCCCGCTGCGAACGGTCCCAGTGCATCGGAGTGCGGCAGGGATCGCGACCAACCGCTGGGAAGCGTTTGCCGACCGGATCGCAGACGCGTTCGAGCGGGATGACGCCGTCGCGCATGCCGAGTTCCTCACCGTAGTACATGAACGGCGTGCCGCGCAGGGTCAGCAACATCAGCGCGGCAACCTTGGCGCGCGCCTCACCGGCGATGGGATCGTCGAAGCGTGAACGATGCCGGGGTACATCGTGGTTCGAGAGCGTGTAGGTTGGCTGCGCGGCCGCCGGCCACACGCGCTCGATTTCGTCGATGCGTTCGCGAAAGCTGGCCGCGTCCCACGGCGTCCACAGAAAGCGGAAGTTGAACCCGAGCGGAAGCTCGTCGTGTCCGTTGCCCTGATAAGCGGCGATGCGGACCGGATCGTATAGCCCCACCTCGCCGACCATCGCGCGGTGGCCGTAGCGGTCGAGGATGCGGCGCCAGCTCTGAATGATGTCGTGCACCTCGGGTTGATCCTCGTCGTACCGGTGCACCTGGCCGCCGTAGTGAATGATCGGATGCTCTTGATCCGGCTCAGGCTTCGGATTCGAGCGCAGCGTCGCATCCTTCACCATCTTGTGAATCACGTCGACGCGAAACCCGTCGACGCCGCGATCGAGCCAGAATTTGATGACGTTCTCGATGGCGTCACGTACCGCCGGGTTGCGATAGTTGAGATCCGGCTGCTCGACGAGGAACGAGTGCAGGTAATATTGCCCGGTGGTCTCGTCGAGTTCCCACGCCGGTCCGCCGAACACGCTGACCCAGTTGTTCGGCGGCCCGCCGTCGGGCGCCGCATCGCGCCAGATGTACCACTCGCGCTTCGGGTTGGTGCGCGAGCTACGCGACTCGCGGAACCAGGCATGCAAGTGCGAGGTGTGGTTGGGAACGAGGTCGAGGATGACGCGAATGTTGCGCTGGTGCGCTGCCGCGATCAGCGTGTCGAGATCGCCGAGCGTGCCGAACACCGGATCGACGGCGCAGTAGTCGCTGACGTCGTAGCCGAAGTCGAACATCGGCGATGGGTTGATCGGCGTCAGCCACAACGCGTCGACGCCGAGCGAGTGCGGCGTGCCGTCGTTGAGATAGTCGAGCCGCTGCGTGATACCAGCGAGGTCGCCAATGCCGTCGCCGTTGCTATCCTGAAAGCTGCGGACGTAGATCTCGTAGAAGACGGCGGTACGCCACCACTCCAATTCGGAATGCGGAGTGCGGAGTGCGGAATGATCAGGCTCACGGCTTTGGCTCATGTCGGCTCACTCCTCTATTCCGCATTCCGAATTCCACATTCCGCATTGGCTACTCTTTGACGCGGTCGACACACCCCTTGAACTCGCGGTGCCAGTTGGTGACAGTGCCGAACTGTTTCAAGTAGGCGTCGAGGCCCATCAAGGCGCGATCAAGGAAGACGCGATGGCCCGGGGCTTTGAAGATGCGCGCTTCGAAACCGATGCTGGCGATCTCCATGCCCTTCTCGACGGAGTTGAAGGTCCGCGGATCGTACGGGCGATCGATCATCACCGGCTCGAAGACGATGTACATGATGCGCACCATCGGCTTGGGGTCGTCGCCCTTATCGAGGAAGCCGAGGCGCACGAAGCAGTTCGCCATGGCGGCTTCGTCGCGGGCGAGAATCGCGCGCGCCAGGTCGTGATAACCCTTGCGGATCGGTTCAGGAAAGATGCGGATCGAGCCGAAGTCGAGGATTGCCAGCTTCGGATGGAAGGTGACGAGGTAGTTGCCCGGGTGCGGATCGGTGTGCAGCATGCCGAACTCGAACACCTGCCGCCACATGGTGCGGAAGTATTTCAGCGCCACCCAATCCTTGAGCGATTGTTCGACGCCGGGACCGAGGATGTCGGCAAATGGGTAGCCTTCGATGCGGCTCATCGTCAGCACGCGTCGCGACGAGAAGTCGGGATAGACCTGCGGGATGATGATCTCATCGTCGTCGCGGAACATCCGCTGGAACAGCGCGATGTTCTTCGCTTCGTTGATGTAGTCGAGTTCCTCGTGCAGCCGCTCTTCGAGTTCCTGGTAGACTTCAGAGGGATCGATCTTCTGGCGCATGACATCGCGGCCGAGCAGCGCGAAGGTCTTGAGCAGCGCCTTGATGTTCTGCAGATCCTCGTTCACGGTCGCCTCGACGCCGGGGTACTGCACCTTGACCACGACATCTTCGCCGTTGGGCAAGCGCGCGGCGTGCACCTGCCCCAGCGACGCGGCGGCGAACGCCTGCTCCTCGAAGTGCGCGAACACTTTCTCCGGCGGCCTTCCCAGTTCGCGCTTCACCTGCTCGCGAATCAGCGCGTAGTCCATCGGCGGCACGCGCGACTGCACCACCGACAACACTTCGAGCGCTTGCGGCGGCAGGATGTCGTCGCGCATCGACAACATCTGCACCAGCTTCATGAACGCGCCCTTGAGTTCCTTGGAACCCTCGACGACCTTGACCGCGCTTTTGATGTGCGTATCGAGCATGCCTTGCTGCCGCTTGTCGGCCGAACGGAACGGCCACTTGAGCGCTTCGAGCATGTATGACGAGCCAACCGAGGTCGCCATTTCGCCGACCTTGAGCACACGCTTGGCGCGCCCGCGCGTGAGGGTGTTGCTGGTCTTGCGCTCTTTGAGTGCTGCCATTGCCGAGTCCGACGCTGGCGGCAGCATGGCGATTCGATTGCGACGGCGCAAGCGTCATCGAGCACTCAGGTGCCGTCATCGAAAGAAGGAGGCGGGCGGGCCGCCCGCCCTACCGCGGATGTGGAATTCAAACGAATCCGGATAGCGCGGGCGGCCCGCCCGCGTCTTCGCGGAAAGAGACGCGGTTGACCCGCGACCGCGCTCTGAGCGATGGTCACCACACGAAGGGAAACCATATGGCGATGTTCGACGACTTCCGCGACAAGGTAGTGCTGGTGACGGGTGCGTCGAGTGGGATCGGGCGCGAGACCGCGTTGGCGTTTGGCGCCGGCGGTGCGCACGTGGCGCTGGTGGCGCGGCGGCGCGAGGCGCTCGAGGAAGTCCAGCGCGCGATCGTTGCTAGAGGCGGCAAGGCGCTCGTAGCGCCGGCCGACGTTACCAAGCCCAGCGCTGTGCGTGCGTGCATCAAGACCGTACTGGGGCGCTTCAAGCGCATCGATGTCGTCGTCAACAACGCGGGAGTGTTGATCGCGTCGCCGGTGGTGGATTTGAAAGCGGCGGATCTCGCCGCGATGCTGAAGGTAAATCTCTTCGGCGCACTCGCCGTGATGCAGGAGGCGGTGAAGGTGATGCAGCGCCAAGGCGACGGTTGCATCGTCAATGTCGCTTCGCTCGCCGGCCGCCGCGGCGTGACACCGCTGGGCGGCTACTGCGCGAGCAAGTTCGCGCTGGTCGGGCTCACCGAGGCGTTACGGACCGAACTGCGCGGCAGCAACGTGCATGTCGCTCTCGTGATGCCCGGAGTCATCGACACGCCGATGGCGCACGGTTTCGCTGAGGACGCGCAACTCAGTAACATGTGGCCGACTGCCCTCAACATGCCGCCGGCATGGGTGGTGTGGGCGATTTTTGCCGCCGCGCGCTTCCGCTTGGTGGAAGTTTCCGTGCCGCCGGGCGCGGCGACGTTGGAGAAACTGGCCGCATTGATGCCCGGCGTTGCCGACTCGGTAATCCACTGGGGCACGCAGGCGACGCAGTGGGTCAGCAGTCTGTTGCAGAGCGAGCGAAAGGAATGAGGCGGCGTTGCAATCGGTGATCGGGGAAAAGGGCGCACAGCCGTGCGCCCCTACGGTATCGGCGCCGTCGCTGTAGGGGCGCACGGCTGTGCGCCCGTCAGACGGACTACATTCGCTCGATGATCGTACCCGTTCCCAAACCGCCGCCGCAGCACATCGCGATCAGCGCGTAGCGTCGATTAGTGCGTTCCAGTTCGTGCAAGGCGGTGGTGATCAGCCGCGCGCCGGTGCTGCCGGTGGGATGGCCGAGCGCGATCGCGCCGCCGCTCGGGTTCACGCGCTCCGGATTCGGCTCGACCTCCTTCATCCACGCCAGCACGACCGAGGCGAACGCTTCGTTCACTTCGAACGTATCGATGTCGTGCATCGACAATCCTGTCTGCTTCAACACTTTGCGCGTCGCCGGGATCGGTCCCTTCAACATGGTGACCGGATCGACGCCAACCAGCGTCGTGGTCAGGATGCGCGCGCGTGGTTTGAGTCCGAGCCGCTTCGCCGCCGCGGGCGATGCCAACAATACCGCGGCGGCGCCGTCGGAGACTTGCGACGACGTGCCCGCCGTGTGAATACCGCCGGCCTCGACCGCATTCAGCGCCGCCAACTTCTCCATCGAGGTTTGGCGCAAGCCTTCGTCGCGCTTGACCACGCGCGTCTCGCCGGTCGGGTTGCCGCTCTCGTCGAGCACGGGCGCTTCGATCGGCGCGATCTCGCGATCGAACCGCCCTTCCATCCACGCCTGATTGGCGAGCGTCTGGCTGCGCAGGCCGAAGCGGTCGGTGTCTTCTCGGGTGATGCCGTACTCCTTGGCGATCATCTCGGCGCCTTTGAACTGCGACGCGTACGCGTAGTGCGTCGCGTAGCTCGGCGGCAGCGGCGATCCGCCTTTGGTCATGTTGGAGCCGAGCGGCACGCGGGTCATCATCTCAACGCCGCAGGCGAGCACGACGTCTTCGATGCCGGCGCCGATCATCCCGGCGGCGAGGCTAGTCGCCTGCTGGCTCGATCCGCACTGACTGTCGACGGTGGTGGCGGCGATCTCCATCGGGAAACCTTGCGACAGCCAGGCGACGCGCGCGATATTGAACGACTGCTCGCCGACTTGCGACACACAGCCACCGACGAGTTGGCCGACTTCTTTGGGATCGATCTTGGCGCGTTCGACACAAGCGCGCTGCACGGCACCGAGTAAGTCCGCCGGATGCAACCCAGCGAATCCGCCCTTGCGTTTCCCGATCGCGCTGCGCGCGGCTTCGATGATGTAGACCTCTTGCATGGACATCTCCTTCAGTCAGTGGTGCGCGCCAGCTTGGCAGAAGCGCCGTGTTGACGGAAGCCTCTGCGGGCGCCGCTTCAGTGCACCAACTTCTCCGCCAGTGCGTCGCAGAACTCGGTGGTGGTGGCGGTGCCGCCTTGATCGCGCGTCCGGATCTGTCGCTCGGCATAGAGTTGTTCGATCGCCACTATCAAGCGGCGCGCGGCGTCGCCGTAGCCCAGGTAGCCGAGCATCATCGATGCCGACAGCAGTGTCGCGGTCGGATTGATCGCGTTCTGGCCGGCGAGGTCGGGAGCGGTGCCGTGCGCCGGCTCGAAGTAGGCGTATGTATCCCCGTAGCAAGCGCTCGGCGCCAGGCCGAGGCCGCCGATCAGGCCGGCCGCGGCGTCGGACAGCACGTCGCCGTACAGATTCGGCAGCAGCACCACATCGAGCGCGGTCGGCTCGGCCACCAGCCGGCGCGCGAAGTCGTCGACGATGTAGCTCTCGAACTCGATGTCGGGATACTGCTTGGCGACGCGTTCAGCCACGGCGCGAAACAAGCCGTCGCTGCGCGGCAGCATGTTGTGCTTGGTGGCGCAGGTGACGCGGCCGGGACGGCCGAGGCTCTTGCGCCGCCGCGCCAGCTCGCAGGCGAAACGCGCCACTCGCTCGCTGCCGCGCTCGGTGATGACTTTCAGCGCGAACGCCCCTGGGGCCATCTCGGTCACCGCGCGGCGTGAGGTGACGCTCTGCAGCTTCAGCGGCGCGAGATCCGTCACGTCGCCCTCGACGCCGACGTAGAGGTCTTCGAGATTCTCGCGCACGATGACGAAGTCGATCCCCGCCGGCCGCGCCAACGGACTCTCGAAGCCGACGCAGTAGCGGATCGGCCGCACGTTGGCGTACGTCTGTTTACCCCAACGCAGATAGAACAGCGCCGCCGCGCTCGCCCCGCTGGTGGCGCCGAAGAGCGTGGCGTCGGCAGTGTCGATGATCGCCCGCGCCGCGGGCGGAAACGCCGAACCGTGCGCCGCCATGCCGGTATCGCCGACTGGCGGGTAGACCCATTCGAGGTCGATCCCAAGTTTGTCGATCAGGGTGAGACTGGGCCGCACCGCCTCGGGCGCGGCACCGTCGCCTTCGATCACCGCAACACGCTTCATGATTGCGTCCCGACCTGCATGCGAGTGGCCCAGCTCTCCGGGCACGAAGGTGTTCGAGGCATGCCGGCATTGTTAACACATTGCTTCGCCCTCCAAAAATGCGTCCGCCGTCCGTCTCGCATTCCGGATGCTCGCAGCTTCCCGCGCGGTGACGTTCGGGCTAGGATGAGAGCGTGGACATACTAGTCCGCATCAAGCGCTTGGTGGTAGCCGGTCGCGTGGAGTTTACAGCCAAGGCTGAGGCGGAACGTCTGCGCGATGGTCTCAGCGTCGAGGATGTGCTGGAGTCGATTCTGAATGCGAGTGCGATCAAGAAGGCCATTCGCTCACGCTCGCCACGTCGTTGGGCACCAAGCGAACGACTCTACGTTATCGAGAGTCCAACGTACGATGGCACGTGGGTCTACACGAAGGGTACCATCCGCCGCAAAAGTGGTACAGAGGTGTTCTATGTCTTCATCTCCTCGAAGCTCGCAGAGTAGAGGGCGCGGAGCGTGCCCGACATGCGGCGCACACCAAGTGCGCGCGGTGACCGAGAACGTGACGCTTCGGGTCAACGGGCGAGGGCATACGTTCGAAGCCGTTGCGCACGAACGTTGCGCGAAGTGCGGCGAGCGAATCTTCGGCCTCGATGCGAGCCGGCAGTTTGATGCAGCGATTCTGCCGCGCCGCCGTCGCGCGGTTGCGGTGCGTTAGGATCGTCCGCGCTGCGGACCCTACGCTTGCTTCACGAATGCTGAGTCGCTTTGCGGGCCCTAGGGCAGCCAGGGACGGCTGCCTCCACCAGGAACGAAGATCGCTCGCAAATTGACTTTGCTCCTACCACGTCGTTGGCCACTGCGGATGCCAGGGGCGCTCGCGCTCGAAGGCGCGCGCGGCTTGCAGCACGAGATCATCGCGGTGGCGCGGACCGACGATCTGCATGCCCATCGGCAGCTTAGTACGCGACACGCCGACGCGTACGGTGGCGGCGGGATGCCACGACAGGTTGAACGGAATGGTGAATGCGGCGACCCCGGCGAGGATCTGTTTGCGCCCTTCAGTCTCGTTGGGGAACGGCCCGGCCGCCGGCGGGGCATCGTACGGGACAGTGGGGGTTACCAGCAGATCGAAGTGATCGAAGATCTTGGCGCACCAGTTGTTGAGCTGCATGCGCAACTGCGCTGCCTTGCCCCAGACTTCCGGTGTCATCTGCCAGCCCATCTTCACGCCGGCGAGAAACGTGCGCCCGAACTTGTCTTCCTGCTCCGGCAAGAGGTGATGCAAGTGAGAGGCGGCCTCGAAGGTACCCAGCAGTCCCCACTCGCGTCCGAGCTGCGGTGGGCCACCTTTGATTTGTTCGACGCGGTGACCGAGTTGCTCGAACACTTTCACGTTCGCCTCGACGGCGGCGGCAACGTCGGACTGCACGACCGCGTAGCTCAGGTCGGGCGAGTAGGCGATGCGGAGTTTCTTCGGCAACGGCTGGCGCACGGTGTCGAGGTAGGAGATCCCGGGATGCGGCAAGCTGTTCGGATCGCACGCTGACGCGCCGACGACTTGGTCCATGAACAGCGCGCCATCTTCGACGGTCTTAGTCGTCGGACCAAACACCGACGTGTCTTGATAGCGCCACTCGGGGAACGGCCCCATCGGAATGCGGCCGAAGGAAGTCTTCAACCCGAAGCAGCCGGTGAAGCTGGCGGGGATGCGGATCGAGCCGCCACCGTCGCTCGAAGTTACCAACGGAAGCACGTTGGCCGCCATCGCCGCGGCGGAGCCGCCGCTGGAGCCGCCAGGTGTGCGTTCCAAATTCCACGGCGAGCGCGTGACACCGTAGACGAGGTTCTTGGTGATGGCGGTGTAGCCGAACTCGGGCGCGTTGGTCTTGCCGACGACGATGGCTCCCGCGGCCTTCAGTCGCGCGACCTGAGTCGAGTCGTGCTTCGCGAGGTTGTCGCGATACGGCAGCGAGCCCATCGACGTGACCAGACCGGCGGCGTCTTCGAGGTCTTTGACGCCGAGCGGGATGCCTTCGAGCGGCCGCGCTTCGCCGCGCGCGACGCGCTCCTCGGCGGCCTTGGCGTCGCGCAGCAGCGCGTCACGATCGCGCATGACGACGACAGCGTTGAGATCCTTGTTGGTCGCATCGATGCGGGCGAGCACCGCCTGCATCAGCTCAACCGGCGATGCTTTGCGCGCGCGCAGCGTGGTGGTCAGTTCGATCAGCGTCTGCCCGAGCAGTTCGTGCATGGTGCCTCCGTGTCGATGCTTTCCCGTACTACGTTTGGGTGTCACACGGCAACGGAGGATGGGCGGGCTGGTCGCGCGGCTGCACGTCTTATCGCTTCGCCGCCAACGTCGCGGGCCAGACGTGGTCGCGGACGCGGCGGTATTGGAACTCGTCGTCGATCTCGCCCCAGAGTAGATCAGGGACCAGGCAGACTTTAACCGGGCGGTGGTGAAGGAGGGGTACCAGCGTCGTGTCGTATTCCAAGCGGCCGTGCTCGTGGGTGGCAACGAAAGTTTCGAACGCGTTGCGCATGAGTGCGGCGAGCGGCTGCGAGATGCGAGCGATGCAGACGAACTCGCCGATGACCGAGTTGAGTTCGGACCGAATTTTGGAGACGCCGTGCAGCGTGCCGTCAACGGCATCGACCCAGACCTCGTCGGTCGCCTGCGTGAACCCGGACGCCAAGATGACGTCGGGAGCGGGATGCGCGAGCAGCGCATCAAGCGCGCGCGGCTCGTAGAACAGATCGCTTTCGAGCAAGAGAAAGTCCCCATCGATTGAATCGAGCGCGAGCGCCAGCGAGGCCATCGTGCCGGTGGTCGCATACGCCGAGTTCTCGACGACCTGGATACCGCGGCCGGCAGCGAAGCGATGGTAGGCCTCGGCCTGAAATCCAGCGACGATGACGATGCGGTCGACACCGCACCTGCGCAGGAGCCTCACCGAGCGCTCAATCAGGCTCTGGCCGCCGATCTCGATGAAGCCCTTGGGCTGATCCGCATGAATGCTGCGCAGCCGCGCGCCGAGCCCGGCGGCGAGAATGATCGCGCTGCGCGTGAGCATCAACTTCTCGTAGCGCCTTTGCAGGTACTCGTACAAGCCGCAGGGTCCAGCTTCGCGATCGAGTGACGCGTGCCGGCGTGCCGTGCTAGAGCGCGCGTCGATGATCGCGGCACCTCTCGACCTTCGATCCGATCTGTGGCGATGGACGCGGCGCTATCGGCCGATCGGTGGCCGGGCAAACGGGTGGCCGGCGTCGACAGCGATGCCGAGCACCCTTGACGTACTGCCGATCTGTTCACCGCGCGGTCACGCTGTCAGACCCCTGATGATCCACCGCAGTTGCAGTACGGAGATCGCGTGAAGCCGATCATCTTCATCCACACCAACGCCCCCCAACTCGTCGCCGCCACGGTGGGCGCGTACTCGCTGACCTCGCAATCGCGTCATCCCGAATCGTTCGAGGTGCGGCTGCTGCGTTTGGAAGACACGCCGCATCTCCACCGCCGCGAGGGCGAGCGATTCGTTGCCGATGGACATCTGTTGACGTGGCGCAACCGCGACGCGCAGTCGCACAGTCTGCTGCGCATGATGGTTCCGCAGATTCTCGGTTTCCACGGCCGCGCGTTGGTGCTCGATCCGGACGCATTTGCCCTTGGCGATGTGGCCGAGCTGCTGGTGTCCGATATGTGCGGCAAAGCCATCGTCTGCCGCACCAGACCCGGCCACTACGGCGGCGCCCGCTGGCACTACGCCTCGAGCGTGATGCTGTTGGATTGCGGCCAGCTGACCCATTGGCGCTGGGACGAACGGATCGATGCGATCTTCCGCCGCGAGATGGATCCGTATCCGTGGCTGTTTCTCATGCACGAGCCGCCCGATAGCATCGGGGCGTTGGCGGAGGAGTGGAATCACTTCGATACGCTCACGGCATCCACCAAACTTCTGCACAACACCGAGCGGTCAACGCAGCCGTGGAAAACGGGGTTGCCGATCGACTACGGGCTCGACTGGATTGGCGCGCAGCGGCTGCGGCGGCCGGCCATGCGAGTGCGGTTGCGCGCTTTGGCGAGGCGACTCATCAACCCGCCCGCGGCCCCGCCGCAAGTTTACCAACCACATCCCGATCCACGGCAGGAGAGGCTCTTCTTTCAGCTTCTGCGCGAATGCATCAACTGTGGCGTGGTGAGCGAAGAGTTCCTTTCGGAACAGATTCGCCAGCAGTACTTGCGTGCGGATGCCTTCGAACTGCTCGCGCGAGCCGGGGCATAGGAGAGAGCCCCTCGATACGCTGGCCCTCGATACGAAGCCTGCGGCTTCTACTCGAGCCGGCTACTCGGGGAAACGTCTTCGTTTGCTTTGCGCGCGTTAGCCGGCTGCCGCCGCGCCGGGTGCGGGCGGATGGAACATCTTGACCGGCGGCGGCGCGTCGAGTGGCGGGTGCGGGTCCTTCAGCAAGCGCTGCGCTTCCTCACGATCCTGCGCCGTCATTGCCTGCGTGGTGGTGCAGAACTCGACCAAGATGCCATTGGGATCGACCGCGTAGATCGACGTACACCAACCGTGATCGATCTCGCTCACCGTGTGACCGTGCGCGAGCCAGCGCTGCTTGCGCGCTTCGATGTCGCCGAGGTCTGTCGCGCGGAAGGCGAGATGATTCACCCAGATCGGGAGATTCTGCCCCGTCGAGATCGCCGGGCTCCAGTCTTTCAAAGTGTCATCGTGCAGATCCCAGAATGCGATGTACTCGTCTTTGCCGGTCTCATAGAAGAGATGCTTGGCCCAGCCGCCGGCATCGGTGGCGCCGATCGCGACCTTTACGAGTTCGAAGCCCATGGCTTCGGTGTAGAATTTGTGGGTGGCGTGCAAATCACGCGTGGCGAACGCCGTATGATGGAATCCCATGGGTATCCTCCTTGCCGCGTATCGGCCACTAGTCTGGCACGGCCGAGGCCCGGCTTGCAAGAATCTCCGCAGAGAAGGCCGGATCAATGCCCGTTGAGATGGGCGCGAACGATGTCGGCCGGGACCGCGCCGGCGGCCAGTCGCCGCGCTGGTTGCACGCGCATCAGATGAAAGACGAACACGGCGAAGGCAAAGCCAGCGGAGACGACGGCGAGTGTCGGCACCGGTCCGGGGTCGCGGTCGAGGTTGGTCATTTGCGTGGCCACCAGCGCGAGCGCGACTAGACAGATGACGATCGCGCCGAGCGCGGCGCGCCACGCGTCGAACACGATGCCGCGCTGGCCGCGATCGAGGAAGCGGTGCAACTCGCGCGGCGAGAAGTGGTCGAGGAACCAGCCCGTGTCTTCGTCGACCACCCGTCCGCGCGGCGGCGGCAATTTCTGTCCGGTGAGCGGATCGTTGATGGTCTCGCCCTGCGCGTGCTTGGCGATGCCGTCGAGAATCGCCCGGTGCATCTTCTCGTCGATCGGGAAGCGCCACGCGATGAAGAACGCCAGCACGGAGCACGCGGCCGGCGTCAGCGCGAAGATCGCTTTGATCGCGAACACCACGACTGGCGTTTGCACCGCGTTCGGCACGTAGCCGATCGACCCGAGCACCGCGATTGGAATCGCCGCGCTCGGGATGGCGACGAATTTTGGCAGCATCGCCCAGAAGGCCGAGTACTGCGCTTCGCGCCGCTTGCCGGTGTGCAGTTCGTCGTAGTCGATCACGTCGGCCTGAATCGCGGGGCCGAGAAAGAGACCCGCGCCGAAGCTCGAGCCCGACCACGAGATCAGAATCAGCAGCGGGATGGTGTCGCCTTCGCCGAGGAAGAACATCGCCGCGCCACCGGTGGTCCCCATCACGAAGCTGGCCAGCCAGGTCGCGCGCTTGCCGAACTTGCGCGCCAACATCACCCACAGCGGTAAGCAGAGAAAGCCGGTGAAGAAGTATGCCGCAAGAAAGATCGCCAACCACCGCTCCGGATTGGCCGGCCGAATCACGTAAGCGTTGAAAAACGGCATGAGCGTCCCCGGGATCGCGCCGGTGATGCTGCCGACCACGTAGGTGAGCAAGAGAATGCGAAAGGGGCGATTGCGCAGTGCCCGTCGAACACCTGGCACGAACGGATTCGGTTCGCGGGCGGTGAAGTCGGGCCGCTCGCGCACGGTGACGACCAGAATGCCAACCAGCACCACCAGCAAGACGGCGAATACGACACCGAGCAGGCCGAACGCGTGCCGCTCGCTCATGCCGCGGGCAATCAAGATGCCGGGCGCTACCGACGCGATGATCGTGCCGAGGATGGTAAAGCCCTCGCGCACGCCGAAGAGCCGCGAGCGCTCGTGGTAGTCGAGCGTCAATTCGGGGCCCAACGCGTAGTGTGGCAGCGCGTACGCGGTGTGGAACACCGAGTAGAGGATGAACGTGACCCCAAACCACAACGCCGCGGAGTTTTTCGTCAGGGTCTCGGGCGGCGTGAAGAGCAACCAGAACGCGACCGCGCATAGCGGCGCCATGATTGCCATGTACGGGCGGCGGCGACCGAAGCGGGTCTGGCTGCGATCGGAGAGCCAACCGAAGAGCGGGTCACTCAGCGCATCGAGCGCGCGGGCGATGGCAATCGCGATGGCAAGCGAACCGAGCGGCACCAGCACCACATCGGCGTAGAACTTCGGCATGTGGATGAGGATCGGAATCAGCATCGCGGCGCCGGCGAAGTTGGGCGCGCCATACGCCAGCTTGATTCCGAAGGGAACGTGTTCGCTCTTCGGCTTCGCGCTATTCGGCTTCGGATTCGACATGAAACGAGGGGAGGCTGCGAGAGCCCAGGCTTTACCGTTCGCACCGAGGCGATGCAAGCGAAGAATTGGAGAATCAGTCGCGTGCGCGCCGATGCGCATGCACCGTTGCGGCCGATGCCACTGCGGATCAGCGCGCGCTACCCTGGCAGGTGGTACAGGGCGCGCGCGTTGAGACCGAAGATCTGCGCGCGCTGCGTCGATGTCAGGCCCGCCGTGGCTTGCTGCAGTTCGTCGACCACGCCGGGAAACTTCGCGTCGGGGTGCGGATAGTCGCTCGCCCAGATGATGCGCTCCGCGCCGACGAGCGGATGCTCGGCGGTGAAGCGCAGCGTCGTTTCATCCGGATCAAACGAAATGTAGCACTGGCGACGGAAGTACTCCGACGGCTTCATCTTCAGCCACGGCACGTCCCAGCGGAAAATTTCGAAGTGATGGTCGAGTCGTTCGAGCAGCGAGACGATCCAGCCGCCGTTGGCCTCGAGGAACAACACGGTGAGCTGCGGAAAACGTTCGAGGATGCCGCCGGCGCAGAACAGCGCGACGCACTCCATCATGTCGAACGGATTGGCGAGCGCCTGACTGAAGAAGATGTTGCCGAGGTTGCGCACCGGATCGGCGCTGCCGCTCTTGCCGTAGTCGACGCCCTTGGCGCGCATCTCCGCGTAGCCAAGCGCGCGGCAGGCGCCCGGCATATCCGGCGCGAGGAACGGGTGCAGGCCGACCGGCATCTGCAACTCTTGGCAGGTCTGCCACAACGGATCGTAGAGCGGATCGTTGAGCTTGCGGCCATCAATGGCAGGGTTCGGGCGGATGAACACGCCCACATGCCCCAACTCCTTCGCGCGCCGAATGGTGCGGACGGCCCGTTCCATGTCCTGGGTCGGCACCACGGCGACGCCGAAGAACCGCTGCGGTGCGTAGGCGCAGAATTCGGTCAGCCATTCGTTGTAAGCGTTGGCCTGGACCTCCGCGAACTCCGTGTCCGGCAACGACGGCAGACTCAGCAGCAGGGTGGGGTACAGCACCGATTGCGTAATGCCGTCGCGATCGAGGTCGGGGAGGCGCGGCGCCGGTGCAAACGCCCCCGGACGTACTTCGCTGTACTTCATCTTGCCGGTCAGCGCGCGGTTGCGGTCTTCCATACTCATGCCGGCCGTGCCGGCGAGCGCGAGGCCGCCGGCGGCGCGCGTGTGGCCGTTGAAGTGCAGCCACTCGCTGCCATCCGCGCGCACCTCGATATGCCAAATGCGATCACGAAATTTGGCCGGCGCGAAGCGCAGCATGCCATCGGGATGCTCGAGAACATGCCCATCGGCATCGACAACGGAAGACGGAAGCGCGTGAGTCATCGAGAAACCTCCTGGGAGCCGGTGCTTGAACTAACGGACGTTAACATACAAAAGGTCGGTGGCGCGGAGCAAGCGGAATACGTGGAACGAACAGGTCACGAGGGAATGTCGCCGCCGAGTCATTCTGAGCCGCAGGCGAAGAATCTCAGCGCGCTGTTGCATCGCTTGTCCGCCGAGCACGGCGAACGTGCGGCAGTGGTAGGCGAGCACGGCACGCTCAGCTTCGCCGCCTTGGATCGCGCCACCGACGCCTGGGCCGCGGCGTTCGCGGCGGCGGGTTGCGGACGCGGCGCGCATATTGGATTGCTCGCCGGCAACAGCCCCGACTGGCTCGCGGTCGCGTTCGGCGTCTGGCGTGCCGGGGCGACGTTGGTGCCGATCTCGACGTTCGTTACCGCGCGCGAACTTGAGACGATTCTCGATCACGCCGATGTCGATCTGCTGGTCGTGCAGCCGCAACTGCGCTCGCACGACTATCTGGCGATGCTGCGGTCGTTGCCACCGCTGCCCCGCTTGCGCGCGGTGCTGCGCATCGATGAGGCGAGGGCGACGCATGCGTCGCCCCTACAAGGAGAGATCGACTCTGAGTCCGTCGCATGCATCCTCTACACTTCGGGGACAACCGGGCAGCCCAAGGGCGTCATGCTGAGTCATCGCGCGCTGCTCGCCACCGTGCTGCCAACCGCGGAGCGCACCGGGTTGACGCGCGACGATGCGCTGCTGTCGACCTTGCCGCTGTTCTGGGTCGCCGGCCTGGCGATTCGCGCACTGCCGACGTTGGCAACCGGCTGCGCGCTGATCGTGATGGAAACGTACACCGTTGATGGTCTGATCGCCGCGTTGCAGCAACACCGGCCGAGCGCGCTCCACCTGCGCCCGCCGCAGGTCGGCCAGTTGCTGGCGCACGGTGACTGCGCGCCGTCCCTGCTGAGTCAGGTGCGTCGCGGCGGCGGTCGGGTCGAGTGGTTCGCCGGGCATCTCGCTGCCGATGCGCGCTTCATCACCGGCTACGGCATGACCGAGATGGCCGGCTACGTTACCGCACTGAGTTGGCAAGACGCGGCTGCGGAGCGCCAGACGCAACTCGGCGCAGCTCTGCCGGGTGTTGAGCTTCGCATCATTGGCGGCCAGAGTTCTTCAGATGATGCGGCCGGCGAGATCGCGGTGCGTGGTCCGGGCCTGTTCAGCGGCTACTACAAACAACCCGCGGGTACCGGGCTCGATCCGGACGGTTGGTTCCTCACCGGTGATCTCGGGCGCATCGATGGCAACGGCACGCTGCACTTCATTGGTCGCAGCAAAGACTTGCTTCGCGTCAAGGGCATCAATGTGTCACCCGTCGAGGTCGAAAACGTGTTGAGCGCGCATCCTGCCGTCGAGGCGGTGTACGTGGTCGGCCTGCCGATAGACGGATTGGAGCACGACGTTGTCGCGATGATTGTGTCGAAGCCCGGCGCAGCGGCGAGCGAAACCGATCTGCGTGCGCTCGCTCGCGAGGCGCTGTCGCATTACAAGTGGCCCGAGCGCTACCTGTTCATCGAGCGCAGCGACGTGCCGCTGGGTGGCACCTCGAAGCCGCAACGCGCGGCGCTAGCCGCGTTGGCGGCTGGACGGATCGCCAAGCGCGTCGTGCCATTGAAAGCGAAACGGGGGGCGGTGCCGATCGTCGCATCGCCCGACGTTGCGCGGCGCCGTTCGATTCGGTTGGCGAACTACGACTACACGCAGACCGGCGTGTACTTCATCACGATCTGCGCTCACGAGCGAAGGCATTGGTTCGGAGAAATCCTTGACGGTCAAACTGGCCTCAGCGCGTACGGCGTCGTCGTCGAGGAGTGTTGGGACGCAATTCCACAGCACGCGCACCACGTGGAGTTGGACGCCTTTGTGGTGATGCCAAACCATGTGCACGGTATCTTCGCCATTTCCGGTGTAGGGGCGACGCATGCGTCGCCCTCCTGGCCTGATCCCGCACCCCACCGCCGGGCGACGCATGCGTCGCCCCTACACCGGAAGGCTAGCGGCCCGATCTCGCGTTCGGTGGGAGCGATCGTGGGCTCCTTCAAAGCTGCGGTCACAAAACGCATCAACGCGACTCGCACCACGCCCCGCGCGCTCGTCTGGCAACACAACTACTACGAACATGTCATCCGCACCGACGACGAGCTGAATCGCATCCGCGACTACATCGCAACCAATTCGCAGCGCTGGTCGCTCGATCCGGAGAATCCGCAGCGCGTTGGTGAAGACGAGTTCGACCGCTGGCTTGCTACTCTCACTAGCCGCGAGAGTCCGGCGTAAGAGCGCCAGCGTGCCGCCCACTTGGGTTTGCTCGACTCGATGAACCTGTGTTAGCCGCCCAGCATCAAGTGAGGTAGAGCCGGAGGAACTGACCATGGCGATCGCAACTAAACAGCACTCACCTGCACCGGCACCAAACGCGAGCGCGTTCCTCGACCTCTACGCCCACGAGCGGCCTGAGCCGGCGAAGCCAGTCGTGGAGTTCATCGATGAGCTGAAGGCGCTGGTGCGCGCCTACCCGATCGATGCGGCGCTCGCCGAAGCGCTAAGGTACGGCACCGCCTCGCGCGAGGCGATGCAGCGCTGGATCAAGGACTACTACCAATTCATCCGCATGGACGCGCAGGGCACCGCGGCGATGATCGCGCGCTGCCGCCGCCGCGGACTGTTCCTCGCCTTGAGCCAGCTCGTCAATCGCAAGACTGGCTTTCACCAAGTGACCACGCCGCCGCTGCAACTCTTCCTGCGCTTCGCCGCGGCGTTCGGCCTCACGCCGGCCGATCTCGAAGCCCACTACGCTTGTCCGGAAACTATGCAGGCGACCTACACGCGGCTGCAGTTCCAATTCTCCAGTTTCGAGGAAGGCTACGTGGTCAGCGCGCTCGCCGCGGAAGGGGCGCTGCTCGATGTCGTGCGCGACGAACGCCCCTGGCTGTGCCAGCGCGGCATCGCCGAGTACCTCAAGCGCGCCTACAAGCTCACCGAGGATGCGGTGGCGTACTGGCGCGCGTACGAGGACTTCCGCGGCTTCGTCGGTGAACCGGTGTGGGAGATCGTCAGCGAGTTTGCGGCCGACGCGTCACAGCAGGAACTCCTGCGCACCACCTTGCGGCACTGGTTGCTGATCTATCAGAACATGCGCACGGCCTGGAGTCAGATGATCGCGGGCACGTACTCGCTTCCCGACTTTGTGTGGCCGCCGCCGGGATCGTCGTTCAAGACCGGCGACGATCAGAGCTACTACGAACTCGAAGCGGAACTCGGCGAATTCTGCCTCGCGCTGCCGCGCCCTGCCGAGACGGCCTTCGGCTTGCTGCTCTCCGGCCGCGCGTCGATCGACGCGACCAAGGAGCTGGTAAAGGATTTCATCCACATGGACGCCACGCGCAACATCGCGGGCCAATTCACCCGCCTGTCCGAGGGACGCGCCTTGCGCGCGATTGCGCAAGCGTTCGCCACCGAGTCGGGTGGCTATCTCACGCGCAACCACATGGAGATCTGGGCCGACTTCTGCGAGCAAGCGCTCGGGCTCACGCGCGCCGACTTGTTTCAGTGGGATCCGCCGACGGAGACCATCGCCGGCGGCTATGTGACGAAGTGGTTTCTGGTGCACGGTTCGCCGGAGGAGGCGATCGCCGCGTTCCATCTCGGTCCGCCGACCAAGGTGAAGGAGCAGATGGGCAAGCGCGCGTTAGGGCTGGGCCAAGGCGGTGCCGCCGGCGAGGGGCTGCTGCTGCCAAAGCCCGGGAAGCATCCGCTAACGGCAGCCTTCGAACGCCTCGGCGTCGATCCCGATCTCGCCGACTATTTTTTCAAGTTGCACCGGGAGATCGAACCGTTCGAGCAAGACGAAGGCTGGGAGTATGTGTCCGAGGTTCTCGTCACCGGCCATCAGCGCTGGCTGTTCAAACGTGCGTACATCACCAAGATTCTTTCCGAACGCCGCAAGGACGAAGGGCTGCTGAAGCGGATGAAGCGGCTGTCGGGTCTGTCCTGAACGGACGGCGCGATCTCAGGTGAACTGCGCCACGCCCGCGCGCATCTGCCGCATGAACTCGGCCGCCGAAAAGCGTGCACTGCGCGCGGCGAGAATCTCGCGAAACGCGTCCTGTCGCGCGGGTTCGCGCAACACGGCGTCGATCTTGTCCACGGCTTCGTCGGGCGTGTCATAGCGCAGCTCCGCGCTGTCGCCGATGATCTCGACCTGCCCGCCGTTATTGGGGACAAACACGATGCATCCGGCCGTCACCATCTCAGCGACGGCGATGCCGAAGCGCTCGCGCGCCATCCCGTGAATGCCGTAGCGATGGGTGGCGATGAGTTGCGCGAGCGCCGGACGCGGCAGATCCAGATCGAGGGATACCCACGGTCTGTGCTGCGCGCACAGGCGTTGCACGAGTTGAAAATAGTTCTGATTGCCGGGCACGCCCGCAATGTGCAAGTGCACGTCGTGGCCGCGCTGGCGCACAGCGGCCAGAATGGCAACGATCATCTCCAGCCGCTTCACGGGAGCGATGCGGCCGACGCAGACAAAACCCATCTTGCGCTGCTCCCATGGAACCCGCGGAAAACTGTCCGCCACCGGCGGATACAGCGTCGTCGGCTCGATGCCATGCGCCGCCTTGACCAGTCGTCCGGTCCAATCGGAGTTTGCGAAGGTGAGATTCTCCCGCATGCGCGCCATCGAGAATCCCGATCCTATCCCCGCGAGGCGAAGGTACCACCGCATGAAGATTGGCGAGCGATGGTACCAACGAGGTGACGGCCCGTCGGCCGGCTCGCTCACGCGTGGCACCCGTGGCACGTTTGGCGCGTTTGGCACGTTTGGATTGATGCGCGGATCGTGAAAGCGCGGGTAGTGGATGTATTGAATGCCGCGACCACCGAAGTCCGCCTCGTTTTGCAGGCCGATCATCACATCGTAGTTGCCGCGCAAGCGCTGCGCGTGGCGCAGCAGGTGAATGTACTGCCACAGATCGAAACGCCGCGTCAGGTTGCCGATCAGTGGCGCGACCGCCTGCGATCTGATGTCGGTCGACCGCAATGTGGTCCCGTAGTGACGATTGATGGCGGCGATATTCACCGGCTTCGCGGCGAGCACATCGACGTGGTGATCGTCGCGGAGCGCTTGCACGGTCCACGCGGCCACGCTTCGTCCCCCGCCGGGCGGATTGAAGTCGGGTCGCACCACCAAGATCCGCTTCATGTTGGCACGCTCCCTACTCGATCCCGCCGCACGGGAGAAGGGCGAACGGTCGCCATCTAGACCCTGACGCCACAGTGTCCTATGGATGCACTCTTGGAGCGGAGCGTGAGCCGCGCATGGAAGTGAAGACGTATCTCATTACCGGCGGTGCCGGCTTCATCGGCAGCCATCTCGCCGATGCGTTGCTCACGGCCGGGCATCGCGTCTTGGTACTCGATGATCTCTCGACCGGTAGCCGCCGCAACCTGGCTCATCTGGACCAGCACGCCAATTTCGAGTGCGTGATCGATTCGGTGCTCAACCGCGCGCGCTTGGCAGAACTGATCGGGCGTGCCGATGCGGTGTTTCATCTCGCCGCCGCGGTTGGGGTGCGCTTGATCGTCGAGAGCCCCGTGCGCACGATCGAGACCAACGTGAAGGGAACCGAGATCGTGCTGGAGCTGGCGAGCACGGCGGGCACACCGGTACTCATCACCTCGTCGTCGGAAGTGTACGGCAAAGGGGCGCGTGTCCCGTTTCGTGAAGACGACGATCTCGTGCTCGGCAACACCAAGACCGGACGCTGGTCGTATGCGTGCAGCAAAGCCCTCGATGAATTTCTCGCGCTCGCCTACGTGCGCGAGAAGCATTTGCCGGCGATTGTTGTGCGGCTGTTCAACACGGCCGGGCCGCGGCAGACCGGACAGTACGGCATGGTGTTGCCGACGTTCGTTCGGCAGGCGTTGGCGGGTCGCCCGATCACGGTGTACGGCGATGGCACGCAGCGCCGCTGCTTCGGCTACGTCGGCGATGTCGTCGGTGCGCTACTACAACTCATCGACTGCCGCGAGGCGATCGGCGGCGTGTTCAACATCGGCAGCGACGAGGAGGTCACCATCGGCGAGTTGGCGAGCCGCGTGAAGGCACTGACCGGCAGCGCCTCGGAGATCGTGCGCATTCCTTACGAGCAGGCATGGGACGAGCAGTTCGAAGACATGCAGCGGCGGATTCCTGATCTTACGCGCATCCGCGATCTCATCGGGTTCCGACCGGTAACGCGATTGACCGAGATCATCACCCGCGTGATCGAGCACGAACAACGGCTGGGTTAGAAACGAAGGCGATCCTGGCCGCATGTTTTCCAAGGGCTATGCGAGAACCCCGTTCGTCATTCCGGCGAAAGCCGGAATCCAGATCCGTCTCCACGTCCCAGCCTGGATACCGGCTTTCGCCGGTATGACGGACCCACGGACTTGATGTCTTGTGCAAGGCCTCGGGCAGCGGACTGCGAGCATCGCCAGTAAACACGGTGGCTGATGACGGATCGCTCACAGGTGGTGTGCATCGCGCTGGATGCTGCGGATGGCGAACTCATCCGCCGCTGGGCTGCCGCCGGACGGCTGCCGACGTTTCAGCGCTTGCTGAGTGACGCGGCGTGGGGCCACACGTCCGCGCCGCGTGGTCTGTTCGTCGGGGCCGTCTGGCCGTCGTTCTTCACCGGCCAATCACCGGCACGCCACGGCCGCTACTGCTATCAGCAGCTACGGCCCGGAACGTACCACGCGTATCGCTTCGCGCCGCCGCATCTCCGGGCGAAGCCGTTTTGGCTCGCGCTCAGTCGGGTGGGAAAACGAGTCGGCATCATCGATGTGCCCAAGGCGACGTGTGGTGCGCCCCTCAACGGCATCCACGTGACCGATTGGGGTACGCACGATGCGGAGGGCGGCGGCCTGCGCACATGGCCGCGATCGTTGGGGCCGGAACTCACCGCGCGCTTCGGTGTCGAGCCCGTCGGCTCGTGCGACTTACACGCGCGCGACGCCGCGGGCGCGCGCGGATTGCGCGACGCGCTGCTGACCCGCATCGAGGGCAAGTTAGCGCTGACGACTTATCTGCTCGGACAAGGACCCTGGGACTTGTTCCTGACCGTCTTCAGCGAAGCCCACTGCGCTGGGCATCAGCTCTGGCACCTGCACGATCCGACGCACCCGCAGTACAACCCGGCGATTGCGCAGGCTTTGGGCGATCCGCTTGAAACGATCTACTGCGCCCTCGATGCGGCAGTGGGCCGGCTACTCGCTCAGATCGATCGCGATGCGACGGTGATGGTGCTCACCAGTCATGGCATGAGCACGCACTGCGACGGGACGCTCTTGCTCGACGAAGTCCTGCGGCGGCTCGAGCCGGTGCCTCATATTCGCGCCCGGCAATCTTTTCCGACGCAGTTCCTGCCGCTGATTCGGCGCGGTTGGCAGGGCGCGCCGCAGTCGGTCCGGCGCGCTCTGGCGCCGTTGCGCCGCGGTGTGCATCGATGGCTTGAGGCAACGGTGCTTGACGGCACACGGCGCGCGTTCCAAGTCCCCAACAACGACTTGGTGAGCGGAATTCGAGTCAATGTCGTCGGCCGCGAGCCGCGCGGCTTGGTTCAACGCGGGGCGGAGTACGACGCGTTCTGCGACGAGTTGACCCGCGAGCTGCTGGCGTTGATCAATCCCGTCACCGGGCAACCGGCGGTCCGCGCCGTCGTGCGCACCGACGATCTCTACCGCGGGCCGCAGCGCGATCGCTTGCCAGACTTGCTGGTCGAGTGGGACCGCACCGCTCCGATTCGATCGCTGCACTCTGCCCGCGTCGGGACGGTTCAGGGCACGCCCATTTCGCCGCGGACCGGCGATCACGTTGCCGAAGGACTGTTCTTCGCGCGCGGTCCGTTCATACGCCCAGGGCTGTTGGCGCACTCGGTTTCGACTATGGACTTCGCGCCGACCATTGCCGCGCTGCTTGGTGTGACCCTGCCGGACGTCGACGGCTCTCCGATCGCTGCGCTGCTACGTCCAGAGCACAAACCATGACGAAGAGTCGCGCGACGAGGGGATCCGATAGCCTGCGGTGGTTCACGATCGCAACCGTGGTGGTGGCGATCGCGTGGCTCTCGTTTGCGCTCGTCGTGGTGCCGTCGTTGATCGTGAGCGCCTATCACGAGCGCGGGCCGCGCATGCTGCGCGGGATCATCTCGGGGCAAGCGCTGTTTAACGTCGATCACTACCTGGCGCTGTGGACGCAGGTTGCGTGGAGGGTCTTTGGCGCGCTGCTGGTGATGGCGGGCACGAGCTGGACGGTGAGCCGGCCGCGAGTGCAGCAGATGCTCGACGCGCACGTGGCGCGGCTGGTTGCGTCCGATCCAATGCGCGATCCGGCGATGAGCCCGCCCCGGCTGCGGCTCGTCAATGCGATCATCGCGATCGTGGTCGGTGGCGCACTGTTAGCGCTCGCTTTCAACATCGAGCTGTGGCCATTTTCGCCGTACGCGATGTACGCCGAGTTGCGCACGCGGTCCATGCGGTTTCCGCGACTTGTCGGTGTCATTGCCGGGGATCCTTCGTCCGAGCTGCCGTTGTACGCGTCTGAGTACTTGCAGCCGTTCGATCAGCAGCGTTTGCACGAGGGACTCGAACGGTTGCTGCGTAACGCGCGACGCGATCAACTACTCCCCACCGCGCTCGCGGACGTGCTGGCCCGCTATGCCGCATTGCGCGACGCCGGCCGACACGATGGTCCGGCGCTACAGGCGATCCGCTTGTATCAGATGCGTTGGGAACTGGACCCGCTAGCGGCCACGCTGGCCGAGCCGTCGCAGCGGGAATTGCTCCTCGAAGTGCGCGCGACGCCGCCCGGCTGACGATGACGCCCCTCGCGCAGCTCTGGCAACGGTTTTGGTTCCGCCCCACGTCGCCGGCGAACCTCGGCATGTGTCGCGTCTGCTTCTTCGGCGCGGCGTTCGTCTACTATTGCACGCAAGATTTCAGCGCGTGGGCATCGGTGTCCCCAGTGTTTTGGGACCCGATCGTCGCGTTTCGATTTCTCAATCTCCGGGTGACGTCGAGTGGTACTCTCATCGTCCTTCAGACCGTATGGAAGGTCGCGCTCGCGTTGAGCTGCGTCGGCCTGGCGACGCGCGTTGGCACGGCGACCGCGTTCGTGCTCGGCGGATACCTGCTCGGGCTGCCGCACAACTTTGGCAAGATTCATCACTACGATGCGCTGCTGCTGATCGTCCTCGGGATCATGGCGGTGGCGCGCTGCGGCGATGCGTGGTCACTGGATCGGTTGTGGTCAAAGCGCGATGGCGTCGTGCCGAGTGGAGAGTATTGGTGGCCTGTGCGTTTGGTCTGGCTGATGATGAGTTTGGTCTTCTTCGCCTCCGGGGTTGCCAAGCTGCGGACCTCGGGTTTGGCGTGGATCTTCTCCGACAATCTCGCCATCACGTTGGTACAGAATCAGTACCATCGAGCGCACAGCGATCCGCTGGTCTCATGGGGCCTGGCCTTGGCGCGGCACGCGCAGTGGTGTCGAGCGTTGGCGGCGCTCACTGTGCTGAGCGAATTGAGTGCGCCGCTCGCAGTGGTGAGCGGCTGGGCTCGCGCGGTCGTTGTTCCCGCCCTGTTCGCGATCCAGGTCGGCATCCGCGTCGTGCTCGGTCCGAGCTTTGATCAGTTTATGATCTGCTACGTCTTCTGGGTGCCCTGGAGTCGTTTACTCCGCATCAGCGCGTCGAGTCGCTGACCATGGTGTCGCCGTTCGTCTCGGTGATCGTGCCCGTGTTTCGCCACGCCGAGTGCCTGGAGCAGTGCCTGATCGCGCTTGAACGACAGAGCTATCGCGGCGATCGCTTCGAAGTGATCGTGGTCGACAATGGGGACAATGGCGTCAGCGGCGGCTTGGCGGCGATGCTGCGCCGATACCCGCACGCGGCGCTGACGATGGAGCGCCGGGCCGGTTCGTATGCGGCGCGCAATACGGGGGTGGCGGCGGCGCAGGGCGCGGTGCTGGCGTTCACCGACGCTGACTGCGTGCCCGCGGACGATTGGATCGCGCGCGGTGTGGCGGCGCTGCTTCGCGACGAGCGAAACGGAGTGGTCGGTGGCGCGGTCGAGTTCGCGTTTCGTGATCCTCTGCGCCCGAGCATGGCGGAACTGTACGACAGCCTCAGTTTTCTGCAGCAACAGGCGAACGTGACCGAACGCCACTTCGCGGTCGGCGCCAATCTCTTCACCACCCGTGCGGTGTTCGATCAGGTAGGTGGCTTTGATGCGCGGTTGACCTCCAGCGGCGATGTCGATTTTGGGCAGCGGGTCTTCGCTGCCGGCTATCGTCTCGACTACGCCGCCGATGCGGTCGTCGTGCATCCGGCGCGTTGGTCGCTGCGTGAGCTGCGTCACAAGGTTGCGCGCGTCGCCGGCGGCGAGCTGACGTTACAACGCCGGCGCGGCTATCGCGGACAAGACTTCGCGATCGATCTGATCAAGGATTGTCTCGCGCCGCTTCGCGTCGTGCCGGCCGCCTACCGCGATCCGCGCTTGCGCGGGCGCCGGCAGCGGCTGCAGTTCGTCGCCGCGGGGTTGTGGGTGCGCTACGTGCGCGTGGGAGAGCGGCTGCGTGTCTGGTGTGGCGGCGCGCCGCGCCGCTGAACCGCGACAGAATCCACCCGATCAGACCGAGTTGGTTTAGGACGACTTGCCGGCCCGATAGAAGCGGCCGACCGTCCAGTAGTAGTACCCACGGCCGGCGACTTCGAGCCAGCGCGTGACGATCGCCAACGTCCAGAACGGTAGACTTACCGCAAACGGTGCGCCGAACATGGCGCGGAAGTTCTGCCAGTCCCGCCAGGTTCCGACGACATTCGGTAGCGGTACGAAACGCCGCACGCTCAGGCTGCCTTCCTTCACGTCCGTCATCATCGAACCGCAAGCCTTGGCGAAGCGCTCCAACAGAAACGAGCGCAGGGTGTAGCTCTTCAAATGCTCGACGGCGACGGCAGGGTCGGCAATGACGACGTACCCGGCGCGGCAGATGCGGCGCACCAAGTCGGCATCCGCACCGCGCGGGAATTCGCCGTCGAAGAGCCCGACGCGTTCGAACACGGCGCGCGGCACGCTCATGTTGCCGGTCACCAAGCGCTCCCAGCCGGCGAGGTGCTCGATTCGCTGCAGCCGCTCGTACTCGTCGCGATAGTGCGCGGCGTAGAACTTGTCGCAGAAGCTGGGCGCCGCCGTGATCAGCGGTCCACCGACCACGCCGACGCGGGGATCGGCGTAGTGTGCGACATGCGTGCGCAGCCAATGTGCCGGCGGGATGCAGTCATCGTCGGTGAATACCACCAGGTCGCCGCCGCACATTGAAATGGAATTGTTGCGTGCGATGGTGGAACCGGTGTTGATGTCCTGACGCAGGCAGCGGACGTGAGGGAACTCACGCTGTACCATGTCGCCGGTGCCGTCGGTGGAGGCATCGTCGACCACGATCACTTCGAAGTCGGGATGATCCTGACGCGTCACCGCGGCGAGACACCGGCGCAGCGAGTCGCGGCGGTTGTACGTCGGAATGATGATCGAGCAGCGCATCAGCGATGCGCCGCTGGCGCGGCGTCCACTCGCTGAGCATGACAGCCCGCGTCGTTTGCCACGGTGCTTGGGTAAGGGAACGTGCGCACGTGTGTCAAGTGCGGCGCCGGTCTTCTCGACCCGATCGCGATAGCCGTGCTACAGGCTCACCATCATGCAGCGGGCTCGATGGTGCCAGCGATGACCGGTCGCGCGCGCGTCCTGTTCATCGGTCTCGACGGAGTGGAGAAAGATCTTCTCCGACTGTGGGCGGATGCGGGCGTGCTGCCCACGTTTCGGCGGCTGCTCGATACCAGCGCGTGGGGCCTCTCGGCCGCGCCGCTCGGCATCCACACCACCGCCGTGTGGGAATCGTTCTCCACCGGCGTTTCGCCGGCGCGGCACGCGCGCCATGGTGAGCGGCAGATCCGCCCCGGCACCTACGACACCTACCGCTTCCTGCCCACCGATCTGCAAGCGGAGGCGTTCTGGAACGTCCTCAGCCGCGCCGGTCGCCGCTCGGCGGTGATCGATATCCCGTACGTCCCGTTGGCGCACGACTTCAATGGTGTCCACGTGCTCGATTGGATGGCGCACGCGGCCAACACCGGCTTCTGCACGTGGCCGCCGACGCTGGCCGCCGAGTTGCGGCGGCGATTCGGCTTGGAACCCGTCGGACTGTGCGATCATCGACGTTTGCAGAGCGCCGCCGACTTTCGCGCGCTGCGCGACGCATTGATCACCCGGGTGGCAACCAAGACTGCGCTCTCGCGTCACCTGCTCGAACGTGAGCGATGGGATCTCTTCCTCACCGTGCTCACCGAAGGCCACTGCATGGGCCATCAGAGCTGGCACATCCACGATCCGCATCATCCGCGACACGATGCCGAACTCGCGCGCGCACTCGGCGATCCGCTGCGGGATGTCTATCGCGCCCTGGATGCCGCGGTGAATGAGCACCTCACATTGGCCGGGCCCGACGCGACGGTGATCGTGCTCGCCAGCCACGGGATGGGCCCGTACTACAACGGCGCCCACTTGATGGACGCGATTCTGTATCGCCTCGGACACTCGCCGACTCTTCCCGAACTGCCGCGAACCTGGGCGGCCCTGCGTCGCGGCTGGCGCCAGCTCCCACTACCCGCCCGCGTGCGGCTGGTGCGCGCGCAGAAGTGGCTGGTGGATCGTCTGTGGCCGCCGCTCGATCGTCGCGCGGCGTGTTTCAACATGCCCAACGGAGAAGTGTGGAGCGGCCTGCGCGTAAACCTCGCAGGGCGTGAGCCGCACGGACGCGTTCAGCCGGGCGCGGAGTACGAAGCTTTCTGCGATATGCTCAGTCGCGACCTGTGCGCGCTCGTCAACGTCGACACCGATCAGCCCGCAGTGCTGAGCGTGCGCCGCACTGCCGAACTGTATGACGGGACGCATCTGATTGACCTGCCCGATCTCTTGGTGGAGTGGAACTGCACGGCGCCGCTCACCACCGTCTACTCAGCGAAGACCGGCAGCGTCACCGTGCCCTTCGTGCACCAACGCTCGGGCCACCACACCAGCGAAGGAATGTTCTTCGCCGTCGGTCCAGGCATCCGGCCGGGGCAAACGTCGCAGACGGTGTCGGTGATGGATTTCGCGCCGACGATTGCGACGCTGCTCGATGTGCCACTGCCGAATGTGGACGGCACGCCGATCGCCGCGCTGACCGAGTCAATGCCGGGCGCGCGGCAGCGCACGGCGTAGAACATCTTCCACGTCGCGCGTCAGCCGCCGCACATCGAAGCGCGCGGCGACCTCCGAGCGTGCGGCCGTGCCTAACCGAGTGGCGAGCGCCCGATCGCCGAGCACTCGGTGCAGTGCTGCGGCCAGTCCTGCCCGATCGCCGGGCGGCACGATGAGCGCGGTATGCTCGTGCGCGAGAATCTCGCGTACGCCGCCGCCGCCGTACGCCACCACGGGCACGCCCGCGGCGCCGGCCTCGATGAGGACACGCCCGAACGGTTCCTCGAAGCTGGCGTGAACGAGCACATCGATCGCCGCGAACACGGCGGCGACATCCGCTTGATGGGCGACGAGGTGGACCTGTGCGCGCAACCCCGACTGCGCGATCAACGTGTGCAACTCGCGTTCGTAGGCGGCGGCGTCGTCGAAGATGTCGCCGCCGACGAGGACGAAGTGGGCCGCGGGAACATTGCGCAAGAGATCGGCGGCCGCCGCGATGACGTCGCGTTGCCCCTTCCACGGTTGCAAGCGCGCGACCTGACCCACCAGCGGTGCCTGCGGTGGCACGCCCCACGCCGCGCGCAGGCGTATCGCCGCCTGGCGATGCTCGTGTTCGTCAATCTGCTCGCCTTGTCGCACGCCTTGCGGAATGACCCGCACGCGTTGCCGGTTCGGCAGCACGCGCGCGGCCGCTTGTGACACGGCGATCGTGGCCGCCGCCAGCGCACTCATCGCGCGCACGTACAGGCCGGGACGTAGGATGTCGTGGACGTGCCAGATCAACGGCCGCCGCGTCAGCCGTGCGGCAAGCGCGGCATACGCGCTCGCGCGCACCGTGTTGCTGTAGACCAGCGCGATGTCGTGCGCGCGGACGATTCGCATCACCGCGGCGGTGCCACGCCGCAGCGCCGCCGCGCCGGCCAGGGTGCCGCGCAGCTGCACCAACGGCAGCTCGTGAACCGTCACGCCCAGGGCGCGCGCGGACTCTGCCAGCGCGCCCGGTTGGGTTGCCAGATGCGGGACGAATTGCGCGCGTTCGATCAACTCGCAGCACAGCAAGAGCCCGACTTGGGCGCCGCCGAGTGCCGGCGCATGATCGACGAAAAGAATACGGTGTGCAGCCACGCGCGAAACCCGGCGTGCTCTTTACGTCGTTCGCCGCGAATGTGAAAGGCGGCGACACGTGTCCGCATCACCGGTCGTGCGACTATCGGCCGCGCCGCCGGTCATGCTATCGCCAGCCGCGATGCAAGTGATCTACTCGTTCGGCAGCGCCGTCGGCGCCTCGGGCTTGGGTACCGACGCGCTGCACGAAGCGCGGGCGTTGCACCAACACGGGGCGCTGCGACGGCTGCTGTGCGGCTTCAGTCGCGCCACCGATGTCCCGGCCGCGGCTATTCGCGCGCTCGGCCTGCGCGACCGCGCGCTGCGCAAACTCGCTTCCTACGATCGCAGCGAGAGACTGTTGCACCTGCAGAACCTCCAGTTCGATCGTTGGGCAAGTCGCCGCATGGAGCCGGCTGACGTGTTCGTCGTGTGGAACACCTGGGGCCTGCAGTCGCTACAGCACGCCAAGCGGATGGGTCTCCGCACCGCCGTGCTGCGCTACTCCACCGATCCGCGCCACAGCACCGCCGTGCTCGCCGCCGAGCACGCACGCTGGGGGTTTCCGTACCGACCGCCGGCGGTGCGGCTGCGCCGCAAGGTGGCGGAGTTGGAAACGGCCGACGCAATCCTGGTGAGCGGCGCGTACGCGAAGTCGACATACGTGCAGCAGGGTGTCGCCGGCGCAAAGGTCGTGGCGCTCGCGGGCAGCGGCGCCGACCCCCGTGTCTACGTGCCAGCCGCGTGTCAGGGCCAGCAACCATTTAGGATACTGTTCGTCGGCGCCATCAATTTGGGCAAAGGGGTGCCGTACTTGTTGGATGCGTGGCGCCGCCTGCAATGGCGCGACGCCGAGTTGGTGTTGGTCGGCGCGGTCGGTCCGCAGATCCGTGCGTTGCTGACGCGCGATGGCGTGCCGGAGAATTTCCACATGCCGGGCTACGTTCCGCACCCGATCGCGCTCTATCAAAGCGCCGACGTGTTCGTGCTGCCGACTTTGGATGAAGGCAGTCCCAAAGTGATCTATGAAGCGATGGCCTGCGGTCTTCCCGTGATCACAACGCCAGCGGCGGGTTCGGAAGTGCGCGACGGCATCGAGGGCTTCGTGGTGCCGGTGCGTGACGCCGAGGCGATCGCCGCACGACTCGAACTGCTGCGCACCGACGAACGATTGCGCGGCGAGATGGGGCGCGCGGCTCGTGCCCGCGCCGAGCGCTGTAGCTGGGACACCCATGGCGACGAGTTCGTGGCCGCGTTGGCGGCGCTGTAGCGCATGACGAACGCGAGCGTATGACGAACGCATTGACCGAGAGGTTGAAGTCTTTGCGAGTCGTATTGCTGCTCGCGCTAGCGGTGGGCGCGTATTTCCGCCTGTCGCACCTCGATCGGAAAGTCTATTGGAACGATGAAGCGGGCGGCACCTCGCGGTGGATCGCCGGCTTCACCACGGAGGAAGTCAGCGACGAGTTGGCGGCACGCGGGCCGGTCTCGGTCAACGACCTCGCGCGCTACCAACGCGTCAATCTGGACAAAGGCTTGCTCGACACGCTGCGGGTGGTCGCGTCGCGCGAACCGCACCACGCGCCGTTGTATGCGATGCTCGCCTGGATCTGGGCGCACGCGGTCGGCGATTCCGTGCGCGCGCTGCGGGCGCTGTCGGCCCTGATCAGCTTCCTGCAGTTCCCGGCGCTGTGGTGGTTGTGCCGCGAGTTGTTTCCGCAGCGGCGGAGCACCGCGATCGTGGCGCTGGCGTTGCTCGCCGTTTCACCGCTGCAGGTGCTCTACGCGCAGGAAGCTCGCGCGTACAGTCTGTGGGCGCTAGCGATTCTCCTCTCGAGCGCCGCGCTGCTGCGTGCCTTGCGCGTCGGCAGTCCGTGGGCGTGGCGCGTCTACGCCGGCACGCTCGTCCTGGGTTGGTATGTCCATCTGCTGTTCGGCTTGGTGGCGATCGGGCACGTGTTGTTCGCGGTCGTTTCGGCCGGATGGCGTGACCGCACACTGCGGACGCTCCTGCGCGCACAGGTGATCGGCGCGCTGGCGATGACGCCATGGTTCGTGGTTCTTCTGGTGCGGTACCACAACGCGGTGGGGATGATGGCGTGGGTGGGACGCGAAACGGGGTTCGTCGTCTGGACCAAGTCGGTCATCTTGAACCTCACGTGCATCGTGTTCGATGCGCGGGTTGATCGCGAGCACGCGATGGGTCTCGCGGCGGTGTTGGCGCTGGCGCTGCTGGTCTTCGCGCTCGGGTCGCTGTGGCGTAACGGTCCGCGCCGGGCGTGGTGGTTCGTCGTCGCGCTCAGCGCGCCGACGGTGCTCGCGCTCGGTGTGCCCGATATCGTGACGAGCGGCGCGCGTCTGAGCACCGCGCGCTATGCAATGCCGGCGTATTTCGCGGTGCACCTCGCGCTCGCGCAGTTGTTGGCGTCAGGAATGAGTGACGCCACACGCGCGCTGCACGCGCGCGCATGGGCCGGAATCACCGCCGCGGTGCTGCTGGCCGGCGTCGTGTCGTGTGCGCGTAGCTGGACGGCGACGACGTGCTGGATCAAGGCGCTCGGCTTCTACAATCGGGAAGTCGCCCGCATCATCGAGCAAAGTCCACACTCGCTGCTGCTGACCGACGCGACCGGTCTGTTGCTTTCATTGAGTCACAGCGTGCGATCCGACTTCCGCGTGTGGTACGTGGCGCCGCCGGTGCCGGCGATTCCCGACGGCTATGGCGATGTGTTTGTCTTGTCGCCGTCCGACGTGTTACGCGCGGCACTCGAAGCGCACGCAGGCTGGCAAATGGAACCGGTGCACGAACCGGGGCGGCTATGGCGACTGCGCCGCGTGCCGACCAGCCGATGAGCGCGACGCGCGCGCGCCCGGGTATCGTACTGAGGTTGCTGGCGCTGATGGTGCTCGGCGTCTGCTTCCGCTTCAGCAATCTCGATCGCCGCGTCTATCGCTACGACGAAGCGTTCACCAAGCTGTGGCTGTGTGCTCACAGCGCCGAGGACGTGCGCGCAGCATTGGCGCTGAACCGCCCGCTGCCGATCGAGATGCTGGCCGAGTACAAGCACGCTCGGCCCGGCGTCCGCTGGCGCGATGTCTTCGATGTGTTCGCGCGCACGGAACCACATCAAGCGCCGTCGTACGTGACCTTGTTGTGGGCGTGGGTCCAGGTCACCGGCGATTCGGTGGAGTCCTTGCGTGCGCTCTCCGCCACCATCAGCGTGCTGGCGCTGCCGCTGGCCGTCTGGCTGGGATGGGAACTGTTTGGTCAGTGGCCCAGCGCGTTGTTGATGGGGGCGCTTGTCGCCGTATCGCCGATCCACGTCGTGTACGCGCAGGAAGCGCGTGTCTATAGTTTGTGGGACGTCAGCATCCTGCTCTCCAGCGCGGTGTTGTTGCGAGCGGTGCGACGCCCCACCTCGTGGAATTGGTCGCTCTACGCGGTGGTCGTTGGCGTCGGTCTATGGATTCATTTGCCGTCCGCGTTGGTGGTGCTCGGGCACGGGTTGTACGTTTACGGCAGTGCGCGTGAGCGGCAGACCGCAGAGGGCAAGATCGCCCCGGCACTCATGCGGCGCTATCTGAGCGCGGTCCTCGCTGGCGTTCTCCTCTGCACGCCGTGGTTGGTGAATCTCATCCAACAATGGGCCGTGGCCATGGAGCAGATGCGTTGGGTGGGCCAGCCGACGGCCTTCCTACCCTACATCAAGACCATCGCGTTGAACTTCGCGTGCGTGGTGTTCGACGCGCGGTTGCGCGACGACAATACGTTCTACTACCTCAGCGTGCCGATCAACCTATTCATGAGCGTGGGACTGTGGTGGCTGGTGCGCCGCACGCCGCGTCGGGTATGGCTGTTCGTGGTGACATTGATCGGCCCGTCGCTCGCGGTGTTCGGACTACCGGACCTCGTGCTCGGCGGCGTGCGCTTGAGCGTCGCGCGCTACCTGTTCCCCTGTTACATCGGATTGCAACTGGCGCTCGCGCACTGGCTGGCGACGCAGATGGAGAGCGAAGCGCGGCGCCGGTGGCAAGCGGTGGTCGCCGTCGTCCTCGCGGCCGGCATCGTGTCCGACGCGGCGTTCTGCCGCGCCGAGACGTGGTGGACGAAGAGCTTCAGCCGCTACAACTGGGAAGTCGCCCACATCATTGAACAAGCCGCGCACAGCGCCCAGCGGCCGCTGGTGATCAGCGACGAGGCGGTCGGCATCTTGTCACTGAGCTACGCGATCGACGCCGGCATCGACGTGCTGGTCGTTCGCGCCGGCGATGTCCCCCGCGTGCCGCCCGAATACGCCGATGTCTTCGTCTTCGCGCCCCAGCCGAATTTGCAGCGCGTCATGGCGGAGCAACACTGGCACCTCGATCCGGCTTACGAGCGGGGCCAACTGTGGCGGCTGACGCGCGGAGCCGCTTGAACGGCTGACCGACGCAGGTGTATGAGGCGAGCGTGAATGAGATGGCGTTGACGCGCTCACATTGGCGCGGGTTGGGGATTCTGTTGCTACACCGAACTCCAAGTTAGGCACGTCAGATGGGATGGTTCGTACTCATCGTTGCCGTAGTTGGAATAGCTCCGGTCTTCGTCATGATGCTTTGGGCGTTCGGCAAAGAGGTCGTGATACTGCATAAGGAGGAATTGGCGCTGCAGCGGAGGACCCGGGAAGTAGAAGACCGACTGTTCGAGTGCTTCATACAGGATCCGAACAAGAGAGTTCTTTCGCGGGGCAAGGCGGCCGTGTTGATTGGTATGTCAAGCGCGATGGCTGCCTGGCCGTTCGCTTTGATCGGCTGGGCTTTGGCGAGGCACGTAGGGGCTACGATTGGCGCCGTCCTCGTGATCCCCCCCAGCATCTATGGGTATGCGCAGATTCGGCGTCTTCCAAGGAGAGTTGAACGTGCTCGCAGGATCAGTCAAGGAGCGAGTACTGTACGTCATGCCTAACAAGCGGACCTGGCAGCGCGGCTGACCGGCAGCGGTTGAGCGACGCCCAACGGACGACTCCCGAGGATACAGAGACACGACAGAGATCGGCACGGATCGAAGGACCACGTCGATGAACCAAGTTCACATTCGCGATGCACGTCCGAGCGATCGCGGTGCGATCGAGGCGGTCACGCTGTCTGCCTACCAGGAGTACGCCACCTTGATGTCGGCGCATTGGGAAGGCTACCGGCAGAACATCGTAGCGACTCTTGCGGCCGTCGAGCCCGCAGCGCAACTCGTTGCGGAATGCGCGGGCGAGATCGTCGGCGCGGTCCTGCTCTATCCGCCGGGAGCTGTGATCGCCGCCCCAGGGAGCGCAACCTTCACTCTGACCGCGCCGGAGGTGCGTCTGTTGGCTGTCGCACCCGCGGCGCGCGGACGAGCGGTTGGCGCCGCGTTGATGAACGAGTGCGTGCGGCGCGCGCGGCGGTCCGGCGCGACGGCGATGACGCTGCATACGACCGATGTCATGCAGGCCGCTGTCCGGATCTACGAGCGGATGGGTTTTCTGCGCGCTCCCGAGCTGGATTTCAGCCCAGCTCCCGGTGCGACCGTCAACGGCTATCGTCTGAGCCTGGAGGCGACCCTTCCATGAAAAAGTTAGAGGTGGTTCCAATTGGATCACAACACCCATCGTCTCGATCGCGCGCCGTCGTCGCCGCGGTGCTGGCCCTCTCTGTTTTCGCGTGTGGGACGGACGACGATGCCGGCGCGCCGCCGCGACCTGTCGCGGTGCTGAGCGCATTCCCAGCCGAGTTGGCGCCGCTAGTCGTGCAAGCCACCATCAGCAAGAAGATCACGATCGATGGCCGGGTCTTTCGGATTGGGCGGCTCGGTGGTGTTCCGGTGGTGCTCGCGCTCACCGGCGTCGGGCTGGTGAACGCGGGTAACACTACGCGCACGCTCCTCGACAACTTCGACGTAGCGGGAATCGTCGTCTCGGCGGTTGCCGGCAGCACGCTGCGAATCGGCGATGTCGTCGTGCCGACGACGTGGAGGTTCAAGGGCGCTGCCACTGCTTACCCAGCCACGCCGAAGTGGCTCGACATGGCCAACGCGATCGCCGTTTCAGGCACCGTGTCTTTCGAGCACTGTCTCATCGTGCCGGACGTCTCCCCGGATGTTCCTGTGTGTCTGCTCCACCAGCCGGCGATCACGGTGGGGGGTGTCGGCGAGAGCAGCGACACATTCGGAAGCGTCCCCCAACCCTGCCAACTCGGCGGCGGCGACATCTTGGGTTGCGATGACGAATTGGATGCGCCCACCGCGGCCGCGAGCAACGGCAGCGTGCGGGGAGCCGCTGCGGCGGTCGCGGCTGACGCGCCAATCGCCAAGGACATGGAGACCGCCGCGATCGCCCGCGAGGTCGCGGCGCATGGCGTTCCGTTCATCGCCTTCCGTGCCGTGTCGGACGGGGCCGGCGATCCGCTCAATCTGCCGCCATTCCCGATTCAGTTCGCCGTCTACTACAAGCTGGCGGCGCACAACGCGGCCGCTGCAACGGTCGCGTTTCTTGAGCGCCTGAAGCCCTGAGACAACAAGAACGGATTTACCGCAGGGCACGCCGAGAACGCCGAGCCAACTCTACTCTCTGCGATCTCCGCGTTCTCGGCGGTGAGTCTTCTGTCACATTCGGGCTAGCTGACAGCCGTGCCCAACGGCTCGCGCGATAGTAGTTCGAGACAACACAACATCGCCCGCCCATTGTGATACGGCGATTTCCACGGGCCGGCTTTGTCACCCGAAACTCTTCCGTTCGGTAGGATGTCGGCGTGCCAGTCGCCGTGTCGCCAATCGACTTGGTGACGCACGACCCAGTCGAGCGTACGTGTGAAGCTCTCCCAGTAGCGCGCGTCGTCGGTCAGGCGATGCATGCGCAGCGTGGCGACCAGCGCTTCCGCTTGCGCCCACCAGATCTTCAGGCGGCGATCGGCGGCACTGCCGAGCGGACCGCTGGCGAAGAAACCGCCGTGTTCGCGATCGCCGCCGTAGGCGAGCGAGTACGCCACGATGCGCTCGTAGATCGGCAGCAAGCGCGCCTGCGATTCGCCGATTGCGTCTACCGCGTCCATCAGCAGCCAGACGTTCTCAAGATCATGGCCGTAAATCACGCGCGCCGTCGCGGGTGCGAGGAGCGGCGTCCAGTCGCGTTGGTGTTGATCGGTACACGCGCCATTCGGACGCACCACGGCTTCGCTCAGTAGCGAGATGAGCTCGACGAGACGCTGCCGCGCCAGTTCATCGCCCGTGAGCAGAAGGTAGCGCGTGTAGGTTTCCAAGATGTGAAGGTGCGCGTTCAGCGATTTCACCGATGGCGGCACGCCCATCATCGTTGTGGGCCGCGCGCTCGCGGTTGGCGTCCAATCGCGTTCGAACGATTCGATGTAGCCCGCATGCATCGGATCGGGCGCGTACTCCTCCATCAACGCGAACGTGCGCTGCGCCAACTCGGTCGCGGATGCGTCACCGGACGTGAGCGCGTACTCGACGAGTGCGTAGAGTGCGTAGCTCTGGCTGATGACATGTTTGTCTGTGTGGGTGGCAACGCGACCGGTCGCGTCAACTTCCCAATAGAAGCCGCCGTCGCGCTCGTCCCACAGCCGATCGCGCAGAAGCTCAAACCCGTGTGCCGCCGCCGCGAGATGTCCCTCGTTTCCGTACGGCGAACGGGCCAGCCGCGCGAAGAACCACATCGTGCGCGCTTGCGTGATCGCACGTTTGGGAGCCGGTCCCTTCCAGCGGCCACGGCGGTCGTGGTGCAGGCGATAGCCGCCATGCTCTCGGTCCAACGTCTGCGGATACCAGAACGGCACGATATTGGTCGTGAGGATGCGCTCGATCGTGACGCGAATCTCCGCGACGCTCGACAGCGCGCTGTTGGTGGGACCGGGTTGGCGCCTGAGTCGCGCGAAGAAGCGCGGCCAATTGCACATTGCGTCACGCATCGCGTTCCGGTGCGTCTTGGCTCGCGCGATGGACGCGCAGCAGGGCGCGGTAGCCGCCGAGTGTGCGCGGGCGCAGGGTCGTGAGGTCGCGCAGCAATTGGCTCGCGCGCTGCGCCAGCGTCGGGTGTGGCGCGAGACCCATTTCGCGCCGCAGGCGGTCGCTGAAATAGTCGACCGTGGCTTGCGCCCGCACGCGGCGGGTGAGGAAGCGCGCGATCACCGTCGGACTGAGCAGTTGCAGCAGATCGAGATTCACCCGACGGCCGCTGAGTTGGGCATGAAACAGCTCACATAACCGCGTCGCGTCGGCGCGCTCACCCGCGTTGCAGATGCGCCCGAAGTGGGCAACCCCGGCTTGCGCCGGGCTGTCGGGATTGAACGAAACGAGAATGATCCACGTTGCGAACAGCGGGACCGCCAACCCGCTGCGCTGCGCGTGACTCGCGACATCCGCGATGACCCAGCGCGCCGGCTGGACGCTCCACCAGGCGGCGATGTCGCTGAGATCCTTCACTGCGGTGGCGGGATTGAAGTTGTCGCGCAACACGTGATGCGCGGCGAGGACGATGGCGTCGGGGGGTGCGGCGACATGGATGCCGATGCCGAACAGCGCCGCGGGTTCGGCGCGCGCAATGATCGCCTCTGCCGTCAGCGCCGGCGGCGGTCGCGTGCCCAAGCGCCAGTGCAGGTCGATCTCGACGCCGTCGGCGTCCTTCAGCACGAGAAAGTGATTGCCGGAGAACGCGCCCTCGTAGGGACGCTGATCGAGGTAGGCGATGTAGTCGTGCAGCCGATCGACGGTGGGCGTGAAGCCGATCGCCTCCAGCGCATCGCAGCTGCGCTCGATGTCGGCACTGCGAATGAGCACGTCGATATCGCTCACCATGCGTTGCCCGGCGCCGCGATAAAGACCGGCGATGGCCCCGATGCCCTTGAACGCGACGGCCGGCACCGCGGCGTGCGCGAGCTGCGCCAGCGCGGTTGCCGCGCGATGGGCGACCAATGTGGCGTGCGCCGCGGCTGCCGCGCTCTGCTCGCGCAACGCGCGCTGCGCCGGTGCGTCGAGCGGCAGGGCGCGCGCGCTCACTTGTTGGCGCAACTCGGGTGTGACGCGCCACGCGTGCGCCAAGCGCACGATTTGTGGCCAGCGGCCCGACTCGGAGAGATCCGTCGCCGTGCGCTGGATCGCGTCGGGGTTACCAAACAGCAGCGTCACGAGCTGATGCGCCAGCGTCGACACCGTCACTCCTCCGGCGGATGGCAGTAGATTTCGCGCACGCGACCGGCGATCAGCGGGTCCGGCGGCTCGAAGATTTCGTTGCTCACTGTGACCCAGGCGTGGCCGCGCAGGCGATCGGCGGGATCAATACCGGGCTCGACACCGAAGTGAATGCGCAGCGTGCGCTCGCGCGTGGGAAGAAAGCGATAGAGCGTCAACGCCCGCATGTAGCAGGTGCTGCGATTGCGCAGCAGCGACAGATTCAGCCACGGCTGACGCAGGCGGGCGATACGCTGCGCAGCGCGGTGGATGTCGGGCGCGTCCGGCCGCGCGCCGGCGCGCAACCGGTCGAGCAGGAGCGGCAACGGCATGCGCTCCATCTGGCGCGGGAGCCGCCACAAGAACACCCCGATGTGCAACGCCAAGGTCGTGTCGCCCGGCTCCTTGGCGAGGTTGCGCAGACGCTGCACGATGCCGTGCGGCGTCCATTTTGAGGCGAGGCGTGTCGCTACCATCGCGCGCGCTCCGCTGGGTTCCAATAGGTGCGGACGAAGCCGAGGCGCTGCGCCAGCGTCTTCACGAATCGGCCGCGCCGCACCAGCGCATGGTCATCGTCGCCACCGCGACACGCGGCGAGACCCAGCCGCAGAATCTCAGCCCATGCGTGTACCTCGTGGCGCAGCGACCACGGCGCCTGCGCGCGCCAGTGCCACAAGAACTGACCGTAACCTTTGCCGTAGCTGAGCTGCTGGTGCCAGTAGGCCGACCAAGTCGTACGATGGCGGTGCAGGACGACCGCATGCGGCACGTAGTGAAACGCACCGGGTTGGTCGCGACACAGGCGGGTGTGGAGGTCGCAGGCATCGTACGCCGTGTAGCGCGGATCGAAACCGCCAACCGCGCCTAGCGCCGCGCGTCGATACAGCACGTTGCCGCTCGGCGCGAAGGGAAACCGCGGATGCTGCAAGTGGCGTTCGGTATCGAGGCCGGCGCTGAGATCGACGAAGCGCGCGGCGGGTGTAGTCGATTGATGCCCCAGCACCGCGCCCGCGGCGCCGAGCGCGGGCGGCACCCCCTCGATCGGCCGCACCGCGTCAAGCAGGAGCCGCAGCCAGGCGCGCGAGGGAATGCAATCCGCGTCCGTGAACGCGATCCACTCGCCGCGCGCGGCCTGCCACCCGGTGTTGCGCGCCGCCGGCGCGCCGCGATTGGCCTGCAGGCACACCGTGACGGCGAAGCCGCGCGCGATCGCCGCCGTGGCGTCACGCGAGCCGTCGTCGACGACAATGATCTCGTAGTCCGATCGCGCCAGACTCTGCGTGGTGAGCGCGTGCAAACAATCGCTGAGTGTCTGCGCGCCATTGCAAACGGGGATCACCACGGAGATTGGCGGTGTCATGGCGTGTGTCGCGGATCACGCTGATACACTCGGTGGCGGCGATAGTGGAAGAACCCTCGCCAGAAGTTCCACCCCCAGCGCCAGCCGTACGTCGCGAACTCAGCATCCGCGGCCGATCCGGTGCCCAGTTGCCACGCGACCTGTGACCATGCGGCCAGCGCGAGCTTGGCCGCGAGACCACGCGTCACGCCGATCCGTTGCGCTGCGCCCCAGCGCAGCGATTCAGGATAGCGCGCGTACAATTCGGCGGCGCCCTCGCCGTAACTCCACGCCTGCCGCCACAGCGCCGCATCGCTCTGGCGATTGCGATGAAACAGCACGGCTTTCGCTTGATAGATGCCGGGAACTGGAAACGCATGCCGCAAGCGGTGACAGAAGTCGAGATCTTCTGCGGTCCGCATGTCATCGGCCCACCCGTCGATCGCCAACGCAGAGCGGCGGCGCACCGCCAGGTTCAAAGAGGCGGCAAACGGCAGGATCGGCCGATTGATCGTGTGCTCGGCGTCATACATGTTGGCGCGAGCGCTGTAGCGCTCGGCTGCGGTTTCGGGACGAAAGCTGAGCGTGCGGCCGGCGACCAAATGCACCTCCGAGTTCGCAAATGGCGCAACGATCTCGGCGAGCCAGCGCCGCGTCGGCAGCGTGTCGGCATCGAGGTGCGCGATAACATCGCCGCGCGCATGATGCAGCCCGCGATTGCGCGCGGCACCGGGGTTGCGCTTGGGCTCCTCGATCAGCGTGACCGCGAACTGACCGACGATCTCGCGCGTGGCATCGGTCGACCCGTTGTCAACGATGACGATCTCGGGCGGATCGGGCAGTCCCAGTTGTGTCACCAGCGCGCGCAGCATGTCGCCAATCGTTTCCGCCCCGTTGAGGACCGGGACCACGACGCTCACCGATGGCCGCTCGTTCATTGCAACGCCGCGGCGAGCGCGCTGAGCGCCGCCGGCTCGTGATAGACATCTTCGCCGAGTTCGAAGCGCACACCGCGCAGCCGCCGCGCGGTCGGCACCACAATACCGAGAATCTGCGCCGCGATGCCGCGATCACTTGGGATCACAGTTTGGCGCAAGAGTCCGTCCAATACCTCGTCGGCGCTCAGCGGCACAACACGGCTGCCGCGCCGCGCTGGGTCGCGCACAATCTGTACGAAGTGCGTCGGCTGGGCGCTGCCAACGGTGCCGTTGGACCAAATGGATTCGATGCGAACTTTGCGTTTCTCTGTTTCCGCCGAGTAGCGAGGCAGGGTGCTGAGGTCACCGACTTCCGGAAACCAGCGGCGCGCGTGCGGGTGCAGGTTGAGCGTGTGAACGAGGGCGGCGGCGTGGGGCTGCCCGGCGGATGTCAGGCGCAGCAACAGCTTGTCGTCGCCGAGCGCGCGCCAGCCGCTGCGGATCAGCGCCGCGGTCAGGGTCGTCTTGCCGCCGCCCGACGGCGCGCACAGCAGCGCGCAGCAATCGTTGCGGACGACCGCCCCCGCATGCATCGGAGCCCAGCCCAACTGACGCCAACTCGTGGTTAGCACGAGACCGACCAGATCTTCGACGTCGTACGGTACAGTTCCGTTGGCCGTCGGTGGTACTGCGATTGTCCAGCGGTGATTGATGGCATCGAACCAACACGATGACCCCGATCGACTGGTTGCGTAGAGACCGCGCTCGCTGCTGTCGACGTGCATGCGTCCACACACCAGCAGAGTGCCCGTCACCATTGCCGCGGGGGCGTGTGCCGCGGCGAGCGTCAGATCGACGCGCAGGTGTGGTGCCTCCCACAGGACGTTGTTGAGTGCGAGCGAGTCGGCGACCTTCGCGCGCAGCGCGGAGGGGGACCCTGCAACGATCACCTCGAGCGGGCCACAGAAGAAGGTGTCGCTCACCGCTGTCCCCGTCATATGGTGAAACGGTGAAGCCGGCGCGCGATCACTCCGCGAGCGGCAACGTGGGATCGAAGGCGCTGACGACGATGCGCTGCAGCGGTTCGCGGTGCTTTTCGATCGTCGGTGTCGCCCACGTGCCCTCGAAGGCGCCGCCGTTGAGTGACACGGGCTGCGTCGCAACGGTCACCAGGCGATCGCTGATCAACACGTCGACGAGTCGCAGGATTGCGTCGGCGTCGGCCGAGCCCGCTCCCCAGCTTTCGGATTGCGTGCGCACGTGATCGAGCGTCACGCCGGTCTCGAATAACTGCACGATGGCCCAACCCGAGGCGTTGACGGAGTAAAAGTACTTGGTCTCCAGATCGAGCAGCACGGCTTCCCGTTCGAGCACGGTCACCACGACGTCCGGTCGCAGCATCAGCGGCTGATCTGTCGGTTGCGTACCACTCATCGATTGAATCTCGTCTCCAGAGAAGCGCGCCCTCGCTGCTGACGTATCGCTGCGACCGTGGTGGTGTCAAATCACGTGACGCCGCCACCGAGAGCCGATATGAGGAGCGGCACGGATTGCCAAACCCATGCGTGTCGTTCACGTGTACAAGACCTACCCGCCGGTGCGCGGCGGGATTGAGGGTCACATCGATCTGCTGACGCGGCTGCTGGCCCAACGTGGGGTCGCGCCTGAGGTGTTGTGCGTGCGCGAGCCGGGAACGCCGGCGCGCGAAGAGCGGCAGGGTGTGCGCGTGCGGCGCTGCCCCAGTCTGCTGACGCTGGCCTCGACGCCGCTGCCGCCGACGTTGCCGTGGGCGCTGCGTCACAGCGCCGCGGATCTCGTGCATCTGCACTTTCCATGGCCACCGGGTGAAGTGGCGTGGCTGCTCGGCGGCCGCGCGCGGCCGCTGGTTGTCACCGTCCACTGCGAAGCGGTGCGGCAGGCGCGGCTGGCGATGTGGCTGGCGCCGTTGACGCAACGTGTGTTGGCGGCGGCGGGGCGCATCGTGGTGACCGGCGCGTTCATGCGCGACGCGGTGGCGCTCGCGGCGCATCGCGACCGAGTTCGCGTGATCCCGTTGGGCGTCGACCTCGAACACTTCAGTCCCGATCCAACGATCGCCGACCCGCTACCGCGCATCGCGCGTCCACGCGTGGTGTTCGTCGGCCGATTGCGGCACTACAAAGGACTGCCGGTGCTGGCGGCGGCGCTGGCGCGACTGCCGCAAGCGCAACTGGTGGTGGTGGGCGAGGGCTCCGAACGCGGCAGGTTCGAGGCTGCGCTGCGGACCCACGGCTGTCGTGATCGCGCCTACCTGCTCGGCGATGTCTCCGATGACCAGTTGCTGCGCATCCTGCGGACGGCGGATGCGGCCGTGTTGCCGTCGACCTCGCGCGCAGAAGCCTTCGGCGTGTCGATCGCCGAAGCGCAGGCGTGCGGTGTGCCGGCGGTGACGACCGAGGTCGGGACGGGTACAGCGCAGGCGGTCGTCGATGGTGTCTCCGGTCGTGTCGTGTCGCCCAATGATCCGGCTGCGCTGGCAAACGGATTGGCGTGGTGCCTCGATCCGGTTGCGGCGCCAACGCGTCGTGCGGCCGCGCGTGCCTATGCGGAGCAGGCGTTGAGCGCGCACCAGATGACGGCTGCCGTTCACCGACTCTACGACGAATTGCTGGTGCCGGCATGACTCCCGTCGCTCCGACGACCATCTGCCTCGATGCGCGTACGGTCGGGCCGCATTTTCCCGGGATCGGTCGCTACACCATCAATTTGGCGCGCGCGCTCCCACCGTTGTTGGGCGAGCACGAACGACTGTTGCTGTTGCGTGATCCGATCGCCGAGTCAGTGGAAGATTGGACGGCGGGCGATCCGGAGCGTCGCAGCGTGGTTGATGTGTCGGTGTCCCCGTTTGCGTTGCGCCAGCAGTGGGTGATCCCACAGCGATTGCGTGCGCTGGGTGCCGGCCTCTACCACAGCCCCTACTATCTCATGCCGGCGCGCCCGGGGGTGCCGAGCGTGGTGACGATCCACGATCTCATTCCGCTCCGTCATCCGCATCTCTTCACGCCACTGCAGCGCGGCCTCTTTACCGTGAGTGTGCGCCTGGCGGTGCGCGCCGCGCGCGTGGTCATCGCCGTCTCGGCGGCGACGGCGCGTGATCTCGAACAGCGATTGCGGGTGTCGCCGCAACGAATCGCTGTGATTGCCGAAGCGGCTGACCCGATCTTTCGTCCGCAGCCGGCCGATGCGGTCAACGCTCTGCGCGCGCGCTTGGCACTGCCGGAACGCTACGCGCTTTACGTGGGGTCGAACAAGCCGCACAAGAACTTGCAGCGATTGGTCGAGGTGTGGGCGCGGCTGCGTTCGTATGGCGTGCCGCTGGTCATCGCCGGCGCGTGGGACGCGCGTTATCCAGAGGCAAAGCGGCGCGCCGCGGCGCTGGGGTTGGGCGACGCGGTTCGCTTCATTGGTCCGGTGGACGAAGCGAATCTCGCGGCGTTGTACAGCGGCGCGATGCTATTCGTCTTCCCGTCGTTGGATGAAGGATTTGGTCTGCCGGTCATCGAGGCAATGGCCTGTGGCGTGCCGGTCGCCTGTTCCGACGCGAGCAGTCTCTCCGAACTGGCGGATCAGGCGGCGCTGACCTTCGCGGCCGACGATTCGGATGCGATGGCGGATGCGCTCGACGCGCTGCTGCGCGATCCGGATCGGCGTGTCGAGATGCGCCGGCGTGGATTGGCGCGGGCGGCGCAATACTCGTGGCGCAGCACGGCGGCCGCCACCCTCGAGGTGTATCGCCGCGCGCTCACCGGCCCGAACGCTTCACGGTAAGCCCTTGCTCCCCGCGGCCGCGGCGAGGGCGCCCAGCGCACACACCAGCAGCGCCAAGAGGATCGGTGCTTCGTCTGGCCCAACGGTCGGAAGCAACAATGCCGCGAGGCCGCACGCTGCCGCCGCCGCCCACAACGTGGCGACCGCCGCCGCCGGATGCATGCCGCGCCGCACCAGTCGATGGCTGATGTGCCGTCGATCGCCAACCCACGGCGGGTGTCCGACGCGCAGGCGGATCAGCACGACCAGCCCCAGATCCAACACCGCCACGCCGAGCACGAACAGCGGCGTGAACACCGCCAGTAACGGGACATGAGCGCCGCGCGTGTACACGCCCATCACCGACAGCGCCGACAGCAGGAAGCCGATCAACATCGATCCGGTGTCGCCAAGAAAAATGCGGGCGCGCGGCCAATTGAACGGCAGAAAGCCGAGACAGGCGCCAGCGAGCGCCGCGGCCACGACCGCGACCGTGTGTTCGCCCGAGCGCAAATTGATGGCGGCCAACGCGGCCGCGGCAATCGCGCCGAGCCCGACGCACAACCCGTTCATGTTGTCGAGAAAGTTGAGCGCGTTGGTGATCCCCACCACCCACAACGCGGTCAGCACGATCACCGGAAGTGGTGGCCAGTGTAGAAACAGATCGAGTCGAACACCGAGCAGTGCGAGGGCGACGCCTGCTGCACCGGCGGCTGCGCCTTGCCAGAGGAACTTGTGCCGAGGAGTGAGCCCACGCAGGTCATCGAGCAACCCGGCCAGCAGAACAATGAGCGCGCCCACCGCCAGCGCCGACAACCCCGGAACATGGGCGGTGCCGCCATCCCCCAGCACCCACGCAACGCCGACTCCGGTTCCCGCCGCGACCGCCAGACCGCCAAGCATCGGAGTCGCGACGCCGTGCGCTTTGTAACCCGCCGGACGATCAAGCAAGTTGAATCGACGGGCGGCCCACACGAGAGCCGGCGTGGTGAACAATGTCACTAGTATCGCCAAGCCCCCGGCGGTCAAAAGATCGCCGAGATCAACCGGATCAACCGCTATCCCCCCGTCGCCCATTGAAGGGGGCGTTATAGGATACTGAGGGGCGCGCCGTACAGGGTGGCGGGGCGAGAATTTTTGCCTTTGACATGGGCCGGGCGATTCTGGTACTTACTGTCGCCGGGAATCGGTAGCACCCGCGGTGGCCGCACGTTTTGGCCGAGAGGGAGGTTGTGATGCGTCGCACAACAGGCATGGTATGTGGGTTGGCTCTAGCAGTGGCAGTGATCCTGCCCTCCGGTGGAGCCTCAGCCATTTCCGGGATTCAGGTCAGTAAGACGATCAGTACGAATGGCACCTGCGGCCCATCCTCCAACCCCCTCAACGTGATTTCCGGAACCGACGTGACATACTGCTACACCGTCACCAACAACGACTCGTGCCCGATCACCGTGACAGCAATTCAGGACGATCAGCTCGGCGCTATCGGGGGCGTGCCGCTGAACGGCCTGCCGGCCGGCTCGGCGCATACATTTACGATGACCGACATGGGAGCTAACACCGACATTACCAACACCGTGGTAGTGACCGCTAACAATAGTTCCTGCGGGTCCTCAACGTTCACGCGTACCGACACGGCCGTGCTGACCATCTGTGGCGACGGCGACCTCGATCCGGGCGAAGCCTGCGATGACGGCAACAACGTCAGTGGCGACGGCTGCACGGCGGATTGCACCGCGATCGAAGAGGGCTTCACCTGCCCGACCCCTGGCACTCTCTGTGACGACGGTGACGGGATCGACCCGCCCACTGAAGATGGTGTGAACGCCGACAACGACGGCAACGACGACGGCATCCCCGATCGGCAGCAGCCGGCGGTCACTTCGCTCCCATCGGCAACGGGGCGCGGCTATCTGACCTTGGTGACCGGCGATGGCACGGTGACCAACGGCTGTCACAATACCCTGGTGGCAGCGTTCCTGGAGACGGATCTCGGCACTGACCTGATGAATGACTATCCGTTTGGTCTGCTCGGGTTCACGCTGCCGGCTCCGTGTGTTGGCCCGATCAAGATTACGATTATCTACCACTCGCATCCGGGTCCGTTGACGACGCCGACGTATCGCAAGTTCGGTCAGGAGCCGCCCTATACCGGCGCGGCGGGTACGAACCACTTCTACTCACTGCCGAGCGCGATGTTCGGAACCACCACCGTTGACGGCACGGCGCTAGCCTCGGTGATGTTCGTCTTGCGTGACGGCAAGCTCGGCGACGACGTGGGCCCGACCACTGGCGACGGTATGATCATCGATCAGGGTGGCCCGGCATTCGCGGCGGGCGCCGCCCCGGTGGCTTCGACGTGGGGCTTGATCGGTATGAGTTTGCTGCTGGCGGCAGTGGCGTTTGTCACGCTCCGTCGGCGGACGGCGTAATCGCACCAGCAGATCTCGCCGCGGTCGCTTGACCGGGGTGAGGCAGACGATCACAAAGGGGCGCAGCATGCTGCGCCCCTTTGCTTTTGGCATCGCGCGATCGCGCCGTCGGTTTCCCTCCCTCGGTCCTTCACAGTTACGAGCCGCCATATGCCATCGAAGCTGAACGCGGCGGCGGGCGCCTTGGCCGAGACCACGGTCGCAGCGGCACTGGTGGCCGTGCCGTTCTTCTTCAACCTCCATTCCGAGCGGATCTTCGAAGAAGATAAAATCCCGCTGCTGCGCTCGCTCGCGGTCATCACACTGGTCGCTCTACTGATCTGGTGGGGTGAGGGAGGCCGCAGCGAAGGGCGCCGCAACGAAGGGCCGGTGTGGAGATTGCCGCTGGTGAAGCCGGCGCTGCTGGTGGTCGCGGCGTACGGGCTGGCGACGCTTTGCAGTGTCGCCCCATGGACCTCGTTCTGGGGCGGGTATACGCGCATGCACGGAGCCTACTCGCAGGGCGCATATGTGATCCTGTTCGCGGCGATCGTTCTGCTGTTCCGCACGCGCGAACAGATTGACCGGTTGGTGACGGTGGCGATTCTCGCCAGCGTCGCGCCGGTGGTGTACGGGCTGATTCAGCATCTGGATCGCGATCCGGTCAAGTGGGGCAGTGATGTGGCGCAGCGGATTCATGCGGGCGCTGGTAACGCGATCTTCTATGGCGCCTTCATGATCATGGTCGTCCCCCTCACCCTGGCGCGCGTGATCGCCACGCCGCGCGAAGTGGCCACACACCGACTCGCGGCGGCCGTGCGCGGCGCGGGATATCTGGGTTTGCTCGCGTGTCAATTGCTGGCGATCGTTTTCGCGCAGAGCCGCGGCCCAATCATTGGGCTGGCGGTTGGTCTGATGAGTTTCTTCTTGCTGCTGGCGAGCGAGCGCCGCGCCCGTTCCCTGACGATCGCGGTGACGGTGGCGGCTGCGGCCGGCGCCGTATTTTTGATCACGCTCAATCTGCCGCGCAGTCCGCTGGCCGCCCTACGGGCCACACAATACTTTGGCCGGCTCAGCCGCGTGTTCGAGACAGAGACGGGGACCGGTCGCGTCCGCACGCTGATCTGGGAGGGAGCGACCGAGATGCTCGCGGCGAATCCGGCGCGGGCGCTGCTCGGCTACGGTCCCGAAACGATGTATGTCGCCTATCCGCCGTACTATCCGACCGATCTGGCCTACTACGAAAGCCGGCAGAAATTGCCGGACCGCGCGCACAACGAAACCTTCGATGCGCTGCTCACCACCGGCGCCATCGGTCTCGCCGCTCAACTCACGTTGCTGCTGGCGGTGTGCGTGTGCGTGTTGTGTCAACTGGGTATTCTGCGCACGAGCGCCCAGCGCCGTGCCTGGCTCGCGGTCACGCTCGCCGGTGGGATGGTGGGTGCGCTCTTGCCGTACGCAATCGAGCGGAGCTGGCGCTTCGTGGGGATCGGTCTGCCGGCCGGCATCATTGGCGGGGTGTTTCTCTATCTGATCGTCTACGCCATTCGACAACGCGAGCCTGCGCCACCGCGGAATCACTTTCATCTCGTGTTGATCGCGCTGCTCGCCGCCGTGTTGGGGCACTTCGCTGAGAGCCAACTCGGCATCGCGGTGGCGCCGACCCGGCTCTATTTCTGGACCTTCGCAGCGCTCGCGGTGGCGATTCGATTTGCTCAGATGCCGGATGGTGACGATGCGGAGGCCGCGAGCACCACCGCGCTCAATCTCGGCGTGGCGGTCGGGCTCCTTTTGATCGTCGTGACGTTCGATTTCTACACCGACCGCGTGGCACGCAGTCCCAATCTCGGAGTGACCGCGTGGCTATTCGCCTCCGTGTGGCTCTTTGGCGCCATGCATTGCGCAGACCGGTGGCGTGCGGTGGCGTACTACGCGGCGATCAGCGTCGCCGTGTGGCTGCCGTTCGCGGTGTTGTATCGCTGGTGGATCGACAGCAAGCCGCTCGGCATCGGCGCGCTGACGCTCGACCAGATGCGGGCGGTAGCGATGCAGGAAGCCAACCTCGTCACTGTCCTATACGTCGCGGGGTGTCTGGTTCTCTCGCTGTCGGTAGTCGTCGCGCTGTGGCGGGCCCCGCACGCGGCGCCGTTTGCACGCCGGCCCGCGTGGCTGGCGATCGCGTACCCGGTTTTCCTTGCCGTCGCGGTCGGGGTAGTTGCGCGCACCAACCTTGACGTGACGCGTGCCGACGTACTGGCGAAGCAAGCCGACTACTTCGATCGCAAGACCAAGCTGGCGGCGGCGCGCTGGATGTACGAGGAGGCGCTGCGCTTGCAGCCGCACCAAGATCGCTACGGGCTCAAGCTCGCGCATGTGCTGCGTGCGCAAGCGCTCAAGGCCAGCAAGGCGCAGCAAGCGCTGCAACGTGATACCGCGTTGGCGCAAGCGATCGCCGTGCTCGAACGGGCGCGCGCCACCAATCCGCTGGATGCGGATCATCTACGCAATCTGGGGCGCATGCATCGCGCCTGGGCCGACGCGGTCGATGAGCCCAACGTCAAACAACGCCACCGCGAGATCGCTGATGGCTTTTACGAGCAAGCCGTCACGCTCAATCCGCGCAGTGCGACGCTGTGGGATGAGTGGGCGCTGCTGTCGATCACGCGGCGCGATCTGGACAAGGCGTTGACTGCCCTTGAACGCTCACTCGAGATCGATGGGAATTATGCGACCACCTCCCGCATGCGTGGCGACATCTTTCTGGACAAGGGTTTGCTCGAACAATCGCTCGCCGACTACGACCGCGCCGCCGACTTGGATCCGGAATCGACCGATGCGCTGAGCAGCAAGGCCCTGGTCCTCGCTCGGCTCGGGCGGACCGCCGAAGCCATCGACGTCAATCAGCAGGTGCTAGCGATTCGACCGCGGGACATGACCAGTCATCGCAATCTCGCCGTGCTCTACGACCAGATGGGCGAACTCACGCTGGCGCTCGCCGAGGCCGAGGCCGCGCTGGCGCTCGCAAAGAATAACGACAAACAACCGCTCGAAGAGTTCATCGCCACGGTGCGGGCGAAACTAGCCGGCACCTCGCCGTGAGCTTCAGGTCGCGGGAGTATCCGGGGTGAGGCCGTGCTGTTTGCAGTAGGCGGCAATGTGTTCCAGGAAGCGCGGGCCGAGGTCGGCGAGTTTGCGGGCGCCGACGCCGCGCACGCGCAACATCGCGTCGGGCGATCCCGGCCGCAGCCGCGCCATGTCGCGCAGCGTCGCGTCGCTGAAGACCACGTACGCCGGCACGCCTCGTTCATTGGCGAGGTCGCGCCGCAGTGCACGCAGGCTGTCGAAGAGCCCGGCGTCGACGCCTTCCCATGACGTTTGCTCGACCCGTGTCTTGCTGACGCCGCTCGCCTTGGGTTGCACCAACCGCACCGTCTGCTGTCCGCGCATCACCTGCCACGACGCCGCATTCAAGCGCAGCACCGGCCGCTCGTCGTCGCTGCGTTCGAGCAAGCCGGCATCGAGGAGTTGATAGAGCATGCTGGTGAGCGCCTTGCGTCCGCTGCCCTTGAGCAAGCCGTACGTGCTGAGCTGCTCGTGCCCCCAGCGCCGCACGCGCTCAGTGTCGGCACCGAGCAACACATCGACGACATGTTCCGCGCCGAAGCGTTCGCCGGTGCGCGCCACACACGAGAGCATCTTCTGCGCGGTGACGGTCGCGTCGGCGATGCCTTCGACTTCTTCGAGGCAGACATCGCAGGCGCCGCAATTCGCTGGTGCGTACACCTGCCCAAAATACTCCGACAGTCCGCGGTGGCGGCACTGCATCGCGGTGCAGAAGCGTCGCATGTGGCCGAGCAGCGCCGTGGCCGCGGCGATCACCGCGGCTGGGGCGTTAGCTTCGGCGGCGCTTTTCTCGATCAGCGACTCCCAGCGGATGACGTCGGCCGCCGAGTAGAACAATACGCACTCGGCTTCGAGCCCGTCGCGTCCGGCGCGCCCTGTTTCCTGTTGATAGTGTTCGACCGACTTCGGCATGGTGGCGTGGATGACGCAGCGCACGTCACTGCGGTCGATGCCCATGCCGAACGCCACGGTGGCGGCGATGACGTCGAGCGACTCTTTGGCGAACGCGTCTTGTGTGCGCCGTCGCTCTCCAGCCTCCATGCCGGCGTGGTACGCCGCCGCTCTGAGCCCCTGCGCGCGTAACGCGGTCGCCATCGCCTCGGTATCGCGGCGGCTGAGGCAGTACACGATGGCCGCCTGGCCGGCGTGCCGGCGCAACGTGTCGATCACCTGCGCGCGCACGTCGACGCGCGGCACGACGCGATAGACCAAGTTCGCTCGATCGAAGACGCCGACCAGCACGGTCGGATCGCGCAGCTGCAGTTGGGCGATGATGTCGGCGCGCACCTGCTCGGTAGCGGTGGCCGTGTAGGCATGGACGCTGGCGTTGGGGAAACGCTGCTTGAGGCACGCCAGCTCGCGATACTCCGGCCGGAAGTCGTGTCCCCACTGGCTGATGCAGTGCGCTTCGTCGATCGCGAACGCGCGCACCGGCAGTTGTTCCATCACCCAGAGAAAGCGCGGCGACAGCAACCGCTCGGGGGCGACGAACACCACGCGGTGGCGTCCGGCGACGATCTGCTGTTCGATCTCGCGTTGCTCGTCGGGTGCGATGCCGCTGTGCAGCGCCGTGGCCGCGTAGCCGCAGGTCCGCAGCGCATCGACTTGATCTTTCATCAACGCGATGAGGGGCGAGACCACGACGTCGGTGCGTTGCGCGATCGCCGGCGGCACTTGGTAGCACAGCGACTTGCCGCCGCCGGTGGGCATCACCACCAACGAGTCGCGTTGATCGAGCCCGGCGCGGATGGCGTCTTCTTGCAGCGGCCGCAAAGTCTCGAAGCCCCAGTAGTGGCGCACGGTCTCGATGATGCGGGTCAGCGGCCATGGCGTGGCGTCGTGCGGAAGGCTCATCGATCAACCTTGATCGTAGGAAGCATTCAACGCAGAGACGTGGAGTCGCAGAGCAGGAAGAGCCCAAGGCGGATCGTTGGTGTGCGAATGCATGGTCATTCTTCCCGATGCAGAGAGGGACTGTGTATCAGTCCATCGAGAATGCGGTTCGGTGTTCTCGGCGCATGATCCGCTCACGTTCCTCCTCTGTGCCTCTGCGGTGAGATCTCTCCCATCACATCCGGAAGTGCAACGCGGTGCGAGTTGTGCGATGAGTCCATAGCAGAAGACCGACACCCTCTGAACCCTGTGATGCGCATGAAACTCGTTGTCCTCGACGGCTACACGTTGAACCCCGGCGACAATCCGTGGGATACGCTCGCGGGCTTGGGCGAGTTGACGGTGTACGATCGCACGCCGAGTGATCAGATCATCGCGCGGGCCGGCACTGCTGAGGTCGTGCTCACCAACAAGACGCTGCTGACGGCGGAGACGCTGGCGCAGTTGCGACGCTTGCGATTCATCGCGGTGCTGGCGACCGGCTACAACGTGGTCGATACGGTCGCCGCGCGCGCCCGCGGCATCGCGGTGTCGAACGTGCCGGAGTACGGCACCGACTCGGTGGCGCAGCATGTGTTCGCGCTGCTGTTGGAGCTGTGCCACCGCGTCGGCGATCATGCCGCCGCGGTTCGCGCCGGCGCGTGGTCGGCGGTTCCGGACTTCTGTTTCTGGCACGCGCCGCCGATCGAGTTGGCGGGACTAACGATGGGGATCGTCGGCTTTGGCCGCATCGGGCGGCGCGTCGGCGAGCTGGCGCACGCGTTCGGTATGCGAGTGATCGCCGCCGGCGGCACTCGGCGTGACGCGCCGGCGTATTCGTCGTTCGCGTGGCGTGAGATTCCCGAGTTGTTCGCCGAGGCGGACGTAGTGACCTTGCACTGCCCGCTGACCGCTGACAACGCACGCTTCGTAAACGCCGAGCTGCTGCGGCGTATGAAGCCGAGCGCGTTCCTGCTCAACACCGCACGCGGCCTGTTGGTTGACGAGAACGCGCTCGCCGCCGCGCTCAATGTCGGGCATCTCGCCGGGGCGGGCGTCGACGTCGTATCGAGCGAACCGATGCGGCCGGACAATCCGTTGCAGCACGCGCGGCGCTGTCTGATCACGCCGCACATGGCGTGGGGCAGCCTCGCCGCGCGACAGCGGTTGATGGCCGCGACCGTCGATAACGTGCGCGCCTTCCTCGCCGGCCGGCCGATCAACGTGGTGAACTAGCGCCAACGACGCCGAGCGTCGCGCCGGTTTGTTGCGCCGGGTGCGCGGTGGTGAAGTCGCCGTAGAGTTCGAGTCGCGCTGTTCCTGTAGGGGCGCTGCTTGCTGCGCCCCTCCCACCGGGCCGAGCAAGCACGGCCCCTACGGGACACCCCGCCTCCGCTTCCTCACGGTTCCAGGCAGTGGAGCGTGGCGGAACCCATGTTGCGGCAACTGATGTCGTCGCGCTGATCGATCCCGCTGCTGCGCAGGACGACCGAAGCGGGACCGACCGGTGTGGTCGTGCCGGTGACGCTGGCGTTTAGGCCGCGATGCGTGGCGACGAACGTGTAGCCACCGGCGGCGCGCTTCAGTAAGAGCGCAAAGCCGCCGGTCCAGCGGCAGCGCACGTTCATGCTCGACCCCATCGGCGAGCAACCGGTCACCGGAATCGTGACGTTGAAGGCCGCGCTATCGCGAACCTGCACGGTCAGCGTGTTGCTCAGCACTGCCGTGCGCATCGAGACGCCCGCCGCCGCGTCGCGCACCGTGCCGCGCACGATGGTCGCACCGGTGTCCTTGGCGCTGGCGGCGTCGCGGACGATGTGAACGTGCATCAGCGTGAGCGACCCATCGGCGTTGTTGCAATAGCCGTCGTGGTCCGTATCGCCGCCGGGCGTGCACACTCCCGCCTGGCAGGTGTCGAGGCCGAGTTCCGCGCATGCCTGTCCACTGTTGCAAGTGGCGCCTTCGTCGGTCGGGGTAAACGCGCAGCGGCCGGTAGCGCGGTCGCAGGTGCCGCTGGTGCAGATGATGGCGCTGTCGTTGCAATCGCTGTCCGCCGTACAGGGACCGACGGCGATGTCGGCAACTGCGTTCCCGACGACGATGGTGCTCGCGGTGGCGTTGGTAGCGGTGTCGATCACGCTCACGTGATTGGACGCGCTCGCGTAGAGCCAGCGCCCGCTCGGATGCGCGGCCCCAACCGTGTCGAAGTCGATGGCGGCGGCACTCCAGGTAAGTCCGTACGTCGTGGCGCTGTATTCAAACATCTGGGGCGCACTCTGCCCCCCAGGGAACGGACAATAGGGAGGACCACGCAGACACAATTCCACCGCCGTCACATAGAGCGACTGGCTGTTTGGACTGGTCACGATACTGGTCGGGAATTGCATGAAGTGGAGCCCGTCGTTCCCCCCGGGGAAGGCGGGCGGCACATTCACTGCATCGGTGACGGTGTTGCTTGCCGTGTCGATGACAGCCACTTTGGCATACGGCGTACCGACAAAGGCGCGCCCTCCATCGGGCCGAATGGCGATGAACGTGGGGGAGGAGAAAGGGATCGTCACCGTAACGGTGTCGCTGTTGGTATCGATCACGGATATTGTGTTGCTGAACAGGTTGCCCACGTAGACGCGGCTTCCATTGGGAAGCGCGGCGAGGCCCAGCGGGCTCATGCCCACTGGTAGCGCATTTGTCACCGTGTCACTCGCGGTGTCGATTACAGAGACGGTGTTGTCGCCGCGATTGTTCACGTAGACGCGCGAGCCGTCGGAGAGTGCCGTGACGCCCGCGGGATTGATCCCAACGGGGACCGTTGCGATGACCGAATTGCTCGCGGTGCTCACTACGGTGAGACTTCCCGGGCTGACGCCATCGCCGCGGTTCGCCACGTAGACCTGCGCGCCATCAGGAGAGACCGCCAGCGCCCCCGGGCTCGAACCGACGGGGATGGTGGCGGTCACCGTGTTCGTACTGGTGTCGATGACCGAGATGGTGTTGTCGCCGCTGTTCGAGACGTACGCCATCACCGTCGCGTGTGCGCTCTGTGCGGAAATCACCAGGGCGAACACCGATACTGCAACGACTCGCGTCAACGCTCGCATCGTCCACCTCTCTCGGACACGGATAAATTGTCCGTAACTTGTTATGGATGTTGGCATGCTGCGGGTCGGTTTGACAAGGGACAAAGTCGGCGGGCGAGCCGCCCGCCCTACCGGACTCGAACGAAGATGACACGGAGGCCCGGCCGCGACAGGTGCGCGCTAGTCGGTAGCGAGGGCGTCCCCGCCCGCGTTCGCGGTGGGGTCGTCATACCGGCGAATGCCGGTATCCAGGCGGGGGGTACTGGTTTCGATCCTGGATTTCGCCGGAATGACGAGCGGAGAGATCGGTCTCCATTTGGACAGGACTGCCCGTGCGGAGCGTTTGCGCCGACCGCGCCGCTGATCTATACAAACCGGGTCTGTGCTCGCTGATCAAACCCACCACCATCACGGTGGCGCCGAGTGGCGCCCCGTAAACGGCAACTCGATCCTGGCGGCGTAGCCGCCAATCACGACGGCCAAAGGAGAGGCCAAGGAGTCCTAATGGGCAGCAAACTTTTTGTCGGCAATCTGGCGTTCACCACCACGACGATGGAACTCAAGGAGTTTTTCGGTCAGGTGGGCACCTGCGAGTCCGCGACGGTCATCACCGACCGCGCCACTGGGCGTTCGCGCGGCTTCGGGTTCGTAGAGATGAGCACCGGAGAAGAAGCGGCGCGTGCGGTTGCCGAACTCAATAGCCGCGACCTGCAAGGCCGCAGCATCAACGTCAGCGAAGCGCGCGAGCGCGCTCCCCGCAGCTTTGGCGGCCCCGGTGGGGGCGGTGGCGGTGGTGGTGGCGGCGGTGGCGACTTCGGATCGCATTTCGCGGCCGGCGAACCGCCGCAGTTCCGCAAAGGCGGCGGCAGCCGCCGCGGCCTGCGCGGCAAAAAACGCAGCATCGCCTAAGCACCAGTTGAAAACCCCGCTCATGCTTCGAGACGCTCCTGACGGAACTCCTCAGCACGAGCGGGTTTGGAATGTGCACAGGGTTTTTCTCCGATCACCCTGAGCACCGGCCCGTGTCCCACGGGTATGTTGGGCCAATGAACCGCCTCTCATCCCGGCGGTTGAAACCGCGGCAACAAGAGCACCAAGCCCACCTGCGTGGGCCCCCCGCTCCTCCAGGCACAGATCGCAGTTGGGGGAGCCGCCGCAGGGCGGCTTGGTGCCTTTCGTTGACGCGAATTTATTCACCGGGTTAGTTCCACGTTCATTGGCAGGAGGCGCGGAGCGCCGTCTCGAAGGGCCAGAGCTTTTTCAACGGGCGGCTAACGCGACGCTTGCTCACTCGACCTCGTCGAGTGAGATCCCCAGCTTGGTCATCATTCCTTCGAAGCGCTGGCGCAGACGCGCCAGCTCCCCTTCGAGGGTATCGATGCGGGCCGCGAGCCCTGGCGCCGCGCTGCTCGACGACCCGCTCGTCTCGGGTGCCGCCGGCGCATCGAGCGGGTGCAAGCTGGGACTGAGCAACTGGACGTAGCGCTCGGCGCGCGCGCCCGGTGTGGGATCGAGCCGCTGCACCATCCCGCGCTCGATCAATTTACTCAGCAACGCCAGCAACTGCTCTTGCGAATCGATCGGACTCATCCGACTCGCGCGCGTGCGCAATTCGCCCGGCATCTGCGGCCCGCGCATCAACAGTTCGGCGAGCACGGCGAGCTCCGGGTATTCCAGGCCGAGCGTCTCTTTGCCGTTGTGGCGATAGCGTTCGACGCGGCTGAACACTTTGCGCACGAGGTACTTCTGTTCGAGTCGATACAACGCCTCGGCGACATCGTCTTCGGTGAGCACGAGTACCGGATCGCGGTTCGACTTCTGATTGGCGCCGTTGGTCGCCGCGTTGAGCGACAGCGGATACTGGTCGGGCGTGGTCAGCGCTTTCTCGATCAATACGCCGAACAGCCGCGCTTCGTGCGCGTCCATCTGCACGCTGATGCTCATGCCGACACGCGCCGCGTGGCTGTGCGGTAGTGCTCGCGCAGCTCGTGCATGCCGCGGAACATTTCGGGCACATCGATCGGGGCATCGAACGGCTCGCCGCGCAGCTCACGATAAGCGCGCTCGACGTTGAACAGCAACCGCTCCGGCTCGGTCCAGTCCGCGTAGGGGCCGAGATCGATACGTTTCGCCGCGTCCAGTGCCGACCGCCCGTCGTTGAAGTGCCGCTGCGACTCCGCGCGCACGTAGACGAGGTAGGCCTTCATCTCCGTCGGCCCTTCGATGCCGCACAGCGGTCCATGGCCGGGCACGATGACCGTGGGCGTGAGGGCGATGAGACGATCAAGCGCCGCGATCCATTTCGCGTAGGTGCCGTCCCAGCCGATCGGCGTGCAGCGGCGGAACAGCACGTCGCCGCAGAAGACCACGCGCTGCTCGGGCAGGTAGGCGATGACGTCGCCGGCGGTGTGCGCTGGGCCGACGTAGATCAGTTGCAGCGCGATGCCATCGAGGTTGAGGTCGAGTCGCTCGTCCATCAGCGTGGTCGGCGGAGTCAGCTCGATGCCGGTGAAGTCCCACGCCGCGAGCGCTTGCGCGAGCCCCGCAACGGCGGGGTTGCTGCTGCTCGCGGCGCCGCGCAGGATCTGCATCGCCTCGGGTTGCTCTTTGCCGAACGACGCGGCGCACAGTCGATGTCCGATGATCTCGGCGCCACGGAACAGTTGATTGCCCCAGCAGTGATCGCCGTTGTGGTGCGTGTTGACTACACGCCGCGCCGGCGCTTTCCACACGCGCGCGTACTGCGCGATCAGTTCGCGCGTGTGCGGCAGGTCCCAGAACGTATCGACGACCACGCCGCCGCCGCGATTGATGAATCCCGAGTTGCTGGTGCCGAGCCCACGATCTTCTTGCAGGCAGGCGTAGATGTCAGTGGTGATCTCGCGTAGCTCCATGCGCGGCCTATAGCTGAAGTGGGCGGGAAGAGTCGACCGGTGGTGCGGTCGCGCGGGGGTAGCTTACCCTCGATGCCGGGCTGATGTCGCGGCTTGTATCCTCTGTGTTTGAGTTGGCCTTCGCTTGCCTGCTATACGCACACTGCGTATGGTAGCAATTCATGCTCTTCATCGAGGCACCCGCCTTCACGCGCAACTTGCCATCGTACCTGACCGACGACGAGTACCGGCGGCTGCAAGCGATCTTGATGGCCAACCCAGAGGCGGGCGTAGTCATGCCGCAGACCGGCGGCTTCCGCAAATGTCGCTGGCCAGATCCACGCAGAGGAAAAGGAACACGTGGAGGACTGCGGATCATCTACTACTGGTTCCCAGATGACTCGCAGATTTGGCTGATGACAATCTACGGGAAGAACGAGATCGAGGATCTCACGGCCGCGCAGAAGCGCGCCCTGAAGATCGCGATAGACACGGAACGGCGGGCGCGGGCCATCCGGCCTCGGCCGATGCGCAGAAGGATGAGGTAACCATCATGGGACGCAAGAAGCGGAATCTGTTCGACGAGTTGATGACTGGCGTGGGTGCCATGCGCGCTCACCGCGAGGGCAAGGTGACGTTGCGTACCCACCAGATCGAGGCGAAGCCCCTCCCACGTGTCAGCGCCGCACTGGTCCGCGACACCAGGGAGAGGCTGAACATGTCGCAGCGCGTGTTCGCATGGAAGTTGCGAATCAACCCTCGCACCCTCGAGCGATGGGAGCATGGACGCAGCGCGCCCAACGAGCAAGCCGCCGCGCTGATCCTTCTGGTCCGTCGGTTTCCCGATACGCTCGATCGGTTAGATCGTATCGCTGCGCCGCCGCGATCCCGTCACGCGGCCTAAACGCTGCGGTTGAGTCGCGGTACGGACTGTCAGGTCCGACCGCTGATTCGGTAGCTAGACCGCATGCAAGAAGCCCTGCCCTTGTCACTTCACTACTCCCGTAAGTTGAAGCAAGCGATACCCAGCCCAACACCCTGCGGGGACCGTGATGAGAAAAAGCCCGAACCAGAACCCGAGCTTCAGAAGCAGCGGTCCGAATCGCGGGCTGAGGTCCGGCATCGGAAGGCGAACAGCTACCTCTACCAACCACCCCAAGGCGTAGAGCGCGTTGATCCCGACCGGAGCTGCCATCAACGCAATGGGCTCCACCGCATCCTCTCCGGGTTGCAGATGGCCGCTGGTGGTGATCGCCCAAAAGAAGACCGCGAAGCAGAGGGCTCCGTATGTACCAACTACAAGGTTGAAAGGGATGCGGCGAACCTCCCACCACGCAACGACTCTCCACGGTGTGGCCGGAAGCTCTGGGCTAGCGAACAGCCACTTCGTAAATCTCCTCATGGCCTTCGCTCACTGCGTTTTTTGTCTGCCAAAGTACGCCGCTCACCTGCGCGAACCTCAGAGGCTCAACGTTTCGGTGTACAGCTTGTAGATCTCGGCGACGCGCTGGTCGATCTCTTCGGGCTTCCACGATGTCGTCGCGATTGGCGGGTGGACCACCACCTCGACCGTCGCGGGTCGTACGACCATGGCGTGTTTGGGCATCGCGTCGAGCGCGTTGCGAAACACGATCGGGACGATCGGCGCCTTGGCGGCCATGGCGAGATGAAACGCGCCCTTCTTGAATCGCCCGAGGTGCGGGGTCGAGCTGCGCGTGCCCTCGGGAGCGATGGCGAGGGACAGCCCTTGCCGCAGCGCTTCGACCGCCGGCTGCAACGCCTGGATCGCCTTCTCGCGATCGAAGCGATCGATGAACACGGTGCCGGCGAGCGCGAACGCTGGCCCGAAGATCGGATTGCGCCGCACTTCCTGTTTGGCGATGCCCACCATGTCGCGCCGCAGCAATTTACAGAGCAGCAACACGTCGAGGCCGCTCTGATGATTGAAGATGAACACGGCGGGCCGGTGCGACCACAGATGCTCCTCGCCGGTGACGTGTAGATCGACGCCCGCCAGCGCCGTGCCGACTTCACCCCATACCGTGGTGGCGATGTTGATCGCGCGGCGCCACCCGCCGTCGAGCGCCGCGGTCGGCAGACCGAGCAGGAACGACGGCAACAGGCTGCCGACGGCGAGCGTCGTGCGCACCACCTCGGTCACGCCCGGCGTGCCGCGGCTGTGGAAGCGGCGCATCGGCCAACCACGCCGCCCCGCGATGTGCGCGAGCCGCGAGTTCGGATTGGTCGGACGCGGATAGCGCACGATGTCAAGCAGCGGGAGATCTTCGTCGCTGTCGGTGTAGAAATAACTCTTCGCCAGTGACAGGCGACGCTTCTTCGCGAACCCGCGCACGGCTTGCGCCTTGCCTTCGCCGTAGCAGGCCGGGGGCACGATCTCGCCGCTGAACTTTCCGTCGCGTACTTCGAGTTGCGTGCAGAGGACATCGCGAATGCCGAGGTCGCGCGCCAGCGGATCGATCTGATAGCGCGTCGCCGCCGACACCACGGCCACTGTGTGTCCCTTGCGCAGGTGCGCTTCGACCAGCGCGCGCGACTCGGGGTAGATGTTCGGCGCCAGCCGTTGAGTGAAGACGCGCTCGCCGATTGCCGCGAACTCGCCTTCCGACCGTCCCGTCAGCATCCCGGCCGTGCCGGCAACGAAGCCCGAAAAACCGATCTGTCCCAGCTGAAAGCGGACCGTCGCCGCCGCGGCCTCGGCGATGTCGGCGGGACTCATCGAGCCGTTCATCACGCCGTCGCGCAAGAACTCCACGGCGGAGAATCCCGCGATCAGCGTGCGATCGACATCGAAGAAGGCGCCGATGCGCGGACCCGACGGCCCGTCGTCGATCTCACGCGTTAGGGTGGCGTGTACGGTCATCGCTTGTTCAGCTAGCACAGTCCGAAGTCCAAGGTCCACGAGCAGGGCCAGTTGAAACTGCGGCCGTGGACTTTGGGCTGGGGTCCGATCTAAGACAGCGCCGTGGCGGATACCGAACCTAGCTGGCCGGTTGCCGACGGTCGTCCGGTTGTGTTTCTGATCGACGCGGCGAGTGCGCTCGAACAGCGCTTGCTCGACGAGTGGATCGCGTGCCAACGTCCGGCCGACGTGCCGGCGCATGCGACCGAGCAGATTCCGATCCCGCCGTCGCGCAGTGGCCGCCGGCAGCGCGTGCTCGATCCGCGACTCGAAGCCCGTCTCGCTACCGGTGACGATCCGTTGCTCGCGCCGCTGCGTGTCTCCTGGCAACCGGCGCAGCGCGACGGGGTGCGCGCGGTCCGGCTGTCCGACCTGCTCACCTTCGGCGACCCGCGAGATCCCGGGCGGCTGCGGCAGGTGTGGACGTTGCAACGCCATCCCGATCGCTGCTGCATCGTCGCGGGCGAGCCGGCGCCGGCGTCGGAGTTGCGCGAACGCTGGCGCCGCGCCGGCGGCACCGACAAAGCCCAGACCACCGGCTTGCCCGAGTTTGTGGCGCGGCAAGCGGCACTCGCGCTCGAGCGCGCCGAGCGACGGCTGCGGGGCGCGCGCTACAAAGTGCCGCGGCTGGTGCACGAAGACATTCTCGCGCGCCCCGCGTTTCGCGGCGGCATCGGACAGCTCGCGCGCGAGCTCGGCCGCGACGAAGCCGCGGTCGCGCGCGATGCCTCGCGCTACCTGCGCGAGATCGCTGCCAGCCACAGCCCCTACGTCATCGACCTGGTCGCGCACGTCATTCACTACATGTACACGCGCGGCTACGGCGAAGCGCTGCACTACGATCCGACGCAGTTGGAACGGATCGCCACGCTGGCGCAACGCCATCCTGTGGTGTTCTTGCCCTCGCACAAGTCGAACCTCGATCATCTCGTGTTGCAATACGCGTTGCACGAGAACGGCCATCCGCCCAATCACACCGCCGGCGGCATCAACATGAACTTCTTTCCGATGGGTCCGTTGATGCGACGCAGTGGCGTGTTCTTTATCCGGCGGACGTTCAAGGACAACGCGGTCTACAAGTTCGTCCTGCGCCAGTACATCGACTACCTGATCGAGAAACGCTTTCCGCTCGAGTGGTACATCGAAGGCGGGCGCTCGCGTTCGGGCAAGTTGCTGCCACCGCGCTTCGGAATGCTGGCGTATGTGGTTGACGCCTATCGCCGCGCCAAGAGCGACGACGTGATCCTGATACCGGTGTCGATCGCCTACGATCAGATTCAGGACGTGAGCGAGTACGTCGCCGAGCAGCGCGGCGCCGCCAAGCAACGCGAGAATTTCGGCTGGTTCCTCGGAGTCCTGCGGCGATTGCGGCGCCGCTACGGCAACATTCACATTCGCTTCGGCGAGCCGCTCTCGCTCGCGCACACCCTCGGCCCGGCGGATCCCTCCGCCGCGCCGAATGCCGATGAGCCGAATCTGGCGCTGCAGAAGTTGGCCTTCGAAGTCGCGGTGCGCATCAATCACGAGACGCCGATCACGCCGACCTCGCTGGTAACGATGGCGCTGCTCGGTACGCTGGATCGCGCGCTCACCGCCGACGAGACGGTGGCCGCGCTGCGCAATCTCGTCGCCTATGTGCGCCGGCGCAACCTGCCGACCACCGGCGAGCTCGCTCTCGACACCACCGCCGGCGTGCAGCATGCGCTCGACGCGTTAGTCGCGAGCGGCATCGTGTCGTGCTTCGCCGAGGGCCCCGAGGCGGTCTACTGCATCGGCCCCGATCAGCACCTGACGGCGGCGTACTATCGCAACACGATCATTCACTTCTTCCTCAACGGCGCGATCGCTGAACTGGCGCTCCTGAGAGCCGCCGAACTGTGTTCGCCTCCGGCTGCACTCACGGAGGGCGACGCATGCGTCGCCCCTACGACGGATACCATGCAAGGCACCGCCGCGTTTTGGGACGAAGCGATGCGGTTGCGCGACCTCCTCAAATTCGAATTCTTCTTTGCCGACAAGGAAACGTTTCGCACCGAACTGTGCGCCGAACTGACCCTGCACGACGCCGATTGGGAAACCCGGTTGACCGGCGGCGTGGCGGAGATTCACACGCTACTGCGCCGCATCCGTCCGTTCACCTCCCATCGTGTGCTGCGGCCGTTTCTCGAAGCCTATCGCGTAGTGGCCGACGCGCTGGCGCAGAAGGCGCCCGACGCGAAGTTCGACGAGAAGGCATTCCTCGCGCAGTGTCTGGCGCGCGGCAAACAATATCGTTTGCAGCGCCGCATTCGCAGCACCGAGTCGGTGGCGAAGGCGCTGTTCGAAACCGCGTTGCGCGTGGCACGCAACCGCAATCTGGTCGACCCCAACGCACCCGATGTCGCCACCCGTCGGCGCGCCTTCGCCGACGAGCTGCGCGACGCCATCCGCCGCGTCGACGCCATCGGTACGCTCGCCGCGAGCCGCTTGGCGGGCTTGATCGAGTGAGGGCGCTCAGCAGCGCGCCGTGCGCGGCAGCATCAATGGCTGCCGTTCGGGTGGATAGGACCCGCGCACCATCAAGTAGTCGTCACCGTTGAGCAGATGCGCCTCGGGCTGCAGCTCGGCGGCGAGACGGTCGGGCGTGAAATGGGTCTCGACGCGTTGGAAGCGTAGCGGGATGCGCTCAACGATCTCGAACAGCGGCGGCAGTGCTCGGCCGACCAGATCGAACAGGCGCAGCGTCGTGCCCTCGCTCTCGAATGAAACGATCAGGTCAAGATCCGCTGCGTAGTACAACGACCGCCGCGCTTCGTTGAACAGAAACACTGCGTACTCTCTCACCACTCCGAGGCGATGCGAGATCGGCGTGCGCTCGCGCAGTAGTGTGTGGATGAGTGCGAGGTCGTCAGCGCAGCCGTAGTCGAGCACGCGTAGCCTGTTGCGCCCGAGGTTGTGCGACCACGCGCCGATGAAGCGGTGTTCCGGCACGACGCGAAAACCAAACGGCTCGTACAACTCCGGTTGCGCGGTGCTGAGCTGGAGTGTCTGGTAGCGTGCGTCAGCCCAGCGCAGGGCATCTTCCATCACCGCGCGATAGTACCCGCGCCGGCGAAAGTGCGGGTGCGTCGCGACGGCGTGAATGCCCCCCACGTGAACTTCGCGCCCAGCGAGGACGAGTGGCAAGTCGAGCACGCCGACATGCGCGAGCAGTCGCTCGCCGTCGAACAAACAGAACGGCGTCGTGACCTCCTCCCAGCGCATGCCGAGCTGCCGCGCGGTGCGGCTCTGCAGCGGCAGCTCCGCCCCGGGAAACGCGAGGTCGAGCAGCTCGAAGACGCGATCGTACAGCGTTGGGTCGTCGACGTAGGAATATCGCAAGCAGCGGACGCTCATGGCCGCTCGTCTCCTACTCGATCATCGGTCGGCGCGGAAGGCTCGATCCATGATCGTGGCCAACGCAGATGGGGTTGCTGGTGAGTTGCTCATTCAAAGCGCGCGGCGTAGGTTGCGCGCCATGACAGACGAACTTGCGACGCTCGACGCCACCGCGCAGGCGCAGTTGATCCGTTCTGAGCAGGCGACGCCGCTCGAGTTGCTTGATGCCGCCATCGCCCGCATCGAAAAAATCAATCCGCAGCTCAACGCGGTCATCATCCCGTTGTTCGAACAAGCGCGCGCGCGAGCCAAATCCGGCAACCTGCCTGACGGTCCCTTTCGCGGCGTTCCGTTTTTACTCAAGGACCTTGACGTGTTCTCCACCGGCGATCCGTTTCACGCCGGCACGCGCTTCCTGAAGGATCTGCGCTGGACCGCGCCGCACGATTCGTTTCTAGTCGAAAAATTTCGCGCGGCGGGTTTCGTCGTCGTCGGCAAGGCGAATACGCCGGAGTTCGGCTTGACCATCACCACCGAGCCGGCCAGCTACGGTCCGACGCGCAATCCGTGGAACCTCGACCACTCGACCGGTGGCTCCAGCGGTGGCTCGGCGGCCGCGGTCGCCGCGGGTCTCGTGCCCGCCGCCCATGCGAGTGACGGCGGCGGTTCGATTCGCATCCCCGCCAGCGAGTGTGGCCTCGTCGGTCTCAAGCCATCGCGCGGTCGCGTCTCGCTCGGGCCGGAACACGGCGAGTACTGGCACGGGTTGGTGATCTCGCACGCGGTGACGCGTTCGGTGCGTGACTGCGCCGCGATTCTCGACGCGATTGCCGGCGCCATGCCCGGCGATCCCTACACCGCACCGCCGCCGGCGCGCCCGTATGCAGCGGAAGTCGGCGCGGCGCCCGGCCGTCTGCGCATCGGCATGATGACGCAGACGCCCAACAACGCGACGCCGCTGCACCCGGACTGTCTCGCCGCGGCGCAGGAGACCGCGAAACTACTCGAGTCGCTCGGGCACACGGTCGAGCTGTCACATCCAACCGCGATCGACGAGAGCGACACCACCACGCAGCACTTCGGGACCTTGGTGACGAGTTGGGTAGCGACCAGCCTCGATGCGTGGAGCGAAACGATCGGCCGGACGCTTGGCTCAAACGACGTCGAACCCGGCACGTGGACGTTCGCCGAACTGGGGCGTTCGGTTTCCGCGGCGCAGTATCTCCGCGCGATTGACGAGCTGCACGGCTACACCCGTCGCATGGCGAACTGGTGGGCGAGCGGCTTCGATCTGTTGCTGACGCCGACGCTCGGCGAGCCGCCGCCGAAGCTGGGCGAGCTGGTCGCGACGGCGGAGGAGCCGCTGGCGGGTATGGCGCGGAGCATGTCGCTGATTCCGTTTACGCCGCCGTTCAACATCACGGGGCAGCCGGCGATGTCGTTGCCTTTGCACTGGAGCCGCGACGGCTTGCCGATCGGCCTGCAATTCATCGCGGCCTATGGACGCGACGATCTGCTCATCCGCATCGCCGCGCAACTCGAGCACGCGCGCCCGTGGGCGAACCGTCGCCCGCCTGTACACGCGTGATCGGGAGACACCAGCGTCTTATCTGCAAACACCCTGCTCGATCAGGTCCGCAACTTCGTTGCGCGCGAGACCCAACACGGCAGTGAGCACGTCCTCGGTGTGCTGACCCAGCAGCGGCGCCGCGCGCCACTCAGCGATCGTCGCTGGCGCATGGATACACGCCGTGCGGCACGGCGTCCTCGACCGCATTGCCGTGCCGCACGGGTCGGGGTCTCAGGATGAGCGGGAAAATGTCGTGGCAGATTGGCTCTTCCCCTCAACCACTAAGAGACACCCCTGCTGCCCCCGAAGACGCCTCGCGCTACGACGCGTGCGGGTCGGGGCGACTTTCCTTCCTGCCTTGCCTAGGGGCGGATTTCGCCGCGCTTGACATGCAAGCATTTACTTGCATATAATCCGTCCTCCATGCGCGACACCGACCTGCTGTTCAAGGCGCTGGCCGACCCCGGGCGGCGCAAGCTGCTCGACCGGCTGCACGCCAACGACGGACAGACGCTGGGCGAGCTGTGCGCGTACCTGGACATGACGCGCCAGGGGGTGACGCAGCACCTGGCGCTGCTCGAGGCGGCCAACCTGGTGGCGGTGCAGTGGCGCGGGCGTGAGAAGCTGCACTTCCTCAACCCGGTGCCGCTGCAGAAGATCTACGATCGCTGGATCAGCAAGTTCGAGAAGCCGCGCCTGAAAGCGCTGAGCGGCCTGAAGCGGCGCCTGGAGGGCGCCGGCAAGTAACCCCTATAGACAGGAGAGGACAATGAGCAACAAACCCCGCAGCACCTTTGTTTACGTCACCTTCATCCGCACTACCCAGGCCAAACTGTGGTCGGCGCTGACCGACCCGGAGTTCATTGAGGAATACTGGTTCAACATGCATGTAGAGTGCGACTGGAAGGTCGGCTCGCCCTGGAAGCTGCGGTACGCCGACGGGCGCATCGCCGACTCGGGCGAGATCCTCGAATCCGACCCGCCACGGCGCCTGGTTATCAAGTGGCGCAACGAGTGGAACCCGGAGATGGCGGCCGAGGGCGACACGCGCTGCACCATGGAGCTGGAGCCCGCGGGCAGCGCTGTGAAGCTGTCGATCACCCACGAGATAGAGCGCGCGGACTCCAAATTCATCGGCGCCGTGTCCGGCGGCTGGCCGAAAATCCTGTCCAACCTCAAGTCGCTGCTGGAAACGGGAGAGCTGGCCATAGTGGATAGGTGAACTACGAGCAGTTGGCGGACTAACGGGTCGAACGGCGCGAAAGCGCGCCATAGAGAGGAGCTTTTCATGTGTCCTGTTTGCCTTGCGACCGGCGCCGCGATTGTAGCGGCCAGCGCCACGATAACAGGTGGTCTTGCGGCGCTCGTCTTGAGGGTGACTCGGCGGGGCAAGCGCTCCGACCACAACCCAGGGGATCGAAGGAGATTGGTACGATGAGCAACATCACGAATCACCGGATCGTTTCGCACGAGGAGTGGATCGCGGAGCGCAAGGCGCTGCTGGCGAAAGAGAAGGAGTTCAATCGGCTGCGCGATGAGCTCAGCGCGCGGCGGCGCGACCTTCCGTGGGAAAGCGTGACGAAGAAGTACGTGTTCGATGGCCCCAGTGGAGCCGAGACCCTCGAGCAGCTCTTCGACGGGCGTTCGCAGCTCGTCGTGTACCACGCGATGTTCGATCCGAAGACCGTGACGGCGAAGACGCCGTACACCAAGGACGCACCGTGCTCAATGTGCTCGTTCTGGATGGACAACTTCGAGCGCGGCGTCGTTCACCTCGCGCATCGAGACGTGACGCTCATTGCCGCCTCACGCGCTTCGGTGGAGAAGCTGGAGGCCTACAAGAAGCGCATGGGCTGGACGTTCAAATGGGTCTCGGTCGGCGACGGCGATTTCAACCGCGACTACGGCGTAACGCTCATCGCCGAGGAGATTGCGAACGGGCAGGGTGAGTACAACTACGCCCGCACGGGCATTCCGATCGCCGAGTTGCCCGGCATCAGCGTCTTCTACAGGGACCCCGCGGCAGGGCACGTGTGTCACACGTACTCAACCTACGCGCGCGGCCTCGATATGCTCAACGTGGCCTACCACTACCTCGACATCGTCCCGAAGGGGCGCGACGAAGAGAACACGCGCGGTGGCAACCGCTGGGTCCGACGACGTGACGAGTACGCCGACGCCAAAGCTACATCGTGCCACTAAAGACTACACGCGATTGAACTTCAGAGATACGGAGCGATCAGGGCAAAGGTAATTTTTGGCAACCGTTCGGCTTTCGAGTGCGGCGGGCTGAACGGGAAAGAATTCGGAAATTTTACCGTGATGTCTTGGGCTGCAAAATCACGGAGGGAGTTCGACGACAAGGATGACTTTCGAATAGGAGACGGCTTTCGGCGTCAAGGTGCTCGATGTACCGGACCTCCACCTCTACTTTCGGGCTCCAGGAGGACAAGTGTTCCGGCTGGCCGGAATCAACCAGGACCTCACCAAATGTGAGGGGAACGGTTGACCGAGTGGTGGACGGCGACTAGGGAAGTACCGCTCATGCTGAGGAGCGCCGACAGGCGCGTCTCGAAGCATGCGGCGTCTACAACGGGTTGTTAGCGGCAGACGCCGGTTTCAACCAGCTCTGCCACATCTTCACGCGTGAGACCTAGCACGCCAGTGAGCACCTCCTCGGCGTGTTGACCCAGCAGCGGCGCCGCGCCGGCGCTCGCAAGTTGCGTGCGGCTCATGCGAAGCGGATTGCCGCTGTGACGTTCGGCGCCGATCTCGGGATGCTGCACGGTGACGATGGCGCCGCGTTCCGTTAGATGCGCGTCGGCGCGCACGTCGTCGGGGCTCATCACGGGCATCGCCGAGACGCCCGCGGCTTGCAACGTCGCCGCGACGTCTTCGGCGTTCCGCGTCCGCATCCAGTCGGCTATCCGCGCGTCAATCTGTGGGCGTGCGGCGAGTCGTCCCGCCAAGTGGTCGAGTTGCGGCTCGTGGGGCCAACCCAGGCAGCGCGCGAACCGCTGCCATCCATCATCATCGACGACCGCGATCGCCACCCAGCGATCGTCGCCGGTGCAGGGATACACACCGTGCGGTACGGCGTACTCGACCGCGTTGCCGCGCGGCCCGGGCGGGTCGCCGGTGCATGGAGTCTGCAAGTAGAACTCGCCGAGCAGATAGGCGCCGCCCTCGATCTGCGCGAGGTCGATGAACTGGCCCTCACCGGTGCGGCGCCGGTGTTCGAGCGCGGCGAGCACGGCGACGACGCCGAGCTTGCTGACGACGTGATCGGGATGATTGAGCGCGCTGCCGGCGGGGTAGGGCGCATCGGAATAGTTCCACAGGCAATTGATGCCGGCGAACGCGGCGTTGATGGGGCCGAACGACTGGGTTTGTCCGAGCGGCCCACCTTGCCCGTAGCCTTGCGATGACAGATAGATCACATCGGGGCGCACACGCCGCACGTCGTCGTAGTCGAGTCCCCAGGCGCGCATGACGCCGCCCCGGTTGTTCTCGGCAACGATGTCGGCGTGCGCACATAGCTGCGACGCAAGTGCGCGCCCGCGCGCGGTGCTGAGATCGAGGCAGACGCTGCGCTGGCCGCGGCACTCGTCGTTGAACGTGAACGCGCGGTTGACGGCGCCGGGTTCGAGCGTCACCTCGCGCAGCGGATCGAGTTTGGCGCGCGACTCCACTTTGATGACGTCGGCGCCGAGTTCGGCGAGCAGCCAGCACATCTCCGGCACCACCGCGACGACGCCGAAGTGGACGACCCGCATGCCGGCGAGCGGCGCGCGTGTCGTCGCCGTGTCCGTCGCGTCAGATGTCCGCGCCGCAAATCCATCGGTATCGTTCTCGCCCGGTTGGGGGGCCGGTCGACGCAGCACGGTTGGCGTTGCTGAGAACCGCATTGGCGCCGATGCGAACGGTGCGTCGCCGAGGTGCGGGAAGTGGGTCGCTTGAAAGAATTTGCGCGCGCGTACCTGCGCTTCGGCGACGAATTCGTCGGGCGTATTGATCGGCGCGACCGGCAGACCGAGTCGGCGACCTTCCGCGACCACTTCGGCGCGCGGACGCTGGCGCAAAATGTCGGCGGCGATTGCGCGGATCGCCTCAAACATCAACAGACGATAGAGGTACCCCTGCCACGCTGGCTCAGCGAGTGATTCGGGACGACCGAGCAACTCGACCAACGCCTGCCATTGCCGGTTCGTGCCGGCGAGGATGCGCACGTGCCCGTCGGCGGTGGGCAAGACGAGATAGGTACCGTCGGCGTTGCGCGGTGGCGCGGGCGCCAGCATCGGGTACACGCGGTTGTAGTCCGCCAGCGTGACCGACCACGGCGTGATGCCGTTGAGCCCGGCTTCCTGCACCGATACCTCGACGGTCTGGCCGACGCCGTGGCGCGCGCGATCGAGCAGCGCAGTGAGCGCGCCCACCACGGCGAACACCGACGCGCAATCGTGCGCCAGATGACCGGGGAGCCAACAGGGCGGCCGATCGAGGAAGCCGCAGCTGAACAGCGCGCCCGATGCCGCGAAGGCCGTCAGCGGTTCGAGGCGCCACGCCGCCCGCGGACCGGACAACCCGAAGTCGGCGAGGGCAACATGAATCAGGTGCGGATGACGGGTGCGAACCGTCGCCGGCATCAGGTCATGCGATCGTTGCCCGTCGGGGCCGAAGTTCTCAATCAACACATCGGCTCGATCGCACAGATCGGCAAAGCGCTGCTGCCCATCGCGGCTGTGCAGATCGATAACCGCGCCGCGCTTGTTGGCATGGCGATAGAGGAATGACAACGAGCGATCAGGCGCGGCGAGGTTGCCGGCAAAGGGCGGCCGCAGGCGGTCCGCGTCGCCGCCCGGCGGCTCGATCTTGATGACGTCGGCGCCCAAGTCGGCCAGCAACCGTCCCGCGAGTGCGCCACGCAGATCGGTGAGATCGAGGACACGCACGTGCGCGACCGGCGGAGTCGACATGGGCGCACTCTACGTCGCGTCGATGGCGCGCGGCAAGGAGGAGAGGTCGGCGTCACCCGGTCTTGCACCGAAGATGCGAGGAGAGGGTCCGTCATACCGGCGAAAGCCGGTATCCAGGCGGGGGCGCGGGGGTCAAACCTGGATTCGCCGGAATGACGAGTGGGGAGATCGCTCCATTCTCTTGTACAGAGTTGCGTCACCCCTTGCCCTTATTCCATTCACTTCAGTACAGTACGCCACCAATGGCCAAAACTCGGACAGGGCTGACCGCCGCGCTGCTACTGTGCGTCGTGGTTTCAGCGGCGCGCGCGGCTGACGTTGCCCAGTCAACGCCCGATCCGGAGGCTCGCGCGCTCTTGGCTCCCATCGTCGTCACCGCCACGCGGATTCCGCAGCCGCTCGCCGAGGTGCCGGCGTCGGTGAGCGTCGTCGAGCAGCCCGACATTCAAGACGCGCGGCCGACGGTGAATCTTGACGAATCGCTCGATCGTGTGCCCGGAGTCCTCGTGCAGAACAGCGGCAACTTTGCGCAGGACGCGCGCATCCAGATCCGTGGCTTCGGCACCCGAGCGGCATTCGGCGTGCGCGAGATCAAGGTGCTGCTCGACGGGTTGCCGGAGACCTTGCCCGATGGCCAGACCGAACTCGACGATGTCGATCTCGGCGCCGTGCATCGTATCGAAGTCCTGCGCGGACCGGCGTCGTCGTTGTACGGCAACGCTTCGGGCGGTGTGATTCAGCTTTTCACCGAAGACGGCCCCAACACACCGACCGCCTCGGCGCGGTTGACCGGCGGTTCGTTCGGCTTGCAGAAGTATCAGATCAAAGGTGGTGGTCGCGCCGGCAACGCGCGACTGTTCGTCAGCGCGTCGTACCTGGGGCTCGATGGGTTTCGCAACCACAGCGATACCGAGAGTACGATCGTCAATGCGAAGCTGCGGTACGATCTCAACGAGTCCACTGAGATCACGACGCTGATCAGCGCGGTCGACTCGCCGATTGCCGACGACCCTGGGGGGCTCACACGCGCGCAAGCCAACGCCAATCCGAAACAGGCGCGCGACCTCAACGTGCGCCTCGACGCCGGCGAGGCGGTGCAGCAGGGCCGCATCGGATGGGTGGCGACCCATCACCACGGCGTGCACGAGGTGTCGGCCTATACCTATCTGCTCTATCGCGACTTCGACAACAATCTCCCCATCGCCCCGGCCACTGGCGACGGGCACGTGAGCTTCCATCGCTTCAGCCCCGGCGGCGGCGTGCGCTACGTGAACCGCGCACAAGTTTTCGATGTCGCCCAAACCTTCAGCCTGGGTGTCGACGTCCAGTATCAAGACGACGAACGCCGCCGCGCCAAGAACGTGAACGGCACCGGAGGCGCGCTCAGCCTCCAGCAACGCGAGCAAGTGACGGGAGTCGGTCCGTACCTGCGCGAAGCCGTGACGTTGTTCGACGATTGGGAGGTCAGCGCCGGCGTGCGCTACGACACGATCAACTTTTCGGTCGACGTGAACTACCCGAGCAACAGCGACGCCTCGGGGTCGCAGACGTTCGATCACTGGAGTCCGGCCGGCGGCGTGCGCTACTCGGCGACTCAGTGGCTCTCGCTGTACGGCAACATCAGCACCGCGTTTCAAGTGCCGACCACCACCGAGTTGGCGAACCCGAGCGGGCCGGGGTTCAACCCCAACGTTGAGCCGCAGACGGCGACCACGTATGAACTCGGCGCGCATCTCGATTGGGCGCCGGGCGTGCGCGCCGGCTTGGCCGGATTCTGGAGCGACATCGACAACGAGTTGATTCCATTCGAGACGCCGTCCGGACGCACCGGGTTTCAAAGTGTGGGCAGTTCGCGGCGTAAGGGCATTGAAGGCGATTGGCAAGTCGCGTTGCTGCCCTCGGTGCGCCTGAGCGGCGCGGTCACGCTGATCGATGCGGAGTTCCGCGACTATACCGTCCGTAAGGTTTCGTTCAACGGCAACGACGAGCCGGGCATCCCGCGCTGGCAGGTCTATCAGGAGCTGGCCTATCGCGATCACGGACTGTTCGCTGCCATCGAGGCCTTCGAAGTCGACGGCTACTTCGTCAACGACGCCAACACCGCGCGCAGCCCGTCCTACGCGCTCGTCAATGCACGCGCGGAATACGACTATCCGCTCGGTGCGATAACGATCGCGCCGTTCGTCGGGCTGAACAACCTCCTCGACGCGACCTACGACGGCACCGTGCGACTCAACGCGCTGGGCGGGCGCTACTTCGAACCGGCGCCGGGCTTCAACGTGTTCGGTGGCGTGTTGCTGAGCGCGCAGTTGTAGCGACATCGCGGAATGAATTCCCCGGCTGAGTCGAAGAAAGTCCCCTGAAGGGGACTCTAGCAAGACGTTTCCAGTCGGCTTCAGCCGACTTTGATCGACTGAGCCAGGGAATTCATTCCCTGGCTCTGGCTCACGCTTGCGCGCCCCGACGGCCATTCTACGGATGTTCGATGAGCAGATAGATCGCTAAGTCGCGCCGCCCGGCGTCGGTGAAGGGGAACACCGGCATCGGCGGCTGCGGCGTGCGCAGGTAGTTCATCAGCGACTCGATCGTATACTTGCGGCTGAGGTTGGCCAGCGGACGATAGGTCTCTCCGGCCTTGCCCGCGACGTGACACGAATCGCAGCCGCTCGCGTCCCACAGGGCGCTCGCGTGTGAGGTCGCCCTGTCGCGTGTCGGTTGATCGATCCCAGCGAGTGGATCACCTGTGGGTGCAACGGCAACCGCCATCGTCGGTGCAGAGGCCGCGATCACGGTGCTACCGAATGCGATCCGATAGATCGAACCGGTGAAGTCGTCGGATACATAGAGGGCCCCGTCGGGGCCGACGGCTACATCGACCGGACGGCCGGACACGTCTTCGTTCCGCTCGAAGCCCGCCGCGAACGGCTCTTCGCTGATCGCGCCGTCGCCATCAAACAGCAGCGCCACGACTTGATAGCCGCTCTTGTGCGAACGGTTCCACGAGCCGTGCTCGGCGACGAACGCGGCGCCGCGATAGCGCTCGGGAAAGGTACTGCCGGTGTAGAAGGTCATGCCGAGCGGCGCGGTGTGCGCGCCGAAGCCGTGCGCCGGTGGAATCGACTTCGCGATCAGATCGTCGTGCCCCTTGCCATAGTCGGGATCGGGCACGCGATCGCCGTTGGCGTAGGGCCAACCGTAGAAGCCGCCCTCGACGATGCGATTGAACTCGCACGGCGGGAAATCATCGCCGAGCAAATCGCGGCCATTGTCGGTGGCGTAGAGCGCGCCGGTGCCGGGTTGCCAATCGAAGCCGACGGCATTGCGCAGACCGGTCGCGTAGATCTGCTCGCCGCTGCCGTCGAGGTGATAGCGCACAATTGCGGCGCGGCGCGGCTCCTCCTCGATGCAAACGTTGCAATCCGATCCGATCGACACGTACAGCCAGCCGTCGGGACCGATGCCCAGCGTCCGCGTGAAGTGATTGCCGCCGCCGGGGATACTTTTGATGATGCGCTCGGGTGCGCCGCTGATTTGGCGCGTAGCGGGATCGAAGCGTACGCGCAGCACCGCATCGGTCTCGGCGACGTAGAGCCAGCCGTCGTGCAGCGCCAGACCGTGCGGGCGGTTGAGGTTGTCGAGCAGGACGCGTTGCCCATCGGCGACACCGTCGTTGTTGGCATCATGTTCGAGCAAAAAGACCTTCCCGCCGCGCGACGTGCTGACCAGCAGGTCGCCGGCCGGGGTGAAGCGCAGCATCCGCGCGTTGTCGATGCCGGTGGCGAAGGTGTTGATCGCGAAGCCGGGCGGGAGTTGGATGCGGCTCTGCAGCGTGGCGGGCGCCATCGGCGCACCAGAGAAGCCGGGAAAATTGACGGTCAACCCATGCGGGAAGTACCAGACGAACGCGCCGCAGCCGATCGCGACCACGACCACGATGGTGATCAGCGCGACCTTGAGCAGTCGGCGCACGCTGGGGATTTGCATCGCGCCATTCATGCGCGATTGGCGTGATTGGATCAAGCGTGGAACGCTGAGATGAGACTCTACGTGGTCCGCTCGCGTGACGCGGGAGAATCGGTGATGATGCGGCGATGGCTCAACCGATGATGCAACCCGTCACGAGCGCGGCGTCTTCACGCGCACTCTATGGCTGGTTCATCGCCGGGGCGGCCGCCTGGTTCATGGCGTGGGGCATGCAGAACGTGTTGTTCTCGTGGCTGGTGGTGGGCGAGCTGCACGCCGATGCGCATTGGGTGGGGACCACGCAGACCTGCATGATGTTGCCGGGGCTGGTGCTGCTGCTCTTCGGTGGCGCGACCGCCGATCGCCACGATCGGCGCCGGCTGCTGCTGCGTGTGCATCTGCTAGCGGCGGTGCTGGCGCTCGCCCTCGCGTCGATCGTTGCTGCCGGCGGCCTCTCGTTCTCGGTCTTGATCGTCTACGCGCTGTGCGTCGGCAGTCTGCCGGCGTTCGCGCTGCCGGCGCGCGACTCGCTGCTGTCGGAAGTGGCGGGGAACAATCTGATGCGGGCCGTGACCGGTATGACGATGATCCAGTTCGTCGCGCAAGCACTTGGCGCGCTCGTTGGCGGTACCGCGCGCTGGTACGGCAGCGCGCCGGCGCTGGTGGTCCAGGCCGCGATCGTGCTGATCGGGCTGCTGCCGCTGTTGCAGTTGCCGGCTGCGGCAGCGTCGGCGGTGCGGCCGCCGGTCGCGACACTCCGCGAGATTCGCGAGGGACTGCGCGAGGTGTGGCATTCAGAGCGCCTGCGTCCGCCGGTGTTGCTGGTGGTCTGGAACGGGCTGTTATTCATCGGCCCGTTCTTCGTCGTCTTCCCGCTGCTGGTGCGCGATTTCTATCATGGCGACATCGGGCAACTTGGGTTGGTGAACATGACCTTCCCGCTCGGCACGATCGTCGGCTCGCTGACATTGCTGCTGCGCGGCGGAGTGCGCCACAAAGGTCGCGCCTTGCTGTGGTCGCTGTTCGGCGGCGGGCTCTGTTTGGCCGTGACGGCGATCGGGTTACCGTTCTGGGGATTCCTGATGGCGATCTTCGCGTGGGGCCTGTGCGGCGCGGTGGCGTTCAACACCAGCCGCACGCTGGTGCAAGAAGCCGCGCCCGCCAGCCACCGGGCGCGCGTGTTGTCGGTCTACCAACTCGGCTTCATGGGCACCGCGCCGCTCGGCGCGCTCGAATCGGGTTTCGCGGCCGATCTGTTCGGGCCACTCGTCGCGTGCGCGCTCTCCGGTGTCACGATGCTCGTTGTCGTGCTGATCGCGCGCAGCGTCTCGCGCATCCCCAATATGGAGTGAGATGGCGCCGGTTATGAGTAGCGAATCCAGTCTCGGTGCGCTGGATTCGTGCCCCCCCCCTACAGTAGGTGGATGGTTTGTCGCCGCACTCGCGTTTGGGGCGCCGGTACACTACCGATCTTCCCTATTGAGCACCCGCGGAATCCTCTCGCGTTCTACTTTCGGGTTCATCCACATGTGACGTTTGCAGTACCTTGATCCGGATTTCGTCTCCCACTTGGAGGCGACGATCGATCCACTCCAGAAGAACGTTCGCTCCGTCGGGATCGCGCACGAGGCCGCCGACGTTTAACGTAAGCTCCTGCTTCAACTTGCCATCAGTCCCACAGCCTGTATTCGCGTCTGAACATCTCCTCTCGGTCAACGTCGCCATCACCGACATAGCGCTTTGGTGTTCCACCCCCGCTGTGCAGAGTAGTTCACCATTGAGTTTCACCTCGAATGCCGTGACCGATCCATCTTCGTTCATGAGATTTCGTACCTTGCTAGTGTTCGAGACGCCGACACATCCGGCGGCGAGGAGCGCTGTCCCGATCAGCACGGTCCAAATACTCCAATTGCGCAGAGCCAGTGTCTTTATCGCTTCCCGCTCAATACGGCGCGGTAGTACTTTCCCATTTCCATGCTGAATTCGAATTGCAGGCGGGCAACAGTAACTGCCTCGAGCACCTGGCCTCACACCGGCAAGCCGTACTCTGTGCATGCCTAGTCACAAGAGAAGAGCGCATCACAGCGCGGCCGACCGTCAACATCATTGGCGAGAACGCGCTCGGAGCGCAATCGGCAGACGCCCAGGGACGCGGAACAGCGATGGGCCCCACTCGACGCGTTGCGAGAGCAAGCGCAAGCCGCGAAAGCGCTCGACCAATCCGCCGATGGCGACTTGCGCTTCGAGTCGTGCCAAGTGCGCGCCCAAACAAAAGTGCGCACCGCCACCGAAGGCGAGGTGTTCGTTAGGCGTCCGCTCGATGTCGAAGCGGTCGGGGTCCGGGAACTGTGCGGGATCACGATTGGCGGCGGCGATCATGGCGAAGACCCGGCTGTCCTTCGGGATCGTCTTGCCGCCCATCTCAACGTCCTCGTGGGTCACGCGCACGGTCAGCACGATCGGGCCGTCGTAACGCAAGCATTCCTCCACCGCGCTGGCGACTAGTTCGGGTCGCGCGTGCAGCTTGGCCAACTCGTCGGGGTGTTGGATCAACGCGCGCACGCCGTTGCCGATCAGTCCGATGGTGGTCTCGAAGCCGGCGATCAACAGCCCGATCGATTGCGCGATCAACTCGTCACCGCTCAGCCGATCGCCGGCTTCTTCGGCGCGGATCAGCTCGGAGAGAATGTCATCGGTGAGATTGCGACGGCGCGCCGCAATCAGGGTGATGAAGTATTCGCGCAGCGCGGTGGCGGCAGCGATCGCGCGATCGATCACATCAGGCGGCGCGAGGCCGGCGGCCAGGCTGTAGGTGGCCTGCCCAGTCCACACGGTGAAGCGATCGCGGTCGGCGAGCGGCACGCCCATCATCTCGCAGATGACCGTCGACGGAACCGGCAACGCCAAATCCGCGATCACGTCCATCTCGCCGCGCGCGGCCACGGCGTCGAGCTGGCGTGCGACGATCGCGCGCACCTGCGGGCGGAGGTTTTCGATCGCCCGCGGCGTGAAGGCGCGACTCATCAGCCGCCGCAAGCGCGTATGATCGGGCGGGTCCTGTTGCAAGATGAACTGTCCGGGTCCGCTGACGATGTTGATTGAAGGTCCCGGCAGATCCCCGGCCGTTGTGCGCACCCCCGCCGGCGCTTGGTGGAGCATCCGCCAGATGTCGTCGTAGCGCGTCAGGCGCCAGCCGACGGGCGTTTCATTGACCGGGTCGAGCGCGCGCAGCCGGTGCAAGCGAGGGTGAGGATCGTCGCGGAATTCGGGATCAAGCGGATTGCAGCCGAGCCAGGGATCGTCGGCCTCGGTGGTCGTTGCGTGCAACTCCATGGCGTCCTCCTCTGTTGCGGATGGACCGATGGTAGCTGGATGTCGGCGTTCCCGAAAGGACGTCGGCTACGTTCTCGCGACAACTCGGTTGAATCCTGCGGGCGAGTCAGTTCACCCTGTGGCGCATGATGGCGAGCAGTCGCTGCAGCATCAGTCCCGCTTCATCGTGGAGTTGTTCGAACCGCTCCGCCGTCCAGCCGTCTTGCGGCATAGGCTGCAGCGTGTCTGGGTCGGCGAACGTATAGTGGCGGACATCCTTCTCGACTGCCGCGCGTACGCTGGCGAGCCAGGCGTCGGCAGCGGCGGCGGCCGCCACGTCCTCCACGGTGCCGTCAGCACGCGCTTCGCGGGCGAGCCGGTCGATGGTCACTAGATACTTGGCGTCGTCGATCCCTTCGCGGCTCAACTCCCATTGGACGGTGGGAATCGGCTGGCCGTCAACGCCGAGAAAACCGTCCTTGACGTGCAGTGCGCCTTCGCCACGACCACCCAGGTTTTGGGGAAAGCGCTTCGGCTGCATCGGATAGGTCCACGGCAACATCGCCTGCACGTGATTCGCCCAGACGAAATAGCCAAAGAGAAAGCGAGTGAAGTAGGTACCGTTGCCCATCATCGTGGTGTTGGCATAGATCCCGAGCTTGGCGTGCGCCTGCTCCGCCATGGCGTACAGGGTGGGGTCGAACTTGCGGTAGGCGACGATCCACAAGTCCAGGTCGCCCATCGCCGCCCGTACCGACTCGGGCGTGCAGGTCAGCCCCGTTGCTGCCCCCGCCTCCTTCATTGCGTGTGTCAGATCGCGTGCGAGGCGTTGGCGCGTATCGGGCGCATCGCTCCACGAGATGCCGGTCCGCAAGCTCGGCTCCTCCACCGGAATGAACACGATGCCTGGCAGCCGCTCTTCGCGAAATCGTTGCGTGTAGTAGGTCGCGATCGCCCGGGCCATCGACCCGTGGCGCACCGCATCGTATCGCCGGTAGTTCTCCGCGCGATCGAGCTTGTTGGTTTTCAGCAGATTCACCGGCGCGTAAATCATCGGTTGCATGAAATCGTAGCGGTGGTAGAGCCGCATCGCGAGTTCGAGATCTTGCAAGTACGGATGCCCGTCACGCTCCTCGTACGCCTTTCCGGACCACAGACTGACCGAGCTCATCCCATGCGCCCGCTGGTCGCGAAAGATGATGTCGGCGTGCTGCGCGATCGTCGCGGCACGCGCGGGCCGTACCTGTGCGATCGCCCGTAGCGTGTTGAGCGACGCGGTGCCGTAGAGAATGTCCGGCTCATCGAGCGTGATGGGGATGACCTCGACGCTCAGCGAGATCTCGGCGCCACCACCGCCGTGTTGGAACGTCGCTGTCCCGCGATAGTGGCCGCCAGGTTGATCTGCCGGCACATGGACGGTGATCCAGTAGGGTCGCGTATGTCCTTCCGCTATGTCGATCGGGGCCGCCACTTCGAGTGTCTTCGGAACAACGGCGAAGAGATCTGGGCGCTCCTGGGCGAGTTGCGCGCCGTAGTAACGCACCATCCGGACCACGACCTGCGATGCCGGCAGCACGTGGCCGTCGTCGTCACGCAAATCCGAAACCCCCACCTCCATCTTCGACAGCGAGCGTAGCGCATGGACGGCAACTTGGACCGGTTCGTATTCGTCGCGCGTTACTTGGAGCGACAGTGTCGAGTCGACGTTCTCCCGACGCGGCACGGACCTCTCGTACACCGGTTCGAGCGTCGGGCGTTGAAAGGCGACGAAGCCGCTCCGCTCTTCATCGGCGTTCGCGCGGAACGGTTGGACGGGCTCTGGATCGTGCCATGCGATCCATGTCGTTCGCGGCAATTGCACGCGCCGATACCAACGCAGCGCCGTGCGCCGCTCACGCCACAGGATCACGCCCCCCGCCGCAACCACCGCGGCTAGGACCATGACCCAGAGCGCACGATGATGAGAGAAGTTCACTTGCTGCCGCATCGGTACGACTGTGCCGGTGGATGTGATAGGCGCGATATCGTCGGCGTGCAACTCGCGGTGACGGCTTGAATCGCCGGCCCAGTTCGCCTACGTGTGCAGCGATGAGCCACGCAATCGACGCGAAGAGGATTTCTCCGGAAGCCGCCGCCGCGCTGGTTAAGTCAGGCAACTGGGTCGACTACGGATTCTGGATGGGTCAGCCCGATCTGTTCGATCAAGCGCTGGCCGAGCGCGCGCCTGAGCTGCGCGGTGTGAAGATCCGCACGGCATTCAGTATGCGGCCGCGGGCCGTGCTCGATGTTGATCTTACCGGCGAGCACTTTCTCTGGTTCAACTGGCACTTCTCGGGTTATGACCGCAAACAGCATGACGCCGGCCGTTGCAATTACATCCCGATGAATTTTGGCGAAGCGCCGGACTACTATCGACGCTTCATCGATCCGATCGACGTCGTCTGCCTCAAGACCACGCCGATGGATGCCAACGGATATTTCAATTTCGGCGGCGCGGTGTCGTATCACAAGGCGATCACCGAGCGCGCGAAAATCCTCATCATCGAGACCTGCGAAGCGATGCCGTACGTCTACGGCGCCGAGGAAGGGGTGCACATCGACGATGTGCACTACGTGATCGAAGGCAACCCGCATCCGATTCCCGAGCTGCCCAACGCGCCGACCACCGAAGTCGATCGCAAGGTGGGCGCGCTGATCGCGGCAGAGGTGGAACACGGCGCGTGCTTGCAGATCGGCATCGGCGGCATGCCCAACGCCGTCTGCGCATCATTGAAGGAAGCGGGCGTGCGCGACATGGGCATTCACACCGAAATGCTGGTCGACGGCATGATCGACCTCTACGAAGCCGGACTGGTCACTGGCGCGCGCAAGCAGACGCAGCGCGAGCAGATGGTGTTCACGTTCGCGGCCGGGTCGCGTAAGCAGTACGACTTCATTCACCGCAATCCCGCTGCGCAAAGCTATCCAGTCGATCAAACCAATCTGCCGCAGAACATCATGCGCAACGACAAAGTCGTCTCGATCAACAACACGACGCAGATCGACTTGCAGGGCCAGGCCGCGTCGGAGTCCGACGGTTATCGCCACCTCACCGGCACCGGCGGGCAATTGCAGTTCGTGCGCGGTGCCTATCAATCGCACGGCGGCAAGTCGTTCATGTGTCTGTCGTCGGTGTACGAACGCCACGGCAAGCGCGCCAGCCGCATCGTGCCAGCGCTGACACCGGGTAACATCGTCACCACGCCGCGCACCGACGTGATGTACGTCGTCACCGAGTACGGCATCGTCAACCTCAAGGCCAAGTCGGTCGCCGAGCGCGCCAAGGCGCTGATCTCGATCGCCCATCCCGACTTCCGCGAGTCGCTCGAACGCGAGGCGCGCGAACGCAACATCATTCCGAAGGGGGTGTGGTGAAGCGTGAGTCGTGACTCGTGAGTCGTGAATCGTGAATGGTTGGAGGCCGATCGGCACAACTCTCGGACTTCCTTCCCGAGTCACGATTCACGAATCCCGAGTCACGACCGCAGCCGCCGCGCGAATCCGTTGAGCAACAAGAGCAACGTCGCGGACACAAAGAACACGGCGCGCAAGCCGGCGTGGGCGGCGACGAAGCCGCCGCTGATCGGCCCGAGCAGGTTACCGATCATGATGGCGCTGGAACTCAGTCCCATCATCGCGCCGCGGCGTTCCGCCGGACTGCCGGCGGTGATGACGCCCAGCAGTGCGGGCAGAATGCCGGCGACGAACGCGCCGTAGGCGAGGCGTAACACGAACAGTTGCGCGACCCCGGTCACCATCCCCTGAAGGAAGAGCAGCAGCGCGGAGCCAAGCAGCGCCACCGTCAACGCGCCGTGAAAGCCGCGGCGATCGCCGCGGCGTCCCCACCACGGCGCGGCGATCAGCGCGGTGATGCCGGTGGCGGCGAACAGCGCACCGGTGGTCGTGGAGAGGAGCCGCCCCTCGACCCCGAGGCGTTCGACGAACAAGACGAACACGGGTTGGAGCATGGTCACCAACATTTGCGAGGCGCCGAGCGCCAGTAGCGCCTGCCGCAGATCGGGGCGCTGCCACGCCAGAGTAATGTTGTCGCGTACGCGCACGTGCGCCACCACGGGCGACCCGTGCTGCCGCGGCTCTATCAACGTCAGCGCCGCCACCAACCCGCCAACCGCCGTCAATGCGGCGACGACAAAGAAGATCGCCCGATAGCCAATCAGATCGGCCAGCGCCCCGCCGAGCAACGGGCCGAGTAGTCCGGACGCGGGAATCACCGACTGCAATAGGCCGAGTGCGTAGCCGCGATGCTCGTCGGGCGCGGTGACAGACATCAATGCCATGCCGGCGGCGAGAAATCCCGACACGCTACCGAGCGCCAATCGCCACATGAACAGTGACACGACGCTGGTCGATAGTGCCGCGCCGATGTAGCAGATCGAGCTGCCGAAGAGTGCGCGCACCACCATCAGCTTCTGTCCGTGGCGATCGCCGAGTGCGCCCCAAATTGGCGTGGCGAGAAACGACACCATGAACGGCGCCGACAGCACCAGGCCGCTCCAGCGCGTCACGTCAGCTTCATCGGTGATGCCGAGCTGGCGGACGTAGAGCGGAATGAACGGGAGAATCAACGAGAGTCCGGTGAACGCCGCGAACTCGATTGCCCACAGCACGTACAGATTGCGTCGCCACGATTCCCGAGCCGCCACGAAACCCCTCTCGCAAGTGCTGCAGAGCCCGGTCGTGCTTAACAAGCGTCGTCGGCTACGGCAATGCAACGGTGGGCGGGCGCACGTGGTGCACCGACTGTTGCGCGCGACGCGCGCAGCAATGGGCCGTCATGCCGGCGAAAGCCGGTATCCAGGCAGGGCGTGGGGTGCGATCCTGGATTCCGGCTTGCGCCGGAATGACGACTGGAGAGGGCGCGGAACCGCGTATGGACATCGTCAATATTTCTCCTGTTCGATCGAGGGTAGGCTGTGCTATCGAAGATCCATGCTGCGGTTTCGACCATGGGTGCTGGTAGTGCTGGTGCTGATTCTCGGCGCCGTTGCACGCGCCGAGCAGTTCAGTGACCGCGCCGCGCTGCAAGCGCTGGTACGCAGCGCCGACGCAGTCGCGCTCAGTCGATGTGACCGCGGAGTGAGCAGTTGGAGTGGCGATCCACCGATCATCGTGACCCGGCAGCAATGCCGTGTCGTGCGCGCGTTCAAGGGTCAACCGGCGGAGCAGATCAGCGTGCAGACGCTCGGTGGGCAGGTTGGCGACGTCAGCATGAGCGCGTCGGCGGGGGCAGCCATCGCACCCGACACCGACGCGGTGCTGCTGCTGCGCCGCAGCGAGTTCGGCGCGTACTATGTGGTCAACGGCGGCGCGGCCGGCGCACTGTCCGTCGCGGGGGGCTACACGGCCCCGACCGTCGATGGCCGCTCGTTCGACGACTTCGCGCGCTGGGTCGAAGAGGTCGGCACACCATGATTCGTGCGATGACGCGCGCTGGTTGGTTCGCACCATCAACACGACGCATGTTGATCGCGTTGCTCGCGACCGCGGCGATGGCTGGTGACGCGCAGGCGTACGTCTTGATTCGCGTGACAGCGACCAGCCCGCCGCAACATTGGCCCAGCGCTGCTCAGCCGGTGCTGATGCAGCTGAACGACCAAATCGGTCCGGCGCTCCCGAACGTCGCCGCCGGCAGTGATCCGCGCGCCGCGGTGACGCGCGCGCTCGGCAAGTGGCCGGCGGCGTCGGCGTTTCGTTTCGCGGAAGGCAGCACTGCGGTCACGTCCGCAGGGGCCGACGGTATCAATCTCATCTCATTCGCCGACACGCCGGCGAATCGGCAGGCCTTCGAGATGGCCGGCGGCAATGGGGTGGTCGGCCTGACCCTCAGTTTCTTTCGCGCCGGGGGGGAGATCACCGAAGCCGATGTGATCTTCAATCCGGCGCTGCAGTTCAGCACGACGGTGGACACCGACACGGCGCTGCGTGCGGCGAGTCAGTTTGACGTGGAAGCGGTGGCGACGCACGAGTTGGGGCATGTCATCGGGCTGCATCACAGCGGCGTCGAGTCGGCCACGATGTGGTCGCTCACCTCGGTGCTGCAGCGGCAACTCGACAGTGACGACATCGCCGGCGCGCGCGTGCTGTACCCGAATGACGGCGCGTCGGGCCGCATCGCCGGGCGGGTGACGGTGAACGGTGGCTCGGCGTTCGGTGCGCAGGTCGTCGCGGTGGATCAACGCGGTGTTGTTGTCGCGAGCGCGCTGACCTTGCCCGACGGCACCTACGCGATCGAGCAGCTGGCGCCGAGCACCTACGACGTGTACGTCGAGCCGCTCGATGGTCCGCACAGCTCCGTGCCCAACGTTCCGTGCATACGAGTCGGCAATCTCAGCGGCGGCGGTATCTACAGTGGCGCGACACTGACCACCGATTTTCCGACGCGGTTCACCGACAACCTGGTAGTGAGTGCCGGCGCCACGGCGGCGCTCGACTTCGCGCTTCCCTCAGGCGCGCCGCCGGTGAATCCCGCCGAGATCGGTACCGCCACGATCGAGTCGGGCGGGTCGCTGATCGCCTCCATCGCGTCGCATCCGATCGCGGTCATGCCGGGCGACTCGTTGATCCTGGTGGTCGCCGGTACCAACCTCGATCAAGTGACAGCCGGCGACGTCGATTTGGGGCCGGACATCAGCCTGGATGCGGAGAGCTTTCAAATCGTGACGTTCAGTTGTAACAGCGCGCCGCTGCCGGCGTTCCTGGCCGGGATCACCGTGGCGCAGAGCGCCGCCGGCGGCGGACATTCAATCGTGCTACGCACGGGCAGCGAACGCGTGGTACTGACGGGTGCGTTGCGGGTGCAGACGCCGGAACTTCCCACCCCGACCCCGTCGGTGACACCGACGCCGACCGTCACGTCGACACTGACCGCGACGCCGACGCGGACTGCCACCCGAACCATCGGGCCGTCGTCGACGCCGGGCGCGTGCGTCGGCGATTGCGATGCGAGCGGCGACGTGACCGTCGACGAGCTGGTGCGCGGCGTCAACATCGCGCTGGGCATCGCACCGCTGAGCGACTGTCCGCTGTTCGATACCGACCACAGCGACGACGTCACGGTCGACGAGTTGGTGCGCGCAGTGAACGCGGCACTCAGCCAATGCTGAAACGCAATGAGCGGTGTTGGCGAGCGGATCGTCGTTCAAATCTTCTCTGAGCAGCACAACCGCACCAACTCGCGAACGCCGGAGGAGCTGGTGTCTTCGAGATGATGGATGAGGTCGATGGCCTTCTCCATCTTCTCCTTGCGCAGCGTGTAGCGGGTCTCGCGTCGGAACTTGTCCTCGACGGCCTTGCGGCGTTCATCGTAGGTGCGACCGGCGGCGCCGAACGGTACTTCTTGTTCGGCGTCGAACGAGCGGCCGTCTTCCATCTCGATGCGGACACGGGCGCCGAACGACATGCGGAAATTGGTGAGGTCGGCGGTGCTCAGGTCGAGTTCGTACTGCTCGCCCTCCGGCGTGGTCGCGACCTTGAGCAACGAGCGGTCGCGCATGCGCTGAGTCATCACGTCGTCTTGGGTGAGGTGAACCTTGGCGGCGAGCTCCCACACCGCGGGATCCTTGATGCGTTCGCGGGTGAGTTGGCGCGGGCCGAGGTCTTTGTCGATCAGGGCGACCGCGGCGTTGTAGCCAACCGAGAAGTTGAGTGTCTGCGCCAGCGTCTCGGGGCCTTTCAGATGAGGGGCCGACAGCGCGTCCATGGCCAGTGTCAATGGCGTGGCCCCGATGTGAATTGCTTTGACTTTGCGCGCGTCGATTGGGTTCTGCCGCACCATCATGAGAATGCAGTCGACGAAGGTGTCGATGTACGCACAGCCGGGGTAGATCTTGTAACAGAGAGTGTCGGTGAGCCAGACGCGTCCGAAGCCTTGATACGCGCCCATCAACGGCGTGCGCGCGAAGACGCTGACGAAGCCCTGCGGATGCTCCAGGATGTCGGGGATGCCGCGCACACCGCTGGCGGCCAACTCCGCCGCCTGCACGCCGAGCGGCGCCGACATCGAAGCCAGCAGCACTTTCGCATCCGAGCCAAAGAAGCCCGGCGCCAGCGGGTAGGGTGGCTGCAGCAAGGCGATGCCGATGGCGCCGAGGATCTGCTCCTTGTCGAGTCCCATCAGTTTGCAGGTGGCGATGGCGCTGCCGACCACGTGATTGAACGTCCACAGCTGACCGTTGAGCGGACCGATGAGCACCGAGGCGCCGACGCGTCCCTCAACCTCGTTCGCCAATGCTTGCGCCAGCAGCAGGTCCTTACCGCTCACCCCAATCTTCTCCGCCACCGCCAGCGCGCTCAGCACCGCGGAGTGCCCCGTGTGGCCGGCGAACAGGTAGTCGTCGTAGTCGAGCGCCATACTCAAGGCGGCATTGCCGAAGATGGCGTGACCGACCGCGGCGCGCTCGCCCGACGGCATCAGCGTGGCCTCCTTGCCGTTGGCCCACTCCTTCACCGCACGGCTCACTAGGCGGCCGGCTTCGGAGAAGTGACCGGCGTGGACCGAGGCGATCACGCTGAGCAGTTGGTTCTTGCACTCCTCCACCACGCGGCGCGGCAGATCTTCGAACCGCGTCTGCGCAACCCATTCTGCCATGCGCGCGGTGGCGCCACTTCCATCCATCAATGATGCCTCCTGAGTATCAGTCGAGGTCGACTCTATACCGAATAACCGCCCCCCGACGCCAGCGCGCACGCCGAGGTCGGGTCTAAATTCAGGCGCTTCAAGGTGGCGCGGGCTTGCTGGAACACTCCTGCAACTTGCATGCACCACTGCAGATTGCATGAAGCAAGTCCCGCCATCTAGTTGTACGGCGATCGTCTTCGGCCGTTCTGGATGGCGGCATGATTGTCGCTGACAAGTGACTTGACCAATGGGCAAGCACGTGGTTCTGTGCGCCGAGAGTCGAACCGGAGGTAGGCAGGATGCGTCGAGTTGTAGCGATTCTCGCAATAGGAATCGCGCCAGTGTTGAGTGCAGCGATGATGGGCTGCGGGGGGTCGAGTTCGCCCGACACAAATCAGCAGGTGCGAAACGCTGCGGAGGTTCAAGGGCTCAAGGGCAATCCGACGCTGAAGCAGCCAGCTCTGACGACGTCGCAGCAAGAGATTATCCAGTTGCGCGTCGAACTCGGGCGCAACTTGTTCTTCGATCACGCCATGAGCGGCGTGCAGCACACCAGCTGCGGTACCTGTCATCACGCCGCCTTCCAGTTCTCCGATGCCCGCAACATCGCCCGCGGTACCTTTTGCGACCTCAACGCGACGGCCACGCAGATCACCTGCCACGATGCCCCGACGCCGGGGCAAGACGGGAACGTCGTTGGACCGGATCGCAAGTCACCGCTCAACAGCCGCAACTCGCCGCTGCTGATCAACAACGCGCTCTTTCCCGGCTTGATGTGGAACGGGCGGTTCCGTTTCGTCGACGAGAGCGGCACCGACGTCAACAAACTCGATGCGTCACTCGGATTCCAGTTCCCGGCCCCAGAGAAGCGCTTGAACGTGCGCTCGCTGCTGACGGGGCAAGCCCACATTCCGGTCACCGAGGCTGTCGAGATGACCGGTGACTTCCCGCACACCGGTCAACCGTTCGAGGATCCCGACGAGCGCAACCCAGAGGTCCGCCTTGGTATCGCCAATCGCATCAGCGATCTGGCCGGGTATCGGCCGCTGTTCGAAGAGGCGTACGCGCCCGGCACCCAGATCTTTCCCGGCGATCCGCAGGTTCGAGCTGGGGACGACATTCCCTACCTCGCGATCGCCGATGCGGCCGGACACTTCATGGAAACGCTGGTGTTCACCGATGCGCCGTGGGACCATTTTCTGAAGGGTGACGACCACGCCATCAGCGCGGCGGCCAAGCGCGGGGCACTGACCTTTCTGACGACCGGCAAGTGCTCGACGTGTCACGCGGGCGATCTCTTCAGCGATTTCGACAACTACAACATCGGCGTACCACAAGTTGGACCCGGCACCGCGCAGTCCGACCTCAGCGACCCGGCCTACCGCGGTCTGCGAACGTGGGATTTCGGTCTCGAAGAAATCAACGCGAGCAGCAACGACCGCTTCAAGTTCCGCACTCCGCCGCTTCGTGGTGTCGCTCTCAGCTCGCCGTACATGCACAACGGAGCGTACACCACGCTCGAGGACGCGATTCGCCATCACGCGGATCCCGAGGCGGCGTACGCCAACTACAACATCACGCAGATCGAGCCGGATATGCAGGCGGCCGACGGCTTGAAGCCGATGGGCCCCGTGTTCGATCGCCGCAATCCGGTGGTGCTTGGGCGAGGTGCGGGTCAACAACGCATCGATCTCACCGAGGCGCAGATCGCCGACCTCGTCGAGTTCCTCAAGAGTCTGACGGACCCGCTGATGAAGGATACGGCATCGCTCGCTCCCAAAACAGTTCCGAGTGGGTTGCCCGTCGATGTCGCGGGGCCGCGCCGGTTTCCCGTGTACGATTGATCCGTCGAGTCGCGTCCGCATTGACTGCCCTGGTTGGGGCGTTGAGCCTCGTCGGGACTGTTAGCGCACTAGCGACCGAGGTTCCGCCGGCGAGTTTTCGCACCGCAACGAACGTGCTCATCGGCGGTCTCCCCGCGGCCGTCACCGCTGCGGATCTCAACAACGATCACCACAGCGACATCGCGATCGCGAACTTCAGCACCAACTCGGCGACGGTGTTACTCGGTGATGGCACGGGCGCGTTGACCAAACTTGGCGACTTCCTCAGCGGCGGTCAGCCGCTTGGTGTTGCTGCCGGCTTGTTTGACGGCGACGTTAATCCGGATCTCATCCTGACGCAGCGAGAGTCCGACAGTATGTGGTTCTTGCGCGGCCGCGGCGATGGATCGTTTGATGCGCCGCGTGCCGTTGCGTCCGGACACGATCCATCAGCCGTTGTCGCCGTCGACTTCAACGGCGACGGCAAGCTCGATGCGGTACAGACTCTGTCATCAGAACTCGGCGGCCGCGTGAACGTGATCTATGGCAATGGTGACGGGACGTTCGCTCCGCCGGTCGGCGCCCGCACCTCCGGCGGCAGTCTCGCCGTGGCGATCGCCGATTTCAACGGCGATCGGTTGCTCGATGCGGCCGCCGCGAACGGCGCCAGTCGCAGCGTCTCGGTTTTGCTCGGACGCAGCGATGGTTCACTCGCACCGAAGATTGACTCGCCGGCCGGCAACGGCCCGGCCGCCATCGACGCGGGCGATGTGGACGAAGATGGCAACCCCGACGTGATCGTCGCCAATGCGACGGAAGACTCGATGAGCTTGTCGCTGGGGCTCGGTGACGGGAACCTGGGCTCGCCGCAGTTTTTCGCCGTCGGCCACGCGCCGTTCGGAATCGCGCTCGCCGACATGAACGGCGACGGCCATCTCGACGCCGTGGTGTCGAACAGCAAGAGTAGCAGCGTCAGTCTGTTCATCGGTGACGGGCATGGTGGCTTTCCGTCGGTGCGGCACTTCATCGCGGATGCGACGCCCGTGCGCTTGGTGGTCGCGGATCTCGACGAAGATGGTCTGCCTGATGTCGTGACGGTCAATGACGGCGTAGCGAAACCGACCGCCAGCATCTTGCTCAGCCACGGTGAGACACTCGAGGCGGTCGAGCAACTGCCGTCTACCACGGATGCCGGTGCCGTCGCCGTTGCCGACGTGGACAACGACGGGCTGGCGGACGTGGCGGTGACTCACGGCGTTGCGCGCGTCGTGGGTTTGTACCTCGCCCGCCCCAGCGGCGGTTTTGCCGCGCCGATTGCGCTTGATCCACACGGGCGCCCGATCAATGTGATCGTTGCCGATATCAACAACGATGGGTGGCCGGACGCAGTGACGGCGAATGACAGCAGCAAGGATCTGTCGCTCCTGCTCAACCACCGAGGTCTGTTTGCCGACGCGGTGTCAATCAACATCGGCGGGATCACGCCGGCCGCAGTCACTGCGGGCGACTTCGACGGCGACGGTGTACTCGATCTCGCGGTTTCGCAGCCCAGCGCGAACCGTATCGCTGTTCTGCGCGGCCGCGGCGACGGAACCTTCGATGCCTTTGCGACGACCGCGGTTCAGATGAACCCGACCGCGTTGATAAGCGCCGACTTCAACCATGACGGCGTTGATGATCTCGCGGTGATCAACAGTGGAACCGGCAGCGTGTCGATCCTGCTCGGCCAGCGCGGCGCCGGTTTGGCACCGATGACCGCCGTGCAGGTCGGCGATCAACCGGTAGCCGTCACCGTGCTGGATGCCAATGATGACGGACGCGACGATCTCGCCGTCGTCCTCGCCGGCGGGAGTCTGCGGCTGTTGCTCGGCGATGGACAGGGCGCGTTCGCTCCAGGGGTGCTGCTGCAAGCCGGCATGACGCTCACTGGTGTCGCGGCCCGCGACGTCAACGGAGATCAGCGCGCGGATTTGCTCGTAAGCGATAAGGACAGCCACGCGGTCTTGGTGTGGTTGAGTCATGGCGACGGAAGCTTCAGCGATGCCACGAGCATCCGCGTGTCGCCTGGCCCGCTCGGCGTCGCGGCGGCCGATTTTGACGGCGATGGCGACTATGATGTCGCGGCGAGCGGGACCCATCCGGCGGTGGCAACGAATCTGATCAACAGCGGCGTGCGCCGCGGCGATGGCAATGGTGACGGGCGTCTCGGAGCCGCCGACATGGTGGCCCTGGCGAGTATCGAAGGGATTGCGCGCGGCGTCCGCGTCGAGAAGACCAATCGCGCCGATCTCGATGCCAACGGTGACGGTCTCGTGAATACTCAGGACACGATTGCGACGACGCATCGAATCTTTGGACGAGGGAGTCAGTGATGCCGCGCAGGCATTCAAGCTGGCGCGTAGCGACAACCGTGGCGATGGTCCTGTTGTCGACCGTACCTGCTCTCGCGGCAGAGGTGAGCTTCCGCTCGGCATTGACGCAGCCGCTCAATGCCGAGCCCTCTACGATGGCGGTCGGCGATCTCAACAACGACCGCGCCCTCGACGTGGTAGTCGTCAATATCCTCGATCGCACGATCAGTGTGTTTCTGGGCTCACCCGCGGGTGGGCTCATCAGCATGGGTGACTTTCCCGCTGGCGGCACCGGGCATGGCATCGTCATCGTCGATCTTGATGGCGACACGATTCCGGACATCATCCTCAGCGAGGAAGAGTCGGAGCACCTGTGGTTCCTGCACGGTAACGGCGATGGTTCGGTGAGCGACCCGGTCCGGATCAATTCAGGGCACGACCCGCTCGGGCTGGCGGTAGGCGATCTCGATGGAGATGGCGTTGCCGATCTGGCGGTGGCGCTGTCCGACGAGGCCGGTGGGCGAATCAGTTTCTTACACGGCCACGCTGACGCGACATTTGATGCGCCACAGGTAATTGATCTCGATCGCGGGAGCACCGCCGTGATCATCGCCGACTTCAACGGCGATACGGCCAACGACATCGCGGTATCGAGCAACGACCCGGGCACGGTTTCGATTCTGCTCAACCAGGGGCACGGCAGTTTCGCAAACCCCGTCCGCTACCCGGTGAGCGCAGGTAGCGGGCCGTTGCAGCTCGGTGATGCCGACGAAGACGGCATCATGGATCTGATTGTAGGTAACACTGGCGATGACACCGTGGGAGTGCTGCGCGGCCGCGGCGATGGGACCTTTGAGACCGCGGTGCTGTTTCCGACTGGCGGCAGCGTGCTCGACGATCTCACCCTGGCCGATGTCAACGGCGATAACCATTTGGACGTCGTGACCGCCAATCGCCGCGCGCAGAGCGTGAGCGTGTTGCTGGGAGTTGGGGACGGAACGTTTGATCTGCCGCGCGGATTCATCAGCGACGTCAGCCCGGTCGCGGTTGCGGCGTTCGATCTCACTGGCGACGGTGTGCCTGACCTGCTCAGCGCCAACAGCGGCCCGGGCGGTGGCGATTTTCCCAGTTTTGCCGTGCTCCCTGGCGATGGTCACGGCAACTTCGCGGCTATCGAACAGTTGCCGGCTCCGCGCGCCAGTGCGGCGATGGTGATCGGTGATTTCAACGAGGACGCCTTGGCTGATGCCGTCGTCTCGTCGCCAGAAAAAAACGGCGTGACGTTCTTCTTCGGAGCCAGCGGTCAGCCACGGGCGTCGGAATTCATGGCGACGGACTCGACTCCCGGCGCGCTCGCGGCGGCTGATTTCGATGGCGACGATCATCTCGATCTGGTGAGCGCGAATACCACGCCCGACGTGTCGATTCTGTTCGGCACCGGTGGCGGGTTTGAAGCACCCGGTCATCTCGCGCTCGGGGCGGTAGCGAGCGCACTTGCGGTCGGTGATTTTGATCTCGATGGAGATCTGGATTTGGTTGTGACGGAGCCGGGTACGCCGCCGCAACTCGCGGTGGTCCGCAACAACGGCGATCGAACTTTTGTTGCGCTGGCGCCGATGCAATTGAGCGGGCGCCCCTCGGCGCTCGTCGTCGGGGATTTCGACGGCGACGGCCGATCCGACATTGCCGTTGGCGATCTGAGCAATGGTCGCGTGGCGCTGTTTAGTGGTACCGGCAACAACTCATTTGTGGCGCGCCAACCGATCGAGCTCGGCGCGAGCCCAGGCGCGTTGGTGGTGACCGATATCGACGTTGACGGCGACGATGATCTCGTTGTGCTGACGAGCGGTCAGTCCGGTCTCCGTGTGCTCACCAATGATGGCACGGGTCACTTCACCGTCGGTTCGCCTCGAAGTGTAGGCGCGTTGCCGAGCGCACTGATTGCCCGCGATCTCAATGGCGACGGTGCGCCCGATCTCTTGATCGCGGATCAAACCGGAGACAGCGTGACGGTGCTGGTCAACGCCGGCCACGGCTTTCTGCAAACCGGCCCCGCGCCGCTTGCCGCCGTGCGTCCCAGCACGATCGGTAGCGGCGACTTCGACGGCGACGGTCGGCCCGATTGCTTTGTGGCTGGCGTCACGGCGTGTCGGTTGACGAACTCGACTCCACAAGCGAGCGTGCGTCGCGGCGATGGCAACGGTGATGGTCGCATCAATGCCGCAGACCTCGTGGCGCTAGTCCGCGAGTTGAGCGACGGTGACGGGGTCCGCGCAGACGACGTGAGCCGCGGTACGTACGCCGGTGCTCCCGGGGTCGATGCTGATGGCGACGGCGTCATCACGCGCCGCGATGCTCGCGCGATCATCGCGCGCATGGTCAACCGTGTCGTGACGCCGGACGGCGCATCGTCGTCACCGTGAACCAGCGACCTGTCACTTCAGAGTTGACCTAGGCCTATCGTTTCCGTACCGTTCACCGCTATGGCGCATCGCAACAGCTTCCGTGCGCCCTCGTATCTCAACTCTGACTTCTTCTCGCACAATCTGATCGGAAACGACGAACCATGAACCTGGGCTATCGTTGGTGGCGCGGTGCCGGTGGTGTGCTGGTTGGTCTGCTGATCACTGCTTCGTTGGTGGGTTGCGACTCCGACAACGACAACCGGCCACCCTCGACGGCGACGGCTACCGCTACTGTGGTTGCGACGCTTACCCGCACGCTCCTCGCGACACCGACCGCGACGTCGATCGCGACGACCACGACGACGCCGACGTCATCCGCCACCGCCAGCGTCACGGCGACACACACCAACACCGCCACCGCGACGGGCACGACCACCTCGACCAGCACGGCGACGCCGACCGCCACGAATACTGACACGCCAACCGCCACCGCGACCGCAACCGATACACCGACTGCCACCGCGACTGACACCCCAACATCGACAGCGACCGCGACCGACACGACCACGGCGAGCCCGACCGCAACGGTCAGCGGGCCGTTCATCACCACGTTGGTCGGCACCGGCCTCGCCGGCCTCAACGGCGACGGCCTGCCGGGCATCAACACCGATCTCTACCTGCCGCAGGACGTGACGGTTGGGCCGGACGGCAACCTCTACATTCTGGACTGGAACAATCACCGCATTCGCCGCGTGGTGAACAGGCTGATCGAAACCGTGGCCGGTAGCGGCGAGTTGGGCGACGCACAAGACGGGCCGGCGCTCGACGTGAACTTCAACCACCCGACCAACGTCGCCTTCGACCCGCAGGGACGCATGGTCATCGCCGCCTGGCACAACAGCGAGGTGAAGCGACTCGACTTCACCACCGGCCTGGTCACCAACCTGGCCGGCACCGGCGCGCGCGCGTTCGGCGGCGATGGCGGGCCCGGAAATCAGGCGAAGCTCGATCTGCCGAGTTCCGTGGCGGTCTATCCTAACGGCAACATCCTCATCTCGGATCAGGCGAACTTCCGCATTCGCATGCTCGACACCGCCGGCACGATCACCACGATCGCCGGCACCGGCGCCGCCGGCTACTTCGGCGACGGCGATCTGGCGAGCGCCGCGCAACTGAATTCGCCGAAGGGCCAATCGGCGGCGCCGGCAGGGCGTATCGTGCTCGACAGTCGCAACCGCATCATCATCGCGGACACCGGCAACCACTGCATCCGCATGATCGACGAGAACGGGATGATCAGCACCGTCGCCGGCACCGGCACCGCGGGGTACAGCGGCGACGGCGGCCCGGCGACGGTGGCGAAGCTGAACACTCCGAGCGACGTCGCTGTCGCTGACGACGGCACGCTCTACATCGCTGACACCATGAACAGCGTGGTGCGGATGGTGACGCCCGCTGGGATCATCTCGACCTTCGCCGGCACCGGCGACGGCGGGTTTGGCGGTGACGGCGGGCCGGCGATCCAGGCCAAGCTCGATCGACCGTACGGCATCACCGTGGGCCCCGACGGCGTCGTCTACGTGGCCGACACCCATAATCATCGCGTCCGTCGCATCACCCCGACGTTGCCGGCGGACTACGATCCCAACGGCGGCGGCGACAACACCCAGGTGACGATCATTCCGTGTACCGATGTGGTCGGTAGCATCTGCACGTATACCGGCACCGGCGAGTTGGGCTTCAATGGCGACGGGCTCGATCGCTTGCAGACGACGCTGTACTGGCCCTTCGACATCGAGTTTACGCCACGCGGACACCGCTACGTGGTCGACTGGAACAACCACAAGGTTCGCGAAATCCTCGCCGACGACACCTTCACGACCGTCATGGGCTCCGACTTCGTCGGCGACGGTCCGCCGGATTTGAGCGACCTCACCGATCCCGGCGCGCCACCACTCACCGTGAACCTCAATCACCCGGTGGATCTGCAGGAGTTCCCCAACGGCGATCTGGTGGTGATGTCGTGGCACAATCACAAGATCCGCGTGCTCAACCGGCAGACCAATCGGGTCAGGGTGCAGGTCGGCCGCGGCTTCGGATTCACCGGCGACGACGGACCGGCGAAGAGCGCGCTGCTCAATCAACCGCCGCACTCCACCTTCGATCAGCACGGCAACCTCTTCGTCATCGATCAGCGCAACCAGCGCATCCGGGTGATCTACGACTTCGCCACCAAGCAGGGGGACGGCGTCATCACCACCGTGGTCGGGACCGGCGTGGCCGGGTTCAACGGCGACGGTGCGGCACTCCAGACGCAGGTGAAGTTCCCCGCCGGGCCAAACCCAGAGCCGTCGGGGAGTCTGGCGTTCGCGCCGAATGGCGCGTTGTATTTCAGCGATACGCTCAACCATCGCATCCGTCGCGTCGACTTCCAGAGCGCGGATTTCAAAACCGCGACCGTGACCACGATCGCGGGCACGGGCATGCCCGGCTACAACGGCGACGGGATCGCCGGGATCAACGCGCAACTGAACCAACCCGAGGACTTGGAGATTGGTCCAGATGGCAATCTCTATTTCGCCGACACCAACAACAATCGCGTTCGCATGATCGATCTGACGACTACAGGGATGATCAGCACGATCGCCGGCACCGGCGAAGCTACGTACAGCGGCGACGGCGGTCCGGCGAGCGCCGCGGCCTTGTGGCGTCCGTTCGGCGTCGCCTTCGACAAGTTCGGCGATCTCTACATCTCCGACACATTCAACGGCCGCATCCGCAAGGTCAGCCGCGGCGGCGGCCCGTCGCCGATCTTCCCCGCCGACTATCGCGCCAACTTCGCGCTCGTGCGCGACTGCCGCTTCAGCGCGGCGCACGGTGGCGTCAGCATTCGCGTCTACACCAACGCAGTGGCGACGCAGCCGTATCTCGACAACGCCAATCCGCTCCCGCTCGGCAGCGTCGTCGTCAAGGAAGAGTTCAGCGGTACGGACTGCAACGACGACAGCAAGCTGGTGCAATGGCGCGTGATGCGCAAAGAGGCGCCGGGCTTCGATCCGGACGACGCCGATTGGCACTGGCAGCGCGTGTCGAAGGAGCGCGCGGTCATCTTCGACACTAAGGACACCTGCATCGGTTGCCATCGCGTGGCGGACTGCCTGGCGCGCGATTACATGTGTACGGTCGACACTCCCAACTCAACGCCGACGGAAGTCGGCACGCCGCCGACGGCGACCGTAACCGGCACGCCGCCCACGGCGACTCCGACACCAACTGGGCCGCTGCCGACGGCGACGCCGATTCCATTCCCGGTCGCCCGGGTGCAACCGATACTCACCGAACTGCCCGCCGCGCTGTTGTCAATCACCGGCACGGCGGCGAACGATGTGTACGCGGTCGGCGCTGATGGCCACGACGACATGGGGCCGACCGTACTCCACTACAACGGCCAGTTCTGGCGACGACTCAATACCGGCGTGAGCACCGGCACGCTGTGGTGGATCAGTGTCACGCCCATCATTGATGAGCACGGCACGGGCGCTTTCTACCTCGCCGGCGAGAACGGCGTGATTCTGCGCTACGAGCCGGCCACCGGCACATTCACGCGCCAGACCACTCCGGGCACCGAGACGCTCTTCGGTGTTTGGGGTTCGGATGATCACCACATTTGGGCGGTGGGCGGCGATCTCGCGGAGCCGGATCAGGGCGGCGTTGTCTGGTTCTACGACGGTGCGACGTGGGCGGTGGATGCCAACATCGAAAAAGCACGCCTGCAAGGCATCCCGACGCTGTACAAAGTGTGGGGCCGCAGCGAGACCGATCTCTACGTCGTCGGACGACTCGGCTTGGTGTTCCACTTCGACGGGATTCATTGGTCGCAGGTGCCCGTCGACCTCAGCGGTGCGGCTGCCGAAGACGTGCCGTTGTTCACCATTCACGGCAATGCCACGGAGGTGATCGCCAGCGGTGGCTTCCTCAGTGGCGTGCTCGAGGAACTCATCGGCGGTGCGTTCGCCAATCGCGCGATTCCCGGGACACCGCAGATGAACGGTGTATTCCTCCGCGCCGACGGCACCGCCGTCGCCGTGGGCGTGACCGGTGCGGTCGCGTTCCGCAATCCGTCGGGCTGGCGCTTGCAACGTCCCGCATTGAATACCTCGCTCGACTTCCACTCCACGTGGATCGATCCTGACGGCGGCGTGTGGGCGGTTGGCGGTGATCTCACCACGTCGCTCAATCAAGGGATGATCGCGTATGGCGGCCCGGCCGCGATCGGGACTGATATCTTAACTGGTGGACAATGCGCCCCCGGCACCAGTGGTGGACCGAGCACGGTGAGTTACACGCACGACATCGTGCCGCTGTTCGCACAGACCGGATGTCTCGGTCTGAGTTGCCACGGCGGCAGCTTTCCGACTTCCGGCTACGATCTGCGCACCTACGAAACCAGTTTCGGTCCGGGATCGGAAGCCACTAGCCTCGGCCTCTGCAACATCGTGCCGGGCAATCTCGACGCGAGCTACGTGATTGAGAAGCTCACCGCGCCGCGAATGGGCGCCCTGATGCCCGACGGCCGGCCGCCGCTGACGAGCAGTCAGCTCGCACTCATTCGCACCTGGATTCTCGAAGGTGCGCAGAACGACGCGGCGCCCGCGCCGACGCCGACTCCCGCGCCGCCGCCGATGGTGACGCAAACGCCGGCCGCGGCGTGCAGTGTGTCGGGCGTCATCTGCACGGTTGCGGGCAATGGGCTGGCGCAGTTCAACGGCGATGGGAAACCAGCGCTGCAGACCTCATTCTACTTTCCTCTTGAAGTCACGTTCGATGGAGCCGCCCGGCCGCTGATCGTCGATTTCAACAACCTGCGCATCCGCCGCCTCGACACCGACGGCACGATCGAAACCATCATGGGCACCGGCTTTGAGAATTTTCCCGCTGATGGCGCCCTCGCCATCGATACGCCGCTGCATCACGCTAGCGACATCGAGTTCGACACCGCGGGCAATCTCTATGTCGCCGGCGACCATGTGCCGGTCGTCTTCCGCGTCGGCATCGACAATCGAGTCTTCACCGTCGCTGGAACGATGGACCCGGGCTACGACGGCGACGGCGGTCCGGCTCGACTCGCAAAGCTGACGACGCCGTTCGCCGTGCTACCCACCAACGATGGCGGCTTCTACATCAGCGATGTCGACGCGCACGTGATCCGCTACGTCGATTCCACCGGCACCATCCGCACCGTGGCCGGCACGGGTTCGTTCGGTTACGCCGGCGACGGCGCCGCCGCCTTGGCCGCAACGCTCAAGAGCCCAACTCGTATGCGACGCGACGGCGCGGGCAATCTGTATTTCTGCGACACCAATAGCCATGTCATCCGCCGCATTGATCTGGCGGGTGTGATCACGACCGTGGCCGGCACCGGCGTGATGGGCTACTCGGGCGACCACGGTCCAGCCACCGCGGCGCGCTTCAACACGCCGTACGATCTGCGCCTCGCTCCCAATGGTGACCTGTACGTTGCCGACACCGGCAACAATGTGATCCGGCGGATCGACCACAACGGCGTCGCGACCACCGTCGTCGGTATCGGCATCGGTGGTTTCGCCGGCGATCTCGGCGATGCGCGCAACGCGCGACTCAATCGGCCCTCCGCGCTGACCTTCGACGCGGACGGCGCGTTGTGGATTTCCGACACGTCGAATCAGCGCGTACGTCGCGTCACGAATTTCCTGAGCACACAGCCGTAGGGCACGGCGGGTTTTGGTGTCGGGCGGCTTTGCTGGAAGGCCCTCGATACATTCGCTTCGCTCACTACTCGGGCAAACGGATATTGGGAGAACGTGAAAACATCCGCTTCCCCGAGTAGCCGCCTTGAGTAGAAGCCGAAGGCTTCGTATCGAAGGGCGGCATATCGAGGGGCTCCTTCTTGTGTCCAGCCTGTCAGCCATGGCCACCGAACACCAGAAGGTCGACAGCTTGATCGGCTAGTCCGGCAGATCCGGTAGCATATCGTCCGGCGTGAGAATCAGTCGCAGCCGCTGACTGACGCTGACACCGTTCATGTCGGTCAGAGTTACGATGAGATTTCCTTCGGTGCCGTCGGGTGCACCGACTGCGCCGATCGGATACGACACGCGTCCGCGCGGGTAGCCGTTGTCGGGATCGGGATCGAGGAACACCGACGATTCGAGATCGGGAATAATCACGTCGGTGGCGGTTTCCAATCGCGTGGCGACGTTGACCACCGGGCCGAAGTCGACGCAACGCGCTTCGAGGTTGAAGCGGACGTCGCCTCCGTTCTGTGTTGCGCCGGCGACACGCAGCTTGTCGCAGTTCCGCAGTCGGCCGAAGCTCTTGCGGTTGCGGCCGAGTGAAAGCAGCGCGCCCTGCGGACATCCCGCGTCGGCTTCCGCCACGCGCGGTGGCGGCTCGGCACCGCAACACGTCGTCGTTAAGGGAGCCAGGTCGTGATCGCAGCCGATCTCCGGATCGCAGACCGGGATCGTACACTGATCGAGCGGATAGACTTGGAGGGTCACCGTGCTGCTGGCTGACTTCGGCGGCGCGCCCTCGTCGGTCACGTTGATGCCGAGATAAAACGGCCCGAGCTGATCCGCGCGCGGCGTCCAGGTCAACACGCCGGTGAGTTCGTCGAGCTGCGCGCCGTCGGGCAAGTCATTTGTGGTGTAGTGCAGTGGCGTGCCCTCGGGGTCGCGCGCGCGTATCGGCAGGCGAACGTCGTAAGCCGGATACGTGCGATAGACGTCGGGTGCGGTGACCACCGGCGGCGAGTTGATCGGCGTCAGCGTCGGTGTGGCGGTGGCGGTTGGTGTCGGCGTGGGGGTGTCAGTTGGTGTCGGTGTATCCGACGGCGTCGGCGTCGCGGTCGCCGTCGGTTCGGCCGGGCATTGCGACAAAGCGGTATTCACGGCGGTGATGAGTTCGTCGACGCTGACCGCGCTGTCCATGTCCCGATCGAAGCTTGGACAGTCAGCGAGCGGAACGGTCGCGAGCGCGATGTTGACGCCCAGCACCAATTCCTCCACGGTCACCGTGCCGCTGTGATCGCAGTCGCCGAGACAGACGGCGCTCGCAACGCGCAGCGACAGCATCACCACCAACCCCACAGCGAGCGCGAGACGATTCATAAACGGCGACCCGAGTAGCACGAACGCACGACTACCGCACCACAAGGATAGAGACGCGGCAGCTCAGAACGTCCACTCCACCTGGCCGGTGTAGATCACGTCGGCGCGCAGGCCGTCGTTGTTGAGCGGGAACTGGAAGGTGCCGGCGAGGACGAATTGGCCGAAGGGGTTGAGCTTGAAGCCCACGGCCGACTGAATCACGTTGTCGTTGGTCTGATCGGAATTGGTATCGTGGAAGCCGAGGAAGTCGCTGTTGAGCGTCAGCCAGGTGAACGCCATCAGGTCGGCGCCGGCGATCCATTGCGCTTGGCTGACGTCTTCCTCACTGCGAAACGCGTAGCCGAGATTGAGGTGCGGTGAGAGGCGACCGAACGGTTTCGAGGCGATCAACCACGGGGTGAAGGTGGGATCGTGGAAGCCGAGGAAGTCGTCGGCATTGCCGGTGGGCAACGTGAGCACGCCGGCGACAGCGAGATCAGCGAATTGTGTATCGGCAAAGTGCCACTTGCCGCGCAGAAACAAATCGCCGGTGCCCCATGCGGTCGCGGAAAATCCGTCGCCGGCGCAGTGAAAAGGTGTGCTGCACACGCCCGCGCCGCCGCCAACGGTCACGCCGCGTTGGTTGGTGGCGAATTGACCCGTGCCGTTGCCTGTCCCCCCGCTGGGTGGGTCGACGATCTGTGCCGCGGCGGTCGCTTGCATATGGATGCGATTGATCGACAACGCCATGCTCATGTCCACCGAGTCGGCGAGGCCGATGGCCGCGGTGAGGAAGACCTGATCGAGCGTGAGACCTAAGTTGAGGTGCGTCTCCAGCCGATCGTCGGCGAACTTGGCGCGCTCGGATTGCGACAGGTTGAGCCGGTTCAGGTACGCATCGGAGAACGCGCGCTGGTTGGATTGGAGATTGTCGAGCGGTTGGCCTTCGAAACTGTCGAAGTCGATGTGGGTGTACGCCATGCTGACGATGCCGGCGCCGCGCCCCAGCGTTTGCGCGCGCTCGGCGACGCCGGACCCAAGACTCTGGTCGCTGCGCACGAAGGTGTCGATCTCTGGATCCCAGGCGAAGCGGAAGGCGCCGCTGGCCGACGGGATCGGCGCTTGCGACCGCGCCACGGCGAGCGCGCTCGACAACGGTTGCAAGCGATCGGCGAGCAACACACGCTGCGCATCGTTCGCCGAGAATCGGTTGACGCTGGTGTTGAGACTGCCGCCGAAGAGGCTGGGCAGGCGCTGATCGAGCGGGATGCCCTGCGCCGGGCGGCTCACGAGGAGCACCCAACTGCCGAGCAACACTACGCCGATCGCTGCGTTCAGCGCCCGCCCGCGATTTTCCACGCACCGTCCTCGCGGACCAGAGTCTTGGTCAAGTGGACTTCCAGCCGCGCCGGTTTGCCGGTGGCCTTGTCGATGAAGCGATCCCGCCGCGTAAACGATACGGTCACCCCGGTGTCGGTCGGCGTGATGGTCACGTCCTCCACCGCCACCGTCAACTGATCGGCGTTGTCGAGATAGGCGCGCAACCCGTCGCGTTGGCGCGCGGAGAAGGTCACGTACATTTTGGCCAGCGCGTCCACATCCTTCTGCTCGTGGGCACGACGATAGGCTTCGAGGAACTGGTGGACTTCAGCGTCAGTGTCCGTCGGCTCTTGCGCGTGGGCGACGCCCCAGAACGAATCCGATCGGCTCTGCGGCCCGAGCTTCGCGCCACGCGACTTGGTGCGCGCACCGGATGCGGTTCGCTTTGGTGTCGGCACAGCCGACTCATCCGCGAGGCCTTCCGCCTGCAACAACAAGCGATACGCGTTAACGGTGGTGTTGGTCTCGGCCTCTATCGATTCCTTCTCGGACGGTGACACGTCGATGGTCAAGCGTCGCAAGATGTTGAGCACCAGCTTCTTCTCGAGATCAAAAAATTCCGCCATCTGACCCTGTACGCTATCGGAACCTTGGTGGACACCGCTGGCGGCGTCGACGATGCTGGCGTCGATGCGGATGGTCTCGCCGATCACCGCGAACGTGCCGGTGAGCAGCTTGCTGATGCCGAGTTGACGCGCGGTGCGCAGGTCGTCGAGTCCCTCGGCGCGTTTGCGATCGATCAGATCGGGCGAGAGCACGCGCAACACGCGCACCTTGGTCAGCTCGGTGTCGAGCGCGGCGCGCAACGCTTGGCCGATCCATTCGTGCTCGGCGTCGCGCCGCAAGTTGCGGAACTCCATCACCGCGATGGCGTTCGGGATCAGCGTGGCGACCGGCTCGTTGAGTGGCCGGACGGTCGACGGTGGTGGAGCCGGTTCCGCCGCTTCGGCGCTGTGTGTCACGGCGGCGAACGCGAGATCGGTGCCCTCGCTCTTGTGATACGGATGCTGGCGCCCTTCGGTGAGGCGCGGGACGTGGCTGGCCACGTAGCCGAAGAGTTCCGACACTGACAGCAAGCCATCGCCGTCGGCGTCGGCATCGCCGCTCAACCCTTGGAGGAGCGAGTAGGTGAACGCGCCGTGCGCCAACTCCGGCGTCTCCGTCGAGTCCTCGCCCGGTTTGGTGGCGGCGAGCAGAAACAACCCTTCGGCGAGCGACACCTGGACGGCGAGATCGTCGGCTGACGCCACCGCGCGCGCCGACGCCAAACGCAACGCGCCGGAGTGACAGGTGTCGAGCATGACCACGACGCGCCGCACGTTGCGGCGCAGCACCCGGATCATCTCGTCGAAGTCCGACATGCGCAAACCGTCGGTGAGCAAGTTGGAACCGTTGGCAGGGTAGGGGAGAAAGTAATACGTGCCGGTGGCCCGGTCTTGCGCGCCATGGCCGGCGAGAAAGATGGCGGCGACATCATCTGGCCCGGCTTGCCCGAGGAAGCGCTCGATGCCGCCGAGAATGCTTTCGCGCGTAACCTCTTCGTTGGTGAGCACTAGCGTCTTCGCTTCGCGATAAATCGGGCCACGACCCTGCTGTTCCAGCGCGGCGGCCATCGCGCGCGCATCGGCATCGGCAAACTGCAAGGCGATGTCCGCCTCCTTGTATCGGCTGACACCGATGGCGAGCAACCACAAGGTCGGCCGATTGGCTGCGGGCGTATTCTCCACCGGCGCCGCGTCGCCTCGCCGCTCGCGCGTCGGCACGCTCACGCCGCGCCACCACAAGGCGACAACCACGCTCGCAACAACGCAGCTGCTCACTACCAATTTTCGCCGCCGCGCGGTCATACGCATAGGACAATAATACGGCGGGAACCCATTGTTCCACCACCGATGGTGTCCGCGATTGATTTCCCCAGCCATAGAGATGTCGCAACACCGCGTTTTGCTGCTGTAGGTGTCTTCGCGGACGCATCCCTGGACCGCTGGGCGGACGGATGCAATAAAGTTTCGAGTCGCCGCATCCCTGCGATCAAGAGGCGGCAGTTGGCCAACAGGGATGCCATGAGGAGCCGGTGTGGACGCGCGCAGCGAAGCGCAGACAGTTCGGGAGCTGATTAGCCAATGCCTAACGGGAGATCCCGAAGCGCAGCGGCGTTTTCAGCAGACCTACGGCGAGTTGATATACGGCTACCCGCTGCGCGTCTACCGCACGCCGCCCGAGGAGGCCGGTGACTTCTATGTGTTCGCATTCGATCAGGGCCGCATCTTTCGCCGCGTCCGCACCTTCGAAGGCCGTGCGCCCTTTCGGGCCTACCTGTTGGGCTTCGTGCTCGACGATCTGGTGTTGGAATGGAAGCGCGGCCAACACCACATCGACAGCATCTCGATTGAAGACTTGGGCGAGCTTGCCGATCCAGCCGCGGGTGATGCGAGTAGCGCGAGCGATGGTACGATGAACCGCGACGCGTTGAGCCACTTGCTGGCCGACGTGGAGCCAGCGAAGGCCGTGGTGCTGAAACTGCTCTACGTCGAGGACTCGGATCTCGGTGCCAGCGAGGTCGGCTACATCGCCGAGGTCTCCGGCCGCAGCGTTCCGGATGTCTTGAACGCGGTCGAAGGGTTGCGCGGCCGGGTGCGCGAGCGTGAAGCTGCACTGAAACATCTCGAAGACTCGCTCGACGCCGTGCAAGCCTGGATCGATCTCTATGAACGCCGCCGCCAACGCATCGCCAGCGATCTCGCAGCGATCGCGCCGAACGCACCTGCGGCGACCCGCTTGCAAGAGGAGCAGCGTGAAGTCGTTCGCAAGATCGAGCGCCGCCGCAAGCAACAGGCGAAGCTGGTCGTGCAGACGAAGCGGCGGAAGGTAACGACGCCGTACAAGGAGATCGCCGACGTGCTGCACACCACTGTTGGCAACATCGGATCGCAGATCGCGCGGCTGCGTCAGGAACTCAAAGAAAAAGGTTGGCGCAGCGAGGAAGTCCACGATGGCCAGTGACGCACGCCGCGAACCGTGCCCCACTGACGAGCTGCTCGCCGCGTATCTGACGAGCAGTCTAGCCGACGTTGAGCGACGGACTGTCGATTGCCACGTGCGCGTGTGTGACCAATGCGTGCAAACGCTCACGACCGCGCAGCGCCGCCTCAGCCTGGCCGATGAAGTCGCAGCGCCGGTGCCCGCCGCCGTTCGCGAGCGAGTCGAGGGAGTCAAGCACGCGCCGCGTCTGCAGCCTACGGCGCGCGGTTGGCTGGATGCGGTTGGCGAGTACGTCACGCAGTGGCTGCGCTGGCCGGTGTTGGTGCCGGTGGCGGTCGCGGTGGTCGCGTTGCTGGTCGTGGTCCGGAGTGACTGGCGTTCGCCGGTGCCGCGCGACGGAGCGCGTGCGGTGCAAACCTCGAACGTCCTCCGTGTCGCAGCGGCGCAAGCCGAGGTTCACGCGCGACCCGCGATGCAGCAACCGGTGATCGCGACGCTGCAACGCGGCGCGCAAGTGACCGTCGCTGACGAGTCAGGTGACTGGTACTTGGTGGTGTTGCCCGACGGCACACGCGGCTGGATCGATCGCCGCGCCTTTGAATAGCGAAGCACCAGCGAGTAGGGTCTGAACTACGGAACGATGACGAAGCACCACACGCGTTCAATTGGCAGCTCGTCCCCGAGGAGTGTGCGAGCCGCGCTCGTGCTGGCCGCGACCCTGAGTGTGTGGGTGTTGCCGCGCCCGCTGCAAGCGACGTCGATCGACTGCGGTGTGCCGATCAGCAAGCAGCTCGCCACGGGTGAAACAGACGAGTTCGAGTTTCTCGCCGCCGCCGGCGATGTGGTGTCGATCGACGCACTCGATGTCTCCGGAACGATCGGCTTCCTCCACATGCAACTCATCGGGCCACCGGGCGGCGGCGAGGACTCAGGCGACGACGTCGTGCTAGTGGACACGTGCAGCGGTCGCATCGATCGGACTATCCCAGTCACCGGTACATATCACCTTGAAGTAGACGACTGCGTGGAAAATGAAGGCGAGGACGAAGCGGGCGAGTACACGGTCACGCTGAGTGGCGTCAACCCCGATAGGCATGGCGCGCTCAGTTGCGGCGCGCCACTGTCCTGCGCCCTACCCACTCGCGAAGCCAGCCTTGCGGTGACCGGTGAAGTCGATACCTACACGTTCCCCGCGCAGGCGGGTGAGTCCGTTGCGTTGTCAATCACCACGCCAAATGTCGGGCTCGGGCTGCTGGAAGTGCGCGTGTACGATTCGACCGGGGCGCTGGTTGATGACTCGTGCGGCGGCACCATCGAGGTGAGGCCGGCCCGCAGCGGCACGTACACGGTGCTGGTGAACGCCTGCGTCAGCCCGGGTACCGGACGCTACACGCTGGTGTGGACGCCATCGACTTGCCCCGTCTCTTGCACGGGCGATTGCGACAGCAGCGGCGACGTCACCGTGGAGGAGTTGATCACCGGCGTCAACATCGACCTCGGCCTTGTCTCGCTGGAAGAGTGCTCGAGTTTCGATCGTGACAACAGCGGTGATGTGACGATCGATGAATTGATCGCGGCGATCGACTACGCGCTCACCACCTGCCCCGCGGCGCTCTCCCAATAGCATCGGCGCGCGAGTTGACAAGCGCGCCTCCCCCGGTGTTCAAGTACGCCCGACACTTCTATGGGAGAACAGGCTATGGCAGTCGATCAAGCGAAGCTCGACGCGTTCATGGGGAAGTTCGTCACGGATGCCGGCGCTGCACTAAGTGCGGCGCTGGTAGTGCTGGGCGAGAAGCTCGGTCTCTACAAGGCGATGGCGCGTGCGGGACCGCTCACGCCTGCGGAACTCGCCGGGCGCACGCACACCGACGAACGTTACGTGCGTGAGTGGTTGTGCGCGCAAGCCGCAAGTGGCTACGTCAACTACGACGCGGCAACCGGGCGCTTCACGTTGCCCGACGAGCAAGCCCTCGCGCTGGCTGATGACACCAGCGCGGCATACCTGCTCGGGATGTTCGACATCATTACCTCGCTGTTCAAGGATGAGCCGACCATTGCTGACGCGTTCCGCACCGGTCGCGGCGTCGGCTGGCATGAGCACGATCCGGTGTTGTTCCATGGCACCGAGCGATTCTTCCGTGCCGGGTATTCCGCCAACTTGATCAGCTCGTGGATTCCCGCACTCGATGGCGTCGACGCCAAACTCAAGGCGGGCGCGCGGATGGCTGACGTCGGCTGCGGTCACGGGGCGTCGACCGTGATCATGGCGCAAGCGTATCCCAAGTCGCAGTTCGTCGGGTTCGACTATCATCCGGCGTCAATCGACGCGGCGCGCAAACGCGCGGCCGCAGCGGGCGTGTCGGATCGCGTGACGTTCGAGGTCGGCGCGGCAAAGGAGTATCCCGGCACCTACGACTTCGTGACGTTTTTCGATTGCCTGCACGATATGGGCGATCCGGTTGGGGCCGCCGCGCATGTCTACAAATCGCTGGCGCGCGACGGTACGTGGATGGTCGTCGAACCGTTCGCCGGTGATCGCGTGGAAGACAATCTCAATCCGGTGGGTCGTATCTTCTACTCCGCGTCGTGTTTCATCTGCACGCCGGCGTCGAAAGCGCAGGAAGTCGGTCTCGCGCTAGGCGCGCAGGCTGGAGAAGCGCGACTGCGCGAGGTGATCACTGCGGGCGGTTTCACCCACTTCCGCCGGGCCACCGCCACGCCGTTCAATCTCGTGCTCGAAGCGCGACCGTAGCGGCACAGTGCACCACTCTGGATACGCGAATGCGCCGTGAGCGCGCCTCGCGGCGCGTGACAGAAGCACGTTGATGACCCGCAAGCGTGTCGGCATTCTGATCTTTCCCAACGTCGAAGTCCTCGACTTCTGTGGACCGTTCGAAGTGTTCTCCGTCACTCGTCTCGACGAAGAACGGCGGCGTGAAGAGCACTCGCCGTTTGAAGTGATGCTGATCGCGGAGTCACTCGAGACGGTGGTGGCCACCGGTGGCCTGCGCGTGCAACCTGACCATACTATCGAGACCGCACCGCCGCTCGACGTTCTCGTAGTGCCCGGCGGTTGGGGGACGCGCGCGGAGATCAAAAACCAGCGGCTGCTGCGGTTCATTGCGGAGCGCGGCCGCGCGGTCGAAACGCTGACCTCGGTGTGTACCGGCGCGATGCTGCTCGGCCAAGCCGGGTTGCTCGACGGCCGCCATGCCACCACGCACTGGCGCTCGCTCGATTGGATGCGCGAGTCCTTTCCGTCGGTCACGGTTGAAGCCGGCCAACATGTCGTTGAAGACGGTCACATCCTCACATCCGCCGGCATCTCCGCGGGCATCGACATGGCGTTGCGTGTGGTGACGCGCTACTTCGGCGATGCGGTCGGTCGCGCCACCGCGCGCCAAATGGAGTATCCCTACCCCGACGATAACCGTCGGCGCGTGTAGCCTGCGCGGCCGGAGCAATGATGCGGCCCGGTGGCTACGCGACGTGGTGGCGTTCGGTCTCTTCGTGCGGCGGTTCGACGCTGCCGATGATGCTCCAGCGGTTTCGATACATCGCGTAACGCCCGCGGTACGGCTTGCCGGCGCCGTGCAGGCTGAAGGTCGGCCCGGAGATGGTGGCGGCCGGAATCACGAAGACCTCATCCGCGGCTCGCCGGCGCTTGGCGATGCAGACGAATACGTCGCAGTAGCGTTTGCTCCAGCGTCCGTGCCGATGGAAGTTGAAGTTCCAGCTCTTGTAGTCGTAGGCGTAGCGTTTGCCGGCGACGGTAACCGTGTGGGCATAGCGGCCGGGAAACGCGATGCGGAGCGCAACGCGCACGGCACCGTTGACGAGCAGATCGTAGCCGTCGGCGCGCCGGACTTCCTGTACTTCCATGCCCATGCGCCGGAGTCTGGCGGTGGTCCCCGCGCGCGCCAGTTGATGCTTGTACTGTCTATTCATGTACCGGGTCGCACGAAACAGCCGGGCCTCTGCCCTGGCTCCTCCCTCACCCCAGCACAAAAATTTTCCGCATCCGCACCGTCAGGGGATCTGCGACCGTGCACAAACTATAGCGGCCGGTATGTGTGGTCGCAATGGAGAAAACAGTGTGCGCGCGGTTTTCTTACGGCGCCGACGCGCCTGGCAAGTGACGTGCGATGAACAACCGGTCGCGCTCCGCATCGAACGGGCCGCGCCAGTATTGATGATGACACGCCGGTGCGGGTTCCTCGACGAAGAAGCCGCCGTCGGCTGCGACAATGGCCCGATAGCGCGCGCGCTGCGGTCCCTGCGCGCGCTCGCTTTCCGCGCCGATGTCTTGCACCCAGTCGCCATCGGCGTGCCACGTGTTCTTGTCGGCGTCGTAGACCCACGACCGCGCGTTGTAGGAGATGACCCGTTCGCTGCCTTCCGGCGCCTGATGCACTTCAGTGCGCCGCACCTGAATCTGCCGCACGCGATACGACCAACACGGGAGTTGGTCGTCGTCGGGCATGGCGCTTCCCGGCAGCAGCGCTTTCAGATTCCAGCGAAACTCCGCTTCGAAGTGCCGCCGATCGCTGGGCGCCAGCGGCAGGCGCGCGAGGCGTTGCATGATCGCCTCGTGCTGCTCCGGATCGGTCTGTAACGCGAGCCGCAGGGTCTCAATGGCTTCGTTGGTGTTGCCGGTCTCGGCGCACAGATCGGCCAGGGTCAGCAGGCGTTTCATCTCCGCGCTCTTGCCGCGCGCCTCGGGGGGCGCGTCGCGGAAGGCGTGATCGATCAGCCAGTGCTCCTCGTGCAGCGCCGTCTCGCTGTCGTGTTGCAGCAGCGCACTATCAAGTTCCGCGCTGTGCTTCTGCCAGGCCGTGCTGCAGCCCGCGAGCAGGATCGAAACGAGGAATACCAGCCGTCGCATGACGACGGACTATATCTACTTGCGGCGTCCACGGAAACGCCCGCCAGCCGTCGATTCGCTTTTCCCGCTTTGACCCTGGCGGCGGAGCGCGTGTGAAATCTCGTGACAAGGACTCCGCGAGCGGTGTATATGCTCGCGACGACACCATGGGCACGGTGAGCGAATTCCGGCCGCGCCGGCCGGGAGTGAAGAGTCCAGCCGCGAATCGCGGGCGGTTTGTCACCTGCGCGCAGTGCGGCGAACGTCACCCGGTTATCCGCCTCGCCGGCGGCACGCAACGCTGCGTGACGGCATTCGCCGACGAGCGAAATTGGTTCTGCCGCAACCGTGGTTGCCGCGCCGCTTGGCTCAAGCGCACGCAGCGCGCCGACTGAGAGCGACGGCGTCAGCCGCCGCGCGTGTGCATTTCGAGATGCGGATCCTTTGAAAGTTCGTCGGGATGTGCGAGCGGTCGCCGTTGCGTCAGGCCCAGGCGTTCCTCGGCACCGCGATCGCTTCGTCCCTGCCACGTCGAAACGATCAGGGCTTTGATCTCGTCGGCCGGCGCCCCGCGGCGCAGCGCGCCGCGAAGATCGGTTCCGCTGCGAGCGTAGAGGCAGAGGTACCACATGCCATCCGCCGTCAGCCGGCTGCGATCGCAGGTGCTGCAAAATGGCGCGGTCGTCGATGAAATGATCCCAAACACCGTACCGTCGGCGAAGCGAAAACGATCAGCCGGCGCCGCCGCGTCCGCCTCGCTGGTGTCGGCCATCGGTTCGATGCGACCGTAGTGGCGTCCCAACTTCTCCAGCATCGCTTGGCGCGAAAGCACCTTGTCGGTCGACCAATCGGTGGCACCGCCGACATCCATGTATTCAATGAAGCGCAGTTCGGCACCGATGCCCTTGCTGTATTCGAGGAGATCGATCAGTTCATCATCGTTGAAGCCGCGAATCGCCACGCAGTCGAGTTTGAGTCCGCCGAGCCCGGCCCGTCGGGCCGCCTCGATGCCGTCCAACACTTGCGGCAACGCATCGCGGCGGGTCAGCGCGATGAAACGATCGCGCTTCAACGTATCGATGCTGACCGTGAGGCGATGCAGCCCGGCGTCACGCAAGCCCTGTGCGACATCGCCGAGGAGAATGCCGTTGGTGGTAAGCGCTAAGTCGCGGAGCGCGGGCTTGCTCGCGAGAAGCCGGACGAGCACCGGAAGGTCGCGGCGCAGCAGCGGCTCACCGCCGGTGAGTCGGATCTTGTCGACACCGAGATCGATGAAGCAGTCCACCAATGTGCTGATCTCTTCGAACGTCAGCATGTCCGCGCGCGGGAGCCAGACGTAGTGCTCCTCGGGCATGCAATACTGGCAGCGCAGGTTGCATCGATCGGTGACCGACAGTCGCAGGTTGCGCAGCGGCCGGCCAAAGGTGTCCGTGTACCTCACGCGTTTACTATGCCTGTTTCACAATGCTACGGAAACTAGCCGAAGGACGCGCCATGACATTGAACCCGCAACAGCTTGGTCTTGCTCATCACGCCCGTACATCTCCCGGCAAGCCGGCGCTGTGGATGGGAGACCGCACGCTGACCTACCTGGAGTTCAACGCCCGCGTGAATCGGCTGGCGCGCGCCTTACAGCGTGTCGGTGTGGGCAAAGGTGACGCCGTCGGGGCGGCGCTGCACAATGGCTTCGAGTGGTTCGAGCTGCTCAACGCCGCGGCCAAGCTCGGCGCTCAACTTGTACCGATCGGGTATCGGCTGAAGGGGCCGGAGATCGCTTACATGCTCGCCGACTCGCGCGCGCGCCTGCTCGTCGGCGCGTTCGATCTGTACGATGAGATCGCACGCGCGTTTGACGAGATTGGTTGGCCCGACGAGCGGCAGTGGGTGGTAGGCGCGGACACTCGAGGCCGGTCGTACGAGGCGCTACTCGCGGCGGAGTCTGACGCCGAACCAGACGGCGGTTTTGTCGGCGGTGGCTACAATGTGCTGATCTACACCTCGGGTACAACAGGGCGTCCCAAGGGTATCGAGCGGCCCGTCGATCCTGCCACCGGTCATCTCATGCTGCTCGGTATCGCCCAGCTCTGGGGTTTTGATGCCGACTCGGTGCACCTCGTCACCGGGCCGCTCTACCACACCGCGCCGTCGAGCTACGGCCAAGTGCATCTGCTGGTCGGCGCGACCGTGGTGGTGATGCCGCGCTTCGACGCGGCGGAGGCGCTACGACTGATCGCGCGCCATCGCGCCACCGACACCTTCATGGTGCCGACGCACTTCAGCCGCATTCTCCAACTCGACGAACGTGAGCGACGCTGTCACGATCTCTCGTCGCTCAAGCAAGTGCTGCACTCGGCTGCGCCCTGTCCGGTACCGGTAAAGAAGCACATCATCGAGGTATTTCCACCCGGGGTGATCACCGAGTTCTACGGCGCATCGGAGAGCGGCTTTACAAAGATCACGGCGGAGGAATGGCTGCGCAAGCCAGGCAGTGTCGGCAAACCGTGGCCGGGCCACGAGATTCGGATCCTCGATGAGCAGGGACAACAGTGCGCAACGGGTGAGATCGGGCTGATCTACGTGAAGAGCCCGCGCCTGGATTTTCGCTACCGTGATGCTGCGGAGAAGAATCGCGCGGCGTTTCGTGACGGCTTCTTCAGCGCCGGTGACCTCGGCTATCTCGACGGCGACGGCTATCTCTACATCGCCGATCGGCGCACTGATCTGATCATTTGCGGTGGTGCCAACGTGTATCCCGCCGAAGTCGAGAGTGTGCTGATGGCGCATCCAAAAGTAGCCGATGTCGCCGTCATCGGCGTGCCCGACGACGACCTGGGCAAGGCGGTGCTGGCGGTGATCGAGCTGCGCTCGGGCGAGCGGGCAACCGCCGACGAACTGATCGCGTTCGCGCGTCGCGATCTCGCGCACTACAAGTGTCCGCGCCGCGTAGAGTTCGTCGCGCAGCTCCCGCGCGAGCCACACGGCAAGGTGCGCAAGCACGAACTCATTGAGCACTACAGCGCGGGCAGATGACGCGCAGGTCGGCTATGGACAGGGCAAAGGAAATCCGGTAACCGACAGACCTTCGTCATCCTTCCACGCACGCTGGCGTAGCTCAGTCGGTAGAGCAGCTGATTCGTAATCAGCAGGTCCGCGGTTCGAATCCGCGCGCCAGCTTTCCTCGCGCTTCAAACAGCCGATTGGCCCGCGACGTCGATGACTACGGCGTCGCGAAGGGCCGCAGCCGAACACCGAGACGCTGCAGTATCGGCACCTACGAATCCTTGACTTCAGAGATGAGATGCCATCTCTTCTGAGGCAATGTCTCGGAATGTTGTGGAAGGACTGCGTGAGTGGAAGCGGCGCGCAGCGCGCGAGCGTATCGTGGGCGAAGCCGCTCGGCTTGTGGCCGGGCAAGAACCGGCCAGCACAAACCGTCGACCAGATCGCCCTCGCCGCCGGGTTCGTTGGGAACCTGGACGCTGCCATCGTATGCCGGCGTCGAAACCGCGATCGCGGAGATCGCCGGAGCGCCGACCCAGAGCCACGCCCATCACATTCCGATGGTAGACCCCGTGTCTGGTCCTCGCGGCTGTGCCGCTGCGCCACCAATGTCCACATTGATCGTGGCCTTGGTGGCACAGGGGTCCCTACTTATCGAATGAAGCCGTCCGGCTAAAAGGGCGTGTCTTAGAATTGTCCGGTGTCGACCCACTTTGCCGAGATCATACTCCACCAGTCGGTCGCCAGCCCCTCAGTCACGTAGCGGTAGGACATCCATCCATAGCCAGAGTTTGCCCACGTGGGGCCCCACGAGTTTCGGATTAACAAGGCGCCTTTGTCCTTGCCGATCATCAGGTTGTCGTCGTAGCCGGCGACCACGTTGGCGTGCCCGCCGCGGTAGCCCACCGTTGGAAACGCGACGAGTCCGCCCGGAAGCGGGTGGTCGTACTCGGCGTAGACAGGGAATCCGAACATGCAGGGGAAACCCCCTGCGATGAAGGCTTTGATGTTGGCGAGAACCTGGGCCGCGGGGGTCGCATTCGGGTCCAGTCGAAAGTACTTGACCGCTTGGTAGTTTGCGCCGAAGGCGTAGCAGAAGGCTGGCGGCTCCACGTCGTACCGTGGGTTCGAAGCGGCCGGGTTCCCATCATAGGGCCAATAGCGCTCTGGGGGAGCTCCGAACAGCACTAAGGCTTCCATTGCTGTGCGCAGGTACGCCCCCGTGTCGCCCGTGACGCCGAGTAGATTGCGCTCGGCCTTATAGACGAACAACCGAGAGGCGTCGATGTAGCTACCGCTCGCCCGTCGCTCGAAGTATTCCAGTAGCCCGACTGCGGCATTGGCGGTGCATGAGCCAAGATGTCCTTGGTCCTCGATGGGCGAAAACCATGCGCGCAGGTCAACCTGCGCTGGCGGCGCGGCCGCCTTGGCGGTCCCGGCTCCCTTTGCCGCCGTCGATGCCCCAACGCTTGCCGCGAGGGTCGTTCGACCCAGGAGCGATCCAATTTCAGCGTGCTCTTGGCTGTAGTCGGTTGGCTTGGGAACATCAGGAAGCCAACCTAGTCCATGTTGCGTTTCCATAAGCAACTCCTTTCGTTTGCGTAGTGCGGAGTGTGCCCCGACTTCAGCAGGCGATCGACGTCACGGCTTCGGCTTCATCTCTTGGCTCTGGATGTTTGCAATCGCTGCGTCATAAGCCTCCTTCGTGCTGGTGTAGTCTTTTGAGTTCTTATCCGCGATCGACGCCAGCTTGGCGTTCAGGTCGTCTGCCTTACGGCGGTAGGCCAAGTCATTGAACAGCCTGAGACCTTCAACGATCTCAGTGATCGGCTTCGAACTGTTGTCGGCTATATTGAAAAACCGGTTCAGTTGATCGGCAGACGCCGCTAGCGGCGTGAACGTCTTGAATTCATCACGGGGCGTCCCATCTAGGCTCAGCACAACGTACGGTACATCGCCATTGTATTCCTGGCCGCTCGTCTTACTGACAAGCTGGCCTGTGACGGACAAAGTGTAGTCGTTCCGCAAGGCACGGCCTTCCGGCGTGTCCAGCGTCGCCAACGCGAACCCACCAGGTGTCGGAGGGACTCCCGGATGAAACAGATTGATCTCCCGCGTGTCCGCCAAGACGATCCCGGCATTGAACACCGCGTGGACAAGCTTCCCAGTGATTTTGGTCAGCGTGCCCGCGGCCACCAAGTAGCCGCTGTAGGGTGCAAACAAGGGGAACCCGGCTGCCTCCGTGAATATCTGTCCCAAAGCATCAAAGACATCTTGGTCAAAGGTGTTGAAGCCTACCTCAACCGTGAGCGAGTACGATCCCTCAGTCACGGCGGGAGAATAGCAGACGAGCGGGCTACCCAAATCCGGGGCGGGAACCGTCGACAAATGAGTATGGTTGCTTAGCTTTCGTGACTGGAAATTGACAGCTCGAGGCGCCGCTCCGGTCTGGAGGAACCCCTTCATCGACGATGCAACCAGCATGGATTTGTCTGATGCGAACAGACCAGAAGATGGGTACGCCCCAGTATACACATGGCGGATTTCAATCGTGAGAGGCTTGTTGAGACCAATCGGCGTGAAGGGTATCGGCGCCTCGCCCTCAAGCGTTCGGATCAGTGGCCTCGTATCTCGAGCTACTGGTCCTGCTCCCGAGAGAATTTCGCCCACGGTGAACAGACCATCGGGTCGCGACAGATATAGAGCCATTGGTTTCTCCTTGATTGGCGGGTAAACTAGCTCTCTCCTTTTGTCCGCGTCAATTAATGATTTCCCTTAAGACCCCTCTTCCACGCCGCGGGCATCACCGCCTACATCGAGAACGGTGGCACCCTTGAGCACGCGCAGCAGATCGCGGCGCACGAGTCACCGCTAACAATGAAACTCCACGCCGAACGACCGACCAGATCAGCCTCGCGGCGACAAACCAAACCAGATCCGGGCTCATCACCGGGGCAGGTCAACTGCACTCGATTTGAAGGTGAGGTGCAGGCGCTGTAAGCTCCGACATGGTCTGGACCGCGCGCCCAATCGATCTGGTCGACAAGAAGGAGGATGGCTTTGCCAACTACGCGAGCCTCTTTCCGACAGAGTGGATCAACCGCCACTCGGCGCGCTCGCTGTGGATTGAAGCGTATCGCGTCCCGTATCCACCCGTGCCGGACGCGCCGGACAATCCACGCAGTGCCGATCTCGGGAACGTCTGCGCCACTTTCATTCGCTCTGTCTTGACCTACCAGTCGGTCCGTACTCCCGTAGTTGATATTTCCACCCCCGAGGCATTGCCTGAGATCCAAATGCATCCACCGCAGATGCAGATTCCGCATTTTATGGACGATTGGGTACCGAAGACGCCGAAACCTGAGGTGCGCCCCGAGAACCCTGATGTCGTCGTTGGCAACCCTTCCGGAGGATTTGTTCTTGTCATGCACAACGTGCAAGTCGTCAATCACCGCTCGAATTTGGGCACGTTTGTGATTTTGGCGACTCCCCATCACACCAAGGAGGCCCCGGGGAACGAAGATTTGTCGAAGGAGCGCCTGAAGACCACGGCGGGACTGCTGGGAGCGGTTATGGGGCGAAACGCGATTTACGAACCATTGTTCAGCTTCCAGCTCAATCTTGACGGAACCCCGGTCGACGTGGGTTCGGTTGTCTTCGAAAATCCCGCAAACTTTAGAGCGCCGAACCTGACGGAGGGAGGTCTTGCACTCGTTGAGGTTGCCGCGGCTTATCTCTCGCGTTTGCCTGCCGAAACGCGGGACCGTGCCGAGCTGTCACTTCGATGGCTTTACGAGGCGATGACTGACAAAATGGGCATATTCGCATTTGTGAAATACTGGATAGCCATCGAGACACTGACGATGGTAGATACCACGAACATCTCTCCTGTAGTTCGGCGGTTGGCGTTTGCATACAACTGCTCTGAGGCCGCGGCGAAATCGCGGTTCCTGATCGGACGCCTTGCAAATCTCAGAGGGGAAATTGTTCACAAGGGTCGCACTTTGGCGATCGGGCAAGATCTGCTTTCGTATATCGAGGCGGTCTATGTAGATGTACTTGCCCAAGTCTTGGGTTTGACATCGGGACGGATGGTCGAACGCGCGCTGAAAACATGTGGCCGAACCGCACTCGAACTGATGCAGGCCGCGACCCCGATAGCTCGCAGGCGGCTGCAAGTACGTGCAAACGCAACCCGGATTCGAGAACAATTCGGTGCACGAATCGCGACGGATGACGGGGTGTGAGTTCACCAGTGCGACCAAGTTCGGATCCTCTTCCCAGAATTCCCGGTACGTGCGCTTGCATGATTGTGCGTCGTTAGCTCTACACACTTTCGTGCGTGGGGCACCTTGATGCGGCCACGTACCATCTACGCTAACCCCCGTAGCGCTGAGCCGCGTCTTCAACCGACAACGTGCTGTGCACAATACTCTCCCTGGAAGACGCCTTCGCGCCCGAATGCGTGGACTGTCGATGAGGGTAGACCTGCAAACCCTATCCGGCGAAATAGAGGCGCCTTGCCCTACGGGCAGTCTTGTCGTTCAGATCGAAATAGGGCTTCGTCCAATCGCCGTTCTCAATCAAAAAACCCCGCTTCATGTCCACTGGCTTGGCCTTTGGATTCCTGTCCAGGAAAATTTTGACGGCTTCTCGAAACGCGTAGTGCGAATAGAGTCGCATATATTCGCCGAGATAGATATCGGCGACTCGTGTGTTGCCCTTGATCACCAGCATATTCTCGTCGTTCGTCTTCGTGCTCGCCGCACTGAAATTCGCTGAGCCAGTGATGACAGTCGGATTGTCCGACAACGGATCGACCAACATGAACTTCAAGTGGACCCATATGACGTTCGTTGCGTGGGTGACCCCCCGGTCGCCCTCGGCAAGCCATTGGTCGAAGCCGTTCAGCGGAATTTTGTTGCCGATGGCGATCACGACGTTCGGTAGAGCCTGGATTTTGCGAACGGCGGCGATTTGCGCGTCCTTGTTCGCTCCGTTCCATTCCTTTTCCATCAGTCCGACGCGAAGGATGTCGTCCTTCTTGCTGTAGACGTTTTGAAAAACGTCGTTCATGCCGAACGCAAACGTCATGAATAGGGCGTCTTTGGCTGCACTCGCGAGCTCGCCGTACCAATCGAGTGCGTCGATATTGGCTCGCGGCGAAAATACTGGCGCCATGCCTTCCACAAAATCAGTCGCGGGCGCAGGCGTTTGCTCGATCGTCCAATTTTTGTAATCGCTCACGCGAATGCCGGTCTCGGGATCGGTCGCGAGCATGTCGAAGAATTCGAGATACTTAGCCGCTATGTCTGCGTTCTCGACGACATGCGCACAATTCGCGTGGCCGAACAGCCCGTTCCCCGTGAGATTGGTCGATCCGAGCAGAACTGCGATGGGCTTGTTGTTCTTGGTCAGCACGAGAAACTTGTTGTGCATGAGCGTGCCGTTGGTGCGCGGCTTGCACAGCGATTTGATTTTGGCATCCGCTATGGCCTTTTCGTTTTTCGTGTGCGGACCTGATGCATTGTCGATGTCGTCGAAGACTACCTTAACGTCGGCGCCGCGCTTCTTCGCTTCGCCCAGTTCGTCAAGTACCGTCGGCCACTGGAATTCGTAGTAGGCGCCCTTCAGCCCGAAGCTATCGTCCTTGGCGCGCCGAATGAACGCGATGATGCCTTCGATCAAGCCCCGCGACAGCCAGTCATAGGCGGCCTGTCCAGCCTTGTCGGGAGGCCTGTTTTGGAAGCGGCGGGCGTATTCCTGCGTTGCCACCGAGCCTCGGTTGAAAAGGATCGTGTGCTCTTCGCCTTCGATACCCTCGGTTTTCACCGTGACGTCGACGGATACACCCTTCTTCAACGCGTCCGGAGCACCGTACATGGCTGTGACGGTGTACATATAGGTGTAGCCGGGCTTGGCGCTATAGTCCGACCACTGGAACGACTGGAACGGATGAAAGAGGCTCGAATATTGGACCCCGGGGACGGGGTTCGGCTCGACGCTTTCGAACGTCTTCGTGCCGCTCATCCAATAGCTCTCACTCTCCGTCTTGTCTGTTCGCTTGATCCCGAAGCCGCGCAGTCCGGCGCGCTTCGCGTCTGTGACGTTCAATCCGAGCATAACCACGTAAGAGCCGGCGACGGCATTCACCGTCAAACCGTTTTCCGAGACGCGCTTGCGCATGATTGTCCCCCCGGGGAATGGTTGCGTTGATTCCGACTTACTTGAGGCGATATTACCGGAGTTTCAGGGGTGAAGGGAAGATCAAGGGGAATAGAGTCTTGTCAGAAAATCGCGATTCCTGGAACGCAGGGGTACACTGCGTGTTGCCGGTGGTGATGGCCCCCGAGTCGGCATTCGTCAGCCTAGCGATCGCAGGTGATTGCCGATGAGGAGAGATCGCTCTCTGAGAACTCCCTCGCGTGCGAAGAGCGCAAAAGTCTGGTGTCAGTGGTGGTGACAGTTGGGCATCGAAAATCGCCGCAAATCGCAGAAAGCCACTGAAAGCCGCCTTGGTGCGAAGTGCAGATAGGACAAGGAAAGTCCGCGATAAGCTTGCATTCCCTACTAATCCCTTTTCGGCATTCGTAATCAGCAGGTCCGCGGTTCGAATCCGCGCGCCAGCTTTCGTTCTCACCGACGTGAGGGAGTTGTCCGCTAGGCCTCCTCGACCAAGAACGTTGTTTTCGCTGTTTTGTAGCCGGCTTGTAGCCAAGTCGCAAAGTCGGGCGGCGATGATCGCTGCTGATACTGCCGCGTGTTGCTTGCGGCGCGTGTCGCGTCAGGCCACTTTGCAGAGTAGATGCCACTCTGGCACAACGAGGGCAGAGGGCAACAATGACTGTGGAACACCGTGACGTGATCATCGTAGGCGCTGGCCTGTCCGGAGTCGGGGCCGGTGTCCACTTGCATGAGCAGTGTCCGGGGAAGAGTTACCTCATCCTCGAAGGTCGCCCGTCCATGGGTGGCACCTGGGATCTCTTCCGCTATCCAGGTGTCCGTTCCGACAGCGACATGCATACGCTGGGCTACCGCTTCAAACCCTGGCGCGAGGCGAAGGCGATCGCCGACGGTTCCTCGATCCTTAAGTACGTGAAGGAAACCGCCGCCGAGTACGATGTCGACGAGCATATCCGCTACCAGCACCTGGCGACGAAGGCCGTCTGGTCGAGCGAGGATGCCACCTGGAGCGTCGAGGCGCTGCGCAAGGACACTGGTGACACCGTCCACTTCACCTGCAATTTCCTTTTCATGTGCTCGGGCTACTACAGCTATCGGCACGGCTACACACCCGAGTTCGACGGTATCGAGCGCTTCAAGGGGACCCTCGTCCATCCCCAGCAGTGGCCGGAGGATCTCGACTACAAAGGCAAGCAGGTGGTCGTCATCGGCTCCGGCGCGACGGCGATGACGCTCGTACCCGCGATGGCGAAGGACGTTGGCCACATCGTCATGCTACAGCGCTCACCGACCTATGTTGTGTCGCGTCCGGACAAGGACGTGATCGCGAACGCGTTGCGCGCCGTGCTGCCCGACCGGTGGGCCTATGCGATCACGCGCTGGAAGAACGTCGCGATGCAACAGTTCCTCTATCGCCGCACGCGCACGCATCCCGACAAGGTCAAAGCCAAGCTCCTCGACATGGTGAGGAAGGAACTCGGGCCAGACTACGACGTCGAGACCCACTTCACGCCCAGCTACAATCCGTGGGACCAACGCCTCTGCCTGGTGCCGAATAGCGATCTGTTCGAAGCCATCCGTTCGGGCAAGGCGTCGGTCGTCACCGATCAGATCGAGCGCGTCACCGAGACGGGCATCACGCTCGCATCCGGCAAGCAGCTCGACGCCGACATCATCGTCACGGCGACGGGCCTTAACCTGGTTGTGCTCGGGGAGATGCAGTTCGCCGTCGACGGCGTCCCCGTCGATTTCGCGCAGACGTGGACGTACAAAGGCATGATGTATTCCGGTGTACCGAACATGGTCTCCACGTTCGGCTACATCAACGCCTCATGGACGCTGCGGGCGGACCTGACCTCTGAGTACGTGTGCCGGCTCATCAACCACATGGACGAGACCGGCACGCGCCAGGTGGTGCCGTGCCTCCGCGCCGCGGACCAACATATGCCGGCGCGCCCCTGGATCGACTCGTTTTCGTCGGGCTACATGCAGCGCATGATGCACCGCTTCCCGAAGCAGGGCGACCATGAGCCGTGGATCAACCCACAGAACTACGCGCGCGACAAGAAGATGATCCGCCTCGGCGCGCTCGAAGACGGCGCGCTCATTTTCAGCAAACGAGTAGCGCCGGCGACGTCTGCCGCTGCGCCGGGTGGGGAGATCCGCGATCGCGGGTCGCGGCCGCGCCTGAATCCGCAATCGCGGAGGTCCTCACCCCTCGCTTCGACCCCTCGTCCCCGATGATCCCCGTCCCCGACTCGGCGGTGCGCTGACCATGGCGGTGATCCGTCTCTCGCTCGACCTCTGGGTCGCCGATGGGGCCAGGGCAACCGGCCCGCATTTGTCGATCAGGGACTGCGCTCTATCACAGGCGAGCCCACGACGAGACCCAACTGCCCACGCACCACAGGCAGACGGCCGGCAGAGAAGGCGCCGACGAAGCGCCAAGACGAGGAGTTGTCATGACAGCCGAGAGTTCGGACGCGCCCGCAGACGGGAGCGCTGGTCAAACCTCGACGACGGACGCGCCGACTGCTGCGCACTCACTCGACGCGTGGCGCTTGGTGCGAACGATGCTCGATGACATGACGGCAATGGTGCAGGCCGAGGCCGAGACGGAACTCGAGTTGGTCGAAGGGCTCCTGGTGCTTGGCCGCGTCACCGCATTGTGCGTTGAGCTATCGCTCGATGTGGATGTCGAGGCTCCGTGGTTCTTCAGCATGAACACCGAGGGCGGTATGTCGGCGGACCCAATCCGGATGGCGCGTATCACCTGGCGACGATCGATGGCCACCACCGCTACCGCATAAGTGGTAGTCGCGGCACGGTGGCGTATCTCGGTTTCCAGGTGCTCGCCGGTACGGGACTGACGCCGCGCCGCATGGTCACCTACGTGTCCGATCACGACCTCAAGGTCGCCGATGACGCTACGTTCAGCTTCGTGCTCTCGACGGCACGCCCTCCGGACGACGAGCTGGCAGACGCGCCGTGGATCGCTATCCCCAACGACGCGTCAGCGATCCTCGTGCGCCAGTACATCGCCGATCCCTCCAGCGAACGCCGGCCACTCTAGCGATCGAATCGCTCGACCCGCCGGGACCACCGGCCCAACCGACCGACGCCATGCTCGCCGAGCAGTTGACCGCAATGGCATGGACCATCTGGAAGCTCATGACCTTGCACCAGGCGATCAAACCCGAACTGTTGGATCGGCCCAACGACCTCGTTACCGCGGAAGCGGCCGAGCTCGGTGCCGCGAACACCACGCCCGACAACCTCTACATGATCGGGACGTTCCGCCTCGAGAAGGATGAGGCACTCGTGCTCGACATCGATCCACCCGTCACGCGATATTGGAGCATCACCGTGGAGAACATCTGGCACGAGTGCATCGATGTCCGGCGCCGTCGGAGCTCGCTCACCAACGCGACGGCCGTGCCTGAAACCGACGGCTCGGTACGGGTGGTGGTCGCCGCCGCTGATCCCAGGTCGGGCAACTGGCTTGACACCGGCGGGCGTCACCGCGGGTTCATCCTGCTTCGATGGCTCGACAATCCCGTCGCGCCGGCTGTGAAAGTAGCTGTCATCTCGCGAAAGGACGGATGACCATGGGTGCCTACCGCTTCAACCGCGACCAACTCGTCGCGGACGCGATGAACGCAACGGGACTCGAGGACTTCGGCGAGGCCACGTGGGAAGAGGGACTCGACCGTCTGCTCGACGATCTCGTCTCCGAAGCGCGGCTCAACGAACTTGGTGTGGCCATCGTCGCGAGTGAGGTCGTCGACTACCTCACCATCCGCTTGGGCATCACCGCGTTCCGCAAGCAGCATCCGAGCGTCGGCTCCAAGCCGATTACCCGGCCGATCGTCATCATCAGACCGCCGCGCAGGATCGGGTTCGGGGTTCTCTCCGAACCAGTCCGTTGAGCGCTCGGCGACGTAGCGGGAGACTGCGGCGGGCGCACGACCAGTGGCGCAAGAAATATACTGGACGAATCGACATCGCACCCGTACCATCACCTCCATGCCTTGCAGCACTCGCCGCTCCCGTTACGATCGACACACCTCCCGGGCGCTTCTGATCTGCGCGATTATCGTGCTGTCTTGCGTTGCGCCGGCTGCGGCCGTGTGTCCGCCCGCGGCGCGTGCGGCGTGCCGGATCGGCGGCACCAACCTGCTCACCATCTTCAACGACAGCAATGACGCGCGTGACCGGCTCACTTGGAGCTGGCTCCGCGGGCCCGCCGCTCCGCAGGCGGACTTCGGCGATCCGACGGCCACCACCGCGTACTCGCTGTGTGTCTACGACACGTCCGGTCTTGTGCTCTCGGCGGAGGTCGCTGCGGGCGGCACGTGCAACACGGCGCCATGCTGGCGCGCCATCGGGACCACGGGATTTCTCTATCGCGACGGCGCTGGGACTTCAGCGGGAGTTCAGGTGATGCGCTTGTCCGGCAGCACCCACGCTGCCGCGAGCGTCTCGGTCATCGCTCGAGGAATGAACCTCCCCGATCTTGCCACCCCGCTCTCCGCCCCGATCACGGTGCAACTCGGCCAGAGCCCCGGATCGATTTGCTTCGAAAGTGTATTCGATGCCGCCACGATTGCGCGCAATGACGGCACTCAGATGCGCGCGCGCTCCTTGGTCACCGCCGCCACGTCGATGCCAATGTTGCCCAGCACCGGCTGCGGTGATCCGCTCATGATGTACACGCCCGGTGTGTCGACCGCGGCTTCGTTGATGCATGACGGTCTCGCGCGCACGTTTCGCGTTTACTTGCCGCCATCGTATCCAACAACGAACGATACCCCCGTGCCGATTGTGTTCTTGCTACACGGCGGTTTTGGCAGCGGGGCGCAGGTGGAGAATAGTTCGCGCCTGCTCGAGGTCGCCGCCGATCAGGGGTTCGTCGTGGTGTCGCCCGACGGGGTCAACAGCCCGCAAAACATCCGCACTTGGAACGCCGGCGGTTGCTGCGGCTTTGCCGCCAGCAGCGGGGTCGACGACGTCGGATTCGTCGCGGCGATACTCGATCAACTGGAGGCGACGTTGTGTGTCGATCGGCGGCGGGTGTACGCCGCGGGCATGTCGAACGGAGCGATGTTGAGCGACCGACTGGCGTGCGATCTCGCCGATCGCATCCGCGCGGCCGCGGCGGTTTCCGGCAGCCACACGGCCGATCCATGCACACCCGCGCGCCCGGTGCCGATCCTGCACATTCACGGGACCGGCGACCAGAACGTTCCCTACGACGGCGGACTTGGCTGCGGCCCGGCGGGCGTGCCGTTCGCATCGATGCCGGACACCATCGACGGGTGGATGGCGCGCGACGGTTGCTCGGGGCGATCGACCACCGCGCTGACCCAGGGCGACGGGACGTGCGTGAAGCAAGGAACCTGCGCCGGGGCGTCCGACGTCGAGCTGTGCACGATTCCCAACGGTGGCCATCAGTGGCCCGGCGGCCTGCCGCCGGCGATCAGCGGTGTCGGCAACTGCCCGTTCGGCTACCAGAGCCAAAGTTTTTCCGCCAGCGTCGTGCTGTGGGATTTCTTTAGCCAGCACCCGCCGCGCTAGGCCCGGGCGTAACGTCCTCGGCGCATCGGGTGCGTCCCGGCATCGGTCGTCCTAGTTGACTGAATGACTCATTCAGTTTAGAAGGTCGCGCATGGCACGGAAACGACCGGAAGATCGCGTCGACCGGCTGGTGGAATGCGCCGCGCGCGTGTTCACCGAACGCGGCTATAAGCGCACGCAGATGGCCGATGTGGCGCGCGCCATGGGGGTCGCGCCCGGAACGCTGTATCTCTACGTCGAAAGTAAAGAGGCGCTGTTCGACTTGGTGGTGCAGCGCGCGTTTCTCGATCAACCGGCCGCGCCGCTCCCCCAGTTGCCGATCGGGATGCCGGCGCCTGGCCAGACCCTGCGCCACGTGCGCGAACGCTTCGCGCGCGAGGCCCGGCTCCCAGCGCTCCAGGCTGCGTACGCGCGTACTCGCGCCGACGAGCCGCGCATCGAGTTGGAGCGCGTGATACGCGAACTCTACGCCGTGGTTGCGCGCAACCGTCGCGGCAACCAGTTGCTGGAGCGTTCCGCGCTCGATCACCCGGCGCTGGCGCAGTTGTATTTCAAGCGGATGCGGCGGACGCTGATTGAGCGGCTCACCCAATATCTGGAACGCCGCATCCGTCACGGGGCGTTCCGTCCCGTACCGGACACGGCCACCGCCGCGCGTCTCATCCTCGAGATCGTCGCGTGGTTTGCCATGCACCGCCACGGCGATCGCGATCCCGTCATCCTCGACGAGCGGCTGGCCGAGGACACGGTCGTCGCCGTGCTCGTCAACGCATTTGTGAAAGAGGAGAAGCAGTATGCAATCGGTCACGGCTCGCGGCGGGCAGATCGTCGGAGTTGAGGGCGCGCGCACGCGCGAGTTTCCGTGGGTCGCAGGCGTGGCGCTGGTCACCTTCCTGCTGCACGGGCTGACTAGCGGCGGCTACGGTTACTTTCGCGATGAGTTCTACTACCTCGCCTGCAGCGATCGCTTGGCGGCCGGATACGTGGATCATCCGCCGCTGTCGATCTGGCTGCTGGCGGGTTCGCGCTGGCTGCTGGGTGATTCGCTCCTGGCCTTGCACTTCCTGCCCGCTTTGGCGACGGCACTGCTGGTGTTGGTGACCGGCCACCTCACGCGCGTGCTCGGCGGGGGACGCTGGGCGCAAGCTCTCGCCGCCGTGGCGGCCGCGGTTGCGCCCGTCTACCTCGTGGTCGGCAACTTCTATTCGATGAACGCATTCGAACCGTTGCTGTGGACGGTCGGTGCACTCATCGTTGTGCACCTCATACATACCGACGACGCGAGATGGTGGCTCGCGCTCGGACTGGTGATTGGCCTCGGACTCGAGAACAAACATTCGATGTTGTTCTTCGGCCTGGGGCTGAGCGTCGCGGTCGTGGCGACGCCGCTGCGCCGGCACCTCTTTCGTCGCTGGGTTTGGCTGGGCGCGCTCGTGGCGCTGGTGTTGTTTCTCCCGAATCTTCTGTGGCAGTTCCGTTATGGATTTCCCACGCTCGAGTTCATGCGCAACGCGCAGCTATTCAAGAACGCGCCGTTGTCGCTGACACAGTTCGTCGGTCAACAGATTCTCATGGTGCATCCGGTGACGCTGCCGCTCTGGCTCGCGGGGTTGTGCTGGTACTTCGCGACATCGGCGGGGCGCCGCTATCGCGCCCTGGGATGGATCTATGTGGTCGTGTTCGCGCTGCTCGTGCTGCAACGAGGTAAGGCGTACTACCTGGCGCCCGCCTATCCGCCGCTGCTGGCGGCCGGAGCGATTGCCTTCGCGACATGGACGGACCGGCGTGCGCGCTGGCTGCGGTCGGCGTACCTGGCGCTGCTGCTCGCCGGCGGCTTTGTGCTGGCGCCGCTTGGGCTGCCGATCTTGCCGGCGGACACGCTCGTCGGTTACGCGCGCGCGCTCGGGGTACAAGAGGGCGTTAAGGCAGAGACCAATGAGCTGGGCCAACTCCCGCAACACTTCGCCGACATGTTTGGTTGGAGCGAGATGGTCGACACCGTCGCGGACGTCTACAACCGTCTGCCCGCGGACGATCGTGCCCGTTGTGCCATCTACGCGCAAAACTACGGTGAAGCGGGCGCGATCGATTTCCTCGGCCGAACCCACGGACTGCCGCACGCGCTATCGGGCCACAACAACTATTGGCTGTGGGGGCCGGGCAATGTCACCGGCGAGGTGGTGATCGTGGTGGGCGGATCGGCTGCCGATCTCGCCGGTTTCTGCGAGACGGTCGAACAAGTTGCCGTCACCCATTGTCGCTACTGCATGCCGTTCGAGAACAATCGCCCGATCTTCCTCTGCCGCAATCACCAGGGTCGTTTGCAGCAGATCTGGGCGCAGCTCAAGCGGTACATCTAACTCGCCGCAACCAGGCCAACGCTGCGATGCCGCGAGGTCGATCGATTCACCGGTGCGGTGGCACGAACTCGGCCTCCCACTCCTCCTTCGTCTCACTCTCGGCGATGCCGAAGCCGGGGAGGCCTTGCAGGGTGCGCACGCAACTGTTCCACCGCAGAATCGGATCGTCGTTCCCGGACGGTCGGAGGTGCTCGGCCTCGGCGTAGTGCGCGAGCGCTTGATCGAACAGCGGCAGAACCGATCGCAGCGGCATCTTCAAAGTCAGCTGCGCCTTCCCTTGCCGCTCGAACGCCAACCCGGTGTAGAAGGCGCGCGCGTATGGGTCGCGCAGCCGGGCGAAGATCTGCTCGGCTTCAGCGAACCGTTTGCTGGTCGACGCGTCGAACTGGTCGGTGAGCCCGAGACCCAAGGTGCGCAGCGCGAGTTGGTTGTCGGCGTCGATCGCGAGCACGTCGCGGCAGATGCTTTCGGCTTCAGCCGGCTGGTTCAGTTCGCGATACTTGTCTGCCTTCTGGAGAGCCGCATCGATGCCGCTCGGAAGGATACGTTTGAGCGCGCGGTCCATAAGATCTCCCTTCAGGCGGCAGCTACTGCTGTCCCGTCAGCCATCGCACGAGTCGCCGCACCGGGTCGTAGAAGTCATCGACGACCCGCTCCTTGAGCGGGATGATGGCGTTGTCGGTGATGTGAATCGACTCCGGGCACACTTCGGTGCAGCACTTGGTGATGTTGCAGTAGCCGATGCCGCCTTGGTCCTTGATGTACGCGGTGCGTGATGTGACATCGAGCGGATGCATTTCGAGGCTCGCCATCCGTACCAGGAATCGTGGTCCAGCGAAGCTGTCCTTCTTGTCGTGGTCGCGTAGCACGTGGCAGACGTCTTGGCAGAGGAAGCACTCGATGCATTTACGGAACTCTTGAACGCGGTCGATGTCGAATTGGTGCATGCGCCAGGTGCCGTCAGCTTCGGGTGGCCGTGGGTTGAAGGGCGGGATGCGTTTGTTGACCTCGTAGTTCCAAGAGACATCGCACACGAGGTCCTTGATCACCGGGAACGCCTTCATCGGGGCTACGGTGATCGGCGTGCCGGCGGGAAACTGATCCATGCGTGTCATGCACATCAGCTTCGGTTTACCGTTCACCTCGGCGCTGCAGGAACCGCAACGGCCGGCCTTACAATTCCAGCGGCAAGCGAGATCGGTCGCCTGATGGGCCTGGACGAAATGAATGGCGTCGAGTACCACCATCCCTTCGTGCAGCGGCACGGCGTAGTCCTGAAACGCGCCGCTGTCCCGGTCGCCGCGAAAGATTTTGAGGTGCGCTTCTTCCATCGCCCCGCCTGTCCTTCTTTCCGCCGCCGCGCCGCTTACGCCTCGCCGGCCAGCACTGGTTTCAGTTCGTCCGGTACTTGCGGCAACGGCTCTTGCACGACGGCCATCGTCTCGCCTTGCCGGCGCACGATCACGTTGACCGCGCCGAAGCGCTTGTCGGATTCCGGATACTCGACTCGCGTATGCGCCCCACGGCTCTCGCGCCGCTCGATCGCCGCGCGGGTCACCGCTTCGCTCACGGTCAGCAGGTTGTCTAGATCGAGCGTTGTGTGCCAGCCCGGATTGTATTGACGATGACCGGGAACGCGAACGCGTGCAGCGCGCGCGCGCAGCTTCTCGATCTCGGCGAGCGCGTGCTTGAGATCATCCTCACTGCGGGCGATGCCGACGTACGTGCCCATCATTTCTTGTAGGGCTTCTTGGACGGCGTAGGGGTTCTCCTCGCCGGCGCGCTCGAAGGGAACCACCAATTCGGCGGCGATCGCCTCCACCTGGTCGGTCCGCACCTGCGGTTCACCGGTTCGTGCCTTTGCGTACGCCGCCGCGCTCGCTCCGGCGCGGCGGCCGAACACGAGCAGGTCGCTGAGCGAGTTGCCGCCGAGTCGGTTGGCGCCGTGGAGCCCACCAGCCACTTCGCCGGCGGCGAACAGACCTGGAACGGTGGCCGCCTGGGTCTCGGGGTGCACGCGGATACCGCCCATCATGTAGTGCGTGGTCGGCCCCACCTCCATCGCTTGCTGCGTGATGTCCACGTCTGCCAGCTCGTGGAATTGCTGGAACATGCTGGGAAGCTTTTTGCGGATCTCCTCGGGCGTGCGCCGCGACGCGATGTCGAGAAACGCGCCGCCGTGCGGGCTGCCGCGGCCCTCCCGAACCTCCTGAGTGATGGCGCGTGCTACCACATCACGCGTCAGCAGTTCCGGCGGTCGACGCACTTCGGCTTTGCGACCAGCGATGACGTCGGCCACCCAGCGGTTGGCTTCCTCTTCGGTGTCGGCGAAGTCTTTGCGGAACATCTCCGGGATGTAGCGGAACATGAAACGCTCGCCCTTCGAGTTCTTGAGCACGCCACCCTCGCCGCGCACGCCTTCGGTCACCAAGATGCCGCGCACGCTCAGTGGCCACACCATGCCAGTCGGATGAAACTGCACGAACTCCATATCGATCAGATCGGCACCCGCACCGTAGGCCAAGGCGTGACCGTCGCCGGTGTACTCCCACGAATTGCTGTTGATCTTGTAGGTGCGCCCAATGCCACCGGTGGCGAGGACCACCGCCTTGGCGCGCAGCACGAGGAAACGCCCGGTGTCGCGCCGATACGCGAACGCGCCGCTGATGCGGTCGCCGTCTTTCAGCAAGCGCGCCACGGTGCATTCCATGTAGACATCGAGGCTGCGCTGCTGGACGGTCTTGTCCTGCAAGGTGCGGATCATCTCGAGGCCGGTGCGGTCGCCGACGTGGGCCAAACGGGGATACTGATGACCGCCGAAGTTGCGTTGCAGGATGCGTCCGTCCGATGTCCGATCAAACAGCGCGCCCCAGGCCTCGAGTTCGTTCACTCGCGCCGGCGCTTCCTGCGCGAGCAACTGCGCCATGCGCCAATTGTTGAGCAGCTTGCCGCCGCGCATGGTGTCGCGAAAGTGGACCTGCCAGCTGTCGCGCGCATCGGTGTTGGCGAGCGCGGCTGCCACCCCGCCTTCGGCCATCACTGTGTGCGCCTTGCCCAGCAGCGATTTGCAGAGGAGTCCCACCGATGCGCCTTGAGTCGCGGCCTCGATGGCGGCGCGCAACCCGGCACCGCCGGCGCCGACGACCAGGATGTCGTACGAATGAGTTTCAAAGCGATCCATGTAGTCCTTGTCGTTGAGACGGTAGCGATCTGGTGACTCGCCCGTCAATTGGTTACAGCAGGCGCAGATCCTTGATCACGCCCGACGCCACCAAGCGGATGTAAAGGTCCGAGCCGCAGACCGTGACGAAGCTGGCCCAGGCGAACACCATGTGCCGTTCGTTGAGCAGGCTCGCGACTCTCCAGCCCTGGTGCCGCGCGCGATTGAGGGCGCACGACGAAAAACAATCGAGATTGCCCCCGACGAGGTGACGCAACGAGTGACACGAAAAACTATACAGCGTGAGCGCGGTGGTATTGGCGAGAATGACCACGGTGCCGACACCGATGCCAAAGGCGCCGTCGAAGATCGTGGCGTTGACGACATCGTGCCACAGGAAGATCAAGTAAAAGGCGGTGAGGTAGAAGAGGTAGCGGTGGAGATTCTGGAGGATCAGCGGGAAAGCGGTCTCGCCGCGATAGCCGGCGCCGCGGAACTCGGAGACGGCGCACGCGGGCGGATCGAGCAAGTAGGAGCGGTAGTACGCCTTGCGGTAGTAGTAGCAAGTGGCGCGGAAGAGGACGGGTGGAATCAGAATGATGAAGGAAGGTGGAAACGGGAACCACGGAGCGGTGATCAGCGGCGAATACAGCGGCGAGAGGTAGCCGCCGATCTGGTAGTTGCTCCCCTGGTAGGCGGCCCAATTGGCGTAGGTGATCAGCACCCCGAGCATCAGACCTTGCCCGAGCGGCGCAGCCCACCACTTATCTCGCCGTTCGGTGGCGGCGAAGCCGGTGCGACGAAGTTCTCCGGACTGGGCAAGCATCACTACCTCCCCCGTTCTTTCGATACGGCGCGCACCATAGTGCAACCGTCGTTACCAGAGCAAGAGTGAAATTACACGCGTAGCGGAAGGGTGGAGGACCCTCCGCCCTCGAGAGGTGTGGGCGCCCTGGCGCGGCTTGGATCTTTTCCGCGAAGCCTACATGGGGCGTGCACAGTCTGCGTGCCCTGCAAAGACTTGCGGTGCGGCTGCAGGTTGCTGCAGCCAAATCACCGAGTTGATGCCATGGGAATCCGCTGCGCGGCGCGCGCACTGCTTCGATTTGCGCGCCGCAGACTGCGGCATGACGGTTGCGAGACTGCGCGCTCATGATGCGCGTCCTCGGTTGAGCCAAAGGCGGATACGCCAGCATCGCGACCAAGGAGGGAAGAGACCATGCAGACAACCAACGGAGGAGACACGATGGACGTTCGGTGCAGCACGCGACCTTGGAGGCTGACCTGGGTATTGCTCGGTGTGCTCTTCGCCCCGTTCGGATCGTTACACTCAATCCGTCCCGCATCCGCGCAGATTACGTTTGGAACGTTGAGCAACTTCGACGTCTTCAATGATACGGGCGGCGAGTGCCACGGCTTCGAGATCGAACTTGATGGGGTGTCGAGTCCGGACGTCGCGTACACGTTCGGCGACCCCTACGAACGCTATGGCAATCCCAAGCTGGTGGATTTTGCCGGCGGCGTCTACGTGCGTTACGAGAGCGCGTACGATCCGGCTACGCAGACGTTCACCCAGACCACCCCGATGGCGCCGAGTGTGATCGCGCCAACGGATGGTCACGCGTGCTGGAATGGCGGGTCGGCGGACTACCTGACCAGCGGCTGCGAGCACTTCGGGTTGCAACTCAACTTGAATCCCACCGCTACGATCTATCGCTGGTTGATCGCCGATCCGTCCACCCCGGGCGCGCTGCAACCCTCGGGTACCAAGGTGAGCATTCCGGCGCCGATCTGGAACGTGCTGCCTCCCCCTCCCGGGGCGGTGGATCAAGTAAATCCGGTGGTGGTCGCGGTCATCCAACCCGATCCGCCGGCGCCAGGACGCGAATTCGGCGATGCGCTGTGGGTCAAAGTCTTCAAAACTGAATCGCCGAACGCCGCCGAGCTCAATCATCTGGTCACCGACGATCCCGCTGTGCCGCAAGATCAGAGCGAGACCGAAGTGGAGTGGTCGCTCTTGCAATCGAGCACGGGGAAGGTCGCCCAGTTGGAGAACCAGGCGCAGATCGGTGACGGCAACGAGTCGGTCACTCGCCGTTACGAGATCTACCAGTACATCGGCGTGTACGACGCCGAAACTCACGAAGCGCGACCGGTCAGCGACGTGACCCCGGATGCGGCGGACCTCGGCAACTACATCGGCGCCCAAATGGCCGCGATCAATCTCGCGCCCGTCGCTGACCCGACGCCAACCGACACGCCGGTTGAAGTACCGACCGACACGCCAACCAATACGCCGATGCCAACCGACACCGCGACGAACACGCCGCTGCCGACCGAGACGCCGACGAACACACCGATGCCGACCGCTACCGCAACCAGCACGCCGGTGCCGACTGATACCCCAACGTTGGCTCCAACCGAGACCGCGACGACCGCGCCAACCAACACGCCATCACTGACCGCGACACCGACGCGCCAACCGCGCGTGACGCGGACGCCGCAACCAACTCGAACGCCGAAGCGGGAGCGCACCAAAATGAGAACTCGAGGTGCGGATGATTGACAGCGCGCGCCGCCTCGATCTCCATCGAGAGATCCCGCGATCGTCGCGGCCGTTGCTGCGGTACACGATCGTCGGCGCCACCGCCCCCGCCGCGGTTGCAACTCGCGGCGAGCGCGTCCATGCTCTCGTGCATGCCGCAGAACGCACCACAGCGTGCCGTCCTCGTCGCAGTGCAGTTGCCCGGGGTGAGCGACGCCGAGCACGCTTCCTCGCTGGCCGAACTGGGGCGCCTGGCAAAGACGCTCGGGCTCGCGGTGATCGCTCGCGTCACTCAGAAGCGCTCGTCGCTAGCCACGGCGGCTGTCGTTGGCGAAGGGAAGCTCAAGGAGCTGGCGCGCCTCACCGGCGGCAGCGGTGTCGTGCCCTCAGGCGTTCCTGCGCATCGCGCGCGCACCGCTGAGCCCGAGTCCGCGGACGTCGATGACGCGGATGAAGTAGACGAAGCGAACGACGCACCGTCGGCTGAGCAGCTCGCGAGTGTCGTGCTCATCGACCACGACATCGCGCCGTCGCAAGCGCGCAATCTCGAACGCGCCACAGGCGCCGAGGTGCTCGATCGCACGGCCGTGATTCTCGCCATCTTCCAGCGCCACGCCCGCAGCCGCGAGGCGGTGTTGCAGGTGGAGATCGCGCGCTTGGCTTACATGGCACCGCGGCTGCGCGAGAGTGGCGGCGGCAAGGACCGGCAGGGCGGCGGCATCGGCGCCAAGGGCGCGGGTGAGTCGCATCTCGAACTCGACCGCCGCAAGGTGCGTGATCGCATCGCCGAGCTGCGCCGCGAACTCGCCGCCATCGAGAAAGACGCGGCCACGCGTCGCCGCCGCCGCGCGGCGCAACCGACGGTCGCTATCGTCGGCTACACCAACGCCGGCAAGTCGTCCTTGATGCGTGCGCTCACCAGGAGCGATCTGCTCGTCGCTGATCAACTGTTCGCGACCCTCGACACCACCGTGCGCGCGCTGCAGCCGGAGACCAAGCCGCGCATCTTGGTCAGCGACACGGTCGGGTTCATCAAGAAGCTGCCGCACGACCTGGTCGCGTCGTTCCGGTCGACGCTGGACGAGGCGCGCGAGGCGGCGCTACTGATCCAGGTGGTCGACGCCGCCGACCCGGCTTTCCCGGCTCAGATCGAAGTGACCGCACAAGTGTTGGCCGAGATCGAGGCCGCCGATGCGCCGCGTCTGCTGGTGCTCAACAAGATCGACAAGCTGGAGGAAGAGCGGCGCGCCGCGTTGGCGCAGGCGTATCCGCAGGCGCTGCTGCTGTCAGCGAAGTCGCCCGCCGATGTCGCCGGGCTGCGCGAGCGCATTGTCGAGTTCTTCGAACGCGAGATGGTCGAAGACGAAATCCTGGTTCCCTACGCGCGGCAGCGCGTGGTGAGCGACATCCACGCGAGCTGCCGCGTGCTTGCCGAGGCTTACGATCAGGACGGCACGCGGCTGCGAGTGCGGGCGCGCCCCGACGTGATGGCGCGCCTGCGCGCCGCGCTGTGAGATCTTCCTACTGCCCTGTCTCTTATGGCACTTGCCACCACTCGCGGGTGTACTCGACGACCATGTTGTCATCGGTGACCAGTGGCAGCGCTTGTGTGCGGGCGAGGATATCCGCGCAGCTCTCGAACCAGCTGTCATCGCTGCGATCGGGATCTTCGAGCTGAAGCACCTGCTGCATGCGCTCGGCATCCGCCGCGCGGGTGAGGTCGAACACCGGCATGCCGTCGATCGCGTACTCCGTCAGCGCGGCCTGCCAACGTTCGCGATCGATCTGCAGAGGCGCATCGCTGACGGCCATGAAGTTGACGATGCGGAAGCCATTCGGAAACGTCGCGCAGGCTGTCTTCTGCACCTGCGGCGAGCCGGTCGTGTTGTAGTAGAAGAGGCCACCCGCCTTGAGGTGCGTGCGCACCAGTTGCAGGAACTCCACTGAGAGCAGCTCGGTCGCATGCGCGCGCCAGTGGTAGGTCATGTTGAACACCACCGCATCGAAGTGCCGCTCCGGATGCGCCATCAGCCAGCGCCGGCCGTCGTCGATGACGATGTCGACCTTCGGGTTCGCCAGCAGGCTGCTTACCTCCGCATGATCACGGATCAAGTTGACGTACCCGGGGTTGATCTCGACGACGGTGAGCCGCTCGACGCGCGGATTGTTGGCGACGACTTGCGCCCACGATCCAGTGCCGAGGCCGATCATCAGCACCTCGCGCGGGGCCGAGTGCAGGGCGGCCAATGCGTACGCCCGAATGATCAGGTTGCGATCGTGCGTCACCAGATCCGTGTTGAACCCGCCATCGTACACACCGCCGCCGAAGACGGTGCCGTTCTCCGCCACGGTGATGACCCCGCTGCGATTCTCCGCCACCTGCGCGAGATGGGCATTGGGAGCGTAGCGCGTCTTGAACAAGAGTTTCTCATAGAGCTGGTCGAACAGCGCCGGCGCCGCGCCAACCAGCGTCACACCGACACCTGCGATCGCCAGACTCCACCGTACCGCCGAGCGCACGTTGAGACGCGCCGCAAGCAACAGCAACCCAGCCGAGCCGACGCCGACGAGCGCGATCATCAGCGACGCGTGCGCGAGCGACAAACGATCGAGTAGAACGAAGCCGGTGAGCAGCGAGCCGCTGGCCGAGCCGACAATGTTGGCGAGGTAGATGTAGGACAGCCGCTGTCCGACGCGATCGGTCGGCCGGATCCCAAAGTGACTGACGAGCGGCAGCACGGTGCCGAGCAATCCGGCAACGATGGCCACTGCGGGAAGCGTCCAGACGAAGGGCCCGCGTTGAACCGTCCATGCGATGAACGGCACGAGCAAAAACCCCAGTGCGTTGGCGAACAGTATCAGCAACGCCGGCACGCGCAGTTGCGCTGAATCGGTGCGCCCGGTTCGCTCGGTGCAGTAGACGCTGACGGCTAACGATCCGACGGCGAGGCCGAGCAGATAGAAGGCGAGCACGACGCCGAAGCTGGGCGCGCTGCCGCCGGTGACGAAGCCGTAGACGCGAAACCACAGAATCTCCCACGACAGCGCGACGTAGCCGCTGAGTGCGGCGGTGGCCAACGCTAGCGCGAAGCTCACGACGCCCTCCGCGCGACGAGATACGCGAGCAGCACGCTGCCGCCGACGAGCGCGTTGGTCGCTGCGGCGATGACTACTGTCCCACTCTGACCGAACTGTCCAAGGAGATAGACGGCTGTAACGAACGACGCCATCGCTGAGCCCAGCGTGTTAACGAAGTAGAGCATGCCCACCGAGCGCCCGACATTGCGCAGGCGACGCACCGCGTGTGTGGTCAGCAACGGCAGCGTCGCGCCCATGAGAGCGGTCGGGATGAGTAGCAGCAGGAAGCTGGCGGCGAAGGTTGCGGGTCGCGACGCGCCTGCGGTGAAACCTCCGATCCAGCGAAACAGCGGCAGTGAGCAGAGCCCAAAGATTCCGATTGCGATCTCGATCATCCCGAACCACACCACCGGCTGTCGCCGCGGACTTGTCGACAGCGCGCCGCCGGCCAAGCTACCTAGCCCGAGCCCGAGCATGAAGGCGGTGACGACGATCGTGGTGGATTGAATGTCGACACCGTAGATGGCGCACAAACTCCGTTGCCACACGACCTGATAGGTCAGCGCGGCAAAACCCGAGAGCACGAACACCGCGCACAGCAGTGAGAGCGGGAGTGTGGCCTCGACGTGTTCCACGCCGCGCGGGGCGAGCGTTCCACTGTGGTCCGACATGCGTGAGGTCTCTCGTAACCTCTAGCGTGTTTGGCCAGCTGCTGGAAAACGTTTCGGCCGCCCTTCGAGGTCCTGCCCCACGAACCTCCAGCGCCGCTGCTGCAGGCGGGACGCCTGCGCCACAGGTCAGCGCAATTGCGGCTCGCTCTCCTTGCGATGTCGCCGTCTCGGCTGCCCCTTGAGGGGCACGTACACCACCCGCGAAAGCGTACCGACCGGATACAAGGTTTCGGCGCTAGTGACGCAGTACAGGCTTCCAGGTTGTGCCCACGGCCAAGATGACCGCGATATCTTGAAAACCCGCAGTTGCGGGGTACGCGTTGTCGCTGTACTCACAGAACACTTCTTCGTGAGCTCAGAAGCAACGTCCACAGGCGATAGTCTTTGAATTTGTCCGTCGTCCTTTTGAGGCAACCTTACTCTACGCTCCGGCGTCTCGCGCGTCGATGCTGTGTAGTGTGCTGTGACGGTCGGTGTCGACACGGCTACGTGGCTGCACACACAGCCGCATCCGTACTTGAACTCAGGCGCTGGCGATCACATGAATCAACGCGTGCGTTTAGTAGGTAGCTGCGAGTGAAATAATGTGCGTCGCTCGACTTGGCAGAGTCCTGATAGTCCTTTACACGTCCCGCCGCTGTTTATTCAGGAGGGGAACGTGGAACGTACGGGGCTTCGCGCAAGGTTGCTTTCGCACTTTTTCGTAGGGTTCAGTTTGCTGTTTGCGGCGCGCGCGGTGGAGGCCGGCTGCTGCCGGATCATCCGCATCGATCCCGAGACGCCAACCCCGGTCGTACGGGTGTGCGAACCTGATGCTGCCGGCGCCTGCGGCACGGTACTGTTCGAAGGTTCGCTCGCGCTCGGCGAATCGCGCACGGTCTGCGCAACCGGGGTCACCATCGGATACCAAGATGTCGACGCCACCACCGGCATCTACGGGCCGCGCACCGACGCTCGCTGCGACGCCGCCGACGTGGAGTTGTGAGCGTGGCGACAGAACGTTCACAACGGATTGAACGGATTCAACGGATTCGGAAAGCGGGTGGTCGGCCAATGAACGGGATGGGTCGGACCGGGAGAGCGGCGTTGCTCGGTCTAGTGGCCGTGCTCGCTACCGCGGGGTCGGCCGGTGCGGTCACCTATCAATTCAGTACGCCGATTGCCGGCGACAGTGTGCCGGTCAGCCTGACGCTCACCGACAGCGCCGCCAACACGGTCGACATCACTGTCTCGATTGCGGCTGGCACCGGCGACCTGCTCGGGATGTTTGGCAATGTCCTCACGCAAAGCCTGGTCGCGCAGATGTCGCTCACCGATATTTCGGGCAATGTCACGCAGTGGCAGTTCGCCGCCAATCAGGTGTGGAAGGTCGGCGCGGGCAACGTCATGACGCCGGTGCGAAATTGGGACTGGGGCGTGCGCTTCGGCGAAAACGGATGTGCGCAAGGCGCCGTACTGGCGGCGCACTACCGTTTGAGTGCACCAGGGCTCAGCGTCACCCAACTCACCGGAGCGGCAAATCAAGGGTGGGTGTTCGGCGTGCGCATTCAGAACACCAACGGCTCCGAGGGCTCCGCCAAGATCGGCCTCGCGGCCGGCACGCTGCCGGTCGGGGCAACTCCAACCGCAATCGCCACGCTCACGTCCACCACAGTAGCGACCGCAACGCTGACGCACACACCGACCCAAACGGTTACGCAAACGGCGACCAGCACGCTAACCGCAACGCGTTCATCGACGGTAACCGCGAGCCCGAGCAACACACCCACAGCGACGGTCACGCTCACTCAGACGCTCACCGTAACGCCGTCGTCGACGCTGACCGCAAGCCCGAGCGACACGCCCACGGCGACAGCAACGCCGACCGCCAGCGCCACGCCGTCACCGACAGACACAGCGAGCGCGACGCCCACATCGACGCCAACCGCGACTGACACGCCCACAACCACGCCATCGGAGACCGCGACCGACACGCCGACGTTGACGCATACGCCGACGCACACCGAGACGCCGAGCGCGACACCAACGTCGACTCCGACCGAGACTGGCACCGCGACTCCCAGCGACACACCGACGGAAACTCCGACGTCGACCAGCACAGCAACGGCTACCCTAACTGACACCGCGACCGAGACGCCGACGTTGACGCACACGCCGACGCCGACCGTGACCGACACACCTACGCACACCGAGACGCCGACGCTCACCGAGACTTCGACTCACACCGTCACGGCGACTGCGACCGACACGGGCACGCCGACGCACACTCACACGCCGACGCCCATCGCAACCGATACGGCTAGTGCAAGTCCCACCGCTAGCGCCACCGAGACCCCAAGCCCGACGAGTGTGCCGACTGCAACCGACACGCCGACGATCACCCCGACCAGCACGGCGACGGTCACCGATACGCCAACGCGCACGTTCACGCCGCTGCCGATTCCGACCGCCTCGCCCACCGCTACGCCGACGCCAACTGCAACACCGCCGCTGTGCGCGTATCGCGATCGCATCCTCGCCGACGGGGCCACGCTGTACTATCGCCTCGGCGAGAGCAGCGGGACCGTCGCGATTGACGCAGCGAACCACCAGAACGGCGTCTACAACAGCACCACGAGTCTCACCTTTGGATTGACGGGCGCGCTCGGCGCGGACAGCGACACGACGGTGCGCTCGAGCGGCGGCTACGTCACTATCGCAAGCACTGGCGGCTTCGCCAACGTGGGCGCCAACTCCCGCATGACGTGGGAAGGGTGGTATCAATGGACGGCGCCCGATAGCCAGCGGCCGCTGTTCAACCGCTGGCAGCCGTTTGGTCACCAGTTCCTGCTGCTCGCCAACTATCCGAACGCGGGTGACGCGAGCTGCTACGTGAACCTCGCCGGCAGCAACCACCACGCCACCTTCCCGAATGCGAACGACGGCGCGTGGCATCACTTGGTGTGTCGCTACGACGGCGCGCCCGGTGGGATTGGGCTGGCGATTTTCGTCGACGGCCAGCCGGGCGCCAGCGATGCCACCACCGGCGTACCTGAAGGCGGCGCCGGCAACGCGCAGCTCTTCGGCTGCAGCGACGGCAACGTCGGGTCGCGACCGACGAGCAGCGCACAGTTCGCCGCCGACGAGGCGGCTACTACCCGAGCGCGTTGTCGGACCAGGCCATCGCCGCGCACTACCAGAGCGGCCTGGAGGGCTGCGGTCCGACCCGCACACCGACGCTCACTCGCACGCCGACCGCGACGCTCACCCGCACCCTCACCGCGACCGCCACGCAGACGCCGACGCCCACGCTGACGCGCACGATGGTGCCGACGCCGACCGCGGCGCCCGGCATCCTCGATCCTGGGCAGGTCACGGCCTGGCCCGCCACCAGTGGTCAAGTGCCGGTCACCGGCAGTGCCGGCGGAGCGCCACCCAACGCGCAGATTGCGATCACCAACCAACGCACGGGCGACACCGTCGTGGTGATCGCCAACGCCGACGGCAGCTTCAGTATGGCGATCGTGGCGCAGATCGACGATCGCCTCACGTTCAGCATCAACAACGGCGCGCCAACGGTGGTGGCGGTGCTGCCACCGGACCCGAGTCTGGTGGCACCGGCAATTGATCGCAGCGTGGCGACGACGGCGTTCGATGCCACCACGTTCCTCTACACCGGGCCGCTGGCGATTCAGTCCGGCGTCGCCCCCGGTACGATCGTCGCGGCGCAAGCCGCAGTGATCCGCGGAGCCGTGATCGATCGCAACGGCGCGCCGCTGACGGGCGTGCAGGTCAGCGTCCTCAATCATCCGGAGTACGGCGTCACCTACAGTCGCCTCGACGGCGCCTTCGATCTCGCCGTCAACGGCGGCGCCGCACTCGTCCTCGAATACAGCAAGGCGGGCACGCTGGCGGCGCAGCGTTCCATCGAGCCGGCGCAACAAGCGTTCAGCTTCGCGCCGGCGGTGGCGCTGATTGCGCCCGATCTGCAAGTGACGGCGGTGCAGCTCACCACCGACGCGCCGCCGCAAGTGGCGGCCGGCAGCATGGTGAGCGACGCCGCCGGCACGCGGCAAGCGGTGGCCTTGGTACCCGCCGGCACCACGGCCGCGCTGGTGTTCGCCAACGGCAGCACGAGTGCGGCGACCAGCTTGAATGTCCGGCTGACGGAATACACCGTCGGCGTCACCGGTCCGCAAGCAATGCCGGCCGCGCTGCCGCCCAGCAGTGCGTACACCTACGCCTTCGAGCTGAGCGCCGACGAAGCGTTCGCCACCGGCGCCGCGCGTGTGCAGTTGAGTCAGCCGCTGCCCGTCTACATCGACAACTTCCTCGGCTTCCCGGTGGGGATGGACGTGCCGGTGGGAAGCTACGATCGCACGCAAGCCGCGTGGCTGCCGGCCGACAACGGCCGCGTGCTGCGCGTGATCAGCGTCAGCGGCGGCGTGGCGCAACTCGACGTCACCGGCGACGGCATCGCCGACGATGACGCGACCCTGGCGAGCTTCGGCATCACGCTCAGCGAGCGCCAGCAAGTGGCGCTGCGCTTTGGGGCCGGGCAAAGTTTCTGGCGCGTGGCGCTAACCTACTTCTCGCGCTGGGATTGCAACTGGCCGGGCGGCGCGCCGCTCGACGCCGGGCCGCCGAATGTGCCGCTGCCCAGCGGTGTCGACGAGCGCACGCATCTCGACGATGCGGATAGTGCGGGCGATCTGGTGGTGCAGAATCAGGCGCTGCGGCAACGTGTGGCGCTCACCGGCATGCCGTTCACGCTGACGTATGAAAGTGATCGCCAACTCGATCGCACCACGCTCAACAGTCTCGCGATTCCGTTGAGTGGCGCGAGCGTGCCGGCGTCGCTCACCGGGATTGACCTCGTCATCCACGTCGCCGGGCGCGAGTTCCGCCAGAGCTTCCCGCCGGCGCCGAATCAGTCGACCACGTTTACCTGGGACGGGCGCGATGCCTACGGGCGGTTGGTGCAAGGCCGGCAGCCGGTCAGCGTCGACGTGCAGTTCGTCTACCCGCGCGTGTATCAAGCCCCGGCGATCGATCGGCAGGCGTTCGCGCAGATCTCGGGGGTGCCGCTCAGCGGAGTGATCACCCCGCGCGGCGGGATCATCAGCGCGCGGCGCTTCGACGGCCTGCTCGGCGGCTGGGACGCGAAGGAAGAAGGGCTGGGCGGCTGGAGCCTCGATGTGCAGCGCAGCTACGATCCGGTCAGCGGGGCGATGAGTGGCGGTGACGGCACGCAGCAGACGCGCGAGCAAGTCGATGCGGTGATCAGCACCGTCGCCGGCGGCCCGATCAACGTCGGAGAGGGCCTCGCGCACGAAGGCGATGCGGCCACCAGCGTACGGCTGAGTGATCCGCGTGGAATCACGGTGGCGGCCGACGGCACGGTGTACTTCCTCGACGCGTCGCTCAACCGAGTGTTCCGCATCAGTCCCGATGGGCGGATGTGGACGGTGGCGGGCGGCGGACCAGTGGCGGGCGACATCGATCCGACCACCGGGCAGGCGCCGTTGGCGCTGCGCGTCGACCTCGGCAGTGTGAACGGCCTCAACAACCCCGAGGGGCTGGCGCTGGGGCCGGATCACGCGCTGTATCTCACCGGCGAGTTTCGCGTGCGCCGCATCGATCTGATCACCAGCGTGGTGACGCGCGTGGCGGGCAGCAACGACCGCACGCAGGTGTGCGGCCGCAACGAGAGCGGGACGCAGTGCGGCGATGGCGGACCGGCGACGCTGGCGCGACTGCGCGGCCCGTCGGGGATCGCGGTTACCGCCGATGGGACGATCTACCTGGCCGACAGCAGCCGAGTGCGAGTGATCGGTGCCGACGGGATCATCCGCACCATCGCCGGCGGCGGCGGGAACGGCAGCGACGGCATCCCGGCGGCGCAGTCGACCTTCTTCAACCCCGACATGGACGTGGTGGCGGCGGCCGACGGCACGCTGTATGTGGCCAGTGGCTTTCAGCAGGTGCGGCGCATTGCGCCCGACGGCAAGGTGTACACGGTGGCGGGCACCGGCAACCAGGGCGACAGCGGTGATGGACTCAGCGCGCTGCAGGCGCAGTTCATTGCCCCGCGCGGGTTGGCGCTCACTCCCGACGGGCGCTTGGTCATCGTCGACAGCAATGCGAACAAGGTGCGCGTGCTCAGCACGGACGGGATCATCACGGCGGTCGCCGGCGGCGGCAGCACGTTGGGCGATCTCGGGCCGGCACCGGCGGCGCCGCGTGACGGGCGCGAGTTCTACGTCTTCAGCAGCCGCGGCAAGCATCTACGGACCGTCGATGCATTGTTGAATGTACGGCTCTACGAATTCGGCTATGATGCGGCGGGACGGTTGAGCACGGTGACCGATCGCGACAACACTCTCACGACTATCGAACGCGACAGCGGCGGTGCGATCACGGCGGTCGTGAGCCCGTACGGCCAGCGCAGCACCGTGACGCTGGATAGCAACGGGTATCTAGCGAGCCTCACCAACCCCAACAACGAGACGACCGGCTTCGCGTACTCGACGAAGGGACTGCTCGAAAGCGTGACCGACGCGCGGGACAACGCGACCAACTTCACGTACGATGCGACGGGTCGGTTGATCCAGAAGGCCGACCCGGCGGGCGGCAGCGACGGACTCGCGCGCACGGAACTCAGCAATGGGTACCAAGTGACGCACACCACCGGCGAAGGCGTGGCGATGGGTTACAAGGTGGAGTTCCTCAACACCGGCGATCGGCGGATGACGACGCTGCTGCCCGACGGTACGGCGCAGACGACGCTGAACAAGATCGACGGCACGACACAAGTGACGCAACCCGACGGCATCTCGCAAGCCAGCGCCGACGCCGGTGACCCGAGATTCGGCATGCAGAGCCCCATCACCAAGAGCGAGACCATCACCACGCCGGGTGGTCTCACCGCCAACCTCACCAGCGGGCGCACGGTGACGCTGGCCAACGCGGCCGATCCATCGAGTCTGACGAATCAGACCGACACGGTCGTCGTGAACGGCCGCACGATCACGCGCAGCTACAACGCGGCGACGCGCACGATCACCGACACCACGCCGCAAGGTCGAGTCAGTCGCACCGTCCTCGACGGCGAAGGGCGGCCCGTGCAAGTGCAGACAGGCAACCTCACACCGGTGCAACTCGCCTACGATACGCAAGGCCGCATCAACGGCATGGCGCGCGGCGTGCGCACCAACACGCTCGCGTACGACACTGCGGGCAACCTCGCTTCAATCACCGACCCGTTGTCGCGCACAGTGGCGTTTGCGTACGACGACGCCGGCCGCGTGGCAACGCAGACGCTCCCCGACACGCGCATCATCGGCTTCGGTTACGACGCCGACGGCAACGTGAGTTCCATCACGCCGCCAGGGCGACCCGCACATCAATTCGACTACACCACCACGAACCTCCAGTCCGCGTATCTCCCTCCGCCCCTAACCCCCAACCCCCTAACCCCCAACACCCTGTATGAGTACGATCGCGATCAGCGCCTCACCCGCATCACGCGCCCCGATGGGCAGCAGGTCAACCTCGACTACCACCCGCTGACGCACCAACTCGCCAAGCTCCGGCTGCCGAGCGGACAGCTCACCTACGTTTACGACGTGGGCACCGGCACCTTGCAGCAAGCGATCGCGCCCGACGGTGGCACGGTGAGCTACCTCTACGACGGCTCACTGCCGGTGAGTGAAGACTGGGCGGGGACAGTCAGCGGCAGCGTCGAGCGCAACTACGACAGCAGTTTCCGCGTCAGCACGCAGAGCGTGAACGGAAGCAACAGCGTCCTCTTCAGCTACGACAACGACGATCTACTCACCAACGCGGGTGCGATGACATTCGGTCGCGATGCGACCAACGGGTTACTCAGCGGCAGCACACTCGGCAGCGTGAGCGACACGCTCGGCTACAACAGCTTCGGCGAAGCCACGAGCTACAGCGCAACGTTCGGCGGCTCACCGCTGTACGCCGTCACCTACACCCGCGACGACTTGGGTCGTATTGCAGCGAAGACGGAGACCATCCAAGGCGTCACAAGCACCTTCGAATACGGCTACGATGCGGCGGGGCGCCTCATCGATGTCGCCACCAACGCCACGCCGACCGCCCACTACGACTACGACGCCAACAGCAACCGCATCGGTGGCTTCAGTACGCAATGCGCGAGTCTCACCTCGACGTACGACGACCAAGATCGACTCCTCACTGCCAACTGCCCGCTGCCTACTGCCTACTCGTATACTGCCAACGGTGAACTCCTCACCAAGACCGACACCACAGGTACGACGACCTACGCCTACGATGTGCTAGGGAACCTTCGTCGCGTTGATCTTCCCGACGGCAGAGTGATCGAGTACGTGGTCGACGGTAGCAACCGCCGCGTCGGCAAGAAGATCAACGGCATCCTCACGCAGGGCTTCCTCTACGACAGTCAACTGCGCATCGTTGCCGAACTCGACGGTAGCGGCGCGATCGTCAGTCGCTTCGTCTACGGGACGAAGACGAATGTGCCAGAGTACATGATCCGCGGCGGCGCAACGTATCGCATCGTCACCGATCAACTCGGTTCACCGCGCGTCGTCCTCGATGCGAGTACAGGCACAATCGCGCAGCACATCGACCGCGACGAATTCGGGAACGTCTCGGCCGACACCACGCCGGGCTTCCAGCCGTTTGGATTTGCCGGCGGACTCTACGACCGCGACACGAAGCTCGTGCGCTTCGGTGCGCGGGACTACGATGCCCAGACCGGTCGATGGACCGCCAAGGATCCGATCGAGTTCAGGGGCCGAAGCTTCAACCTCTACGCCTATGTCAGGAATGACGCGGTCAACTTCTTGGACCCTTCCGGAATGTCCTTTGGGCTGTCAGACACGACCGTTGCCGTGGGGCTCAACAGCCTGCTGTCAGGCATCAGTACCGCCTACTCCACCGGCTCCTTCAAGCAAGCATTTGCTGCGGCTCTTCTGACGGCTGTGACTGGAGGTGCCACAAGCGGGCTTCTGAATGTAGTTGCGGCCGAAGGTCCTGGCGTTGGTACGGCGGCCGCCTACCTCGGCGCTGCCATCATAGCCCCCGCGTATCTGGCGACCGTTCGGAGCATACTCCTTCAAGAATGGTTCGAAGGCCCGGTCGCAGGACCCAACGTCGGGGACGCATCACTGTCCGGAACGTTTGCGGCCACCTCCGCTCTCCTCACGCTAGGAGAAGGCCTCGGAACCAAGTTGGGTGTGGGAGCGGTCGCTGCAGGATTGAATTTGCTGATTCAGATTCAACTGCAGAGTCAGATCCCCGGTCACCCGTGGGCCATCAGCAGTTATCGGTAATTGCCAATGGGACGCCACGTTCAGGGATGGTCTTCGCGTTTTCGCGCTGGCTTCGTTCAGGTATCAACCTTGGTTGTCGTTAATCTCGCCACGGTAGTCGTTGGCCTGTGTGTGTACCGCTCCGTGATCTCTTCGGATCTTGCCTCCGACCCACCCCCGGGGTGGGAGTACTCTCTTGAGCAGTGGTGCCGTCTGGCCATACTACTAATCGTGGCCATTGGGCCTGTACTCATCACCTTGTATGTCGCGGCGTGGACATGGAGGAGGTGTCTAATAGCCCTCGGCCGCGTGACGGGCGCGAGTTCTACGTCTTCAGCAGCCGCGGCAAGCATCTACGGACCGTCGATGCATTGTTGAATGTACGGCTCTACGAATTCGGCTATGATGCGGCGGGACGGTTGAGCACGGTGACCGATCGCGACAACAATTCTACAACAATCGAGCGGGACGCCGATGGCGATGTCATCGCGATCGTCAGTCCGCACGGCCAACGATCAACCGTCACGCTCGACGCCAACGGCTACTTGCAGACCCTGACCAATCCGAACAACGAGACGACGACGTTTGCGTACTCGGCGAAGGGTCTACTCGAACGCGTCACCGACGCGCGCACCAACCAGACGACGTTCGGCTACGACGCGCAGGGTCGGCTGATCCAGAAAGCCGATCCGGCGGGCGGCAGCGACGGACTCGCGCGCGCCGAATTGACCAACGGCTATCAAGTCACGCACACCACCGGCGAAGGCGTGGCGACGGGATACAAGGTGGAGTTCCTCAGCACCGGCGATCGGCGGATGACGACACTGCTGCCCGACGGCACGGCGCAGACGACGCTGAACAAGATCGACGGCACGACACAGGTGACGCAACCCGACGGCATCACGCAAGCCAGCGCCGACGCCGGTGACCCGAGATTCGGCATGCAGTCGCCGATCACCAAGAGCGAGACCATCACCACGCCGGGCGGTCTCACCGCCAACCTCACCAGCGGGCGCACGGTGACGCTGGCCAACGCAGCGGACCCCTCGAGTCTGACGAATCAGACCGACACCGTCGTCGTGAACGGCCGCACCATCACGCGCAGCTACAACGTGGCGACGCGCACGATCACCGACACCACGCCACAAGGCCGCGTCAGCCGCACGGTGCTCGACGGCGAAGGGCGACCGATCCAAGTGCAGACGGGCAACCTCACCGCAACCCAACTCAGCTACGATACGCAGGGCCGCATCAACGGCATGGCGCGTGGGACGCGCACCAACACACTCGCGTACGACACGGCGGGCAATCTCGCGTCGCTCACCGATCCGCTGTCACGCACGGTGACGTTTGCGTATGATGCGGCGGGGAGAGTGACGACGCAGACGCTGCCCGACACGCGCGCGATCAGCTTCAGCTATGACGCGAACAGCAACGTGAGTTCCATCACACCGCCGGCCCGCCCGGCACATCAATTCGACTACACCACCACGAACCTCCAGTCCGCGTATCTCCCTCCGCCCCTAACCCCCAACCCCCTAACCCCTAACACCCTGTATGAGTACGATCGCGATCAGCGCCTCACGCGCATTACGCGACCCGACGGGCAGCAGGTGAACCTCGACTACCACCCGCTGACGCACCAACTCGCCAAGCTGCGGCTGCCGAGCGGACAGCTCACCTACGTCTACGACGTGGGCACCGGCAACTTGCAACAAGCCATCGCGCCCGACGGCGGCACGGTGAGCTACGGCTACGACGGCACGCTGCCCGAGAGTGAAACCTGGAGCGGCGGCATCGCCGGCAGCGTCGAGCGCAGCTACGACACCAGTTTTCGCGTCGCGACGCAGAGCGTGAACGGGAGCAACAGCGTCCTCTTCAGCTACGACAACGACGACCTGCTCACCAACGCCGGCGCCATGACGTTCGGTCGCGATGCGACCAACGGCCTCATCACAGGCAGCACGCTCGGCAGCGTGAGCGACACGCTCGGCTACAACACCTTCGGCGAAGCGACGAGCTATAGCGCGACCTTCATCAGCGCACCGCTGTACGCCGTCACCTACACCCGCGACGACTTGGGTCGCATCGCGTCGAAGACGGAAACGATCGACGGCGTGACGACGACGTTCGCCTACGGCTACGATCAAGCCGGCCGCCTCACCGATGTCACGACGAACGCCACGCCGACCGCGCACTACGACTACGACGGCAACTCGAATCGCATCGGCGGTTTCACTTCCCAAGGCACGATCACCGGTGCGCAATACGACAATCAGGACCGCCTGCTGGCTTTCAACTTGGGACTTGGAGCTTTGAGCTACTCGTATTCCCCCAACGGCGAACTGCAGTCGAAGACCGACACCACCGGCACCACAACCTACCAATACGACGTCCTCGGCAACCTCAAGCAGGTCGTGCCGTCCGACGGTCGCGTGATCGAGTACGTGATCGACGGCACCAACCGCCGCATCGGCAAGAAGGTCAACGGCACGCTCGTGCAAGGCTTCCTCTACGACGGCCAGTTGCGCGTAGTCGCGGAGCTCGACGGCAGCGGCAATGTCGTGAACCGCTTCGTATATGGGACGAAAGTCAATGTGCCGGAATACATGGTGCATGGCGGCGTCACCTACCGAATCGTCACCGACCAGCTCGGCTCACCACGGCTCATCGTCAACACGGCTACGGGCGTCGTCGCTCAGCGCGTCGACTACGACGAGTTCGGCAACGTGTTGGTTGACACGGCCGCTGGGTTCCAGCCCTTCGGCTTCGCTGGTGGTCTATACGACAGCGACACGAAGCTCGTGCGCTTCGGTGCGCGTGACTACGACGCCCAAACCGGGCGATGGACGGCGAAAGACCTGATTGGGTTCCGGGGACGGGGGCTGAATCTATATGGCTATGTCTTGAACGATGCGGTCAACGCCATCGATCCAGGCGGGAGGGTCGCCGATTCACTCGCTGTGACGCTCGGCAACATTTCTCTCGAGAACGTGCTCGTTGGCACCGCCCTGACCGGCACGGCAATCACTATTCTGAACCAGGCCAAGGACCACAACGATGATCTCATCGAGACTGTCGGCGTGCCGGAGGAACCATTTCCCCAGGTGGGGCCTCCAGAGGAGCCGGGAGAGTTCTTGAGGGCCTGCTTAGGGATCGCCCTTCAGAAGTTCCAAGCAAAGCACAACCCCTTCCGGCTCGCACTGGACATTGCCACGTGCTTCGGCCTTGCCGGGTCTCACTAGCCGGACGCGGCGACACCCAGGGATTTCGCGGTGACGCGTTAGGACGATGCGGAGAGACTTCGATGGGTATCATTGCGAGGGTCCGCGCCCAGATTCTTTGGAATAGAGGGCTTAAACGGTTCTACGACCGAAACTGCGACGAGGCCGTGCGACTCTTGGAGGAGGCATGTCGTTTGGACCCGAAATACTATCAGGACGACGTAATGCACTACTCCATTTTGGGTCGGAGCTATCTGGCGTCCGACCGCACTGATCTGGCCATGACTGCATTGACAAAGGCGTATGAACTCTTCCGCCACGGGGAGCAATCGCGCTGGGGGGACTTCCAGCGCGAGCAATTCGTAACCACGCTGAAGGCCTTCGCCAACGCCTTACACCGATGCGGTCAGTTCGAGCGTGCCAAAGAAGTCGCGCGAGAAGTCACCGAGTACACGGCCACGACACAGGTCAAGACCTACTAGAGGAGCAGGGGCGTTCCTACTCACATCCATCGAGATGGGGTCAAACCTGAAAAGTTGTAGTCGGGACAGCGAGCGCTGCCGCCGGTGATCTCGTGGTGCAGAACCAGGCCGTGCGCCAACGCGTGGCGCTCACCGGCACGCCGTTCACGCTGACGTATGAGAGCGATCGCCAGCTCGATCGCGCTACGCTCAACAGTCTCGCCATTCCATTGAGCGGCGCGAGCGTGCCGGCGTCGCTCACCGGGATCGACCTCGTCATCCACGCCGCGGGGTGCGGGCCGACATCCAAGAGAGCGGTGTCCCCTTGAAAACCCGCAGTTGCGGGGCGCGCGTTGTCGCTGTACTCACAGGGCGATGAAGATTGCGATCATTGGAGCGGGAGCGGCCGGCCTGTCGGCGGCCTACGATCTGGCTGGCGCGGGACACGCGGTGACGGTGTACGAAGCCGCGCCCAACGTTGGCGGGTTGGCGTCGGGGTTCAAGGAGCCGCACTGGGACTGGACGATCGAGCGCTTTTACCATCACTGGTTTCAGACCGACAAAGCCGTCCTCGGATTGATCGATGAAATCGGCGCCAAGGATCGCGTGCGCTTCGTCGATACCGTCACCGCGGTGTACGATCGGGGTCAGTTCTTCGCGTTCGATTCGATGGCGGCGCAACTCAAGTTTCCCGGGCTGTCGCTGTTCGACAAACTGCGCGCCGGCCCCGCCGGGCTCTACTTGCGACTGACGAAAAATTGGAAGGCCCTGGAGAAGACAACCGCGCACGAGTGGCTGAGCCGATGGACGGGCAAGGGGGCGTACCACAAGCTGGCCGAGCCGATGTTGGTCGGCAAATTCGGCGAAGAATACTACCGCGACGTCAACATGGCGTGGTTCTGGGCGCGGGTGCACTCGCGCACGAAATTCCTCGGGACATTTGTCGGCGGCTTTCAGGCGTTCTTCGATGCGCTCGCTGATGCCGTGCGCGCGCGCGGTGTGGCCATCGAGTTGAGCGCCGCGGTGCGCTCGATCGCGCCGCGCGTCGGTGGTGGGTTGACGGTGCAAGCGCCCAGCGGCCCGATCGACTACGACCTGTGCCTGGCCACCACGTCGCCGCGATTGATGGAGCGGCTGACGCCGGCGTTGCCGGACGCGTACCTCGGGCAGCTCCGCGGACTGAAGTCGATGGGCGCGGTGGTGTTGATCCTCACGCTTGATCGGCAACTCAACGAGTCGGGCATCTATTGGCACAACTTGCCCAAGGGTGAGGGCTTTCCGTTCCTGGCGCTGTGCGAGCACACCAACTTCATGTCGCCGGAGCATTTCGGCGGTGATCGCATCGTCTACTGCGGCGACTATCTGGTGCCGGAGCACGAGTACTTCCGGCTGTCGCATGAGGAAATTTTGGAACGTTTTCTGCCGGCGCTGTCGCGCTTCAATCCCAACTTCGACCGTTCGTGGGTCAAGAAGACCTGGCTGTTCCGCGAGACCTACGCCCAGCCGGTGCCGCCGTTGAATCACTCGCGCAACATTCCGGATATTCGTACGCCGATTCCAGGGCTGTACTTCGCCTCGATGTCGCAGGTGTATCCGTGGGATCGGGGAACTAACTACGCTGTGGAGATCGGACGCCGCACGGCGAAGATGATGATGGGCGACCAGTAGTCAGCTCAACGCTCGTCTCTTCCCCGCCAGCTCTGCAGCACGCGCAGATAGTTGCCGCGCTCGACCGCGCTCGGATTGGGGCAGTGCTCCAAGCTCATGCTGCCGCGCATTTGCGCCAGCGACGTGTATTCGTGCTCTTCCATCCACGCGCGCATGGCATCGTGCACCGCGCGCAGATGCTCCGGTCCATGGAGCAGCAGCGCGGAGACCATCTGCACCGCGTGGGCGCCAGCCATCACCGCTTTGATCGCGTCGGGTGCGGTGTGGACGCCGCCGGTCACGGCGAGCGACATGCGCACGCGCCCGGCGAGAATCGCCAGCCAGCGCAGCCGTACGAGCAACTCGTACGGTTCGGAGAGATGGAGTCGCGGCACGACTTCCAACTCTTCGATGTCGATATCGGGGTGATAGAAGCGATTGAACAGCACCAAGCCGTTGGTGCCGATCCGATCGAGCGCGTGGGCGAGGTGCGGGATCGCGGAGAAGAATTGCGCGAGTTTGACCGCCAGCGGAATTCCGACCTCCGCCTTCACCGTGCGCACAATGTCCAGCACGCGCTGCTCGACACGGTCGCCGGTCTCCGTCGGGTCGGTGGGCACGTGATAGATGTTGAGTTCGAGCGCGTCGGCACCCGCTTGCTCGATCAAGCGGGCGTATTCGAGCCAGCCCGAGGCCGAGTGGCCGTTGAGCGAAGCAATCACCGGCACCGCCACGGTTTCTTTGATGCGCTGGATCTGACGCAGGTAGCGTTCGGGACCGAGCGCAAACTCATCCGGGCGCGGGAAGTACGACAGCGCCTCCGCGTACGACTCGGCGGGATCTTCCGTGAAACGCAGGAAGCCGAGTTGGTCCTGCTCGATCTGCTCTTCGAACAGCGAGTGCATGACGATCGCGGCCGCCCCGGCGTCTTCCAAGCGCTTCACCATGTCGAGGTCGTCCACTAAGGGCGATGCGCCCGGCATCAGCGGGTGCGGCAGCTTTAGGCCGAGATAGGTAGTGGAGAGATCCATGGCGCTACCTCATTCATCACTTGTCACTCGTCACCGAAATCGCCGCGAGCCGCTCGTACATCGCGAACCGCCGCCGCACGTCCGCCTGCGCTGCGGCGAGCAACTCGCGGAAGCGGGCCGGATCTTGTTGCTCGACCATGCGGAACCGCGTCTCGTTGCCGGTGTAATCGGCTAACGGGATGCGCGGCGCCGCCGAGTCGAGCTGCAATGGAGGCTCGCCGGCGGCCGCGCGGCGCGGATCGTAGCGATAGAGCGGCCACGCCCCGCTGTTGACGGCGAGCTTCTGCTGCTCGGCGCCGAACGCCAGGTCGTACCCGTGCGCGATGCAGTGGCTGTAGGCAATGATGAGCGACGAGCCCGGGTACGATTCCGCCTCTTGGAACGCGCGCACGGTCTGCAAATCCTTGGCGCCGAAGGCGATGCGCGCGACGTACACATTGCCGTAGGACATCGCCATCATCCCGAGGTCTTTCTTCGCGGCGGCCTTGCCGGCGGCGGCGAACTTGGCGACCGCGCCCAAGGGCGTCGCTTTGGATTGCTGCCCGCCGGTGTTCGAGTACACCTCGGTGTCGAGAACGAGCACGTTGACCTTGCGTCCCTGCGCCAGCACGTGATCGAGACCACCGAAGCCGATATCGTACGCCCAGCCGTCGCCGCCGACGATCCACACGCTCTTGCTGACCAAGTAGTTGGCCAGCGATTCCAGCCGTCGCGCGGCGGGATCGCCGACGCCGGCGAGGCGCTGCCGCAACTCCGCGACCCGCTGCCGCTGCGCGCTGATGCCGGCCTCGCTGCTCTGATCGGCGCTCAAGAGGCCGTGGGTGAGCGCATCGCCAACTTGTGACGCGAGCCCTGTGAGCAGTCGGCGCGCGTGCTCGTGGTGCTGATCAATGGCGAGGCGAAACCCAAAGCCGAACTCGGCGTTGTCCTCGAACAGCGAGTTGGACCACGCAGGGCCCCGGCCTTCGCGGTTGGTGGTGTAGGGCGTGGTCGGCAGATTGCCGCCATAGATCGAGCTGCAGCCAGTGGCGTTGGCGATCAGCAGCCGATCGCCGACGAGTTGGGTGAGCAGTTTGATGTACGGTGTCTCGCCGCAGCCGGAGCAAGCGCCGGAGTACTCGAAGAGCGGTTCGCAAAACTGGGCCTGCTTCACGTCGACGCGGACGGTCGTGCGATCGACCTCGGGGAGGTCGAGGAAGAACGCGTAGTTCGCCCGCTCGGCGTCACGCAGCGGTGCCTGCGGGCACATGTCGATCGCCTTGTGCTTCGGGTTCGATTTGTCCTTCGCCGGACACACGGCCACGCACAGGCTGCACCCGGTGCAATCTTCCGGCGCAACTTGGATGGTGTACTGCCGGTCTTTGTACTCGTTGCCGCGGTAGGGCGTGACCTTGAAGCTCGCCGGCGCGTGTTCCAGCGGCTCCGGCGCGTAGACTTTAGCGCGGATCGCCGCGTGCGGGCACACCATCGCGCACTTGTTGCACTGAATGCAGATGACCGGATCCCACACGGGCATGTCGAGCGCGATGTTGCGCTTCTCCCATTGCGCCGTGCCGGTGGGCCACGTGCCGTCGACGGGAAACGCACTGACCGGCAGCAGATCGCCTTTGTTCGCCAGCATCACCGCCGTGACGCGCTGCACGAAATCCGGCGCGGCCTCCGCCACGATGGGCGGCCGGCCCCGGGTTGCGGTGACGCGGTCGGGGACGGCTACTTCGCAGAGGTGCGCGAGCGTGTGGTCGACGGCGGCGAAGTTCTTGCGCACGATCGCTTCGCCCTTTTTCTCGTAGGTCTTTTGTATGGTCCGTTTGATGTGGGCGATAGCCTCGTCGCGTGGCAGCACGCCGGAGATGGCGAAGAAACACGTCTGCATCACCGTATTGATGCGGCGGCCCATGCCGGTGTCGCGCGCGACTTTGTAGGCGTCGACGACGTAGAACTTGAGCTGCTTGTCGATGATCTGCTGCTGCACCTCGCGCGGCAACTGGTCCCAGACCTCGTTCGCCCCGAAGGCGGCGTTGAGCAGAAACACCGCGCCGGGTGCGGCCGTATCGAGCACGTCGTACTTGTCCAGAAAGCCGAACTGATGGCAGGCGACGAAGCTGGCGCGGGTGATCAGGTAGGTAGAACGAATCGGCCGCGGGCCAAAGCGCAGATGCGAAATCGTCATCGCGCCAGCTTTCTTCGAATCGTAGACGAAGTAGCCCTGCGCAAAGTGGTCGGTCTCTTCGCCGATGATCTTGATCGAGTTCTTGTTGGCGCCGACGGTGCCGTCCGAGCCAAGGCCGAAGAACACCGCGCGAACGACGTCGTCCGGCTCGATGTCGAAGCTGGCATCGATGGACAACGAAGTGTGCGTCACGTCGTCGGTGATGCCAACCGTGAAGTGACGCTTGGGCTGCGCACGCGTCAGCTCGTCGAAGACCGCCCGCACCATTGCCGGCGTGAATTCCTTCGAGGCCAGCCCGTACCGCCCGCCGATGACCAGCGGATCGGCTGTGAGCGATGAGAGGCCGGCATCGCGCGCTTCATGCAGCGCCGCAACGACATCGAGATAGAGCGGCTCACCAAGCGCACCGGGCTCTTTGGTGCGGTCGAGCACGGCGATCGTGTGCACAGAGGCGGGCAGGGCGTGAATGAACGCGGCAAGCGCGAACGGGCGATACAGCCGCACCTTCAGCACGCCGACGCGTTCGCCGCGCGCGACTAGCCAGTCGACGGTTTCCTGCACGGTCTCGGCGCCCGAGCCCATCAACACGATCACGCGCTCGGGCTCGGGGTGTCCGGCGTAGTTGAACAGGTGATACTGGCGGCCGGTGACTGCCGCGAAACGATCCATGGTCTCCTGCACGATGCCGGGGCAGGCGTCGTAGAACCGGTTGCCCGCCTCGCGCGCCTGGAAAAACGTGTCGGCATTCTGCGCGCTGCCGCGCAGTACCGGATGATCGGGTGTCAGTGCACGCTGGCGGTGGGCGACAACGAGATCCTCGTCGATCATCACCCGCAAGTCGTCGTCGCTCAGTGGCGTGATCTTCGTCAACTCATGCGAGGTGCGAAAGCCGTCGAAGAAGTGCAAGAAGGGCACGCGGGCGCGCAGTGTGGCGGCGTGGGCGATGCAGGCGAAGTCGTGCGCTTCTTGCACCGAGCCGGAGCACAGCAGCGCGAAGCCGGTTTGGCGGCAGGCCATGACGTCGGAATGATCGCCGAAGATCGACAGCGCGTGGGTGGCAAGCGTGCGCGCTGACACGTGCAGACAGCAGGCGGTCAGCTCGCCGGCGATCTTGTAGAGGTTGGGGATCATCAACAGCAGGCCCTGTGACGCGGTAAACGTCGTCGTTAGCGCGCCAGCCTGCAGCGCGCCGTGGACCGTGCCGGCAGCGCCGCCTTCGGATTGCATCTCGGTGATCAGTGGCACCGTGCCCCACAGGTTGGTGCGGCCGTGAGCCGACCACTCGTCGGCCAATTCGCCCATCGTCGACGACGGCGTGATCGGATAGATCGCGATGACCTCGCTGAGGCGATGCGCCACCAAGGCCGTGGCTTCGTTGCCGTCGAGCGTTACCATTGGGCTTGTGGACATGGGCAGACCTTCACCGAACTCTGTTGGTGGAAGCCGGTGCGGCAATCGTGCCGGTGTGAAGGCGGGCGGCGGAGACGGGTTCGACCGCAACGTTTCGCAGCTTTGGGATGCCTGTACTGCTCGCAGCTTCTCACGCGCGGGAACAGTGTCGCGGCGCAGGGTCCTTGAATCGTGGCTCGCAACCTGCAAGTTCGACGTTGGCCTACATCGTTGCCAGCCGCAACCGGTCGGCGTCGGATGGTGCCGAGTTAGGAGGGGATGATGCTGAGCGATCGATCCATTGCTGTTACTGTCGGACTGCTGCTGCTCGCGTGCGGCTTCGGTGCGGCGCGCGCTGCTGAAGCCGGTGAGTCGGCCAAGAAAATCGATGGTGCCCAACTCTATCGACGGCAATGCGCACCGTGCCACGGCGTGAGCGGCAAAGGCGACGGGCCGGACGCGACCATTTTCGCCGCCCCGCCGCGTGATCTGCGCGAGGGGTTTCTGCAAAAGTACACGAGCGAGGAACTCGTCCGTCGCGTGCTCGATGGCCGGGCGCTGGACCTCGCGCTTGATCCACCCGCGCTGCGGGCGCAGGCGGCGGCGGTGGAGGATCTCGTCGCCTATCTCAAGCGCTTGCCGTCGATCGACTGGCGCGCGATCGAACCGGGATGGGAGTTGTATGTCGACCGCTGCGAGATGTGTCACGGTCCGGCCGGCCAGGCGGGCGCGATGTTGCCGCCAGGGGTGAAACCGCCGCGCGATCTCGCTGATCCGGCGTATCAGCGGTCGCTCACCAATGACGCGCTCACGATCGCAGTGCGGCACGGACGCAAGCACATGCCGGCGCTCGTCCCGCGCCTGTCGCAAGCCGACGCCCAGTCGATCACGAAGTTCGTCCGGCTCCTGTCACCCGGCTTCGCGCTCTACGAGCGGTACTGCGCCAACTGTCACGGTGAAGAGGGCCGCGGTGTGCCCGCCGTCGGCGATGCGATCCGAGTGCCGAGCGTGCTCTTCGATCGCAGCTATTTCGCGCACCGCGACTCCGAGCAATTGCGCACCGCGGTCTGGCACATGCTGGCCGAGCAGAAGCCGGTGATGCCACACTTCCGCTATGGCCTCACTGAGGCCGAGGCGACGGCGATCGTGGAGTATCTGAAGACCAGCGAGAAGTGACCAGCCCCCACTACGGGTGGTGCGGTGCCCGTTCGATCAGTCAATTCAAGATTTCGCCAAGATTTCGAGCACTCGCTCGGAGGGGCGGGCGATGACTGCTTGTTTGCCGCGGATGATCACCGGGCGCTCCATCAGCTCGGGGTGATCGAGCAAGAGGGCGATGACCTGCTCGCGCGATTGATAGCGCTGCTCGTCGAGGCCGAGCTCTTTGAAGCGCTTGTCCTTGCGCACCAGCGCGGCTGGTTCTCCACCGAGCAGCCCGAGGATGCGAGTGAGAGTGGCCCGATCGAGCGGTTGCTTGAGGTACTCGATGACGTCGCACGCGACGCCGCGCTCGCGCAGGATGTCCAGCGCGCCGCGCGACTTCCCTCACCCAGGGTTGTGGTAGACGAGCACGCGTTCCATGGTGCTCGCTAGCTAGCGAAATGCGTGGCCGTCCGCAACGCTCGCGAGCTGAGACGGCTGGGTCTCACACGGTGTTGTGCGCATTCGGCAAGCGCTCCGCGGCGGCGATTGACATCGGGCGAGCACGGTAGAGGTCGGCGCACTGGCGGCACAGGCCATCGGTGGGTTGCCAATCGGCAAAGTCCTGCGCGATGCACGCGACGACCTCGTTGGGCAGATCTTCCGGTGCGGGTTCGGGGGTGTAAGTGGAGAAGCGGCACAGTGGGCAACGTCCGCCGGCGACCAAACCGCGCGCGGCACCGCGCGCGTGCGGCGTAAGCGCGAACGCAACCAGATCCGCATGCGAGCAGGTGGTGCTATCGAAGAAGTGCTCGAACGTTTCGTCTGCCTCGGCGTCGCCGAGACCCGGGAACGCTGCAACGAAACCGCGGTGCGCAACCGCCTTCGCATCGGGGCTGGCGACGCCGCGGCGGTGGAGGCGGCCAGCGATGCTGACGTTCCACAAAGCCCGGTAGCGATCGCGGAGCAGTCGCTCGTACGATGGGCCACCATCGACACTCGGCAGGGTTGGCTCGTAGCCGAACGCCGCGTCGGCCATGTCTGCGACGTGCAGCAGCTCGAAGCGCAACAGCGTGAGCAACGCGACTGGATCGTCGAACGACACAACGCGCAGGCGGATGAGGACCGTGCGCTCACAGATGCTGCCGTCACTCGCGACCAGCAGGTCCGCGCCTTCGTCGGAAGGCAGCGCGGCGCGAGTCACGAAGCAGCGTACGCACGTCTGCGCCAAGATCGGCAATTCGCCGAGCGCAGCGTCGATCGGTCCGCCCAGTTCGAGTTGCGCGAACCAGCGCTGGTGAAATTGTTGGAACGTCTGCTCGCGTTTGGCTTCGTTGGTGATGAGGTAGAGCCGATCGCGCTCGCGCCGGAACGGGCGCTCGGCGCTGTGGCCGGCGATCCGGCGCAGCACCGCTTCTTCGATCAGCGAGGGTTCGGCGACGATCGGCAACGTGGTCATGCGATCCCAGCGCCCGCCGGGCAGGTGCCGTCGGCCGCGGCTTCGCAACCCATTGGGGTGGCGATTGTTGCGGGGTCGGGCCGCAACGGTAGGCCGGGCGTGCCGAGCGTGATGTCGCACCGCCGGCAGTCACCCTCAACCAGCGCGTGCAGGAGATCGGCCAGGGCGCGGTACAGGCCGCTGGATGTGGCGCGCGCCAGTCGGGTCGCGAATGCCGGCACGAAGCGTCCGACGTGATCGTGCAGAAACAACTCGGTGGCGCCCGCGGTGGCCGCGCGCATCTCCTGGTCATCGTGCGCAATCGCGTAGGCTTCCTTGCACGCCAAGAACGACAAGAACTCACACTCGCAACTCACGTGATCGACGCGCTCGTGCGCGTCGGCCCGCATCGCTAGGCCGAAGGCGTGCAGGAAGCCGGCGAGGTCGGCCATCTCTTGCGGCTGTTGGAACAGGGCTTCGCTACCGTACTCGGTTTCGTACGCCGGCACCTCGCCGCGCGCCGTGTGACCGAAGAGGCGGCGGTAGTCGCCGGCGAGCGCGGCGAGGTTTCCGTCGAGCTGCGCGAGCGCCGCGGCAAGTTCTGCGAGCGTTGGCCGACTGGTAGGGGCGACGCATGCGTCGCCCTCCGATCCAGCCAAGCTGAGGTCGAGTCGACGTGCGGCGTCGGCCAAAGCGCTCGCTGCGTCGGTGGTCGTCAACCGCGTGATCGTCTCGCGCGTGGGTGGTTGGAAGCCGAGCGCGAGCGCGGAGTAGAGCGTCGCGCGGCAGAGCGCAAGTTCGGCCGCTTCCGCGCCCTCATCGCAAGCGTCGCTCACAGGGCGAGGGAGAACAGATTCAGATGGAGTTCGCATGCTGGCCTCCGCGGATATGCAGCGGCTCTTCGACGGTGGTGCGGAAGAGTTCCCGGCCGTCTTGTCCGAATGCGATCACCGTGTCGTTGTAGATCGTGACGGGTTTACCGCGCAGCGCGCCTTCGTAGATCTTCGGCCCTTCTTCGACTTCGTAGCGGAAGATGATCCGGTTCGAGCGGCGGAAGAGCTGCAGCACCGCGAGCAGTTCGCGATCCGGGTTGCTGTAGCGCTCGATGGCCTGATCGACGCCGGGGCCGAACATCTGGCGCAGGTAGGGACGCGGTACCCAGCGTGGTGGAATGTAGTATCCGTTCGGCTCGGTGCCGAACTGCGGATAGAGCGGGAGTGCGACCTTGGCGACGTGCACCAGGTAGTAGAGCGGGTGCTGCCGATCTTCCGCCCAGGTACCTTCGGGATTCATCTTCACCAAGCCCTGCATCCGGATCTGGCCGATGCACGCCGCCATGCAGCGAGTTTCCATCGGCTGGCCCTCGCTCTCGGGATCCTTCCCTTCGACGCGCGGGTAGCAGGCGATGCACTTCTCCGAGGTGCGAGTGTTGCCGCGGTACATGGTTTTCTTGTACGGGCAGGCTTCGACGCACTTGCGATAGCCGCGGCACTCGCTCTGATCGATCAATACGATGCCGTCCTCAGGCCGTTTGTAGATCGCTTTGCGCGGGCATGCGGCGAGACACGCCGGGTAGCTGCAGTGGTTGCAGATCCGCGCGAGGTAGAAGAACCACGTCTTGTGGACGGGCAACTCGACGCCGGTTGGGTTGTACTGCATCGGCTTGCCGCGCTCGCCGACGGGGTTGTCTTCGTAGATGTTGGGTGAGTTCCACTCTTCGTCGGTGGGCAAGTAGCCGAGCACGCGGGCGCTGTCGGGGGTGAGGTTTTTCTGTCCGGCTTCGAAGATCGTCTGACCTTGATACTCGCCGTAGGGTGCGTGCGGATTGTCAGCGGGCGCATCTGTTAAAGGCTGCCAGCGCTGTCCTCCGGGGTTGGCCTTTTCGAGCAGTTCGAGGATGCGCGCGTCCCAGAACTGCGGGTAGCCGCCGTAGGGTTTGGTCTCGACGTTGGCCCACCACATGTGCTCCTGACCTTTGTTGAAGGTCCAGGTCGACTTGCAGGCCATCGTGCAGCTCTGGCAGGCGATGCAGCGGTTGATGTTGAAGACGAATGCGAACTGACGCTGCGGGAACGCGGCGTCGTACGGGTACTCCATGTCGCGTCCGAGTTGCCAGTTGTGGACTTTGGGCATGGTCGTCTCACTCCTCTCCGATCAACTCCCTCTGGGAGAGGGAGTTGCAGTGTCCGCATCGCGATCCACCAACCGCACTCGGCCCCAGATGGCGATGCACTCGTCGACGATCGCCACGATGGCGTCGTGGCCGAGCGCTTGATAGGCGCCGTGGGCACCGCCGTAGAACGGGTTGCGGAACATCCACAGAATTTGGTCGCGGCGATGGCCGAAGCGGGCGAACTCTTCGGCGAACGCGTAGGCCATGTCGCGCACTTCCTCCGGTCCGGCCGGTAGCACTACGCCACGCAGCTCGTGGGGATCAGTGGGATCAGGATCGTTGAAGGGCATGGTTACTCCAAATGCGGAATGCGGAATGCGGAGTGCGGAATGCGGAATGTCAGAGACGGTTGATGCCTTCATTCCGCATTCCGCATTGGTCACGTTTTCACCAACTCTCCGCTGATGTAGAGTTTCATGAACTCGCTCTCGTTGTCGGGGGTAAAGCCGGTGGTGGCGGGTTTCCAGATGCCCTTGCCGCCGAGGCCGCCGTCTTCGGCTTTGGTGACGCGCACGAGGGTTTCCTTGGGCACGGTGTTGACGGCATGGTTGTCGGCTTCGCCGCCAAAGATGAAGCCCATGAACACCTTGGCCTTGTGAAAGAGCGTGTCGGTCTGGTGCATCGGCATGTGCCAGTTGCGGGTAACAGACTGCTGCGAGCCGTAGCGTAGGTTGGATTGATAGCCGGTGTTCTCCGATAGCGCGCGGCCGTCGGGCCGGGTCTCGTGCGCCTTCACGCTGCGTTCGGTTGCGATGAACGGCGCGTGTTTCATCATCACGCAGTTGTACGGATAGGCGTGGTTGTACTTCACGCGCAGCATGCAGCGCGAGACGCGGTAAAACGGATCGCTGGGCTTGGCGCCGAGGTACGGACGGTCGGCGGGATTGGCGTCGACGTAGACGTAGTCGCCGTCGTTGATGCCCAAATCGCGCGCCGCCGCCGGGTTGATGTGGAGTTGATGCTCGCCGACGCTCGGCGCGCGTTTGTCGAGGCGATACGGATCGCCGAAGTTGGAATCGTAGAGCATGTGCCAGTCGACATTCGACCAACTGCTGTGGACGCGGTGGCGCGACTTCGGGGTCAGGCAATAGAAGTGGAACCCCTTCTCCCACAGGAAGTTCTTGGTCGTCTTCACCTTGGTCCACGGCATCTTGATGTTGCGGATGGTGCGGTCGTCCCAGTGCTCGGCCTTCTCCGAGATGCCGTAGTCTTCGGGCCGCACGAGAGGGTTGGTGCTGACGATCACGTTCGGCAGGTAGGGCGTGGCTTCGGGTCCTTCGCGGTGGACGATGAAGTTCTCGCCGTACTCGATCGCTTCGGGTACGTCGGCATACGCGTGCATGCGACCGGTGTCGGTGTGGAACGGCTCGCTGTCGTGGACCTGTTCGTAGAACGGAATGCGCGGGTAAGTGCGGAAGTTCATCAACGCGCCGCCCGGCGGCCCGTACTTGCCGGCCATGATGTCAGCGAGCTGATAGCCGACGGTGGTGGTGCTGGTATCGAGCAACCGCTGAATGTAGATCCCGCGCTGCGCGGGTGCGGCGAACGCAAAGTAGTCGTCGAAACGTTTGTCGCCGGTGACCTTCGCCATCGCGTTGGCGATGCCGGCAAGGATCATGAGGTCGTCCTTGCTGTCGAACACCGGCGGGATGCCGCCCTGCCAAATTTGCAGAAATGGATTCGAGCAGCTCGCAGTGATTTCGAGGCCCTCGAATTCGAGCCACGAGTTGGCCGGCAACGCGAAGTCGGCATACTCGATCGAGGCGGTCATCTGAATGTCGATCGAGACGATCAACTCGACGTTGGGGTTGACGTTCTTGATCATGCCGTACGCCCACTTCGCGTTGTTGATCAGGTTGACGTTGCTGAACAGCAGCGCCTTGGTGGGCGTCGGCATGTGGGTCTCGCCGGTGAAATTCTTGCGGCCGAACTTCGGCGTGTTGACGATCAGCGCCTGATCGCCATGATTCCAGTACGCGGGCTCTTCGTCCTTGGTGTAGGCGTGCGCCTTGATCACCTTGCCGGGCGCGTGGGGGTCGAGATTGATCTCGAATGGATCTTCGGCGATCCAGCCTTTGAAGCCTGGGCCGGTCCACGGCGAGCCTTGGAACAACGCCGCCTTGTAGTTGCCCGCCCAGGTGTGACAGCCGGCGCCGGGCTGGCCGATGTTGCCCGTGAGCATCAGCGGCAGGTACGCCGCGCGATTCATCTCGGTGGCGTGGAACCAGTGATTGATACCCTCACCTTGATGAATGGCCACCGGCTTCATCGTCGCGATGTCTTCGGCGAGTTGCTCGACCAGGTTCTGCGGCGCGTGGGTAATCTCGCACACGGTCTTGATGTCGTAGTCCTTGAGATGAATCTGGTAGAGCGACCACAACGTCGCGACCTCAACCGTCTTGCCGTCGGCGAGCTTCAGCTTGAACGAGCCCGCGAGAACAGGGTCGATGCCGTGGGTCGTCATCGTGTCGCCGACCTCGTCGCGCGTGATCGCGCGCGGAGCGTTGGTCTTCGCGTCCCACACGACGTAGTCGCCGAGTGTGTCGTGCTGCTCTGGCTTGAGCCCCTGGATCTTCATCGATGGCCCGTCGGGTGACAGGGTCGATTGGTAGCCCGGAAACACTTCGTGCGCGCGCACGCGCTTGAGGGTGTCCTTGCGCACCAGCAGCGGGAAATCGGTGAAGCGTTTGACGAATGATTCGTCGTAGTGCCGTTTCTCGATCATCAGCCGGGTGATGCCGAGCCACAGCGCGGCATCGGTCTGCGGGCGGATGGGAATCCAGTAGTCGGCTTTGGTCGACGGCGGACCGTACTCGGGCGCGATGACGACGATCTTGGCGCCGCGCTCCATGCACTCGATGAACCAGTGCGAGTCGGTGAGTTTATTCTCGACCAAGTTCTTGCCGTCCATGACGATGAGCTTGGACGAGCGCAGGTCGTTGAAGTCGCAGTCCGAGGCTTGCAGCCCGTGCACCCACGGATGCCCGGGGGCCTGGTCGCCGTGCCACGTGTAGTTGGAGAAGTTGCGGCCGGCGCGCGCCTGCTCGTGGTCGACGCCGCGGATCTTGGCGTCGAGCAGCGCCATCGAGTTGTTGAGGCGATACATCCCGTACTTGCCGATGACGCCGAGCAGCCCCATGCCGCCGCGCATCTTGAACGTGCGCGTGCCGGCGCCGCCCATCGCCTTCACCATCTCGGGCTGGTAGCCCTGGGCGAGGAGCCGCTTGGCGCCGGCATCGCCGCTGTAGCTCGTGGCGATGGCGTTGAGGGCGCGTGCAATGCAGTCAAAGGCGTCTTCCCACGCGATCTGCACGAACTCGTCTTGCCCGCGCGCATCAAAGAGATACTTCGACTTCAGCTCCGGGGTCAGCTCGGGGAAGCCGGCATCGCACCACGCTTTCCAGCCGCGTCGTACGATCGGATGGCGCAAGCGATAGGGACCGTAGAGCACACGGTGGAACGTGTAACCCTTGGCGCACTGGCGCGGGTTCCAGTTCACGCTGGCGTGATTGCCGTAGAGGTCGGCGTACTTTTGGTAATCGTAGGTCGCGCCGAGGCGGGTGACGATGCCGTTGCGCGTATACGCGCGCACGCGGCAGGCGTGGGTGTCGTTGGGGGAGCACACCCAATCGAACGAGGCGTCGTAGCTGTACTGATCGCGGTAGATCTTCTCCCAGCCGCGCGCGACCGCGCCGGCCAGTGGGTTCTGATCTGGATCGGCAGCGGCCAGCAGCCGCAATGGGATGCCGGCCGCCGCGGCCGTGCCTGTGCCGATGCCGAGCCAGCGCAGAAAGTCACGCCGGGTCAGATCGAAGAAAGATTGGTCGCTCATCGCGGACCCTCCATTGCGGGTTCCCTCTCCCCGAGAGACTGTCGATGTGTTCTGAGGCGTAGGGGTGATGCATGCATCGCCCTCCGTCTTCTCCGCAGTGACCACGTTGATTCGCGGGCGACGCATGCGTCGCCCCTACAAGGAACGGGAACTCTGCTGGAAAACGGCACAGCGACCGAGTTCATCTACGGTCTCCCGAGGGGGAGGGGAAGAAGCCAAGTCGCATCATCGCCATCCTCACGGGTCGATCTTCAGTTCCTGCCAGATGGTCACCGATTTCTTGCCGTCGCGATCGCCGGCGGCGCCGTTCCACACGGCGAAGGCGACCGGAACACTCGACCCCGGTTGCAGGGTTACCGCGCCTTCACCTTTGGCGACGAGTTCGCGGCGGAAAATCACGCGATACGAATCGGTGCCGTAAACCCCCGTGGCGCTCACCGCTTGATTCATCTCCGGTCGTGCACGTAAGGTTCCGAAACCTTGCGCGACGAGATCCTCGGCGGCGCTGGTGCGCAGCGGGTTCGCGACGATGTTGCCCGCGCCCCACGCGGTGACGAAGGTCGGATTGAAATCGAGCGTCAATGCGTGCCGGGACGGCTGTTCGAGTGGCGACTTCGATACGTTGGGGTACGAGTCGATGCCGAGGTTGGGGTACACCTTCTCGAGATCTTGGAAAGCCGGTTCGAGGTCGGCTTGCCGCTCCGACTTCCACATCCAAATGTTGACGAACTGATTCTTCTGCCCCATGGCGAAGAACGGCGGATCGGGCGTCCCCGACAATTCGATCGCGGCGGCATCGCGGAAATCCTGCGGCCGCATCGCGGTGGCATCATGCGTCGCATCCGTCCACACCAGTTGCAGCGCGATCTCCGTGCCGTCGTGCAGCGCGCGCACTGAGAGTTCCTCCGGCCGATCGTAGCGCCACCACAGCGGCATGAGATGGAGGTTGACCACGGGGGTGCGCGCCCACACGCCGGCGTCGGGATGATCGGGCAACGCAGCGACCCGGGTGACCGGAATTGTGAACCGTCGCATCTCGGCGCGGGCGCGTTGATCGTCGCTCGACAGGGAGCGGATGAAATGCGTCAGGTGCCACGCATCTGGTCCGTAGGCCCACTCGCTCATCGGCATCGGCGTGCCCGGCATGCCGGCGACGATGCGCCGATAGAGGTCCTGCGGTTCGGGGCTGCCGTTGAAGACACCGGTGGTGAGATCGCGCGGACGAATCGGATAGTCGGCTTCGTCGCGCTGATCGGTTGCGCCGTCGCCGTGGCCGCTGGCACCATGACACGACGCGCAGCCGTCGCGGAACAACTCGGCCGCGCGCGCCTTCGCTTGGTCATCGTAGGCCGGTTCGGTCGGTACGGAGATCAGCCCGCTGCCCTGGCTACCTTCGCTTGCCGGTTCGCTGGCGGGTTTGACGACGAGGGGAGATTCCGCGAGCGATTTGACGTAGGCGACCAGCGCCCAGCGCGTGTCTTCCGGTAGGTAGCCCCACGCCGGCATGGCCGAACCCGGCATGCCGCGCGAAATGGTGCGGAACAGATCGTCGTCGGTCGGCACGCCGTCCCAGGTCGAGACCAAGCGAAACTTGCCGGTGCGGAAGTTGCGCGGTCGCGGATACAGCAGATACGCCGCCGGTCCATCGCCGCGCCCGTCGGCGCCATGGCACGGCGTGCATTGCTTCTCGAATACCTGCTTGCCGAGCGCGAGCGCCTCGGGCGTGGTTGGCGCGGCTCCGGCGGCAGCCACCGCCGCCATTGCCACAATCGCCACGATGCCGGCCGCGAAGGCGACGGGCTTCATGTCACACCGCGAGTTCGGCGCCGGCGAGCCGGGCCGCTCGCGTGTCGACCTCGCCCTGCTCGGTGACACTCAACAGGCGCGCGGCCATCGGAAACAGGATGCGATCCTCTTTGGCGATGTGATCGCGCAGGAGGTGAATGATCTCCGCGACATTTGCGCGCTGGCGGTTGTGGTCGTCTCCGCGTACCGCTGCGGCGAGATCGCGGAGCAAGTCGCCGAACGCCACGTGCTCCGCATTCATCACCGCCAACGGGCCCTGGACGAGGCTGAGGTGGCGCGCCAACACCGGAAACAGCGCGCGCTCTTCGAGGGCGAAGTGCTGCGTAACCTCGTGTGCGAGATACGCACTGAACTCGGCGAAGTCGCCGCCGTCGGTGCTGGCAGACTCGATCGCGGCGAGGCGCCCGAGCACATCGCGATGTTGGCGGCTGAGCCGCTCCATGGTCGCATTCATTCGGCTCTCCTTCCGCGTGCTGAGTGGAGCTAACCCCGTGCCACTACTTCGGCCGCATCGGCACAGCGCCCATCACCGCCAGATGACGCCTGCCATTCCCGACTCTGGGAGGCTGCGAGGACTCAATGATGCGAATCATGCAAATCGGCGCCGCGGAGGCGCGCGCATCGCTCGCCGGCGCGCATCAGGAGTTTGCATGACCAATGTCAGTGCCGCTGCGGCATGCGGAGTTATGAACAGTGTCGGCGTGAAGGAGGGTCGGTCAGATGGACCCAATTGTGATGATGGGCCTCGGATTAGCGTCGGCGCTGCTGACATGTCTAGCCATTCTATATTCGATGCGAGACGCGACGTGGTCGGCGCCGCGAGTTGTGTCCGAGTCGGTGTGGTGCCCGCTGCACCGCCGCCAGGTTGCAGTGGACTTTCTCGAACGGGTGACAACCGGGATGTCCTCCCGTTCAGTGCAGAATTGCCCGCTGCGCGGCGTCGAAGGCTGCGGCGAAGCGTGTTCCGAGACCTCGCCGAGCGGCGCGGCCTATCGCAGCGCTTCGTAAACTTCGAAGATCAGGCCAACTGCGCCGTCAGGTCGACCGTCAATCGATGCGTGCCGACTTGGCGACCTTCCACCGAGAAGTCGCCTTGCACGTCGCCACCTGGGCCGAACGAGCCGTCGTTGTCCGTCCCCTCGCCCCCGGTGTTGCCGAGCGGCCGCGTTGGCCTTGATGGGACAGACAATGATCCCACCACAGAGGCACGGAGACGCGGAGAGGAGGACCGAGCGAGGAATCAGGAAGGAGAGCTCCAAAATTCATTATGGATGGACTTACGCACGGAGCTCCGATCGTTGTCTCTGCGGCTTCCTCTGCGTCTCGGCGTTCTCTGTGGTGAAGTTTCTCTTGTCTCATCAAGGTTAGCTTCGGGAAGGCCACGTCGACCGGGATCGGCACCCGGCCCGACTGCGTGGCGAGGCCGAAGGTGAATTCATACGCGGAGAAATTGTTCGCGTCGATGATCACGCCGCGGTCTTGCAGCTCCTGCAGCGAGAGCGGGCGCGAGGTGACCGAGGTGACCAAGTTGAGCAAGTCGAGATTGATACGGTCGAGCACGGTGATCGGCACGAAGGCGCGAGCAGCGGGCAGAATGTCGTGACCTTAATCGTCGGTGAGGCGCAAGTGATCGACGACGTACGGCCCCGGCTGCGCGAGCGGCGGCGTGACGAGCGGCTGCCCCGGCGCGACGGGGTCCAACTCGATTGATCCGGCTTCCGCGCCGCTCCCCGAACCCTGATCCCCGCTCCCGAGAGCGTGCCGCGCACCAGCACGGTGCGATTGCCGAAGACGGTGGTCGGATCGGTGATCGTAACGCCGCTGGCATTCACGAGATGCGTGGGAATCTGGAAGCTCGTGCTGATCGGCCCTTGCAACCGCGGGATGCCCTCGGCGACGCGCAACTGCGCGTCCTGCGCGCCAGCGATCTTCACTACACCCGCGCCGATCTCCGTCTGCGCGGAGACACCGGCAGAGAGCCCAAGGAGGAGCAGCGTTGCCGCGGCAACGCATCGTAGCTCTCGGTGTGTCGGTCGTTTCGTCACTGCTCCTCGCTCGCCACTATCAATAGCCAACACTCAAGCCTGATCCTGTGGCAGCTTCCGAAGTTGGTTGACACGATTCTCCGAGCCGGATGATTGCGCTCCCTGGTCGCCATGCTTCGTCGAGCGATACGTTTTGACCTTTGTCCTGAACATTAGTCGGCCGCAGTACTGGCATACCTGCGACTGCCCATCGACGATGAATTCCTTGTTTCCACATTCTCTGCTGCAGACCGCGTAGGCAATAGGAAGATCTCGAGGGAACACGACGCTACGAACTCGGGGGTATCTATCCAATGGATACGCGCTGAACCTTTTTTTTCTCATAGGGTCCCCTTTGTTCTGTCGTTCCGTGCCTAACCCCAGCTACGGAAGCGCCGGAATCAGAAATGGTACGAGTATCCACCATGGAAATTTCCCTGGTGCAGGGACGGTCCACTCACCGGCGTCATCCGAAAACTCAAGGTCCTCGCTTCCCGGTAGCAAGTTACCCTTTTCATCCCAACGGTTGTCGCTACTCTCATCGTCCCAGTGTCCACCTTGAGGACCTTGGCCCCGGTCGACGCCAGCGCCGTGAGATCGGTCGTCCCAGGTCACTCGCCTCCCGCGCGGACACTCCCAGTATCCATCGGGATTCCACCCTGGCTTCTTGCCCCCGATGTTTTCCGGAAGGCTTGGCCACCGTACCGGAGGAGTTTTCCCCGGCTTGCGTTCAAGCCCGCTCGGGTCCTGCCAATTCAGCGGATCGTCGATTACGTAGCCGTACAGATTCGCATCCCCGCCCCCGAACCCAATCGGGTCTTTCGCTGTCCACCTGCCCGTCTCGGCGTCGTAGTCGCGGGCGCCGAAGCGAACGAGCTTGGTGTCGCGGTCGTAGAGACCACCGGCGAAGCCGAACGGTTGGAGGCCGGGGTTGGTGTCGCTCAGTACATTGCCGAACTCGTCGTAGTCCATCTGCTGCGCGATGCTGCCGTCGGACACGTTGACGACCAGCCGCGGGCTGCCGAGATGATCGCTCACGATGCGATACGTCACGCCGCCCTTCACCAGGTAGTCGGGCACGTTGCCCTTGCTGCCGTAGACGAAGCGGCTCACCACGCTGCCGTCGGCATCGAGCTCGGCGATCGGGTTGAGGTGGTTCTGATACAGCACGGAGTACGAGGTTGTTGGAGCCTGCCCTGAACTTGTCGAAGGGGTGCTAGGCTGTTGGCTGCTAGGGTCGGAAATCGTCTCGGCCTTTGCGGTGATTCGTCCGCGGTTGTCGCGCAGAGCGCATTGCACACGGAAGAGCGCGCTGCTGGCGCTGGAGCTGTCGGTCTCGCCGAAGGCGTTGCGGGTGTTCGGGTTCGTCCCCGCGGGCGTGGTGTCGGTCGGCCCGCTCTGGTACAAGCGGTGCCCACGCAGGGGCGGAGGTAACGTATGATTGCCCTCACAATCGGCAATGATGGTTCGATCAAGCTGCCAACCGAGATTCGCCGCCACTTCCCACGCACCAGTCAACTGGTCGTGTGGACCGACGGCGATGTGATCGTGCTGAAGCGCCTGCAACCCTTGAAACCCTCCGAGATTGTCGCCCGAGCTCCCGCCAAGGGGCCGTCGCTGGCAGAAATCGACACCGAGGTGCAGCGGGTGCGCACCGCCAAACGCCGGCGTCGTGGCTAGCGAGCTCGTCGTACTCGACACCAACGTCAGCGTGTCGGCGCTGCTGTGGTCCGGCCTTCCCCATCGCCTGCTGCGCCGTGCCGAGGTCGGCGCGCTGCGACTGGTGGTGAGCCCATCGATGCTCGACGAGTTGCGCGATGTCTTGGCGCGCCCCAAGTTCACCGCTCGCCTGGCAGGGCTGCACACGTCGGCAGGCGAGGTACTGGAAGCGTACGCGGCAGTCACCACCATCATCGCGGAGCCACCGTGCGTGCCGGTGATCGCGGCCGATCCCGACGATGATCGCGTCCTGGCCTGTGCGCTCGCAGCGAGTGCGACGTGGATCATCTCGGGCGATCCGCACCTCCTTGCGCTCCAACAATATCGGGGCACTCGCATCGTCACCCCACGGCAATTCTGGGCCACGACCGCTCGCCGTCGCCAATCGCTTCGCAAACATCGCGAGCGTCGGTGACGCCGTTGGCGTCGCAGGTGCACGCGGTTGTCGCCGCCAGCCCATTGACGAAAGCGCCAGCCGGGGACGTTCGTGAGCTGCCTGGCACCGTGCTCCGCCTCGTTCCGCCCAGCGCGGTCTACTGCAGCGCTTCGTAAACTTCGAAGATCAAACCGAACCCGCGCGCGTCGCCGGCGAGGCCTTGCTGCATCTGATTCATCACGTAGGCAAACCCGAGGCGGGCGTCGGGGTCGGCAAACGCGACCGATCCGCCGGCGCCGGGATGTCCGAATGCGCGTGGGTTAGGACCAAACGGAATCATTGGCTGGGTGAGAAAGAAGCCGAGGCCGAAGCGCGTTTGTAGCGGTGCGAGCACGGCGTCGGTGCCGAACGCCTGCTCGGTGTTGGCGCGCGTGATCGCCTCCGTGCTGAGGATGTGAACCCCATCGAGGTCGCCGCCACACGCGAGCGTACCGTAGACGCGGGCTAACCCGCGCGCATCGCCGTGGCCGTTGGCTGCCGGGATTTCCGCCGCGCGCCACGCGCGGGTGTTGACCTTGGCTGCGCCGAGCGGCGGATTGCCGAACACCTTCGCCGTCAATGATTCCGGCTTCTCGGTGACGGCGGCGAACAAATTGGGCGCGCCCTTCGGTGGCGGCGGCGCCGCAATCATTTCGGCGCAGCGCGTGTCGTGCCGCTCGTCCAAACCGATGTGAAAGTCAACGCCCAATGGTTTCGCGACTTCGTCGCGGAAGTAGGTGCCGAGTGAGCGGCCATCGATACGGCGCACCAGTTCACCGACGAGATAGCCGAAGGTCAGTGCGTGATAGCCGTGCTGCGTGCCGGGCTCCCACCACGGCTGCTGCGCGGCGAGCGCCGCGGTCATGAAGTTCCAATCGTAGAGCTTCTCCGCTGGAATGCGCGTCGAGATCGCCGCGAGGCCGGCTTGGTGCGAGAGCAGATAGCGCACCGGCAGCGTCGCCTTGCCGGCCTGCGCGAAATCCGGCCAGTACTGCGCAACCGGCGCGTCCAGATCCAGCTTCCCGGCTTCGATCAAACGATTCGCGCAGATCGCCGTCATCCCCTTGGTCGTGGAGTAGACGTTGACGATGGTGTCGCGTTGCCACGGCCGCGTGCGCGCGGCGTCGGCGTATCCACCCCACAGATCGACTACGGGTCGCCCATCGAGCGTGACGGCGAGCGCCGCGCCAACTTCCCCGTTGGCAAAGTTCCGTTCGAACGCCTCGCGCACCCGCGTGAAGCGCGGCTCGTATTCCCCTTCGACTCGCCCCTCGTTCGCCATCGCTACTCCTGACTCGCGGCGGGTCTTAGCGCGGCCGCGAGCGAAGCGCCACACCATGAGCGGGTCGTCTTGCCGAGTGCGTTGCAACCGCGACGAAGGATCAATAGAAGAGAGTAGCCCTTATCCATCGCTCACCGTACGGAGAGACGTCATGATCCACCTCGTGTTCTGCTTGCGGCGCATGCCGCACCTGACCCGCGAAGAGTTTCAACGTTATTGGCGCGAGACTCATGCGCCGCTGGTGCGCCAACACGCCACGGCACTGGGGATTCGGCGCTACGTGCAGGCGCACGCGATCGATCATCCGGTCGCGGCCGGCGCGCAGGCCAGCCGCGGGGCGCCGGAACCGTACGATGGAGTCGCGGAGTTGTGGTTCGATGGTGAGGCGTTGCTACGCGCAACGCACACGCCCGCTGGTGCCGAAGCGGGTCGCGCCCTGCTCGAAGACGAGCGCCGCTTCATCGATCTGTCGCACTCTCCAATTTTCTTCACCGAAGACTACGAGGTGATTTCGTAGCCATGCGCGTGCTGATGGCCGCATCGGAGGCGGTGCCGCTGGCGAAGACCGGCGGACTCGCCGACGTGATCGGGGCGTTGCCCGCGGTGCTAACGACACTGGGGGTCGAGGTGAGCGTGGTGCTGCCGGCCTACCGAGCGATCGATCGCGACAAGTTCCCGCTGCGGCCGACCGGATGGTCGGTGAGCGTGCCGATCTCCAGCCGCACGATTGAGACCGCCGTGCTCACCACCGAACTGCCGAGTGGCGTGCAGGTCTATCTGCCAGGCGCGGATGCGTATTTCGATCGCGACGAGTTGTACGGTACACCGGCCGGCGACTTCAGCGACAACGCCGAGCGCTTCGCGTTCTTCGCGCGCGCCGTGCTCGCGATCGCCGAACGCCTGGGGCCGCCGCAAATCCTCCATTGTCACGATTGGCAGACCGCGCTGGTGCCGGCATTTCTGCGCGCTGACGCCGCGCGCTACCCAACCCTCGCTGCAGTGAAGACCGTGCTCACCATCCACAATCTCGCCTACCAGGGCGTGTTCTGGGGCGAGGATTGGCATTTGCTGAATCTCGACCGGCGCTACTTCAATCCCGAGCAGATCGAGTTTTACAACCAGATCAACTACCTCAAAGGTGGCATCGTGTTCGCCGATGCCGTCACGACCGTGAGTCGCACGTACGCGGAAGAGATCCAGACGCCGGCATTCGGCCATCGACTCGACGGGGTGCTGCGTGCGCGCCACGCGGTGCTCACCGGGATTCTCAACGGGGTGGACTACGACGAGTGGAATCCCGCGACCGATCCGCACATCGCCGCACGTTACTCGGCTGGCAGTTTCGCCGGCAAAGCGCGCTGCAAGGCGGACCTGCAGAGCGTCTTCGGCCTGCCGGTCGATGCGAAGCTGCCGCTGTTCGGCATCGTCTCGCGCCTGGCGGATCAGAAGGGGTTCGATCTGTTGGCCGCGACACTACCGCGCTTGCTGGCGCAGCCGGTGCAACTCGTCGTGCTCGGCACCGGCGACGTTCGCTACCAGGCGGTGCTCAGTGAGCTGGCGGATCGATTCGCCGATCGCGTTGCGGTGCGGTTCACCTTCGACAACGCCCTGGCGCACAAGATCGAGGCGGGCGCCGATTTCTTCCTCATGCCGTCGCGCTACGAGCCGTGCGGGCTCAATCAGATCTACAGCCTCCGCTACGGGACCATTCCAATCGTGCACGCGACCGGTGGATTGCAGGACACGATCACGCAGTTCGACGGCGAGCAGGGTAACGGGTTCAAGTTTCGCGAGTACACGCCGGCGGCGCTGCTCGATTGCATCAACTCGGCGCTCGTCTACTATCGGCGTCCGGCGAAATGGCGCCTGGTGCGGCGCAATGCGATGGCCGCCGATTTTTCGTGGCAGCGCAGCGCGCAGCAGTATGTGGAGTTGTACGAGAGGTTAGTCGCGTGATTGGAGTAAACGACACCAACATTGGGCGCTTGATCTTGGTGCGCCACGGCGAGAGCGAGGGCAACCGCGATCGCCGCTTCACGCACAGCACCGAGGTGCCGTTGACCGAACGTGGCCGCGAGCAAGCTCGTACTGTGGCGGCCACGATCCGCAAACGGTTCGCGCCGGCGTGCGTCGTTGCGAGCCCGTTTGCTCGTGCGCGCGAGACCGGCGAGATCATCGCCGCCGCGCTGGCTCTGCCGCTGGAGATCGAGCCCGATGTATGCGAGCAACACCTCGGCGCGTTGATGGGCCAGCCGTACGATACCGTGCGCGACGATCCGAGCTTCGATCCGACGCGTCGCTGGGAGTGGCGGCCGCCGGGCGGTGAGTCGCTGCTCGAAGTGCAGGCGCGCGTCGGGCCAGTGCTCGATCGGCTCGCGAGATCTCAGAGCGGCGGCGACGTGGTTGTCGTCGCGCATGCCGGTGTGCTGATGGCGGCGTGGGCGTACGTTGCGCGCTCGTGGGACGCGGCGCCGGTTGCGCCGGCAATTCCCAACGCCGGCATCGTCTTGGTGGAACACAACAATGGCGCGTACCGGCTACCGGTACGCATTGAGGAGGCCTGATCATGATCCAAGTGTTCGAACATCCGCTATCGCCGTACGCGCAGAAGGTGAAACTCGCGCTGTACGAGAAGAACGTCCCATTCGAGTCGGTGCTGCCCAACATTCTCGCCGGCGGCGACGCCGCCTTCGCGGCGGCGAATCCGCGCTTGGAAGTCCCGGCGCTGGTGGATGGCGATGTGAAGGTCTTCGATTCGACCATTATCCTCGAATACATCGAGGACAAGTGGCCGAAGCCGGCGATGCTGCCGGCCGCTGCAGCCGACCGTGCGCGGGTGCGCATGCTCGAAGAACTGTGCGACACCTACTACGAAGCGATCAATTGGGCGCTGGCCGAGATCCGCGTGTTCGAACGCGCCACCGGCGCGCTCGCCGATCAGTTGGTCGCGCGGGCGGGCCGGCAGATCGCCGGCATTAATGCGCGCTTGGAACGCGAGTTGGGCAATCGGCCGTACTTCAACGGCGAGCAGTTCGGGTGGGGCGATCTGTCGGTGTGGCCGTACGTGACCGGCGCGACCGGCAACGGCTTTCCGCCGGCGGCGGGTTCGGCGCTGGCGCGCTGGCACGAACGCACGAGCGCGCGCGACAGCGCGCAGAAGTGTACCGCCGCGGTGATGGAGATCCTGCCGACGTTTCAAGATCTCAAGCCGATCATCGATTCGGGGGCCTTCGTGCGCGAGTACCGCGACCATCGCCTCGAATGGATGATGCGCAGCGGTGGTGCGCAGATCGTCCTCGACGGCATGGCGAAGAAGAACATCCGCTTCTCGGTCGAGTTCAGCTGAGATTCCTCTTGATCAAACGATTGACCTGCTTTAGATGAGAGGGGCGACAGCGCGGGAGGACGCAGCGATGAAAGCCGACGATCTCATTCTAGTCAGCGTGGACGATCACGTGGTCGAACCGGCGAACATGTTCGCCCAGCACCTGCCGGCGCAGTACAAAGCCCAGGGCCCGCGGGTTGTGCGCAAGAAGGACGGCAGCGACGTCTGGGTGTGGCAGGGCGAGCAGATTCCCAACATCGGCCTCAACGCCGTCGTCGGGCGGCCGCCGGAAGAGTACGGCATGGAGCCGACGTCGTTTGATCAGCTCCGCCCCGGTACCTACAACATCCACGAGCGTATCCACGACATGAACGTGAACGGCGTGCTCGCCTCGATGTGCTTCCCGTCGTTTCCCGGTTTGTGTGGCGCGCTGTTCTTTCGTCAAGCGGATCGCAACCTGTCGCACGTGGTGCTGCAAGCCTACAATGACTGGCACATCGATGAGTGGTGCGGCACCTATCCCGGCCGCTTCATCCCGCTCGCGTTGCTGCCGTTCTGGGATCCGCAGTTGATGGCCGCCGAAGTGCGGCGTGTGGCGAAGAAAGGCTGCCACGCGGTCAGCTTCACCGAGAGCCCCGACGCTCTCGGCTTGCCGAGCTTCCACAATCCGCACTGGGATCCGTTCTGGAAGGCGTGTGCGGAGGAAGGCACGGTCATCTGCATCCACATCGGCTCGGGGGCTGGGATGAAGTTTTCATCGATGGATGCGCCGGTCGACGTGATGATCACGGTGCAACCGATCGCGTGCGTCAACGCCGCGGCGGATTTGCTGTGGTCGCGCGTGCTGAAGGATTTTCCCGGCATCAAGATCGCGATGTCGGAAGGCGGCATCGGTTGGATTCCGTACTTCCTCGAACGCGCCGACTACGTCCACGAACATCATCACAAGTGGACGCACCAAGACTTTCGCGGCAAGAAGCCGAGCGAAGTGTGGCGCGAACACGTCATCACGTGTTTCATCGACGATCCCGTCGGAGTGAAGAACCGACACGGGGTTGGCGTCGACACGATGACTTGGGAGTGCGACTACCCACACTCCGACACCACGTGGCCACACTCGCCGGAAATTCTGATGCGTAGTTGCGACGGCGTGTCGGATGCCGAGATCAACAAGATCACGCACGAGAACGCGCTGCGGTTTTTCATGGCGGACCCGTTCAAGCACCGGCCGAAGGCGAAGTGCACGGTGAAGGCGTTGCGCGCCGAGTCGCCCAACGTCGATCTGTCGGTGAAGTCGCAAGGCGGCAAGCCGCCGATTGCCGGCGAACTGCGGCCGGTCACCACGCAAGACGTGATGGCGCAGCTCGCGACAGTTTACAGCACGGTTCCCGAGTGAACCGGCGACTCCGCTGCAAGCGCACTCGCCGCGAACAGGACCAGCACGATCCAAATCAGATCCGACACCAGCAAGTGAAAGATCTGGACGGCGATCGGTGCCAGCAACGACACGTTGAGAACGCCGACGACGATCTGCGCCAAGTAGAGCCAGACGAGTCCACGCGCGAGCATTGCGCTGATCGCGGTGCGCCGAGCCGTTGTCACTGTTAGCGTGGCAAACAGTACGCACAGACCGACGGCGATGGCGAGCGCTGGATGCCACACCCGCAGCCGAACGAAGAGATGCGCCGTGCTGGAGAACGTCTGCGCCTCTGCCTCGGCCAAGCTGGCCGCGGGAAACAGCGTATCGCCGAGCGCGGTCACCGCGCCGCTCACGCCGAGGACCAGCGTTCCCAGCAGCGCGATCGTGAGCATGACCAGCACGCCGCCTTGCGCGCGCAGTCGCACCGCGCCTCCGCCCGATGCCCACCACGCGGTCAGCGTGAGCGACCCGACGAGCAGAAACGTGTTCATCAAATGCCCGGCGACCCAGAAGCCGCGCGCCAGGGACGCGTTGTGCGCGACGTATTCCAGTAGGACGAGTCCCGCGCCGATGAGCGCCTCGCTGACGATGAAGAATCCGGAGAGCGCCGCACCGAGTCGTACCGGATGGCGGCGTGGAAACCCGCGCCACGCGCCGATGACGAGGGCGGCGATCAACACCAACGCGACGCCGCTGCTGAGCCGATGCCCGAACTCGATCAGCGTCGCGATCGCCGGGCTGCGCGGGACTACTTCGCCGTTGCACAACGGCCAGTGACTGCCACACCCCGCGCCCGATCCGCTCGCGCGCACAAACGCGCCCCACAGGATCACCAGCACGTTGAACGCGAGCGTGATCCACGCCAGCTTGGCGTACCGCGACAACCCCATCGTCTCGCTGTCGCTACTGCGCGTGCTGGTAGGTTCCGACCAACTCGGCGCGCGCGACGACATGGCCCTTCATCGCCGCCTCGAGCTGCGCCTTGGTCGCTGTGTCCAAACCGCCTAGCACGGTGTCGAGCGCGTAGAGTTTGTGGAAGTACCGATGCCGGCCGATTGGCGGGCAGGGACCACCGTAGCCGGTGCGCTTCCAATCGTTGAGACCTTGCTTCGTTCCCACGGGCAGATCGTTCGCGGTCACACCTTGCGGCAGTCCGCTAGCCGATGCCGGGATGTTGTACAGGACCCAGTGCACCCAGGTCATCTTTGGCGCGGCTGGATCCGGCGCATCGGGATCGTCGACGATGAGTGCGAGGCTGCGTGCACCCGCCGGCACGCCGCTCCAGGTCAATGACGGCGAGACATCGTTGCCGTCGCAGGTGTGAATCCGCGGAATCTCTCCGCCGTTGGTGAACGCGGAAGACGTGAGCGAGAGAGCCATATCTGCCTCCTGGGGATCGGTAGCGGTAGCTGCATGCGTCGTAAGGCCGACGACCAGCGTCAGGATTGCAAGCCGCGTACGACAGCGGGTTACGGTCATGGGGCTTTGCACAAGAAATCCCGGCAGTGAATTCGTCATACCGGCGAAAGCCGGTATCCATGGGGGCATGGGGCTTGAGCCTGGATTCCGGCTTTCGCCGGAATGACGCGTGGAGATATCGCTCCATTTCTGAGGTAAAGCGCGGTCACGGGCACCTCCGACGAGTCATCAACCAAGGCGACTCACCACTTCCAGTACCGCCCTTGAATTTTGCGAACGTGTTCCAGGATCGCCGTCGCGCGGCTGGCTGGGGCCGAATGGATCTCGCCACCACCAGCGCCGAGTTCGTCCAGTACCGTGGCGGAGGAGTTGCGGATGGCGGTGAGATCGTAACCACCTTCGAGGATCGCCGCGCAGCGCCCCTTGGCGTAGCGGCGGGCGATATCAAGGAGCGAGCGAGTCATCAGATCGAAGCCGGCCTCAGTGACCGCCAAGCCGCCGAGCGGATCGCGTGCGTGCGCATCGAAGCCGGCGGAAATCAGCACGAACTCTGGTTCGAACTGGTGTGCGATCGGTTCGATCACGGTGGTGAACGCCTCGGCGAACTCGGCGTCAGCGCAGCCGGCAGGGAAGGGGATATTCACCGTGAAGCCTTCACCCTCGCTGCGACCGCACTCGTCCATCGCGCCGGTGCCGGGATAAAATGGATACTGGTGCGTGGAGACGTAGAGGACACCCGGATCGCGCTCGAACATATGCTGCGTGCCGTTGCCGTGATGCAGATCCCAATCCATCACCAGCACGCGCGACAGACCGTGGACGCGGCGCAGGTACTCGGCCCCGATGGCGACGTTGTTGAATATGCAGAAACCCATCGCCCGCGTGCGCTCGGCGTGATGCCCCGGCGGACGGACGAAGGCGAAACCGTTGTGTACGCTGCCGGCCATGATCGCATCGAGCAGCGCGAGAAATCCACCCGCCGCCAGACAGGCGGTCTGGTACGATTGCGGCGACACCGGCGTATCGGCATCGAAGGCGAAGTGGGCGAGGTGTTGGGTCTTGGCGACGTCCTCCACGAACGCGCCGTCGTGTACCAGCGCCAGCTCCTCGCCGGTGGCCGCGCGCGGCGCGATCGCGTGAAATCGGTCGCGCTGTTCGCCGAGCATCTGCAACAACACGGCGATGCGCTCACGCCGTTCGGGATGGCCGCGGCCGGTGTCGTGATCGAGGTAGCGCGGATCGACAACGATCCCGGTCTCCGTCATGCCGACCTTCTACCAAAGCGGATAGATTGTCTCCAGTTCGTCGCGGACTGCTTGCGCAGCGGAAATCCGAAGCCACTATCTGGAACCGGCTGAACGCCGGCGGCTACAGTGGCGTCCGCGTGCGCGTCGGGCGCCGGGTTGAGGTTGGTGTAGCGCTCGGCGTGCGGGTGGCCGTTGATGTGCGGGTGCGCGTGGCGGTTGGCGTTCGGGTCGGGCGGCGCGTCCACGTCGGGGTGAGTGTGATGGTCGGGCGGCGCGTGCGCGTCGCCGTACGCGTCGGTGACGCGCTCCGCGTCCGCGTTGGCGTCCGTGTCGGTGTGGGGACACGTGTAGTCGTCGCCGTCGCGCTGGGTAGTGGACCGAGGCTCACGCTCGTTGGCAAGAGGTGCTGCAGGTCGGATCCGCTCTCGTCATCCAACCAGTGGTCGCTGCCGAACCCGTAGTTGGCGATCGTGGCGGGTTGCGCGTCGAGCGCTGAACCTACGCCGTCTTGCACCCGCACCGCGAGTTGCCACGGCAGCGTACCGTCGCCGTAGGCGGGGATGTCGACTTCGCCGATCCAGGTATTGTTGGTATCGTTGCCGAGCGTCGTCTGCCAGCCTTCGCCGGGAGCAACAACCGTTGCCGTTACTTCGTTGAACGGAGCAATACGGCCAAGGGTCACTTGCGGTGAACTACCCGCAGGCATCGGCTTCGAGAAATGCAGGGTCAGACGCAAACGGCCCGGTTGCAATTGGCCGGCAAGGTTCGCTACCGACAACGTGCGGCCGTTCACCGCGTCACTCCATCCGGCTTGATAGACGACCGCGTCGAACGCCGCGCCGGCGCTCTGCTGGCGCGCTTCCACATCCACGAGGTACGGTGGGCCGACACTCCAATCGAGCAGCGCACGTGCGCCGTTCCAGCTCTCGCGATTGATCGGATCAATTTGGTTCTCCGGCACGTAGAAGCAGCACGACGCCGGGCGTAACTCCCACACGAAGGCAGCGACCGTATGATCAACACCGTAGGCGTGATCGACCGAGGTGCCCGTCGCGATGTACAGGCCTACCCCCGGCTCGGGTGTGTAGTGAACGCCATTGGTCGCTGAAAGACGCTGCGCCAGCATTGCACCCAATTGCGCCTGCGTATTCGCATCCGCCGACGGACTCGTGCCAAAATCCCACGGATAGAGGACGAGCTGGCTGTAGTTGTGGAAGTCGACGCGGGAGATGAAATTGTGCGCCGGGTTCGCGGTCAGTGCAGCGATCGCTTGCACTTCCAATTCCGACAGCGGACTCGGGCCGCGATAGAGTTGGAAGTCGCCGGGGTCATCGCTGGCGCCCTGATCGTCGAACGTCGTCGGGCACGGGCGATCGCTCGCGAGGCGCCACATGAAGTTGTAGTTGCGATTGAGGTCGACCCCGACACCGCTGCCGCAGCTCGCGGTCCTGATCGGTCGCCGATTCTTGCGCCAGTACCGGACGCTATCGCCGGCCGAATTCGCCGAGCGCTGGCTGTAGGCGAGGCCGTCGGGATTGACGATCGGCACGATCCAGATCTCGGCATGATCGACGAAGTACCGAACGCTGTCGTCGGTCGCGTAGTCATCGAGCAACCGATGCGCGAAATACATCGGCGGCTCGACCGAGATCCACTCGCGCGCATGGTGGCAGCCGGTGAAGAGCACGTCGGGCTTGTTCGGATCGTCGACCGTCACGTCACGGCTGATCTTGAGCGCCCAGATCTCGCGGCCTTCATACGTCGGCCCCAGGCTGCTCAGCGATGCGATACCGGGATAGCGCGCAGCGAGATCCTGCAGTTCCGCCGCCACTTCCGCGTACGAATGAAACTGCCCGTCGAGGCTGGCCGCGCTGCCAATCGTCAATGCTGATCCTTCCAGCTCCGGGAAGAACCGGCGCCCGGCGGTGTCGAACCGGTCGACCGGCAACATGGCGACGATACGCAACCCATGCTGGCGGTATCGCTGTCGCAGATAGATGTGCCGGTGGTGTCGTGGAACGATGTCGAGGTAGGCGAGATAGCGGTCGTTGCGGGCGACGACGTTCTCGTGGTCCGCGAGGAGGTACTGCGCCGCATCGACAGGGCCGGCAGCGAGATCGAACACGAGAATGCGCGCCCGATGGTCGTTCGCCGCCGCGTTCGATTGATAGTGCGGCATGATTCGCACCGCAGTCGCGGCGCCTCTGCGCTGCGCGTGCTGCCACTCGCTCACGGAATTGAACAACACATCTCCCGCAATACCAGCAGCAGCCAAACGCTCGTACGCCGCCGGTGACAGCGCCACCACGACGTGATCGCCATCGGTGTGCCACAGCGTCAGATTGAGCGGACCGCCCTGTTCTTCGAGCGCTTGTTGCACGCGCGCCAACTGCGCCCGCGAAGTCGCCAGGCGCACGACGCGTGCAATCCGTTCGCGGCGCGTGAGCCGATCCCGCACGGCCGCGAAGCGCCGCAGTAGCTCAGGCCGGCGCGCGCCGTCAGTCGTCGCGAGCGCGTGCTCCCACACGTCCAATGTACCGGGTGCGTCACTCGCGACCAGCGCATCGAGCGCCTGGGTGAACGTTGCGTCCGTTCGATTGCCCAGTTGCTCCTTCAACGTCGCCAGGCGGTTCGCCCGCAGCCGCTCGTCGGCGACGTACGATTGCGCGAAGACGCCCGGCGCAATCGACAGCGCCAGGACGAGAAGCCAAATTGACCGCATCGCCGGAGAACTCACAGCGGCCATTGTAGGGGCAACGATGGCTCGGGTAAACCGATTTCCCGATGGCATCCAATGTTTCGGGCGCGTGCTCCGCGCCGCGTCCTGTGCTACGCAAGCGCCGGGATGCGACGCGAGTCTCATGGCTAGCGAGGCGGGGGCTGACGAAGCGGCGGTGGCGGCGCCCGCGGAAGTGCGGACGATGGCCGGCGCCAAGCGCTTGCTCGCGCAAGGGCACGCCGAACTGACGCAGCGGCACGGACTCGCTGTGGACCTGCGTGACTGCGCCACCATCGGCTCTAACGGTGCCGCCGCCCTCTTGAGTCTGAAGACCGTCGCCGAGCAGGCCGGGCTCAGCTTCTCACTGCGCGGCGTGTCACCCGCCCAACTCGAAGAACTCAGCCATCTGCCGGCACCTCACATGCACGGCGAAGGCGCCGAACACCATTCCTCGTTGTTCGTGTTCCTCGGTTCGATTGCCGAAGACGTGGCCGAGCAGTGCGTCGACTTCATCTCTCTCATTGCGGATACGGCGTACTGGAGCGCCTGCCGATTGCTGCGGCGGGGACCGTGGCGTCCCGGGCAATTCGTGCGGGAATCGATCGCGATCGGCAACGAAGGCTTGCCGATCGTCGCCGTCGTATCGCTCCTGGTCGGACTGGTCACCGCCTTTCAAGCCGCCGATCAGTTGCGCCAGTTCGGCGCCAGCATCTTCATCGCGAATCTGGTCGGCCTCGGCGTGCTGCGTGAGATGGGACCGCTGATCACCGCGATCCTGATCGCCGGCCGCAGCGGTTCGGCAATGGCCGCCGAGCTCGGCACCATGGCGGTCGAGGAAGAAATCGACGCGTTGCGCGTGATGGGCATCGACCCGGTGCCGTATCTCGTCGTGCCGAAGGCGTTTGCCACGGTGGTTGGCGTACCGGCGCTGACCATGCTCGCCAACTGCTTCGGCGTGCTCGGCGGCTTCCTGATTGCGGTCGGCTACCTCGATCTCTCGCCCGATGCGTTCTACGCCCAACTCACCAGCGCGCTGGTGCCGTGGGACTTGATGACGGGCATGATTAAGAGCGTGCTGTTCGCTATCGTGATCGTCAGCGTCGGCTGCCACTTCGGCTTGCGCTTGCGCGGCGGCGCCGAGGACGTGGGCCGCGCGGCCACCAACGCAGTGGTGGCGTCGTTGTTCCTCATCATCTTGGTCGACGGCATCTACGTGACAATCGAGACGCTCGTGAGATGACGAAGGAAGCACTGATCGAAGCCGAGAACGTGGTCGTCGAATTCGGCGAACACCGCGTGTTGCACGGCTTGACGCTGACGATCCACGCCGGCGAAGTGGTCTGCCTGATTGGCGGCAGCGGCAGCGGAAAAACCACCAGCTTGCGCGCCATGCTCGGACTAGTGACGCCGACCCGCGGCACGATCCGGGTCTTGGGCGTCGATCTCATGCACGCCGACGAGGCCGAGCGGACAAAAGTGGCGCGGCAGATGGGAATGCTGTTCCAGCACAGCGCGCTGCTGGGCGGGCTCACCACCGAAGAGAACGTGGCGTTGCCGCTGACGCAGCGTGGCGATCTGACGCCCGACATGATCCGTAGCTTGGCGCGCACGCGCCTCGCGCAGGTCGGCCTCGGCGATGCCGTCACCAACTATCCGCGCGAACTCTCCGGCGGCATGCAGAAGCGCGCCGCGTTGGCGCGCGCGGTGGTCCACGAACCACGGTTGGTGTTCTGCGACGAGCCGTCGTCGGGCCTCGATCCGGCCACCGTGGTGGCGATCGACGAACTGATGGTGCGGCTGCGCGACGACATCGGCGCCGCGCTCGTCGTCGTCACGCACCATCCCGCCAGCGTCAAGCGCATCGCCGATCGGGTCGTCTTGCTGCGCAACGGCACCGTCGCAGCCGACGGCAGCGTCGCCGCGGTGCGCGCGCTCGGCGATCCGTGGATCGACGGGTTCTTCAGCGAAGATGTCGCGCCGCCAAGCCACGGCTTGAACATGGCGGAAGCGTTGGGCCTGGTGGCGGCGCGTGGAGCGGCCGCATGAGAACGCGCGCGCAGACCGCTCGACTCGGCCTCTTCATCGCCATCGCCTTCGGCTTGCTGCTGATCGCCTTGGTGATCATCTCGGGCCGGGCATTTCTCCAGCAGCGCGACTATTACACGACGGTCTTCAGCGAAACCGTATCGGGGCTCGAAGTCGGCGCCGCGGTGAAGATGCTCGGCGTGCGCGTCGGGCGCATCGACTCCTTCCGCGTGCGCACCGACGGCGTCGACAAGGTCGCGGTCGAACTCAGCCTCGATCACGGCACGCCCATTCGAAAGAACGCGCGCGCCTCACTGTCGGGATCGGGCATCACCGGGTTGATGTTTGTCGAGATCACCGGCGGCACTGCTGACGCCGAACTCGTCCCGCCGGGCGGCGAGATTCCCGGTGGATCTTCCGTGCTCAGTACGATCACCGGCAAGGCCGAAGACATCGCGCTCAAGGCCGATGAAGTACTCAACCGCATCCTCAACCTCACCGAGGCGAAGAGCGTCGGCAATCTCAAACAATCGCTCGAAAACATCGAGTCGGCGACCGGCAAGCTCAAGGACGTGCTCGAAAACCTCGACACTGCGATGCCGGCATTCGTCAAAGCCAGCGAGCGGCTCAACCCGCTGATGACAGATCTCGGCGATGCGGCGGTCGCGATCCGCAATGCCAGTGGCGCGGTGACGTCGGTGGCCGGCGACACTCACAAGGTGGTCGTCAACCTGCAAACGCTCACCCGCGCGGACGGCCCGATTCAGACCGCTGTCGATCAGCTTGGCCGCACGCTGCAGACGGCCAATACGATGTTGGGTGGCGAGCATGCCGAGCAGATGTCGGCGGAAGTCCGCACGGCGCTGCGCAGCTTCACCGACACGATGAATCAACTCACGTTGGTACTCAGCGCGTCGGGCCAGGATGTGCGGCGCATCTCGAATAGCTTGCGGGCGACGGCGGAGAATCTCGAAGAATTTGCCCGCGCCATTCGCGAGAATCCGTCACTGTTGATTCGTCCCACCGAGCAGGAGGAATAGATGAGGCGCGCGCTGCGGGGAGTGAGCGGGCTCGTGATCGTGCTGGTCGGGTGCAGCTTGAGTGCGCCGCAGGTCCGCTACTTCGAGATCCGACCAACCGCAGCAGCGAAGAAGGAGGGGGCGCAACTGCCGTCGATCCTGGTGCCCGACTTCAGTTGCATCGCGGCATACGATCATCTGCGCTTGGTGATCCGCAAGTCACCGGTGGAAGTCGTCTCGAGTCGCAACTTGCAATGGACCACGACACCCGGGCGCATGCTGGCGCAGGGCTTGCGCTCCCGCCTCGAAGCCACCGGCCGCTTCGAAACCGTGCGGCGCGAGGCCAACCCGCGGCCGCCGTACGTCATCGAAGCCTTGGTGCAAACCATCGAGTTAAGCACCGAGCAAGCGGCGACCGCGCGTTTGGCGCTGCACCTCAATGTGCGGCGCAGCGCCGACGGCTCCGTGATCGGCGAGGAATTCGTCGATGAGAGCCGCACGGTGACTGGGCGCGACCAGGCCGATGGCATTCTGGCCTTGCGCGACCTCTACTCGCAGATCCTCGACGGCGTCAGCGACAATATTATTGCGGTGATCGAACGGGACCTGCAGCGGCCGGCTGCGCATGCCGAGCGCTAGCCCGGCCACTAGCCCAATGATAGTCCGTACCGAGCAACCGTAATCTATGTTACGCTCGCCAGCGTGACGGCCAGGAACGCGGAAGAACCTGAGCCCGCGCCCCTCGCGTCGCGGGAGCTGTTGGCTGAACGCGCACGGATCGTGTTCGGCATCATTTTGGTGTCCAATCTGGTCTTCGCGTTTGCCAACGCGGCGTTTCGCGAGCCGGATATTCCCGCTCTCTATCTGTTGAAGGCAGGGCAAATCGCCGTCGTCACCGGGGCGTGGCTGGCGCTACGACGACGGGTCGCGGCTGGCCACGCGGTCACCGTATTGGTTCTCAGTCTGAGCGCGATCGCTGTGCTCACCGCCGCGTCGGGAGCGATGTCGCATGACGTCGCCATCTACCGCCTGCTCAGCATCGGCGCGATGATGACGACAGCGGCGGTCCTCCCGTGGGGATGGCGTGCGCAACTCGAGTTGGTCTTTGTGGCGGCGCTCGCCGCGCTGGGTAACCTGTGGCTGGTGAACGGCACCGTCGCATCGCTGGTGGACTACTCCGGCATCGCCATGATCGTCACTTTCGGTGCATCGGTCTACGTCTCATTCGCGTTCGAACAGCAGCGCATGGCATTGGCCCGAAACGAGGCCGCGCGCGCCGGCAACCAGCGGCTGTTTCGGTCGCTGATCGAACACGTCACCGATGTCATCGCCACCCTCGGTATCGATGGTACGATTCGCTATGTCAGTCCGTCGATCGAGCCGATGCTCGGCTACCGTCCTGACGCACTGGTGGGCCGCAGTGCGCTTGATTTCATCCCCGCGGACGAAGTGGCGCGGGCGAGGACCGCACTGGCGGCGGTGTTGGCGCAGCCCAGGGTTCCAAGGCAGATCGAGCTGCGGATGCAGCATGCGGACGGCTCGCGGCGCGCGCTCGAAGGGATGGCGCAACTGCTCGTCGACGTTCCGGATGGTCCTTGGGTGGTCGCGAATCTCCGCGACCTCACCGCGCGCAAGCGCGCCGAGCAGAAGACGGTCGTGCTGCTGGACGTGGCCAAGACTGTCGCGGCGACACTCGATCGTCGCGAACTGCTCGACCGGGTGCACACCCTGACCTCGGCCGCGCTGTCGTGTGATGCGGCGGCAACCTTCTATCTGGATACCCAGCGCAATGTCTTCCGGATGATCGCCCAACGCGGCATTCTTCCCGAGCACCTGCCGCTTGCGGAGGAGATGGAATTTCCGCCCGGCGTGCCGTTCGGCGGTCGCGTGACTCGCGGTGAGACGCTGGTGCTCAACGGCGACTTGCCGGACGATCTGCGCGTCCGCTTTCCCCGTATCAGCGCGCTCATCGCGGCGCCGTTGATGGTGCGCGGGCGCCACCTTGGCGTGTTCCTCGCCATCGATCGAACCATCGGCCGGCGCTTCGATGCCGAAGATGCTGATCTGTGCGGCGGCATCGCGCAACAGCTCGCGGTCGCGATGGAAGGAGCCGATCTCTTCGCAGCGCAGCGCGAGGAAGCGGAAGTTGCCGGCGCGCTGGCGGGCATCGGCCAAGAACTCATCGCGGCGCTCGATACGCCGGTACTCCTGGATCGACTGTGTCGCCTCACCGCTGAAGCGCTCGGCTGCGATTGTTGCTACGTGAATCTCAAACACCCAGACCAGCCCCTTTTCATCCCGACCGCGCACTATGGCGATGCGCCGGAACAATGGGAGACGCTGCGGTTGGTGCGCCTGCCGGAAGTGGCGATAGCCGCCATTCACGCGCAATTGCGCAGCGACGGCATGATCGAGTTCGCCTCGAACGACGCCGGACCCGACCACCTCGCCGCGCAGTTGCCCGCGCAAGCCGGGCTCACGCAGAACCTGCTGCAGGCGCTGCGGCGCGGTGACGAAACCATCGGCTTTCTCCACGCCGCCTATCGCGGCCGCACTGAGCCATTCACCGCGCGACAGCATCGCATCGCTCGGGGCATTGCGCACATCGCGTCGTTGGCATTGGAGAACGCGCGCCTGGTGGAAGAATTGGACCGGGCGAATCGCTTCAAGTCGGACTTCCTCGCCAGCATGTCGCACGAACTGCGCAGCCCGCTGAACGTCATCATCGGCTACGGGACGCTGTTGATCGAGCAGGCGTTTGGTCCGCTCAGCGGCGAACAAGTCGAAACCATTCAACGGCTCGACAAGAGCGCGCGCGAGCTGCTCGACCTGGTGAGTGCGACACTCGATCTCAGCCGCTTCGACGCTCAGAACGTGCCGCTGGCGCTCGGCACGGTCGACATCGCGGCCCTCGCCGACGAGTTGGCGCGCGAGAGTCAGGTGCCGCCCGACAAGCCGTCGCTGCGGTTGCAATGGGATGTCGCCAGCGGTCTGCCGGTCCTGTACACCGATGCGCTCAAGCTCAAGATGGTGCTGAAAAACTTGATCGGCAACGCGCTCAAGTTCACCGAACAAGGGACCGTGTGGGTCCGCGCTGGGGCGCTCGCCGATGGCGTCGCCTTCGAAGTGAGCGATACCGGCATCGGCATTCCGCCAGCAGCACGCGAGCACATCTTCGAGCCGTTTCGCCAGGCGGACGGGGCAACGAATGGGCGCTATGGCGGCGCCGGGTTGGGCTTGTACATCGTCCGCCGGTTGCTCACCGCGCTGGGCGGCACCATCGAGGTCGAGAGTGAGGTCGGGCGCGGCTCGACGTTTCGCGTCTCGTTGCCCGCAACCGCCCGCGACGCTGCGGATGATCGGGGGCCGATATGACGCCGCGACTATGGGTGGCTCCCGACTGACTCCAGGGCCGCCGACGTGTATAAGCTGCACGCTCATGGCGCCAAAGCGAACGGGTTTACGTAAGACAACTGTGGCGGCTCTTGTCCTCTTGCCGCCGATCATCGGGCTCGTGATCTACAACAGTTTCCAAGTCAGCGACTACCAGTGCACGGTCTGCATCGAATTCGAAGGACAGTCGATGTGTCGGACCGTCACCGGCCAGACCGAAGCCGAAGGGGTGCAATCGGCCACCACCAACGTCTGCGCCTTGCTCACCTCCGGGATGACGAACTCGATCCACTGCTCGCGCACGCCGCCGAAGAAGGCCGAGTGCATACGATTGGTGGGCGGTGAATCCGACCGGCCCAAAATGGGAAAGTTTTAGCCTGTTCCTGCCTAGCACCGCCCGCCAAGACTTGGTAAAGCTGGCGCGTCTGCCCAGCCCTGTCCTTCCTGTACGGAGAGAATCTGAATGTCCAAAGTCATGCTCATCAACGTCACCCACGCCGAAGAGAACCGCGTGGCGATCATCGAAAACGGTACCCTCGAATCGTTCGAGATCGAATCCTTCAGCCGCGAACACCTCAAAGGCAACATCTATAAGGGGACCATCCATCGCGTGCATGCGGCGCTCGATGCGGCCTTCGTCGACATCGGCGGCGAGCGCGATGCGTTCCTGCCGCTCGGCGAAGTCTGCTTTCGCAATCTGCCTGACGATGCGCAGGGGGAGGGCAACGGCCGCCGCCGCACTATCACCGATCTGTTCAAGCCCGGACAAGAGGTGATGGTGCAGATCGTCAAGGAAGAATTCGCGACCAAACCCCCTACGGTCAGCACCTTCTACTCGTTGCCGGGCCGCTACCTGGTCTTGCTGCCGGGTTCCGAAGACGCCGGGATCTCGCGCAAGATCGAGGGCGAAGACCGCATCAAGTTGCGCCAAGCCATCGCCAATCTGAATCCACCGCCCGGCTGCGGCATCATCGTGCGCACCGCCGCGGGATACGATCAGGATTCCGACGAGCTGGCGCGCGACCTCAGCTACCTGCGCGGCCTGTGGGATACTATCCAACAAAGCGCCACCGACAAGCGCGCGCCCGCGCTGGTGTATCGCGAGCACGATCTGGTGCTGCGCAACATCCGCGACTACTTCACGCCCGACATCAACGAGATCTTCGTCGACAACGAGGAAGTCTACCAGCGCGCCCTCGACTTCTTGCAACACGCCATGCCGGCGCAGGCGCACGCGCTGCACCTCTACGAAGGCGATCAGCCGATCTTCTCGCGCTTCAACGTCGAAGGGCAGATCGAATCGATCTACAAGCGCCGCGTCTCGCTGAAGTCGGGTGGCAGCATTGTCATCGACGGCACCGAGGCGCTCACCGCCATCGACGTCAACTCCGGCGGCTCGGTGCGCGGCGGCAATCAAGAAGACACCGCGTTCAAAACCAACCGCGAGGCGGCGCTGGAGATCGCGCGCCAACTGCGTCTGCGCGACCTCGGCGGGCTGGTCGTGATCGACTTCATCGACATGCGCGCCGCGCAGGCCGCGCAAGAGATCGAGAAGACGCTGCGCGACGCCCTGCACCCGGATAAGGCGAAGCATGAGATCGGCCGCATCTCGCGCTTCGGCTTGCTCGAAGTCTCGCGCCAGCGCCTGCGCCCGGCCGCGGCCGCGGCTACCTATACTGCTTGCCCGATGTGCGAAGGCCACGGCTTGGTGCGCACGCCCGAGTCGGCCGCACTCGTGGCGTTGCGGAAACTGCACAACCGCGTATCGCAGGGTGATCTGGCCGGGCTGAAGGTGACGTTGCCGCGCGACGCCGCGGTGTACCTCCTGAATCAGAAGCGGGTCGACATTGCCCAGTTGGAAACCCGCTACGGCATGCGCATCCAGGTTGCGTTGAGTGAGAAGCTGATGCCGCACCAGTCCGAGTTCGAGGAGCGGCGCCGCCCCGCGACGCCCGCGCCCGAGGCCGTCGCCCCAGGTCACGTTGCGCCGGCAGCCGTCGTCGCGACCAATGGCGAAGCGCCGGTGGCTGCGGCGGCGAAGCCCGCCGGTGCGCCGGCGACCGCAACCGGCGCCGCGTCTGAGAACGGCCAACGCCGCCGACGCCGCGGTCGCGGCCGGCGCCGTGGCCGCGGCAAGCAAGCAGCGGCGGCGATCGGCGAGACGTTTGCCGCGCTTGGCGCACAGATTGCGCTCGCGTCGGAGCCGGGTTCCGTCGGGACCGCGCGGGTGGATCAGTTGCACCGCGAGTCAGTGGCCGATGAGAATCGTCCGCGGATCGAGGCGGAGTCGCCGCGCGCACACTTCGCTCTTGAACCGCCGTCGCCAATGGTCGCACGAGTTGAGGAGCCTGGCACCGTTGACGCGCCGGAAACCGCGGCGCCAGGGAAGCGTTCACGCGGCGGTCGGCGAAGCACCACCGCTCGCGCCCGTCCGGCCACGCGTGCGAAGGCGAATAGCGCGACCAAGCCAGCCGCCGCATCAAGCGCAAAGCCGAAGCGCTCCCCGAGCCGGCCAGCAAACAGTGGCGCCACCCGCCGCCGCGCGAAGCCCGCACCGACCGAGTCGTAGCGACGCTTCGGGGTACGGGTCGTTTGTCGATCGAGTTTCAGGTGGGGGCAGCCGTCTCTGGCTGACGGTCACTCCGCCGCTCAATGGCTGACCCCGCTTGTGGGCCGCGGACCGGCTCTGACGGCGGCCTTGCAGGTCGATCTCGCATCGAGGGCACCCCTCATAGCTCCTTGAACCCGTGACGCGTTCGGATGTATGAGGCACGCATGAGTGCACCGGTATTGACACGCGAAGTCTGGCGCCAGTTGCCGGATTCGTTGATGCGCTCAATTCAAGGTTAGACGCCTGCGCCACGAAGGGTAGATGAGCTGACGTGAACCCGCCAGAAAGGACCCTCCCCAGCAATCCCCTCACCTTCATCCAGGCATGCGTTCGCGCTCGCCGGATCTTGTGGACCTATCACGTGAACCTCCGCCTCAAAGGTCGCTTCGTGTCGCGTCAGATCATTCTCGATGCCGTGGACTCTTACGAGATCGTCGAATCGTATCCGGACGATAAGTACCTGCCGAGCTACCTGGTGCTGGCGCGACTCGCCGGTGATGCGATTCACGTGTTGTTTGCGACCGACTGTCGAGGAGGATAATGTGAGAGTCGTCAGCGCCTGCCGACCAAGTCGGGACGAGTGGGATGACGATCTGAAGACAAGGAGAACGTCACAATGAAGTGCACAGTTTGCGGAGCAAGAATGACCCGGGTCGTGAGCGATCTTCCCTTCAAGACGACCGACCGCGCGATTGTCATTCTTAGGAGCCTTCCCGTGCTTCAGTGCGGGAATTGCACCGAGTACCTCATCGAGGACGCTGTGTTGAGCCGGGTCGACGAGATTCTCGCCACCGTCGGTGGTGCGGCTGAACTCGAAGTCATCCGCTATGCCGCGTGAGGTCGCGCCGAACTCATCAGTGGAGCCGGCCACCTCGTCGAGCGAAAAGCCAAAGCGCGCACCGCGACGGCCAGCAAACAGCGGCGCCACCCGCCGCCGCGCGAAACCCGCACCGACCGAGTGAGCACATGACGAACGTCAAGAGGAGGTACGACTACGGCAAGTGCCACGCCTGCGGCGAGACGATGCAGGCCAGACGAATCGAGCAGGACTTTTGGATCAACGGAAAGTTGCTCGTAGTCGACGGCGTTCCGGCCGGCGTGTGCCCGCAGTGCGGCGAGCGGGTGGTGAAGGGCGATATCGGGCGCCGCCTTGCGACGCTTACTCGCGATGTCGCCGCGGTGCGTCGGGCGCGAACGATGAAGGTTCCGGTCCTCCGGCTCGGGTACAAGGTAGCGTGAGGCCGCGACGCATCGTCTAGGACTGATCATCGGGTGCCCACGCCGGCCTCGGGCTCTTTCGACTTCCTCGGCGGCGGAGCCGGACGCGACGGCGGTGTCGCTTCAGCCGGCCGAACGAAGAGCTTCAGCGGCGCGCGTCTTTTCAGCGTGGCCGCTGAAGCGGATGTCCAGCAAGCCACCAGCTTGTCGCCTGAAGCGTCTGATTCGCGCTCTCACCTTTGCATCTGTGGATTTTGTCGACTCGGCCCTACGTGGGCTTGGCGCTCCTCCCCGAATGAAGCCGAGCCCCACCATACGCCAACATCGATGCACCCACTATCGAGAACGCGACGTACGGAGCCCACGGGAAGTCGCGGACGCTGGTCCCATCCACGGTGTAATCAAGTCGCCAAGGACGCTTGTCGATCCGGGATCCTACAGCGAGATTACGATCGAGTGCCTGGTCGTTGGACGCTGCCCTATACACGGTCCGTGTACCGGAATCCGCGATCAGCTCGTAGGTTGTGACGCACCGATTGTTGTACGGCTCAACACAGTGGGTCTCGGCCGATACGATTTCACCGGCAACCACAAGGCAGGCACGCCCAGCGAGTCCGAAGACATGAAAGAGAAGAATCCCCCCGCCCCATGCCACCAACGCCCAGGAGAATCCCCGGGGCGGGAGAAGGCCGCGGGCGAACAACAAGAAGCCACTGAAGAGAACCAGAGCGACGGCTGTGAAGGAAAACTGATACATGGCCTTGGAGCGCCGCTCTCACAACGCCGAACATGTATTCGGCCGGTCTGTGTAGCGCGGCCAACGTTGCAGGGCTCGCAACGTAGCACCGGCAGCGCGCGGGGCGCAAACCACCGGAAACCTCTTCGGCCGAAAGCCCTTGGGTTGGCAATACGATGAAGCCGACCCCGTGCGATGCCGGTCTGCGTAGCGCCGCCACCGCGGGTTGTGCGGCAGTGACCAGCTCCTCGCTCCGACATCGATCCACCGGACTGCGCACCGCACCCACTCCGCGACCTACTAGGGGCGTAGATGTATATCATCGCGGTACTGACGTCCCGATGACCGAGCAACTCTTGTGCAGTGCGAATGTCAGAACGGTTTTCGAGCAGGTGCGCCCCATCTAGCGGGGGCAGTCATTGAAACTTTATCGCCCGACCAGTCCCGACTGCACCGCCAGCGCGGGCGCGCGGATGACTGGCGAGTGCGTTGCACCAAACACGCTCGATCGCAGCAGTGAAGCTTACGGATGCTCCATTCCGCTTGCGCGTTTTTCCGCCGCCGCCAACGTCAGGCGCACGGCGGCGGGCTTCACTTCGACCAAGCGTAAGCCGATGGGCAGACTCACGGCGTCGCGGCCGATCTTGACTTGCTGCTCGCCGGGTTGGGCGTCGCGGAGATCGAGGGCGACGTGGACGCGGTCGGGGCTCAGTAAGCGAATCAGTTCGCGCGAGCCGCGCACGCGCAACAGCACGTCGTTGTTCGACACGCTCTGGATGCGCAGGTCCGACGAGAGATTCTGATAGACCAGCGACGCGGAGATCGCGACTTCGGCGTTCTTCGGACCTACCAGCACTGCCCACACGAGCACGACCACGCCGGCCGCCGCCAGCTTGCGGCGCCAGTCGTGTCGAACCACTGCCGTCCAGCCGCCGTCGGTAACGGCATCCGGTTGCGGCGCCTCGGTGTGTTGCCGCAACCACGCCAGCAGCTCCGCCGCATTGGCCACCGCTTGCAGCGTGCCGCCGACTGCGACCATCACCTGACCGCGTTCTTCCGACACGACGATCGCCAGCGCATCGGACAGCTCGGTGATGCCGACTGCTGCGCGATGCCTTGTGCCGTAGCGAACCGGCAACGAGGTCGCTTCCGATAGCGGCAGCAGGCAACAGGCGTCGAGGACGAGGCCGCCGCGAATGCGGACCGCGCCGTCGTGCAGCGGCGCGCCCGGATGAAAAATCGCTGCCAGCAGCTCGCCACTCACGTCGGCGTTCAGCCGAATTCCGGAGCGGCGCACGCGCGCGGCGACGTTGTCCAGTCGCTCAATCACCATCAACGCGCCAACGCGCTCGCTCGCCAGAACGAAAGCTGAGTCGGCGAGCGCGCTCAGGGCGGGTTGGGCAAGCGCGCGGCGCGATCCGAACGGCCACACCGGTCGATTGAACTGCTCCAACACGTCGCGGATTTCGGTTTGGAAGATCACGATCACCGACAACAGCACGGCGGCCCACATGCCGCCGAGGACCCACGAGGTGACGAACAGGCCGAGACTCTGCGCGGTGAGATAACTCAGCCCCAACACCACCAAGCCGCCGAGAGCGCGCGCCGCGCGCGTACCGTGGAAGCGTTGGTAGCCGTAGTAGATCGCCGTGGTCATGATCGCGATGTCGGCGGCATCACGCCAGCCGAAGTCGACGAACAAGTCGCGCAGATAAGCGCCCATGGCATCCACCCTTATCCGCGCATCGGCGCGCCGTCCAGCATGCGGGTGGGGGGGCAGTGGCGCATCTTGCAAACAATCCGATCACCCATCGTGCCGATCAGCCCATCGTGTCATTCTGAGCCGAAGGCGAAGAATCTCTCTTTTCGCCGCGCAGTCACAGAGAGATCCTTCGCCTTTGGCTCAGGATGACAAATCCTCCGCATGTCTCGAAGCTGATCCCGGCGCGGCACGCCCACCTCTTGTCAAGCTTGCCCGCGCCGGGCTAAGGGAAGCGCACATCACATCCTTCCGGAGATGACTCGCGGAGACTGACTCGCATGCCGACTGCTCACTACGTGGAATTCGACTCGCTGCTGCGACCGGATCAGGTGGACCTACTGCTCGACATCGTCCGCACGCACGCGCCGTACCCGACCTACGGTGAAGGCCGCCGGCAGGAAGGCTTCGGCGCCGGCATTCCGCAACGCTACGACGCCGCGCGCAACTTCGTGCGGACGCGTGCGGGACACGACGATGTGCGCACGCTGGCCTCGCGCACCAACTACTTCCGCGAAACCTTTGCCTACGCCGAGCCGCTGTTCCCCGCCATCGCGTTCTTCCAGCAGTTGCCACAGTTCATCGAGGCCGCCCGTCACGTCACCGGCAGACGCATCGTGCGGCCGGCGATTGTCTACCTCAACATCCTCGTGCCCGGGCAAGAGTTGGCGGTGCACACCGACGTGCCCGAGTTCCGCGGTGCTAATCGGACGTGGGCTCCTGAATGGTTGCTGGTAGCGATGCACCACTCGGGCCTGTTTCAGCGTTGGCGGCGATACATCGCAACGGGAGTCAGTTGGTACCACGACTGCAAAGGGGGAGAGTTCATCTACTATCCCGACGGCCGCGAGCAGCCGCCGCGACGACTCAGCGTGCGCCGCAACACCGCGATCGTGCTCGATACCGATTCGGTCTTTCACGGCGTTGATGCCGTGGCGACGCACGATACGCGTTTGCCGATGGTCGAGCCTGGCGTCCGACTGCACCGCGACGACGATGCCCGGTGGAGCATCCGCCGCGACGACACGGTGCGCGCGGTGTACGACTGGGACGATCTGCGGCTGTCGATTTCCTGGAAGGCGTGGTGCTACGCGGACGAGGACGAAGCGCGCATCAACGACGACGGTCGCGACGACCTCACGCTCGAGCAGGTGCTCGCGTCGTTCGTCGACGACTTGCGTGAGCGTGGCCGCATCAGCGCACGTCCCGACGACGATGCGCTCGCGCGCTTGATTTTGGATGAGTACATTCGATTTCCGGAAGCGTGAAGCGCCGTCCAGCAGGGTTTCTCCGTGAGGGTTCCGCAGATGAAATGGCCCCTCGATACGCCGCCCTTCGGTACGAAGCCTTCGGCTTCCACTCAGTGCGGCTACTCGGGGAGGCGGTTCTTTTCAGGGGGTCCACCACCCGTTTGCCCGAGTAGATCGCCAAGCGATCGTATCGAGGGCCTGCTTGCGCTGACTCTCGCACTAGAACTCACGGCAGTGGGTCCGTCATACCGGCGAACGCCGGTATCCAGGCGGGGGGTGTGGGGACATGAGCCTGGATTCCGGCTTTCGCCGGAATGACGAGAGGGGAGTCCGCTCACTTGTGCAAAGCTCACTGTGAGAGAGCGAGTGATTGGTTGAGAAGGAGCATTGCATGAAGTTCACCTGGTTCAACTTGATGCCGTGGCCGTATCTGCCCGACGACTTCCGCGAGAAGTACCGCTCGGTGTGGGTCGACATCCCCAGCTCGCTCTACGATCCGGAGAAAGGGCATCACCTCTACCATACCTACCTCGATCAACTGGAGTACGCGGAAGAACTCGGCTTCGACGGTCTCGGCGTCAACGAACACCACGCCAACGGCTACGGGTTGATGCCATCGCCCAACATCATGGCGGCGACGTTGAGCCGGCGCACGTCGCGCGCGGCGTTGGTCGATCTCGGCAACAGCATCGCGCTGTACAATCCGCCGCTGCGGGTGGCGGAAGAGTTCGCCATGCTCGATGTGCTATCGGGCGGCCGCCTCATCGGCGGTTTTCCCGTCGGCACCTCGATGGACACCAACTACTGCTACGGCCAAATCCCCGCGCTCACACGCGACAAGTATCGCGAAGCGCACGAGCTCATCATCAAGGCGTGGGCCGCCAATGAACCGTTTGCCTTCAACGGTGAGTATACCAAGCTGCGCTACGTCAACTGTTGGCCGAAGCCGATTCAGAAGCCGCACCCGCCGATCTTCATCCCCGGCGGCGGCTCGCTCGAAACCTACGACTTCTGTCTCGACCACGACTACAACTACTCGTACCTCAGCTTCACCGGCTACGTGCGCGGCAAGGAGTTGATGGACGGCTACTGGAATCGTGTCGCCGCGCGCGGCAAGGACGAGTCGCCCTATCGCGCCGGCTTCGCGCAGATCGTCTGCGTCGGCGAGACCGACGCCGAAGCCGAGCAGCTCTACGCCGAGCCGATCAAGTACTTCTTTAACCGCTGCTTGCACGTGTTTCCCGGCTTCGCCGATGCGCCCGGGTATCGCACGATCAAGACCATCAAGGCCGGCGTGCTGTCGCAGCTCAGCGCCGTGCGTCAACTGATGTTCGCGACCCTGGACTGGAAGACGCTGGTCGACGATCGCTACATCATTGCAGGCGGGCCCGACACAGTCTGCCAGCAGATGGAAGAGATGATTCGCTCGCTGCGCGTGGGCCACGTCTTCTGCCTCCTGCACATGGGCAACATGCGGGATGAGGTCACGCGGCACTCGACGAAACTGTTCGCCGAGAAGGTGATGCCCAAGCTGCGCAACATGTGGCCGGAATACGCCAACGATGATCGCTTCTGGATCAAGCCGCTCGCCGGTCGCCGTGAGCCGCAGAAGAGTCTCGGTGGCGCTAGCCTCAGCGGCCAGAGCGTCACCGGTCTCAGGGGATCTCGCTAATGGCCATGCAATCGCGCGTGATCAAACCGGCCGGCGGCCGGACGAGTATTCAAGTCCACGAGGGCGGCCGTGGGGAACCGCTGGTGTTTCTCCACGGCGCGGGTGGACTGCTACCCAACGACACCGCCTTCCTCGACGGCTTGATGGAACACTTCCGCGTCTACGTGCCGATGTTGCCGGGCTACGACGAGTCCGAGGGTGACGACGCGTTGCGCGACATGCTCGACCTGACATTGCACACCTTCGACGTGATCGATGCGCTCGGCCTGCGGCGTCCGCTGTTGGTGGGACACAGCCTGGGCGGCATGATTGCCGCCGAGATGGCGGCGGTGTGCCCGCATGATGTCGACCGGTTGGTGTTGGTCTCCCCGGCGGGGCTGTGGCTCGCGGATCACGAGATTCCCGATCTGTTCGCGATGATGCCGTTCGACATCCCGCGCCTGCTGTTTCACGACGCCGACCTCGGCGTGCGGCTGCTGACCGCCGGCGCCAATTTCGAGGATCTCACGGCGCTGGGTGAGTTCATGGTGCAGAACGCGCGTCGCCTCGGCATGGCCGGGAAGCTGCTCTTCCCGATTCCCGACCGCGGCTTGCACCGGCGCTTGTACCGCCTGAAGGCAAAGACGTTGCTGTTGTGGGGCGCGTCCGACGCGCTCATTCCGCCGGTGTACGCCGATGAGTTCCGACGCTTGATCCCGCACGCGCAACTGCACACCATCGCCGAGGCCGGGCACATGGTGATGTACGAGAAGCCAGCGGCCTTCGTCGACGCGATCAAGAAGTTTTCCGGATCGTAATCGATCGTTCGGATCTGAAGGAGGGCGCATGAACACCACGGCGGACATTCAAGCACTCGAACGACGCGCGGCGACGCTGCGCCGCCACATCGTCACCGTCGCCGGATCGTACTTCGCGCATCTCGGCGGGGCGATGTCGTGCGCCGACATTATGGCCGCGCTGTTCTTTCATTACCTGCAGCTCGAAGACGGGGCGCGGAAGCGCGACCGCTTCCTGATGAGCAAGGGCCACGCGGTCACCGCGCTGCACGCGTGCATGGTCGAGCTGGGCAAGATCGATGCGTCGGAACTCGCCAATTCGGGCAAGTCCGGCAGCCGGCTCGCCGGCCATCCGACCCACAAGGCGCCGGGGGTCGAGTTCGCGACCGGCTCGCTCGGCCACGCGTTGTCGGTCGGCGTCGGCATCGCCATCGCCGAAGCGCTCGACCAATCAGGTTCCCGCACGGTGGTGTTGCTCGGCGACGGCGAGTTACAAGAGGGCACCGTGTGGGAGGCTGCGCTTTCAGCGCCGCGTTTTCCCACCGAGAACCTGATCGCGATCGTCGACTACAATCGCTTCCAAGCCGGCGGAGCGGTCGATCGCATCATGCCGCTCGATCCGCTCGCCGACAAATGGCGGGCGTTCCGCTGGAACGCGATCGAGATCGACGGTCACAGCATGCGCGCAATCGTCGAGGCCCTGGCCACCGTCCCGGCCCGCTCCGGGCCGACCGTCATCATCGCCAACACGGTGAAGGGCAAAGGGGTGCCCGGCATCGAAGGCACGCCACGCGCGCACTACACGTGGCTGAGCGACGAAGAGGTCGAGCGCACGCTCAGCGCGCTTGGTTGATTGCGGAGTGCCGAATGCGGAATGGGGAATGCGGAATGCGGAATTTGGGATACTGAATTTGGAATGCGGAGTGAATGGCTAGCCTTGAGTTGCAGCGTCGGACCAGAGTGTTTGCGCTGCGCGTGATCGATCTCGTGAAAGAGTTGCCGGTGGGCCGAACGGGCGATGTGATCGGTAGACGACTGTTGCGGTGTGGCACCTCTGTCGGCGCGAACTACCGCGCGGCCTGTCGCGCACGGTCGAGGGCTGATTTTGTGGCGAAGATGGGAGTCGTTGAGGAAGAAGCGCACGAGTCGATCTATTGGATGGAGCTACTCGTCGAATCACGACTGGCACGACCGGAACGCGTTGCCACGCTGCTCACCGAGGCCAACGAACTGGTCGCCATGACCGTCTCGTCGATCAAGACCGCTAGACAAAACAAACGACGCGCATGATCACCATTCAAACATTCCGCATTCCGAACTCCGCATTCCGCATTCCGAGTTCCCCAATCCGCAATCGTAGGAGGTGTCCATGAGCGGGTACGTCGCAGCCATGTCGTCGGCCGATGTGTTGGTAGAACTGGCGGAGCACAACCCCCACGTGGTGTTGGTGACGCAGGACTTCGGACCGGTCGGCGCGTTCACCGAACGCTTCCCCACGCGCCACTTTGATGTCGGCATCAGCGAAGAGAACCTCGTCGGGGTCGCAGCCGGGCTGGCGCACGCCGGCAAGCTGCCGTTCGTGATCGCGATGGCGCCGTTCGTCTCCATGCGCGGCTTCGAACAGATTCGCGACGACTGCGCGTACAACCGCAACAACGTGAAGATCCTCGCCCCGTTCGCGGGTCTCGAAGCCGGGCCGTGGGGCGCCACGCACCACGCGATGGAAGACATCGCTCTGCTGCGGACGATCCCGGGGCTGACCATCCTGTCGCCCGCCGATGCGAACGAGGCCACCCGTGCCGTGCGCGCGGCCGCAGCCAGCGATGGTCCGGTTTACGTGCGCCTCGGTTTCCTCGGCTCGATCGACGGCTACGATGCGCCGTTTCGCATCGGCGAAGTGGTGACGATGCGCGAGGGCAAAGACCTGACTCTCATCGCCACCGGCGCGCCAGTCGCGTCTGCGCTGGCGGCGCATGACCTGCTCAAAACCGACGGCATCAGTGCGCGCGTGCTCAACGTGCACACGCTCAAACCGCTCGATCGCACGGCGATCGAACGCGCCGCGCGCGAGACCGGGCGGCTAGTTACCGCCGAAGAACACTCGGTGATCGGCGGCCTCGGTGGCGCGGTCGCCGAGGTGATCGCCGAGTTGGGTGTCGGCCGCTTGCGGCGGGTGGGCGTGCGCGATGTATTTTGCACGGAAGTCGAACCCTATCCCGATCTCTTGCGCATTCACGGCATCGACGCCGACGGCATCGTGCGAGCGGCACGCGAGCTGCTCGCATAGGGCGCCCGGTTATCAACATCGCATTCGAGCCGCATGGCCACACCGCTGCGAGTGTTGCTGATCGAAGATAACGAAGACGACGCCAGCCTCTTGTTATACGAGCTGCGGCGCGGCGGCTATGATGCGACGGCGGCCCGCGTGGAAACTGCGGAGGCGTTGCGAACCGCGTTCACGGCTGAATCGTGGGATCTCGTCACCTGCGATTGGGTGATGCCACAGCTCAGCGCGCCCGCTGCCTTGCAATTGCTCGGGGAACTGCAGTGCGAGGTGCCGATCATCATCGTCTCCGGTGAGGTTGGCGAGGAATTCGCGGTCGGTGCCATGAAGGCCGGCGCACACGACTTCATCAGCAAGCACCGGTTGGCGCGACTGGTGCCCGCCGTGCAGCGCGAGCTGCACGAGGCCGAGGTGCGCCGGGCGCATCGGCGCGCCGAGGCCGCCTTACGCGAGAGCGAGCAACGCTTCCGCCTGATGGCCGATACCGCGCCGGTAATGATCTGGGTCACCGGCTCAGATGGGCGCTGCATCTATCTGAATCAGCGGTGGACGGAATTCACTGGCCGCCCGCTAGAGGCAGAACTCGGCGAAGGCTGGCTCACGGCCGTTCATCCCGACGACCGTGAGCGTCTACTGAAAGCCTCCGTCGACGCCTTCAATGAGCGGCGGAGCTTCACGGTCGAATACCGCGCGTGCCGCGCCGACAGCACCTATCGCTGGCTGCTGACCTCGGGGACTCCGCGCCTCGAGGCCGACGGTACGCTCAGCGGTTTCATCGGTTCGGCAGTCGATATCACCGAGCGCAAATCCGGCGAGAGCGACCTCAAGCGCTCGCAAGAGCAACTGCGGGCACTCTCCGGGCGACTCCAGCACGTGCGTGACGACGAGAGCGCCCGCATCGCGCGCGAGCTACACGACGAACTGGGGCAGGCACTCACCGCCTTGAAGATCGACCTGGCGTTGCTGCGCCGTGGTCTGCCGCCGGCATCCGAAACCGACGACGTGCGCACTCGAATCGACGCGATGGGACGTCACATCGATTCGACCATTCACGCGATTCGTCGCATCGCCAGCGACTTGCGACCGGGAGTCCTCGACGACCTCGGCTTGCCCGCCGCCATCGAGTGGCAAGCGCGAGAGTTCCAAGCGCGCACCGGCATTCGCTGCGTGCTGGAGATGAATCCGGGATGCAACCAGGTACCACAGCTGGCCGCCACAGCATTGTTCCGCATCTTTCAAGAAACGTTGACCAACGTGGCCCGGCACGCGAGCGCCACGCACGTCCGCGTGGTGCTCCGCGACGAGGCGGGGCGCGTTTACCTGAATGTGGCCGACGATGGCATCGGGATTAGTGATGCCGCGCGGCTTGATCCCAACGCGCTCGGCCTGCTCGGCATGCGCGAGCGCGCGCTGCACCTCGGTGGCGACGTCACCATCCACGGTGTGCCCGAGCGCGGCACCATCGTGATCGCGACCATCCCGCATGCCGAAGACGAGTCGGAAGGCCCAGCGCCCGCCACGAAGTAGGCGCGCACCGATCTCACTCGCAGCGCGACCCTGCACGCTTTCGTGAACGGTGCTGCTTTGCTCGGCAGCGTAGCGCCTTGCTGCTTCTGATGTGAGCATGGCGTAGCTACTGTGTTCGCCCTGTCGCACATTTCTTATCGAGCTGACGCAGCTCACACCCTAGGGGCAATGCCGCGTCTATCCTTACTCACAGTTGGGATATTACGTACGTGAACTGTCATCATTAGGAATCAACGGGGCGCGCCGCCGACCTGAAACGGATGAAGGAGCCGTGGCGCAGGGCTTGCACTTGCTGGCGATCGTCATGACTCGTAGAGCGGTGACCGAATCAATCACAGTTGGACGTGGGCTCGAACATGAGCCCGACTTGCTTCTTCCGGTGCAACTGCTCGCGCGGCGCGGCGAAGTGGCCACCGGGGAGCGTGCACTCATGCTCGCAGTGCTCGAAGACGCGATCCATTGCTTCCAGAAATATCGCTTCGTCTACAATCGCGGACAGCGACGGCTGGCGATCGACGCCGACGAGTGGATCTGGCATCGCGATCAGAGCGAACCGTTTTCCTTCGAGAACCTCTGTCATGCGTTGGACCTCGATCCGGATTTCCTCCGCCAGGGTCTGCGGCAATGGGAGCGCCGACAAGCCCGGCGGGTGCTCACACATCCAGCGTTACACGAGCATGAGCAGCGCCCTCGACTACTTCGACCCGCAGTCCGTGGAGGGTGACCGCCTTTACGTCAGCCAGCATCTCATGGCGAGTGAGGTCGATCGGTTCGCCGCGTAACTCCGCCGTCAGCTGAGGGAGGTGAGAAGTGTTGTCCGTCGCCGTGACGTGGACCCCGCACGCGCGGAGGAGCAGGCCCTCGGCGTCCTTGTAGAAGATGAGTTCGTCGAGCAAGCGCATCAGGAGGAGGTCGAGCGCGTCTGCGCTCAGCGACACCGTGCGGCTGACCAGCGGGCGAACGGAATCGAGTGAGGCCACCATCACATTCGCCGTCGCGTCGGCCGCGGCGGCGAAGAGTTCGTCGAGGTCGCGTCCCCACGCGTGGAACGTGACGTCGCTGGTGACGCCGTCTTCGACGTACTCGTAGGGCATGCGAGCGTTCAGCCTTTGACGTTGCCGATCGGCGTGAAGCGGACCACCCCGTGGCTCAGGCCCGCGCGCTCGGTGGCCTCGACCACGGCGTCGATGTCTTTGTAAGCGCCGCCGGCTTCCTCGGCGAGGCCGGCATACGACGCCGTGCGCACGTAGATGCCGCGCGCCTCCATGCTGCGCTGCAGCTCGCGGCCGTGGTACGACTTCTTCGCTTTCGTTCGGCTCATGGTGCGGCCGCTGCCGTGCGCGGTGCTGAAAAATGTGTCGGCGCCGCTTGCCAGGCCGGTCAGTAAGTACGACCCCGTTTCCATGCTCCCACCGATGATCACCGGTTGCCCGGTCTGCTGATACTCGGGCGGCAAGCCGGCCATGCCGGGTCCGAACGCGCGCGTCGCCCCTTTGCGATGCACCAGCAGCTGTCGCCGCGTGCCGTCGACGACGTGGTCTTCAAGCTTGGCGGTGTTGTGCGCCACGTCGTACACCATGCGCAGGCCGAGATCGTTCGGGTCACGACCGAACACGTGGCCGAACACTTCGCGGATGCGGTGGAGGATCACCTGGCGATTGGCGAACGACATGTTGGCGGCACACTGCATGGCTGCGAAGTACCGCTGCCCTTCGTCCGACATGAATGGGGCGCACGCGAGTTCGCGATCGATGATTTCCAATCCGTACTTCGTCTTCATCGCGTGCAAGAAGATCTGCAGGTAGTCGCTCGCTACCTGGTGACCGAAGCCGCGGCTGCCGCAATGAAACATGACCGCGATCTGATTCGGCTGTGTGATCCCGAGCTGTGCGGCCAGCGGCGCGTCGACGACGTGTTCCGGCCGCGCGACCTGAATCTCCAAGTAGTGATTGCCCGATCCGAGGGTGCCGATCTGCTGATAGCCGCGCTCGATGGCGCGCGGGCTGACACAGGAGGCATCGGCGCCGCGTAAGCAGCCATGCTCTTCGGTGCGCGCGAGATCATCGGCGGTGCCGTACCCGTTGCGCACGCACCAGCCGGCACCGCGCTCGAGCACCTCGGCGAATTCCGACTGCGACAGTTTCACGAACCCGCGGCAACCGACACCGGTCGGCACGCGCTCGTAGAGTAAGTCGATCAGCGTGCGCGGTTTCGGCTGCACCTCTTCGAGCGTGAGGTCGGTCAGCACCAACCGCATGCCGCAATTGATGTCGAAGCCGATGCCGCCGGGCGAGATCACGCCGGTTGCGGGATCCATCGCGGCGACGCCACCGATGGGGAACCCATAGCCCCAGTGCGCATCGGGCATGACGAAGCTGGCGCCGACGATGCCGGGGAGTGTGGCGACGTTCGCCGCCTGCGTGAACACCTGGTCGTCCATCGCGTGCAGCAACGCTTCGGTGGCGCAGATGCGTACCGGCACACGCATCCCCGGCCGCAGCGTCAGCGGCACCTCCCACACACTGTCCGCAATGCGTCGGATACTTTTGGGGACGGCCACGGTCTGTGTCGTGGCACTCGCCGGGCCGCGGAGCAAGCGCCGCCGCGATGATCCTCCGGACGCCGATAGGAGCGCTAGCGCTTGGTCGCGGCGCGGCGGGAGGACTTGTGAGTAGGGATCGTCAACACCGGACACGCGGCCGTGCGCACGACGCGCTCGGCAACGCTGCCGAGCAGCATGTGCGACAGGCCGGTGCGGCCGTGGGTGGCCATCACGATCAGATCGATCTTGCGTTTGTGCGCGGTGTCGGCGATCGCCTGCGCGGGCAAGCCGGTTTCGAGCAGCGTGTCGAACTTCACGCGCCGCTTCGCCAGCGCCCCCGCCAACCGATCCAAATCGGCGCGAGCGCGGCGGCGCTGGTCGTCGAGTAACAGCCCCAAGCTTTCGCCGGCGTAGTAGATGACTTCGACGACGAACAGAACCAACAGTGAGGCTTTGAACGTGCGACTCAATTCGATCGCGTAGTCGAGTCCAGCCAGCGAGGGCTCAGAGAAGTCGACCGGGACCAGAATCTGTTTGATCGTCATTGCTGTCCTCCAAGAAGCCTAGCGCGCACGGGCCGGCGGTGCGTCGTCACGTTGCCAGGTGGCGATCAGGCTGCCATCGTCATCCGACCAGTGGTACGCGGCACGACCGCGGAACGCTTTCTTCAACTCGTGCACGATCCGATGCGCGAGCTTCTGCGAAGTGGTGAGCACTTCCAGGACGGCGCCCTCGCGTGCGACCGAAATCACGCGACGCTCCGGCTGGGTGACGCGGGCGCGCGCATCGACGTTGCGGATGCGCTGTCGCAAGGTGGTCTCGTTGGCCAGCGCGTACGCGCCGCGGATCAGCACGCGTCCGAAATACTGCCCGGCTTCGACTTGCTGGCAGCCGGGGCACACCGTCCACGCGGCGCGATCGAAGAGCGCCATGGTGGCCTTGTGATTGCGCCGCCACGTGCGGTGCGCGTAGATCGCCCCACAGCGTTGACATACGGTCGGATCCGCCAACGGCGCAGCCTTGACCGCGCCGCGCGGCGTCTTGTCCGGGCGCGTACCCTGCCGGTTCAAGCTGCGGATCAGTCCTTTTCCCTTCGGCATCGCTCTGGTGTCCCCTCTGGACGTTACGCCGCGTGCGGTTGCGCGTGCGTGCGCCACGGCGGCACGCGTCTGAGTGCGTGGAGCGTCTGCTCGATCGATTCCCGCGTGCCCCAATCGCTCCAATGAATATCGTCGACGCGGACGGCGACGAGATGTTCGGTGATGCGGGCCAAGACCTGAGTCGAGAAGTTCCATGGCGCCAGCGCGCGGTACCCTGCGGCGAGGTCGTGAGGACTTTCTGTCGCTGCGCGCAAGCGGGCGGTTTCGCATGGCGCGGCCTGCTCAATCAGTTCCAGCATGCGATCGACTCGGAAGACCAGGACAAACGAGTTCCACAGCGCGCCGTTCTCGATCAGCTTCCTGGCAGACTCGGCCGTCGGCTTCTCCTGAAATGCCGCCACCCGGAACGCGTTCGCCACACCACGCACGCGCGTCGATGGCATGATGTAGCCGAGCCCGGGTTCGGCCCGGTCGGGACGGATTCCCAGCACGGCGACTTTGCGCGGATGCGCTCTGACAATCTGCGCGGCGTGCTCAACGTGGGCGGCAAAGGCTCGGTTGTCGCCGACATAGTGGTCGCTCGGCATCATCGCCACGATGGTGGTCCGATCACGCTGTGCGAGCTGGCGTAAGGCGAACAGCAACCCGGGGCCGGTATCACGACCACAGGGCTGCACAAAGATGTTGTGCGGCGGCACGCCGCGCAACTGTTCGCCGACGATCGGCAGATGATCGTGATTGATAACGACCACGGTTCGCGCCGGCGGTACTATGTGACGCGCGCGCTCCACTGTCTCTTCTAACAACGAGCGCTCGCCGAGCAGTCGGCAATACTGCTTGGGAATGGGCGCGCCGGTCAGCTCGCGCGTTAGCTCTTGCAGCCGCGTGCCGTCCCCGCCCGCCAATACCAACACGTGTAACAACTCGGTTGCGCGCATGGTCGCCGCTTCTGCCGCGGCGCTCAGGCCGCGGTCGCGAGACTGGTCGATTCGCGGGGTTCGCAAATGCTTCCCAGCGTACGGGCCACCTCGTCGGCACTGATTTGCCGTTTGGCCTTGCCGCTGCGCTCGCGCACACCTTCCAGTGCGATGTCGCTGAGCGACAACAGGCCGACGAGGCGACCATCTGAGTCGACGATGGGCAGGCGCCGAATGCCGTGCGTCTGCATCAATCGTTCTGCCACGGCTAGGGTGTCGCTTGGCCGGCAGATGTGGACCACATTGCTCATCGCCTTCCACACTTCGAGGCCAGTGAGCGGCGCGCCTTGGGTGTATGCCGCCATGCAGATGTCCCGGTCCGTCAGCATGCCGACCAAGCGCCCGTCTTCGACTATCGGGACGCAGCCGCAATCGTGGTCCCACATGATCTTGGCGGCGGTGTTGAGTGTGTCGCGAGGGGTACAGGTGTTGACCGGTCGTTTCATGATTTGTTCGACCTTCATCGTGTCCTCCCGTCGTGGCGCGTGCGCTCTCGCCTGCACTGTCGCAAATGCCCTGCCAGCGGCGTGCGGTGCGGTGGACGACCGCTACGAGGATTCGATCGCCGCGTCCTTCCAAGTTGTGAGAAGTGCGCTCGTGTCGAACAGCGAACCCTGATGTGACAATAGATCGGTGGGCGAATCTGGGAGGGCGAGCCTTCCGGCGAGCCGCTGGCGCGGTGATGGTGCGGCGGCTCGGCGGGAGCCTCGCCCTCCCAAAACCTCATTTCTCAATGACGGTAAGAATGGCACGTTGGAACCCTCCCCGACCGCGCAACTGGTGCGGGCAAACTGCGACCCCACCACCCATGTTCTGTCACCTCTGGGTTAACTACAAGCGGGTGGGGCAACAAGCTGACCGAGCAGGGTCTGCAGCTCGCCGTAGTCGAGCGGCTTGCGCAGGAGCGATACGAAGCCCCGCGCTTCGATGCGCGCTTGGAGGTTCGGAGTGGGATAGCCGGTCACCATGATGATGGGGATCGCGGGGTACTGCGCGTGAAAGGTCTCCGCGAACGTCAGTCCATCAGTCCCGGGCATGTCGTAGTCGGTCACCACCGCGCGGATTTCTCCGAGCGTTGGCAGCGGCGGCAGTTCGTGGACGCCACTGAACTCTACTACATGGTAGCCGTCGTCGCGCAGGTTCTCGGCCAGCGCACCGCGGAACCCCTCGTCGTCGTCCATGAGCAGAACCATTGTGGGTCTATGTGAAGGGTCCTCGGATCCGCAGCTCGACATGAAAAACCGTTCCCTGCGGTTCTGCGGGAGCAAATCCAATGCCCCCACCGTGCGCGATGACAATTTGCCTTACAATCGGCAGCCCGAGGCCGCTGCCCTGTGGCTTGGTCGTCTCAAATAGGCGAAACGCTTCCACCGTTTCGGGAATGCCAGGCCCGGTGTCGGCGACCGAAATGCGCACCCGGTCGGCGTCGAGCGGAGTGACGACGATCCGGATACGGCCGGGCCCGTGATCGATGGCCTCAATGGCGTTCTTCACCAAGTTCTCGAACACGCGGTGGAGCTTCTCTTCGTCTGCCGTGATCGAGGGTACGGCAGCGGGCACATCGAGGGTGATGGCGATCGCGCGGGCGGAGGCCAGGGGCTGCCACATTTCGATCACCGCGGCAAGGAAGCGCGGCAAGTTGACGGGTTTCAGATCGAGGCGCTGCTCGCGCGAAAACTCCATGAACTCTTTGACCAGTCCGTCGAGCCGATGGACCTCGGCGACGATACGCTCGGCTGGTTTCAGGATCGAACTGAGCGGCTGCTGTCCGTCCCGTTGGGCGCGACGCAGGATGAGCTGCGCTTGCATCGACACGCCCGCCAGCGGATTGCCGAGATCGTGGACGATCTGGGCGGTAATGGCCCCAATGTCCGCCAGCCGATCGCGTTGCCGCGCCTGCTTCTGCAGTTCCTGCATCATCGCCTCGCTGCGCTTGCGCTCGCTGATGTCGCGCGCGATGGCCGAGGCCCCGATCACCGTGCCGTGCGCGTCCTTGATCGGCGAGATGGTCACCGACACGGCAATCGTCTTGCCGCCCTTGCGCACGCGAACAGTCTCATAGTGATCGATGACTTCGCCGCGGCGGATACGGTCGAGGAACCGTGGCATTTCGTCCTGGCGTTCGGGGGGCACGATGATCGCGATCGAACGGCCGCGCACTTCGTCGGCGGAGTAGCCGTACATTTTCTCGGCGCCGGCGTTCCAACTGACGATGGTGCCGTTGGATGTCTTACTGATGATGGCATCGTCCGACGACTCGACGATGGCGGCCAGCTCACGTAGCTGCTTCTCGGCCTCCTTGCGTGCGCTGATGTCGCGAACGGTTCCGGTGAAGATCCGCCGGCTGCTCAGTTGCGTTTCGCTGACGGCGAGATCCATGGGAAAGATCGTGCCGTCCTTGCGCAATCCCATCACCTCGCGGCCGATGCCGATGATCTTCCTCGACCCGGTTCGACGATACGCGGTCAGGTAGTCGTCGTGCTCGTCGTCGTACGGCGCCGGCATGAGCAGCTTGATGTTGCGCCCGATCACCTCGGCGGCGGCGTAGCCGAACAGCCGTTCGGCCGCGGGATTGAAGGATTCGACCAACCCGAGTTCGTCGATGGTCACGATGCCGTCGACGGTGGTATCCAAGATCGCCCGGGCGCGCGCTTCGCTTTCGCGCAACGCGTTCTCCGCCCGTTCGCGCTCGACGATTTGCTGACGTAGACGAGCGGTGGCCGACGTGGCCTTCGTGTCCGGCATAGATGCTCAGCTAGCACGGCGCCGGGGGGCTTTGCACGGGAAGCCCGGGGCACCCTGCGACGAGGCAACTTTCCCACGGCAAGGAAAGTTTCGCATTTCGCACTGGCAAAATGTGGAACGTTCCGCCGCGCTTCACGCCGTGCGGCCGTCAATCCTACTGCTCCGAATGCGGCATCCACATTGCTCCCGAGCTTTCCGCAGGTTGGCATCGATGCATGAGCACCGTCTTCGAATGACAGCGGGCGGGGTGCTCCAAGCGGTGAAAGGCGCAAGCGGCATGAAGTCAAACATCGGAACGCGGTTCGCACGACTGTTTCTGACGCTGGCGCTGCCGCTGATCTACTCAGTCACCGCTGCGGCAGCAGTGTTCAACACTGACGGGGCCACTCACAATGCGACCACCGGCGGCTGGGATCTGCCGACGAGCCTCGGCTCGGGCTATGACAACTGCCTCTTTTGCCACAAACCTGGCGGCATCGCTTCCGACACGTCGAGCTATCTCTTGGGCGGACACAAAAACATGTCGAGGCCGGCCGACGGGGCCAAATGGACAATGCCCGGCGTTGACACCACCCATCCGTATTTAGGGGATTCGACCCAAGCTTCAGTCGGCACCGATGGATCCTTTCTCTCACTCTGGATACAGGAACTTTACCCCACGATGCCCGTCGACTGGACGACCGGCATCGGCGCTGCTCCCAGCTCGGTAACGACGGGCTACTGCGCCAAGGACCCAAGCGGAGCGGTCGGCTCAGATGATCTTCCAGACCTGGCCGCATGCCCAGATTGCGAGTCTCCGGTAATGGGGAATGGCAACGCCGGCTATCCTTTGAACTATCCGACCCAAGCCATTTGCGAAGCCGCAAAGAAGCCGTCCACCGGTGCGACCGGCTACGTATGGATCGCGTCGACCACCCAACCGCTCTACTGGATCTACGGCGGCGCGGGTCTTGAAGGCGGTCCGCCGATGATCGAGCGCGGCAGCCAACCCTATAAGTGTGGTCGTTGCCATACGACCGGGTGGACGGCCAATCACACGGCGGACGACATCAGCACCAAACACCCTCAGAGTGATTTCCCGACCGTGGACTTCAAAACCCTGACGGCAGTCGGCAGCGGCACCTTACTTCTCAGACCCTCCACAGCGGGAGACTCCGCCACCGACGTTTCGTCCTGGGACCAGTGGGGCATTCAGTGCTCGCGGTGCCACGTTGCGGCAGACGGTCACCATTCGACGTGGCCGACAGCCTCGACGACTGGCGGCGACATCATTGCCGCTTGCATGACGTGCCACCGAATGGAAAGCGACACGGCCCCGAGGGCAAACGCAAATCAGAACGGCTACGCGGCCAATACCAACGCGGCGACACCGTTTACCAACAAGCAACAGCAGCCTGACGGGTTCGCGCATCATCCCGACGGACCCGAGTTCCTCAACAGCCCGCACGCGAAGTTCTCAGGGACATGGGGCCAATTGGGTTGCCCACCGTACGCCATCAATGGGTATGGCGGCAGCATCACGCCATACGCCCCCGGCGCGCCGACCGAGTGCAGCCCGGGCACGATGAATCTAAATGGTGTGACGAACTCGTTGTACGCCAGCAAATTCGCGCAGGCCGCGAAGATCGACTTGAAGGGAATTTCTGACCGCGCGGCTGGTTCCTGCGTTACCTGCCACGACGCTCACGAGCCTCTGAACGAGAACGTAGCGGGCATGAGCAAGAGCGTGAAAGTGGCGTGCACGGATTGCCATTCCAGTTCAACCGCTACCATCAGTCCGCAGGTCGACCCTTCGCACATCAATCACGTGGCCGGACCGGGCACGCCGTTGCAGGATGCTGCCACCGATCCGTCGAGCGCCTGCTCCACCTGCCATCAGCCTCCTGGCATCAGGCACGTGTGGAGGATAAACACCGACCCGTCCTACTCCATCTATGGCGACTACACATACGCCTACCCTGTGAACGGTGCGAGTGCGGCGGCGTCCGCCAAGAATGTAAACCTCTCCAACACCGCTCCTGACGACACCTATGCTGATGCTGTCTGGATCGACCTCGACAACGCCTGCGGGCAGTGCCACGGCGGCGGAGTGTCGCGCGATGACGTCACGACCACCGGATCCATCACGGCGGGATCCACCGACGGGGCGACCATCAATCCCCTCACGGTTGCAGATGCCACCGGCTTCGCTTCCGGCAAAGAGGTTGAGATCGCCGGAGCCGGCGTGGCGGGAGCCGACTTCAAGACCATCATCGCCAAGGTATCGGGGACGACGGTATATCTGACCTACCCGGCGGTCACGACGGTTTCCGGCGCAGCGGTCACCGTAAAGGGAAACCCCACGGCGAACGGTGCACCGTATTTCACCAAGGCGCGCTTGGCCGCGGCGGCCACCGGTATACATGCCGCACCAACGGCTCTGCCAACAGCGACACCAACGCCGACACAGACGCCAACGCCGACTGCAACACCGACCGCAAGTTCCACCGCGACGGCGACGGCGACCCTCACCGGTACGAGTACTCCGACTGAGTCGCCGACGCCAACTCAATCTCTCACAGCCACCATCACAGCAACACTCACACAAACTCCCGTCCCTTGTGTCGGCAACTGCAACGGAGACGCTGAAGTAACAGTCGAGGAACTCATCACTATGGTCAATATTGCCCTCGGCCTCACTCCGCTTTCGACCTGTCCCGAAGGTGACGCGGGCAGAGACGGAGAGATCACCGTAGAGGAAATCATTGCGGCGGTGAACATCGCCTTAACTGCGTGTCCCTAGCTTGATCCTGGGACAAGACGCTACGCACTGACCACCGTCTTGATGTTGGTGAACTCCTTGATCCCATACGCGCCCAGCTCGCGCCCATAGCCCGACTTCTTCACGCCGCCGAAGGGCAGGCGCGGGTCGGACTTCACCATCTCGTTGATGCACACGAGGCCAGCCTCCAGTCGCCGCGCAAGTCGCTGCGCGCGCTCGACATCGCGAGTCCACAGACTGGCGCCCAACCCGAAGCGAGTATCGTTAGCGAGGCGCACGGCATCGTCCGCGTCGCGCGCAACAATTACGCTCGCCACCGGGCCGAACACTTCCTCATCGTAAGCCGGCTTTCCTTTACGGACGCGTGCCAACACCGTCGGCGGATAGAAGCAGCCGGTGCGGCTGAGGCGTGTGCCGCCAGTCAATAGCGTGGCGCCGCGGCGCAGCGACTGACGGACCTGCCGGTCTACCTCGTCGACTAGGTCGGGACGCGCCAGCGGGCCGACTTGCGTCGTTTCATCCAGCGGATCGCCGACACGCAGCGCCGCCATCGCCGCGGTGAACCGATCGGTGAACTCTCCGGCAACGGCACGCTCGACGATGAAACGTTTGGCCGCGATGCAGCTCTGACCCGAGTTGATCGTGCGCGCCTGTACGGCGCTGGCGCAGCAGCGATCGAGGTCGGCGTCGCGCAGCACGATGAACGGATCCGATCCGCCCAGTTCCAGCACCACCTTCTTGAGATGCGTGCCCGCCGCCGTGGCCACCTCAACACCCGCCGCTTCACTGCCGGTGAGTGTCACGGCGGCGATGCGCAGGTCGGCAATGACCCGGGCGACGCGGCGGGACTCGATCAACAGCGTCTGGAACGTACCCTTCGGCAAGCCGGCGCGACGGAACACCGCCGCGATGGCGAGCGCACACTGCGGCACGTTCGACGCGTGTTTGAGTACGCCGACGTTGCCGGCCATCAGCGCCGGCGCCGCGAAGCGGAATACTTGCCAGAAGGGGAAATTCCACGGCATGACCGCCAGCACTACGCCGAGTGGATCGAACTCGACGATGCTGCGCGCGGCGTCGGTCACGATCGGCTCGTCGGCAAGTAGCCGCGGCGCTTCACTCGCGAAGTATTCGCAGGCCCAAGCGCACTTCTCGACCTCCGCAGTTGCTTGCGTGATGGGCTTGCCCATTTCGAGCGTGATCAACCGCGCAAAACGGGACGCATCGCTGCGCAAGATCGCCGCCACCCGCTGCATCAGCCGGCCGCGCTCCGCGATTGGAACGTCGCGCCACTGCCGGAAGCTGCGTTGCGCGGAGACCAGTGCCGCGTCGATTTGCGCGGACGTGTGCGGAGCGAAGCGTTTGAACACGACGCCGGTTGCCGGGTTGAACGACTGGATCGCCATGCTGAGGATTCTCCCAAACCCGCGCGCCGCCCGCCAGTCCCAGTCGGGCGCGATCCCGCGCGACACTCACGCAGTAGCCCGCGACCATAGCTTGGCCACTTCGAACCACGCCACGCTGGCGACCCCCGCGGCCAGGCACAGCGCCCAGTCGCCGAGTCGCAGCGGTGCGAACTGAAATAGATCACGCAAACCCGGAACGGTGAGCACCAGAATCATCAGCGCGAGCGCCGCGCCGCCGACCCACCACAGCACGCGATTCGGTGACTGCGCGACCTGCACGATCGTGCGTGACCACGACCGGTTGATCAGAATCAAGCCGAGGTTGGCGACGATCAGCGTGGCGAACATCAGCGCGCGCGCCGCCCGCTCGCCCCGGTCGTGGCGCAACGCCCAGCCAAAGACCAGCAGCACCGTGACCAGGATGCCGAGCCCTTGCAACAAACCGCGCCCGATCATTTTGCGGGTGAACATCAGTTCATGCTGGTTGCGCGGCGGACGGGTCATGATGTCGACCTCTTCCTGCTCGGCCTCGAAGCCGAGCGAGCACGCCGGGTCGATGATCAGTTCGAGAAAGACGAGATGCACCGGCAGCAAGACTAACGGCCACTTGAGCAGCAGCGGCACCAGGGCGGCGCCCGCGATCGGGATGTGGACCGCGAAGATGTATGCCATCGCCCGCTTGAGGTTGTCGTAGATACGCCGACCCATTCGGACCGACTCGACAAGGGACGAGAAGTCGTCGTCGAGCAACACAATGGCCGCAGCCTCGCGGGCGACGTCGGTACCGTGCCCGCCCATCGCGATCCCGATGTGCGCGGCCTTGAGCGCCGGCGCGTCATTGACTCCATCGCCGGTCATCGCGACGACCGCACCGGTTGCCTTGAGCGCGTTGACGAGGCGCAGCTTCTGTTCCGGCACGATACGCGCGAACACGTTCACGTGCGGAATACGTCGTGCCAGCTCCGCCTCGTCGAGCGCCTGCAGCTCAGCGCCGGTCAACACCGTTTGCCACTCCGCCAGCCCGATCTGGCGGGCGATGTTCTGCGCCGTGCCGGGGTAGTCGCCGGTCAGCATGACGACGCGAATGCCGGCGTCGTAGCACTCGCGAATCGCGCGCGGCACCGTGGCGCGCACCGGATCGGCCAACCCGACGAGTCCGAGAAACTCGAAGTCAAAGTCGTGCTGTTGCTCGGGCAAGGTCGTCTGACGGAAGTAGGCGCGCGCGACGCCGAGCACGCGCAGGCCGTCCTCGGCAAGACCGGTGACCTTGTGTGCGATCGCGACCGCCTGCGCCGCGTTCACGTGGCAGAGGTCGACGATTGCTTCGGGGGCGCCCTTGGCCGCGATGACGTACTCCGTAGCGTCGGGCGCACGCCACACGTGCGAGAGCGCGAGCAACTCGTTGGAGAGCGGATACTCGCGCACCAATTGCCAGTCGCCGTGCAGATGCTCGGTGTCGGCGAGGGCGTCGCCGGCGAAGCGCTTGAGCGCCAACTCGGTGGGGTCGAACGGATCGCGTTGACTCGCCAGCAACATGAACTCGGCGAGCGCATGAAACGGCTCGGGAACCTGTTGCCGGCCGTCGACGAGTTCGACGGCCTCTTCATCCGCGACCAAACGAGTCACCGACATCTGATTGAGCGTGAGCGTGCCGGTCTTGTCGACACACAGCACGGTCACCGCGCCGAGCGCTTCGATGGCTTGCGCGCGCCGCGTCAGCACGCGGCGCTTCGACATGCGCCACGCGCCGAGTGCGAAGAATACCGCCAGCACGACGGGAAATTCTTCCGGTGTCATCGAGATCGCCAATGAGATGCCGACCAGCGAGGCCCGCAGCCAACCGCCGATGGTCAGTGCGTAGAGCAGGCTCACCACCACGCACAAACCGATCCCCAGCACGGCGAAGATGCGAACGATGCGCTTCATCTCCGCGCGCAACAGGGTGTCACCCGATTCGAGGCTCTGAAGGCGGCGGCCGACTTTGCCGATCTCGGTCTGCATGCCCGTCTGCTCAGCCCGAGCGATGCCGTGGCCACGTGTGACCAGCGTGCCGGAGTAGACGAGGTCCGGTTCGTCGCCAGGTTCAAACGTTGCCGCCTCAGTGTGCGCCGACTTGCGCACTGGGAGTGACTCCCCTGTCAGCAGAGATTCGTCGACCCAGAGGTGGGTCGCCGATAGCAGCGCCGCATCGGCCGGCACGCGGTCGCCCTCCGACAGGATCAAGAGGTCGCCCCGCACCACCTCGCGGCCCGGGATGCGCTGCGGCTGAGCATCGCGAATGACGAGTGCGCGCGGGCTGGTCAGATCGCGCAAGGCTTCGAGCGCGCGCTCGGTCTTGTGCTCCTGGTAGAGTTCGATGGCGATGACGAGGCATACGCCGACCAGCAGCATGAGCGCCTCGCCGAGCGTGCCGAGCGCGAGATAGATGGCGCCAGTCGCGAGCAGCAGGAGCAACATCGGCTCGCGCAATACGCCCGCCACCATCGCCACCGCGCTGCGCCGATTTTGCGCCGGGATCTCGTTGAAGCCATCGGCCTCCAAGCGGCGGGCGGCTTCGGCCTGCGTCAGACCCGACAGCGATTGCGCATCGATCGGTGGTTGGAGCGCCGCGTGAACGGTCATCGTCGTTGGCGGCTACTGCGCGCAGCCATGCGCGAGCCGCGGCGACACCCACAGCCCGTCTGCAACTTTCACGTAGCGCGTGTCGAGAAACTGCACCATCGGTGCGAGATAGTCGCGCGTGCGATAACCCCACACGTCGCCGGAGAGATCGATCGACACGACGGCATCGGTGGTCGGCAAGCTCGCCAACACGTCCGGTTGGCCGACCTCGGCGACCCACGGCAGCATGAACAGATAGCGCGACACCGGCGGCATGCCGGTGAAGACGTGCATCAGCGGATCGGCCGGGTAGTAGGCGAGAGCGACGTCGTCGCGGTCACAGCGCCAGCGGGTGATCGTCCCGGCTCGCTGCTCGTAGTCGCCGAAGTTGTGGGCGTAACTCAAGCGGTCGACATGGGTGAGGCTCACGCGGAGATCGCTCGCGACCACCCACAGCAGCATCGCCGCGACCACCAGGCGCGTCACCGCGAGGACGCCGCGAGTCGCGGCCCGCGGCGCGGCCGCGTCGCGTCGCCACTCGCCCGAGACCAACCCGCCCGCGGCAAACAACGCCACGAGCACGAACGCGTTGGCGCGGAAGCGCTCGTCGCCGATGCCGGCGAGGAGCAGCGCCGCAAACAGGTAAAGATAGATCGCGGCGGTCACGCGCCGGCGCTGTACCAGCATCGCGCTCGCGCCGATCACCGCCAGCCGCAACAGCAAGCCGGTGAAGATCCAGCGGTCCGGTTCGATCAGGCGCGGCAACGCCAGCGAGACATTGCGCCACCGCGCATCGAACACATCGAGTCCGGTCGCTGCAACTTGCGCGGTGCGCCACAGCGGAAACGGATCGACGCGGGTATACTTCGCATACACCTCTGCGTTGAAACGTAGGACGTCGTGGGTGAACGCACCCAGCGCGCCGCTGCCCCACAGGTAGCCCGCGGTTAGCGCCATCGCGGCGGCCACCGCGACGCCGATGCGCAGGCTGAAGCGGGCGCCCGCAGTCAGCGCGAGCACCGCGAGGCTGAGCAGCACGGGATACACCGCGAGTGGATCGGAGAGTATCGCGATGATCGCGCCGACGCTGAGTGCCGCGCGGTGGCGGCGATCGGGGCGTAGAGAGCCGCTCGCGATCGCCACCGTCAGCGTGCCGACCAGCAGCAACGCCGCCGCGGTGAAGTTGTGGTACAGAACCATGTTGCTGAGATTGGCCGGCGACAGCGCTCGCCACACGACGGCGGCGATGCCGATCGCGATTGGGAACGGCGTCAGCCACATCGCGGTGCCAAACGCAGCCAGTTGAAACAGCAACTGCGAGAGCCGCCATGCCAGCAGCGATGGCCCGCACAACGCGGCGACTAGTGCGCTCCAATAGTACGCGAATGGGAAGTGGTGTGAGAAGATGTCGCGGTACAGCACCCAGCCGCGCGCGATCAGCATGCCGGCGGCGAGATTGTCGCCCTCATCGATCGAGTCGCGTCCATAGAGATGGATGCAGCCGATGGCACCGGCAATGACCAGCAGCAACGCGCCAAGCCGGCGGCGGGGCGGCGGGGTCATTTAGAACCCGAAGCAAAAGATGTCGGGATGCGCGGCAGCGTACGTGCGTCCGAAATCGAGCTGCGCCATGCTTTGCGCATGGATTTCGAACAACGGCTCGCCCGTGGCGACGACGTCGCCTACCGTGCGCAGCAGCCGCACCCCGGCCGCGGCGTGGGCGGGCGCGCCGGCGCGTTTGGCGACCCGTGCGATTTCCCAGCAGTCGATCGCGCGAATGTGGCCGTCGCCAGCCGCCGTCACCGTGTGGCGGTACGGCGCCTCGGGCGGGAACTCACGCGCGCCTTGCGCCGCCACGATGCGATCGAGCGCCTGTTCGGCCGCGCCGGAATCCAGGGCCTGCTGCGCCGCGCGATAGCCGCCCGCAGGCGGCACGCTGCCGACCATCTCCAAAATGCGCGCCGCGAGATAGAGTGACTTCTCGCGCAAGTCGGTCGGCGCGCCGGGTGTGCGGCGCAACACCGCGAGCACGTCGAGTGCTTCGAGCCGCGGCCCGATGCCCCAGCCGATCGGTCCGTGCGCCTCAGTAATCACCACCTCGAGTCGCAGATTGATCTCCTTCGCCACCGCGCGAAAGAGTTCCTCCAAGCGCTCTGCCGCCGGCATGGATCGAATCTTCGCCGTCCGACCGACGGGAATGTCGATCAGGGCATGTGTCGCGCCCGCGGTCTTCTTCTTCGACAAGATCGAGGCCACCATTTGCACCTCGGTGTCGATCTCCATCGGCCGCTCGACGGTGATGAGGATGTCGTCGGCTGGTGCGAGATCGAGCGCGCCCCCCCACGTGATGCACGCGCCGGCTTGCTCAACCACTTGATGGATGCGTGCCGGTGAAAGCGCGACCTCAGCGAGCACGCCCATCGTATCGGCCGTACCGGCGGGGCTGGTGATCGCGCGCGACGACGTCTTCGGCACCGTCAAACCGAGCGCAGCCAGAATCGGCACCACCACCATCGTGGTGCGGTGCCCGGGCACACCGCCGATGCAGTGCTTGTCGACGATCGGCCCGGGGCCGAAGTCGAGCGTGGTGCCGGCGGCGATCATCGCCCGCGTCAGGTCAACGGTCTCGCTGAGGTCGAGCGTCTGCAACGCGCAGGCGAGCACGAACATCGACAGCTCGACCTTCGAGTAGCGGTGTTGAACGACGTCGGTGAGAATCGCGTCGAACGCCGCGCGGTCGAGCCGCTTGCCGCGCAACTTGCGACGCACGAAGTCGACGCTGCGCGGGGCCGGCGCAATGGTAGCGCGCACGGCGGCGCCGTCGGGCAGACCGAGATCGCGGAAGGTCACGTCCGACAAGCCGATCTCGTCGTGCGCCACCAGCGCATCGCGGCAGAAGTTGAGGATGCCGGTGACTTCACGCGGCGGTCCGCCGGCGGGATCATCGCCGACGACATGCACACGATCGAGCGGTTGCAAGCCGAGATTACCGGCGCGTACGGCCGCTTCGTGAATGAACACCACGTGCTCACTCAGCGTGTCAATCTGCAGATGCTTGAGTCGGAACATGGCTGGTGGCTTATGGCTGATCGTCGACTGCAAATCCACAGACCAGGGCGCGCTGCGATCAGCGAGCGGCCAGCGCGGCGGCCAACAGCGGTGCCGTCGCGATGCGATTGGTCGGGTGCGGCACGGTGTCGCACGAGACGATCCGGCGTACCCCGGCCGCGCGAATCCGCGCCAGTGCGCCGGGCGTGAAGATCGCGTGCACGACGATCGCGTCGACGGTGCGAATACCGGCGCGCCGCAGCGCCCGCGCGGCGACGGCGAGCGTGGCGCCGCTGCTGGCGATGTCGTCGACAATCACCGCCCTCGTGGTCGCGGGCAATGGCGGAAAGTGAATGCGGACCGAACGATCGGCCAGTCGTTGCTTGGAGCCGAAGACCCACGGCCGGTGCGCGGCACGCCCGATTGCCCGCACCCACGGCTCCGATTCGCTGTCCGGTCCGACGATCAGGATGTCGCCCTCGGCCCGCCGTAGCCACTCGGCCAATACCGGCGCGGCGGAGAGAGCGCGCGCGCCGCGACCGAAGGTCTCCGCGAGGTGCCGCGTCCGGTGCAAGTGCGGCTCAACGGTGAGCACGCGATCGAACGCACGCCGCAGCAGCGAGCCGATCACGCGTTGCGAGATCGGTTCGCCGGCACGGAAGACGGCGTCTTGGCGCATGTACGGCAAGTACGGCGCCACCAACGTTACGGTGTGTGCGCCGCTGCGGCGCAAGGCGTCGGCGGCGAGCACGGTCTCGATTAGTTTCGTGTTCGGATCGAACAGCGATCGCACCAGCACGGCATGGCGTGCAACCGGCGCGGCGACGCGCACCAGCGTCTCGCCGTCGGGAAAGCGGTGAACCTCGACAAGCGCCGGAGGCGCCGTGCCCAGGTGGGTGGCGAGGTCGCGCGCGCCGCGGGCGCTGTCGGCAAATGTGTGCAATCGGAGCCGCATCACCGCTCGTGGCGATAGCATCCGCTGCGACACCGAACAACGGAGCGATCGCGTCCAGAAGCTTTACAACGGATTGCGCGGATTACACGGATTGCTCTCGGCGCGTGCCTCCGCGCTCGGATTTCTTTCGGAGCGAGGTGAGTGTGGTATGAGAGTGTCCGCCATGACGTTCCCGACTGCCGACGAACTGATCGTTTCCACACTCGGCCCATGCACTGTCCCGTGCGCGCTGCTCGGCAGCGGAATGCCCTTTGTGGACGAAGCCCATCGAGTGTTGCTCTCGGCGGACGTGGCGGACTTGGAGCCCTACCTGCGATCCGGGCAATCACCGCCGGCGTTCGAACCGGCTGGACCGCGGCGGCAAGTGTTCTTCGATCCCAAAGCACTGACCTGCGGCATCGTCACCTGCGGTGGCTTGTGCCCGGGGATCAACAACGTCATTCGCGCGATCGTGTTGACCCTCACCTACAGTTTCGGCGTCGGGCGCGTCCTCGGCTTTCGCTACGGCTACGCCGGCCTGGCGCGTAACGCGCAAGAGCCGCTGTCGTTGATGCCAGCAATGGTGGACCGCATTCACGAGTTCGGCGGCACCGTGCTGGGATCGTCGCGCGGACCGCAAGCAGTCAGCGACATGGTTGACACGCTGGTGCGGCGGCGCATCGGAATTCTCTTCGTCATCGGCGGTGATGGCTCCCTGAAGGGCGCGGCGGCGCTGAGTGCGGAGATCGCGCGTCGCGGCGAGCGCATCGGTGTGATCGGGATTCCGAAGACCATCGACAACGACATTCAATGGATCACGCGCAGCTTCGGCTTCGCCACCGCGGTGGAGGCCGCGCGTATGGTCATCAACGGCGCGCATCAAGAAGCGCTCGGGGCATGGAACGGCGTCGGCCTGGTGAAGTTGATGGGTCGGCAGGCCGGCTTCATTGCGGCGCATGCCACGCTGGCGAGCTGCGACGTCAACTTCTGCCTGGTGCCGGAAGCACCGTTCGCGCTGGATGGCGAGGCGGGAGTGCTTCAGGCCCTGGAGCGCCGGCTCGAGCGGAAACACCATGCCGTCATCGTGGTCGCCGAAGGCGCGGGGCAAGAGCTCATTCACGAGCCGGGTGGCGCGCATGACGCCTCGGGCAATGTGAAGCTCAAAGACGTTGGGCCGTTTCTCAGGGAACGAATCGCGCAGCACTTCGCCGCGCGCGGCGCCGAGGTCACCGTCCGCTATCTCGATCCGAGCTACAGCATTCGCAGCCAGCCGGCGAACTCGATGGACGCGGAATTCTGTCTCGCGCTCGGCCAACACGCGGTGCACGCGGGCATGAGCGGCCGCACGAACATGATGGTCGGCTTCTGGAATCAGCAACTGACGCATGTGCCGATTCCGCTCGCGGTGGCCAGCCGGCGGCAACTCGATCCGGACGGGCCGATTTGGCAGCGCGTCCTCGAAACCACGGGACAGTCCGCGTTTTCAGCCGCCGCCGGCGAGCCGGTTTCGTCCTAATATTGATTTATCGCTCAACGTTGACAATGTATTGATCAGCGATAGTATCGACCACAAAGCAGGCCACGGCGGACACAACCGAGCGCGCCAGGCGCGCGCCCGCGGTGGCGATGTGGGAGGTTGCCGATGATCGCAGAACACACGAACGGTGCACGACGCGCCGGGGCGTCTCCGGTTGCGAGCGGTTTCGCGCTGCAGGACGTCGATGAGCCCAACTTGTTGCGCGAGATGTTTCCGTACGACGCGCCACCACGCATCGTGCTCGACGGCTCGACGGAACCGCTCGACCCCGCGCCGGCGTTCTACATCACCGACACGACCTTCCGTGATGGCCAACAGGCGCGGCCGCCCTACACCGTGCGGCAGATCCTTGATCTCTATCGCATGCTCCATCGCCTCGGCGGGCCGAACGGAATCATCCGCCAAGCGGAGTTCTTTCTCTACTCCGACGTCGACCGCGCGGCGGTCGAGCAGTGTCTGGCGCTCGGGTATAGCTTTCCGGAGGTGACAGGATGGATTCGCGCGGTGGCGTCGGATTTTCGCCTGGTCAAGGAGATGGGGCTCGAAGAGACGGGCATTCTCACTTCGTGCTCCGACTACCACATCTTCCGCAAGCTGAAGAAGACGCGGCGCGAGGCGCTTGATGACTACCTGCGCATCGTGCAAGCCGCGCTCGATGCCGGCGTGCGCATTCGCTGCCATCTCGAAGATGCGACGCGGGCGGACTTTTACGGCTTCGTCGCACCATTTGTGTGCGAGCTGATGCGGCTGAGCGAGGCGAGCGGCATGCCGATCAAAATCCGCGTCTGCGACACGCTCGGTTTCGGCGTGCCGCTGCCCGGCGTGGCCCTGCCGCGCAGCGTCCCCAAGCTGATTCAGGGATTGCGGCGCGAGTGCGGTGTGCCGTCCGACTGTCTCGAGTGGCACGGGCACAACGACTTCCACAAGGTGCTCGCCAACGCGTCGGCCGCGTGGCTGTACGGCTGCATGTACGCGAACGGCACCCTGCTTGGCCTCGGCGAGCGCACCGGCAATCCGCCAGTCGAGGGGCTGGTGATGGAGTACATTTCGCTCACCGGCGACGCGAACGGCATGGACACGTCCGTTATCACTGAGATTGGCGAGTACTTCGAACGCGAACTGAACTATCGCATTCCGCCGAGCTATCCGTTCGTCGGGCGCGACTTCAACGTCACCCGCGCCGGGATTCACGCCGACGGGTTGCTGAAGGACGAAGAGATCTACAACGTCTTCGACACCACCGCCGTGCTCGGCCGGCCGCCGCGTGTAGCCATCGACAAAACCTCCGGCACCGCCGGCGTGTCGTGGTGGATCAACTCGTACTTCCATATCCCGGCGACGGCGCGAGTGGACAAGAAGTCCGATGCGGTGAAGCACATCACCGAGTGGGTCGACGACCAGTACCGGCACGAGCGTACGACGTCGATCTCCGACGAAGAGCTGCTGGCGCAGGTGCGCGTGCACCTTCCCAGCTTGGTGGGGAACGAGTCTGCGGTTGCTGGGACACGCGTGGTGTCTCACGACTCGGCGCTTCTCTGAGCGGTTCCTTCACGCTCGCCGGCAGTGGGGTTCTGGTCGGACCCGCAGCGCGCTATGATGCCGCGCCATGAAGACGATCGATCTGCGCAGCGACACGGTCACCAAGCCGACGCCGGCGATGCGTGCGGCCATGGCCGGCGCCGAAGTCGGCGACGACGTCTACGGCGAAGATCCCACCGTCAACGAGCTGCAACGGGTCGCGGCGCAACGGCTCGGCAAGGAAGCCGCGATCTTCGTGCCGTCGGGCACGATGGCGAATCAACTCGCGATCCGCGCGCTGACCCATCACGGCGAGGTGATGCTGGCGAGCGACGGCGCGCACATTCTGAAATACGAGTCGGGCGCCGCCGCCGCGCTGGCCGGTGTGCAGACCCGGAGCATTGGAAGCGGCGGTGTGTTCGACGCCGACGACGTTCACGCCGGTGTCAGTCCTGGCGATCATCACTATGCGCCGACGACGGTGGTGGCGATCGAGAACACCCACAATACCGCCGGTGGTCGGGTGTTCCCCTTCGAGCAACTCCAACGCGTGGTCGCGGCCGCGCGCGCACACGGCTTGAAGTTGCACCTCGACGGTGCGCGCCTGTTCAACGCCGTGGTGGCCAGCGGCATCCCCGCGGCGACATGGGCCGAACCGTTCGACACGGTGTCGTTCTGTTTGTCGAAGGGTCTCGGCGCGCCGATCGGCTCGCTGGTGTGCGGTTCGGCCGAGGTCATCGACCGCGTCCATCGCTTCCGCAAAATGTACGGCGGCGGCATGCGGCAAGCGGGCATTCTCGCCGCGGCGGGGTTGTACGCGCTCGAACATCATGTCGACCGACTCGCCGACGATCACCGCAACGCGCGCCGCTTGGCGGACGGGCTGACGCGGCTCGGGCTCGTCGTCGATCCGGCGCCGGAAACCAATATCGTGCTCTTCCACGTCAACAACACGATGGAGTTCCTGCGCTCGATCAGCGTTCGGCAGCTCTTGATGAATCCAGTTAGTGCGCAGGTGTTCCGCGCGGTGACCCATCTCGACGTGTCGACCGCCGACATCGACGAGGCGCTCACCCGCATCGGCGACGCGCTCAAGAAATAGCCGCGCCCAACAACTGCCTCGCTGCTTCTTTCGACAATCGCGCGGCTGCTGCGCGAATCTCCGGGGTCACCCAGCGCGGGAACGTGGTGGTGACGACGCGGTGTTTGCCGCTCGCGGTATGCTGTTCACGAATCGCGGCCAGTTGCGCCGGCTTGAACTGCGACGCCAACCGCACCAATGCCGGCCACAGCCGGCGGTGCACGTAGGTGATCTTGCCGCCGATCAGGCGGCAGACCAGCACATCAGGTGAGTCGCGCACCGCACAGGTCGCGTTGTGGATGGCGTTGCCGCGTGGATGCCCCCACCAACTGCCGCGAATCGGTTCGCCGGCGATTGCCTGCGCCAGATTCGGCACCGGCCCGCGCGCCGATTCGAGGACGACGCCGTGTTCGGCGACGAAGGCTAGCGCGTCGATACTTGCCGCTCGCGCCATTGGCGCACGATTGCTTCCGCGTCGAGCAGCCCAAGACTCGTCGGCGGTCCGGACACCGTCGTACGGTTGACCTTGGCGATTTCCCGGTTGAGCGCAGCGATGCGAGCACGCACGTCGGCTTCGCGGGTGAGCGTCCACAGCTTCTCGATCTCGCGCTCGACCTTCACTCTAATCGCCATCGCAGCAGGGACATCGGAGACCTTCTCGCGTCGGACAAGATCCTTCAGCCACCACATCGGATCGTGCGGACCATCGAGTCCGGGGATCGGTTTTCCCTTTCCCGACAAATTGTCGAACTGCCCGTCTTGCTGCGCTGCCCGGACCTGTTGTTCGATCCACGACTCCCACGTTTGCCCGGCAGGTTTGCGCTGGGTCATACGGCTCTCCTGACGCCTTGATTCTTCGTCAACCGGTGCGGTTCCCGTACAACTGCTCGCGCAGATCGATGCCGATGCGCGTGCCGTCGAGGCGCAGATGGCGCGGGTTGTAGTCGGGGTGACGAACGGACAGGGCGATGGCGGACGGTTCGATGTCGGGCGGCGTGGCAAAGCCCGCGACGCCGGCGTCGGTGGTCTGCAAGCGGGCGATGACGTTGTCCGCATGCGTGTGGACGATCACCTCGGCGTTCTTGATCGGTGGCTGCTCGCCGGATTGATCCGCGTCGTTGTCGAGCACGGTGACCCGCGCGGTGCGGCCGTCGGGCGCCGGTGCGACTTCCACCGCGAGATCGCGCAGCCAAATCATCGGCTCGCCGGTCACCGTCTTCATGCCGATGCGTTCGAGATGCCGCGCGGGGTTGGCGCGCAAGCTCACGTCCTGCGCCGCCATGCCGTGATCGCTGGTGAAGACGAACAGGGTCGAATCGACCAGGCCTTTCGCTTCCAGCATGTCGAGAACATGCCCGAGGCGCGTGTCGGTCTCGGCGATCGCGGTGCGCAGACCGCTACCGTGCGGGCCGTAGTCGTGGCCGGCGCCGTCGGTCAGCGCGAACTCGTGCGCAACCAGCACAGGCAGTGGGTGCGACGGGTCGTCGAAGAGCACAAAGAGCTGGGCCATGCCGCGCGTGTCGAGCACGGCTTCGCGCTGCACCCCTTCGTGGCCGTCGGCGAGGTAGCGTGGATGAATCGCCGCGCCGAACTCCGCCGTGAGCGCCTTCATGCGATCGCGCGGACCGACGATGCGTCGCTCCAGCGCGGCGTGATCGGCGCCACGTCCCTGCGGCTCATGGATGTTCGCCGTGAATGCCGCGGGACCGAGCACGCGATGAAACGCCTCGTACAGCGTCTCGACGCCGTCGCCGAGATAGCGTTCGGTTTGCACGCCCTGGCCTTGCGGCGCGAGCGGTTGCCGCGCGGCGCGGTCGTAGTAACTCGGGTTCACGATGTCGTGATGGCCGCAGTATGCGCCGGTGAAGATGGTGCTGTGGCTCGGCCAGGTGATCGACGGAAAGTTCACCGTCGAGCCGTAGACGAAGCGCGCGCTGCGATCGAGGAGCCGGCGCAGATTAGTGATGATTGCATCGTTGGTGTCGAGCAGGTGGCGCAGCTCGCTGTTGCTCAGGCCGTCGAAGATGACGAAGTAGACCCGTTCGGGTTTGGCGCTCGTATCGACGATCTCGTCGAGCACGCGCCCATCCTGTCGTTTGAGATACACGTCGGCCGCAACACCGCGCTCGCCCGCCGTGCGGCCGGTACCGTCCTTGCCGTCGATCAACGGAAAACGCATCAGTCGGCAAACCGTCGGGGCGATGTCGACGTGGCGCGGCGCGGACTCGTAGAGCCCGGGCTTGATGCCGGGCCCGGCGAACGCCAGCGGCGCACGCGACTGCACGATGTCGAGTGCGCCGTGCTGACCGGCTTGGAGTCCGAACGCGTAAGCCTTCGCGCTGACCACGATGTCCGGCGCGTTGGGGCTGTCGAACAGTTGCGCGATGCGTTCGTACGCGTACGGATAACTGACCTGCGACGGTTCGATGAACGCATGGTTGACGTCTTCGGTCGGATGTCCCGATGCGGCGGCGGCGGATAGTTCCTCCGCACACGTCGCGATCGGCGTGTGGCGCTGATCGGCAATCGGGTTGTTGCCGATCTGCTCGATCACCTTGTACTCGAAATGTCCGTTGGCGAGCAGACGCTGAAAGCGGATCATGCCGCGCTGCGCCCAGACTTCATACGCGTCGCCGCGGCAGGTGATGGCCAGGTCCATGTGCTCGTGCACGTGGGGATCGGTGAGCAACGCGAGAATCGCGCGATCGCCCGACTCGTCTTGGTTCGGATCCAGCCCCTGCCCACCCGATCGCTCCGGCCCGCAGACACGCTCCATGCACGCTCCTCTTTCTGGCTTTCCTTTAATCTCACTCCGAGGAAAGGAATTCAACGCAAAGTCGGCGGAGACTCAAGAAGGCCCTCGATACGCTCGCTTCGCGATCTACTCGGGCAAACGGACATTGGGCTCCTCAAGAAAGGAACCGCTTCCCCGAGTAGTCGCACTGAGGAGACGCCGCAGGCTTCGTATCGAAGGGCGGCGTATCGAGGGGCGGCGAGTCTTTGTGCGCCCGCGCCTTTACTCGCCTTCCTGCCCTGTGCTTGAAGGGACACGGATGGACTATCGCGGAAAAGTCGCGCTGATCACCGGCGCGTCGTCGGGCATCGGCAAGCAGATCGCCCTCGACTTCGCGCGCCGTGGCGCGCATGTGGTGCTCGCCGCGCGACGCGCGGCACTCTTGGAAGAGGTCGCCGTGCAGTGCCGCGCGGTCGGTGTCGAGGTGGAGTCATGCGTCGGTGATCTCGCCGAGCGAGCGTTCGCCGAAGCGGTCGTGGCGCGCGCCGTCGAACGATTCGGTCGGCTCGACATCCTGGTCAACAACGCCGGCATTCCCAAGCACAAGCAATTCTTCGATGTGACGCCCGAAGACATTGACTACACGATGCGGGTGAACTTTCTCGCACCGGCGTATCTCACAGTCGCCGCGCTGCCGGCGATGCTGCGCCAGGGCGAAGGCTACATCATCAACATCTCGTCGGGCGCGGGGAAGATCCCGCCGCCGCGCGAAACCGTCTATGCCGCCTCAAAGTTCGCGCTCACTGGATTCACCGAAGGCTTGTGGCTCGATCTCGTCGGCTCGAACATTCATCCGGCTGTCATTCACGTCGGCCCGATCGACACCGAGATTTGGGACAAAGCCGCGTCCGAAGCACCGGTGCGCTATCGCGGCAAGAAATATCCGCCGAGCCTGATCTCCGACGCGGTCTTCGAGTGCATCGAAAAGAAGCGCCACGAGATGACCGTACCCAAATCACTGCGCTGGGTGTTCTTGTTCAAAGCCTTGCTGCCCGGTCTGTTCCGCAAGGGCGCCGCGCGCTGGGACCCGGTGCCGGCGACGACCATCGCCGCCGCGCGCGACAAGGCCAAGGCACGCCCGCGGTGAATGTGTCGCTCAGCGTGTCGAGATGCCGCCGTCGACCGGCAACACGGCACCGGTGATGTAAGCGCCGGCGCGCGAAGCGAGGAAGATCGCGGTGCCGGCCATGTCTTCCGGTTCGCCGATACGACCCAGCGGGCACGACGCAACGATGGCGTCGCGAAAGCGATCGAGCGTCACTGCCATCATCTTGCTTTCGAACGGACCGGGCGCGATTGCGTTCACCGTAATGCCATCGCTGGCCAGCTTCATCGCCAACGCGCGCGTCAGGTGATGCACGGCAGCCTTGCTGGCCGAGTACGCGTAGGTCTCCAGTAGCGGGACTTTCAATCCGTCGATCGACCCGATGTTGATGACGCGCGCCGGATCGCCGGGCCGCGCGCCCTGCTTGAGCTGCGGCAGCAAGGCGCGCGTAAGATGAAAGACACCCTTCACGTTGAGCGCCAACACCTTGTCCCACGCCGAATCCGGAAACTCCTCCAACGGCGCGCCCCAGTTGGCGCCGGCGTTGTTCACCAAGATGTGCACGGCAGACTCGCGCGCGGCGATCGCTTGCGCCAGGCGATTGCACTCCGCCTCGGTCGAGAGATCGGCGGCAATTGCCACGCAGGGGCCGTGTGGCGACAACTCGGCGACCACTTTGTCGCAATCCGCTTGCTTGCGCGACGCGATGTACACTTTCGCGCCGTGTTCGACGAAGCCGCGCGCGATCATCAGCCCGATACCACGTGAACCGCCGGTGACGACGGCCACTTTGCCTTGAATCGAAAATAGATCGTTCACCAGGTCCCCTCCTCGAACATCGCATCGAGTCTCTTGGCTCGCCGCCGCAGGAACTCGCGTTGCTCCGGATGCGTAAGAATGTAGAGGTCCTTGCGCTCGATCGCGCGCACGACGCGGCGGGCGACTTCTTCGGGCGCGATGGTGCCGCCCTTCATTGCGCCGTCTGGCACATCGACCGGTGCGCCGTTCTCCAGCAGGGGTTGCTCGCCCGGGTTGCGCAGCTCGGTGGGACGCATGCGCACCGAGTTCTGATTGATATTGGTGGCGACGATCATCGGGCACAGCACGCTGACGCCGATGCCGCGCGGCTTGAGCTCGCGCTGCAGCGCTTCGGTCAACCCGACCACCGCGAATTTCGAAGCGCAGTAGATGCCCAGCCATTGCATGCCGACCAACCCCGCCATCGACGCGGTGTTGACGATGTGGCCGCCGGTGCCTTGCGCGATCAGCCGAGGCACAAAGGTTTCGACGCCGTGCACCACGCCCCAGAAGTTCACGTTCATCGTGAACTCCCAGTCCTGATGCGTCGACTCGCAGATCTCACCAAAGGTGGCGACGCCGGCGTTGTTGCAGACGATGTGGACCGCACCGAAGCGCTGCGTCGTCGCCTCGGCCAGTGCCTGCACGCTGGCGAGCTTGGTCACATCGGTTCGGACTCCGAGCACCGCGGCCCCGGCGGTGGTCAGCTCGGTGGTCGCCCGCTGCAGCGCTGCCTCGTCGAGATCGGCCAGCACCAGCTTCGCGCCGCGCGCGGCAAACGCTCGCGCCATGGTGAGGCCAATCCCGCCGGCGCCACCGGTGATGACCGCCACTCGGTCCTTGAACGCATCCATGCATATCTCCTTTGGGGTCGTTGCCTGCGTGAGTTCGCGCGCCGGCTCCGAGTAGCACCGACGATGGACTTTGCACAAGTAGGCCCTCGATACGATCGCTTCGCGATCTACTCGGGCAAACGGGTATTGAATTCGCCGAGAAAGAAACCGCTTCCCCGAGTAGCGGCACTGAGTAGCCGCCGAAGGTCGCGTATCGAAGGGCTGCGTATCGAGGGGCCACTGATGCTGGCCGAACATCCGACGAAGAAGTTTTTCCTTGCTGACGGCTTTGCTGCTGTGCTAATTGCGGCCACCGACTTGGTCGAGCAGTGCCGAACACATCGCCATCAACGAAGCAATTCCGCGTTCACGCTGCTTGGCAGGCGCGCGCGGGGCTCTGAGGGGGGCGCGACGGGTCCGCGCTACGGTGCGGACCCGTCGCGAGAGTCACCGGCCAGGCACGAACGCCAACAACTCTCCGATGTCTCGCGTCATGATTGGACTTGTCGCCGACTTTCCCGAGCGGCGCGGCATCGCCGTCAACGTTGGGGCGCGGCGCCTGGCGATCTTCCGGGTTGGCACCGACGTCTTTGCAATCGACAACGTCTGCCCGCATCGCGGCTTTCCCCTGCATGACGGCTTGATCAATGATGGCCGCGTGTCCTGTCGCACGCACGGCTCATGTTTCAACTTGCAAACCGGTGCCGTCGAGCGCGGCCCCGCTACGCGCGGCGTCGCCGTCTACGCCGCCGCTATCGTCGGGGACCACGTCGAAGTCGAGATCCCCGACTGAGCGCCGGATCCCTTTCCGATTGTTCTGGCGCGCGCCGACGATAGTGATTGCGTCTTCCGGTGCAGAGGCCGGTTCAGCGCAGAAGCAACGCGGCCGAACGGAGTTCACCACGAAGACACGAAGGGCACGAAGGAAGAGTCCTGGTGGGTGCAGGCGTCCCTGCCTGCACGGCGGGCGAGCCGCCCGCCCTACCGAATCAGATGAAGGCCGCGGGAATCAGCGAGGGTGTCTTCGTCGGAGTCGGCGTGATCGTTGGTGTGGAGGTGGGCGTGCCCCCTGATCGAGTCGCCGTCGCCGTGACGGTTGGAGGCGACGCCGGAGGGGTGGGCGTCGGGGTACATATAGTCGGCGGCGTTCCGGTCGGGGCGTAGGCGGCCTTGTTGTTCGACTCGTCGCTCTCGTCGACTTCGTTGAGGGAATCGGCGAACACGTCGAGCCTGGGAAATTCGCTTCCGTGCGGGAACGTCATGCATGAGGAACCGCCGGCCGCGAGCCCGTTCACCGTCAAGACGGTCGAGACCGGAGGTCCGACCGAAACATGGAACGACCCGGCCGCGGCATTGCCAAAATTGGTGACGCACACCCGCACATCGCGCGGAAGAGCCAACCAATCACTGAACGAAACGATGCAACCGTAAAAGGAGAACAAGCCAACTTGGCTCGCCACGAGGTCGGGGCACGGTCCAGCGCACACCGGCGTTCGCAGCGGGGTGGCACCCGGCGTGTTGGTCACTTTGCCCGGAGGCGTCGGCGTAGTGGTCGCTTCGCACATGCAGCACGGGCCGCAGGTATCGCCCGGGCAGAACGCGAAGATGATCCCTGCGCAGGTAGGTGAAGGCGTCGGACCCTTCGGTGTCGGTGTCAACGTCGGGTTCGGGATACATTGGCCGCACGCCGAGGCGTAGCAGCCTTCACGAATTGTAGGACACGATTGGCAGTCATCGCTGTGATACGGCGTGCCGGTCGGAGCGCAGGTGGGCGTTGGAGTCGGCGAGTCCGTGGGCGCTGCGGTGTTGCTCGGCGTTGCGGATACGGTCGGGGTCGGCGCGCTCATCGTTGGCGACGCGGTCGGCAGTAACGTCGGCGAGGGCGTCGGCAGCGCACCGCTGCCACTGCCGCCGCAACCGACGAGGAGCGCGAATAGTGCGGTCGCAAGCACATGCCGCGAGCGCAGCAACCGGCTTCGGGAAATCCACGAAGCCGTCATGCAACTCCCATTGACGCGAGCGATATCTTGGTTGGTGTGGGAGTAGCCCGTGGCGTGGCGGGCGGCTGTACAGTCGGAGTGGGCTCGCGGATGCAGAGACAGTCGCCGAGCCCGAAAGGTCGGACCTGATTTGGCGGGCACTGCGGGCACGCGATGCATTCGCATCGGGTATCCGCCCCGCAGTCGGGGCTGCTGCTGGGATACGTACAGCTGGCGAAGGACCCAGCCGGGCACGGCGTACGGGTGTGCGTCACCGTGGCGGTGGGTGTCCTCGTTGACGTACCCATCGGCGTGCAAGTGATGCCGCCAAAACACGGGACTCCCAGTGTCACCGTTGGCGTTGGTGTTGCGGAGTGTGTCGGCCGCGTGGTGAACGTCGGCGTCGCCGTACAGGGTGCGTCGCCAACGCATGTTCGCGCGCGGAGATCGGCAATCGCGACATCGACGGGATAGTTTGGAAACGAAATCGTGCGCGCGACTGTGATCGTCTCCGTATCGATGACGGACACGGAGCGCGACGCCTCGTTCGCCACGTATGCCAGCGTCCCATCCGATGTGAGGGCGATCCCGCGCGGATAGATTCCCACACCAACGGAGCCGATGACGGACCCGGCCGACGGATCAATGATCGAGACAAATCCAACCGGGGCGTCCGTCACGTACACCCGTGCACTGTTTGCACTGACCGCGACACCCTGTGGCAACGCGACGCCGAAGTCGATCTTCGAGCCGATAGCGAAGCTGGTCGGGTCGACAAACGACAAGGCATCGGCGAACGGGTGGTGGGTGCTGACATAGAGCCGCGCGCCATCCGGTGACGCGGCCACAACACCACTGGGTAAACCGATCGAGTGGTCGGCCCGCCCGAGGGTTTCAACGTCCACCACGGACAAGCAGGTGGATCGCGAGTTCGTCACGTACACAGATGCGCCGCCCGGTGCGACCGCCAAACTACTCGGTTCACCGCCCACGGCGACGATGCCGCGAATAGCATTGCTTCCGACGTCAATCACATCGACGACCCCGGCGACCTCGCTGGCGACGTAGACGGTTCGCGCGTCGGGGCTGATCGCAATCCCGGCCGGCCACCGGTCGACGCGAATGTCGCGAATCACGCTGTTACTGGCTGTATCGATGACCGACACCAGATCATCGAGCGGACGCGTCACGTAGGCAAAGCGCCCATCTGGTGTAATCGCGATGTGGAACGGCGCGCGGCCGACGACGGTGTTGCGGACAATCGCGTTGGTCGCCAAGTCGATGACCGACACCGAGTCGCCACCGTAGTTGGTAACGTAGGCGAAACGGCCGATGAGCGGGGTCTGCGTGGGCGTCGGCGTTGGAGTGATCGACGGTCGTGGCGTCTTGCTCGGTGTCGGAGTGACGCTGGCCGTAGGCGATCGTGTCGGTCGCGGAGTCGACGACGGCGTCGGCGTTTGTGTCGGCCGGCGCGTGAACGACGGAGTCGATGTCGCGGTCGGCTTGCGTGTGTGCGTGATCGTGGGCGTCGTTGTCGGCGTCTGAGTCGGCTTGAGGGTGCGTGTCGCCGTCGGCGTCACGGTCACCGTGGCGGTACTGCTCGTGGTAGGCGAAGACGGCATGCTTTGAGAGACCACGAACGTCCGGCTGCCCACATCGATGTAGAGGCGAAAAGACTGTCCGTCGTTGAACCCGAGCGAGTAGCATACGACGCCATTGCCGCAGCCTTGTTCCAAGACGTATCCATACCGAACCCGAGCCTCCCAACAGCAATCCGCGGGGGCGATGACATTGGTACACGCAGATCCGCCTGTGCCTGGAACAGAAGCCATCTCAGGGTTCAGACCCGTCACGCACAACGCCGGTGTGTGCGTGGCGGTAGGCGTGGCTGTCGGTGTCGGAACCGTCGGTGTCGGAGTTGCCGTGGGGTTCTGGATACACTGTCCGCACCCGGAGGCGTAGCATCCCTCGCGAATTGTCGGGCACGGACGGCAGTCATCGCTGTGATACGGCGTGCCGGTCGGCGCGCAGGTTGACGTCGGAGTCGGCGTCGCACTCGGAGTGTTCGTCGCCTCACAGATGCAGCAGGCGTTGCCGATGCGCGAGCACGTCGTCACGCCGTCGGGACAGAATTGAAAAACGGTTTGGCTGCAGGTCGGCGACACGGTCGGCGTCATCGGAGTGATTGTGGGCGTAAACGTCGCGACCGGGGCGCGCGTGACGCTTCCGGGGTGCGTTTGCGTCGGCGTTGGGCTGGGTCCGAAGCCGCACGCGCACTTTCCCGGCGTTGCGCTGAGAAAGTAGCCGGGCGGACAGGGCGGGCAGACCAGACACGCGCACGCAGGAGGGCCACTGCACGCGCATCCACGGAATTGATCGGGCGGGCAGAGTGTCGGAGTACGGGTCGCTGTTATGGTTGAGGTGGCGTTGAGGGCGGCCGTTGCTGTAACGCTTCGCGTTGGTGTCGCCGTCGGTAGCGGTGTGCACGGCGTGCCCTGGTTCGCGAAGCAGGGGGTCAGTGTTTGTGTCGGCGTCGGTGTATCGGTTGGTGTCAGCGTCAGCGTCGGTGTGAGCGTCGGGGTACGTGTGCGCGTCGGCCGGTGGGTGAAGGTGGGCCTCGGGGTGCAAACGGCACCGCCGTCGCACGGGGTGGGCGAGCGGAGATCCGCAATGGCCACGTCGGCGGGATTGCTCAGCCCTTCGATGGTCGACGCCACGGTTCCGTGCACGGTGTCGAGCACGATCACTGTGCTCGCCGCTTGATCGGCCACGTACGCCAGCGCCGTGTCGGGTGTGAACGCGATGCCACGTAGGGCGTCGCCCGCCGCGATGGATTCTTTCAAGTGCAGGGTGTCCGGCTCGACGACCGAGACGGACCCGGACGGAACATCGGTGACAAAGACGGCCGTGCCGTCGGCCGTGACGCGCACGGCCGCGGGCTGCGCCGTGCCGAAGTCGACGTGATCGACAAACATCAACGCGGCGGTGTCGAATGACCAGAGGCTGCCGAGTTGAGCAGAGGTACTGCCGACGTAAGCGGTTGCGCCGTCGGGTGCCACGGCCACCGCGCCCGTTCGTGCTGACACTGGCAGCGAGCGTTGCAGCGTGAGCCGCTCGTCGAGATCGACGATGTGAAGCGTTGGTGTCTCGCGGTCGGTCACGTACAGGATGTCTCCGTCAGGTGCCACGGCGACGTCATCCGGTAGTCCCCCAACACAGACGGCCGCCTGCACTATTCCGGCCTGCACATTGATGGCTGCGACCGTTCCGAAGATCGATTCGCTGACGTATGCGGTGGCGCCGTCGGGGCTGATACCGATACCGCTCGGTCGGAACACGCGGACATTCGCGACCACTGAGTTGTTGAGCGTCGCGATGATGGTGACCAGATCGTCGAGTGGCCGCGTCACCAAGGCAAAGCGCCCGTCGGGCGTCGTCGCTACGCGGAACGGTGCGCGGCCGACCGTGACGTCGGTGACGATCGTGTTGGTCGCCGTATCGATCACGGTGACAGAGTCACCACCGTAGTTGGTGATGTACGCAAAGCGACCGACGAGTGGTGTCCGAGTGATCGTCGGTGTCGGCGCTGTCGGTGTGATGGTCGGCGTCGGCGCCGTTGCAGTTGGCGTGGGGGTCCGGGTGTTTGTCGCCCCACATAGGCAACATGGCCCGCAGCTCGTCGCACCGAGGCAGTCAGGGTGGACGGTCTCTACGCACGTTTGGAGGATCTCGATCGGCGGCTTGCACTCGCGGTTCCTGCAGAAGCCCGAACGGCCGCAGGCGGTGATGTGGTTCACGCCGTTGGGCTTCAGCGTGAGATCGAAGGCGAGTTGATGGTAGGAACTCGGTTGGTCGGAGACATAAGCTTGGTAGAAGCAAGCGGCTTCGCTGCACACGCTGATCGACGTATCCGGTGCGAACGCGGTGTAGGTGCCGGTGACGTGGATCTTCAACTCGTCCGTCGAGACTGGAAGCGGATCGAGGCGCGGTGCAATTGCTCCACAATCCGGCGTGCTCGTACTTGTGATCGTTGGCGTCGGCGTGGGTGTACGAGTCGCCTCACAGACGCAGCAGAGGTCGCCGTTGCGCGGGCACGTCGTCACTCCGTCGGGACAGAACTGGAAGACCGTTTGGCCGCAAGTCGGCGAAGGGGTCGGAGTGCTCGTGGGCGTCACGGCCGGAGTTGTGGGCGACGGAGTCGGGGTCAACGTTGGCAAGCTGGCAACCTGAGCGATTTCCAGAGGAGCCCCGTTCACATCGCGTCGGGTACACGCTTTCTGGACGGCGCCGCAGGAGTTGTACAAGCACACTTCCACGTGGTTGATCTGATTCGGCAGCAGCGTGCACGTGGCGCTGAAGCGGAGGTTGAACTCGCGGTCGACCTGGCACCTACCCTCACTCGAAATGATGATGGATCGGGCTCCGGTTAAGTGCGCGAATCCAGTGATGGTCTGCTGCAGAAGATCGGTGGGGGAGATCACTGGATCAACGAGCGGAGGCGCCGCCACTCCGCACGAGGTGAGGGTCGGTGTCTGCGAGGACGTGGGTGTCGGCGTAACGGTGGCCGTCGACGTAACCGAAGCTGTCGGTGTGCCGCTCGCGGTCGGTGACTGCGTCGGCGGGGGCGTTGGTGTTGCGGTCAGTTCTTTGGTGGCGGTTGGGACGAGCGTCGGGCTCGCGGTTGGATGCGCAGCGCCTTCGCTACTGCCGCCGCAGCCGATGAGGAGCACGGATAGTGCGCTCGCAATCAAGTGCCTCCTGCGCGGAAGCCGGAAAACTTGCAAGACTCTCATGCGACCTCTGGCGGCTGGGTTGGTGTGGGCGTTCGTGTGAATGTTGCGCTGGTCTGAAGTATGTCCAGCGGTGCGCCGTTGACGTCAGTGGTCGTGCACCGAGAGCAGACGAGCGGAAACACCTCTGTAATGCATGCGCGCACGTGGTTGAGCACGCCTGGCTGAAGCGGGACTTGGACCGCAAACCGATACCCCTGCGGGGGAACGCTCGGCAGACCGCTCGGACCGCAGCCTGCTTCACTGCAGATGGTCAAGTACGGCGCGAAGCCCGAAGCGTCGATGGTCCCTGCGACCCGTTGCGTCAACGCGTTGGTCGGCGATGTGACGGGATCAACATGAGGAGGGTTGCAGACCGCGGGTGGCGTAGGTTGCGGCCGAACATGCGTGCCGAGACTCGCCTCCGTGGGCCCGATCCCTTGAGCGCTCACGGTGGCGACGATGCCGGCCTCGTAGGAGTAGCGAAGGTAACGAAAAATGGCGCTCAGATGAATGTCGATGGTGGCGCTGGCGTTCGGATCGAGGTCGCCGAGTAAGCACGTCACGCTATCGTATCCGTTGCAACTTCCCTGGCTGGTCTCAACGGCGACTCGTGGGAACGATCCTTCCTCGTAGAATTCGATTTTGTCGATCATCGTCACATCGGCCAGACGGTCGGCGCTGCGGTTCATGACAACGATTCGGTAGTCCAGCTCAGAGTCGTCAAAGAGCCGGCTGTCGTCGGCACTGAGCTGCACTCGGAGATCGGTGCCGCACGACACCGACGCGCCGCCAAAGCACAGCGTCGCCGTTGCGGTGGGTGATGGGGTGGGCGTTGCCGTGGGGTTCGGGATGCACTGCCCGCACGCCGAGGCGTAGCATCCCTCGCGAATCGTCGGGCACGGTTGGCAGTGGTCGCTGGAGTAGGGCGTGCCTGTGGGTGCGCATGTCGGCGTCGGTGTCGGCTTGGCGATCAGTTCCACGCATACGCAGGCGCCGGGTGAAACGGGGTGTGGGCGGCACTCGCCCGGAACAGTGCCACCGAGCAAACACCGAGCGCCGCATGGGCAGCCATCGCCGGCCGTCGCGGTTGGTGCTGCTGTCGTGGCCGTCGGTGTCGCGCTCTCACTCCGCACCGGTGGGGTCATGATCGGTGTAGCGATCGATGTGAGACTGGGTCTCGGCGTCGGCTGCTCGCAGCGACAGCATCGGTTGTCACACACGAGCACCGCGCCTCCACACTCCGTTGGCTGTCGCGAAGGACAGCGCGCGACCGTGGCAGTCACGGTCGGTGACGCGGTCGGCATCGGAGTCAGCGACGGGGGTGGTGTTACAGACGCACTAGCGGTCGCCGTCGGCGCGTCGTGCCCTCCGCTAGCGCCGCCGCAGGCGGCGAGCGCCGCGAGCAGCGCGGCCATCGCGATCATTCGCGACATCCCTGCTCGATCTCGGCACAACCTGGCGAGGCGCATCCGCTCTCCTCCGCGACTCCCGCTGCCCATCCGCTTTCTGCGGCCAGAATATTCAGACTTATCTCGTTCGCTTCTAAAACAATTCCTGTTGTGCTGTCAAGCGCAAATGCCAATCGAGTAGTGCCTCGGTTTGAAGGCAACCGAAGTCGTCATTGCGAGGAACGGAGTGACGAAGCAATCTCGTTGCGTGGAGGCAGCCCTACTCGCGAGCGCGATACCCCGAGCATCGAGATTGCTTCGCCCTTGGGGCTCGCAATGACCGAGGCGTCTGGTCGCGGTGCAGACTTGAAACTGAGATTGTCGCCAATTGACGGACGCGTTGTTTGGGTCGAGTGCGGCTGCGGACTTACGCCCGCCGAGCGAATTCTCGCGGTGTGTTCGTCACCAGCGTATCGACGCCCGCCGCGCTGAGCTGCGCGAAGACATGCGCCGCGTTCGCCGTGTCGGCGTCGAGCGTCCACGCCAACACCTTGGTGCTGTGCGCGTGAAAGAAAGCGACGACGTCCACCCCGTCGTGTATCGCCCGCAGCAGCGTCGGGTAGTGCAGCATGACCTCGTCGAGTCGCGGCACTGTCGCCTGCAACGCCCCGAGCCGGACCATGACGTAGTCCCGCACCGGCATCATCGGCACGGTCGCGAGCGGATGATCGTCCCAGTATTCATACGCGCCGCGCTGGCGCGGGAACGGTACCTCGGTCGGGCGGTTCTCCCAATGATGAAAGTAGAGCAGTGGATCAAACCCCAATTGCAGTGACGGCGCGGCGGCGCGCAGCGCGCGCAGGTTCCAATCGATCATGCTGCCAACGATCACGCGCTCGCCGAGTGGCGCAACCAGATCCGCCACGCGCTGAATCTCGGCGGGCGTCAACGCGCCTTCGTCTTTGAGGTCCACTTGCAGCAACGCGCCGGAGTCGGCGATGCGCTGCACCGCCTGCGACAACGTCGGCAATGCCTCGGCGTGCACCTGCGCGGCGGTGAGCGCGCGCACGGAGCGGCCGTCGGCAAGCTGGCGATCGTGGGACAGCAACGCGTCGGCATCGGCGAGCAGCCGCACGTCGATCTCGATCCGCTGCGCACCGGCCGCCAGCGCCGCGTCGATACCGGCCACGGTGTTGGGCGGCTCGTGTCGGGTCGCGCGCGCCATGTGCCAGACGAGTTGCATGGCGCAGGATGCAGGGTTGGAAAGGCAAAAGTCAAAAGGCAAAAGACAGTAGGCAGTAGACAGTGGGCAGTAGGCAGAGACAAGAAACTACAAGGAAGACGTTCGGAAATTCCGGAGTTCATCGATGGTGGGGAGCGACGGGATCGCTCCCAGCTTCGTGCAGGCGAGGCTTCCCGCGACGACAGCGGCGCGCAGCGCTGCATCGTCCGACTCGCCGCGCCACAACGCGGCCGCCAGTGCGCCGACGAACGCGTCGCCGGCGGCGGTCGTGTCCACGACCGCGACGGGCGGTGCGGGAACGTGCCGCGGCGAATCGCCGGCAGTGAACACCGCGCCCTGTGCGCCCAATGTCACGACAACATGCGGGGTCAGTCGACCGAGCGCAGCCGCCGCAGCCATTGCCTCGTCGATCGAAGAGACCGGCTGCCTGAGCCGTTGCGCCGCCTCGATCTCGTTGACGATCAACCAGCTCACCGCGCGCCGGAGTTCGTCATCGAAAGACGCGGCCGGGGCAGCGTTCAGGATCACCGGAATACCGAGCGCAGTCGCGCGTGCGATTGCCGCCGCGTTGGTATCGAGCGGAATCTCGAGCTGCAAGACGAGTACGGCCGCTCGCTCCCAAACTGCGGCGGCGCTGTCGATGTCCGCGGGCGACAGACGCGCGTTCGCGCCCGACGCGACCGCAATCGAGTTTTGTCCGGCGGCGTCGATGACAATCTGTCCCGTCCCCGTCGCCGCATCGGCATCCGTTCGCACGTGCGTGATGTCGACGCCGGCGCGCGTGAGTTCCGCGCGCGCCATCGCGCCAAACATGTCGTCGCCGACGCGACCAATCATTGCAACCGGCGCGCCCATGCGCGCCGACGCCACCGCTTGGTTCGCGCCCTTGCCGCCCGCCGCGGTGTGAAACGTTCCGCCGATCACCGTCTCACCCGGTGCCGGGAGGCGCGGCACGCGCGTGACCAGATCGACGTTGAGACTGCCGATGACGAGAATTTGGCTGATGGCTGATGGCATATGGTCTACTGCTCGAAGTGCGCCTTCACTGAACGATCGGCCATCAGCCATCTGCCATCGGCAATCGGCGGTCATTCCAAACTCATCAACCGCTGTAGCAGAAACTCGACGAACGCCGGCGCATCGACGCGGGTGGCGACCTCGAACTCCAGCGCATTCGGTTCTTCCATGAGACGGAAGATCCCATCGACGATCGCCGGCCGCAACCGCAGTCGCTCCATGGTGACGAACGAACGCTCGAACACCACTGCCAGCGTCAAGGGATCGTGCAAGAACGCCACGGTGGTCGGATCGAAGGCTCGCGACTCGCCAAAGAACTGTGCATGAATAGGAGCCCACACATCGATGGCGTCACATACCGTTTGCACCAGCCGTGAACGCGAGGCGCGTAGACGCGCCAGCTCGGCGGTAGCGAAGAACACGCGAAAGGTCACGTCGAGCGGGACCAGCGTCGTCGGGATACCGGCGGCGAGCACCAACTGAGCGGCTTCGGCGTCGCTGCCGAGATTGTATTCGAGCTGCGGCACATCGAGCGCGCGGCCGATCGAGCCGCCCATCACGGTCAGGTGGGGAATCGCCGCGATCACCGCCGGCTCTTTCATGATCGCGACGGCGAGATTCGATAAGGGCCCGATCGTCACCACCTGCGGCCGTTCGCGCAGCACGGTGTCGATGAACAAATCGACACCGTGCACGGGCGATAGCGGCAGCGACTCGTCGTCACCGACGATCGCGCGCCCTTCATGCCCCAGCCACAGGAAGTTGCGCTGGCGGAGAATGGGTTCGCGCACGCCGGCGGCGATTGGAACGTTCGCGCGCTCACCGAGCGTGAAGAGTTTCTTCGCGATGCGCGCGCGCAGCGTAACATCGCCCGAAACAGTCGTCACCGCCCGCGCGTCGAGTTCCGGCGACGCCAGCAACAGCGCAATCGCAATCGCGTCGTCAACGTCGGTGCCGACATCGGTATCGAGCACGATGGGAATCGCAAGGGTGCTTCTGATCATCGTTGTTCCGCCTAGCACGCAGCGGCCCCCGAAATCGAGGCGAGCGAATTTAGAACGCGCCGGTTGACCTTGACCCTCGTACCGCAGCCACCTAGGGTCGCCCGGTGCCAACCTCGCGGGTTCGAGTTCTACTGGCCATGTTCGCGCTCTTGCTCGCACTCGATGGGGGCCGGTCGTGGTACGCGCGCTTCGCGTCGGCAAAGCCGCCGCAATCGCAATCGCCCGATCGCGCCGACGCGCGCGCGATCGCATGGCCGCCGGGAAGTGATTTGAAAGACGACGCGCCGATTGGCGCACGTGTTTACGCGCAACACTGCGCCGTGTGTCACGGACCCGACGGTCGCGGCGACGGCCCCGCCGCCGTCGCTCTTCATCCTCGCCCGCGCGATTTCACGGGCGGCGTCTTCAAACTCAAATCGACTGCGAGCAATGAGCCGCCGGCATTCGACGACGTGCGCGACGCGATCACACGCGGCATGCCGGGGAGCGCAATGCCGGAGTGGCAAGACATTCTATCGGCAGACGACGTCACCGCCGTTGCTGAATACGTGCGCGATCTCGGTCCGCATCGCGCATGGGGCAACCCGCCGCACGCGGCTGAGCCGTTGTTGGTGCCGGCGTCGGCCGATCCAGCTCTTCAAGGACGCGAACTCTATGGCGCGCTCAGCTGCGGCGCGTGTCACGGCATCCAAGGACGAGGCGACGGCGCGGCAGCGAGGGAATTGAAGGACACGTGGGGTCAGCCCGATCCGCCGCGCGATCTCAGTGCGCCGTGGACCTTCAGTGGTGGTGACAGCGCGGAGGCACTGTACGCGCGCATCGCCTTCGGTATGGGCGGCACCCCGATGCCGGGCTACGCGGAGGTTGCCGAGCCGGCGCAGATTGCCGCGGTCGTCGCCTATGTCCGCTCCCTCGCCCGCACCCCACCGTGGGAACCCAACGGCACGTTCGACGACGGCGTGCGCGCGCCGGATCCCGTGGTGCGCGGCGAGTACCTCGTCGAGAGCAGCATGTGCGGTCTCTGCCACAGTCCGGTCGACGCCGCCGGCATCACGCTCGCCACGCACTACCTCGCTGGCGGCATGAAGATCACCGCTGATGCGCACGGCGTGTTCTTCGCCGGCAACCTCACCTCCGACAACGACACTGGCCTCGGCAGCTGGACGGTCGAACAGATCGCGGATGCGATCCGCAGTGGGCACACGCGCGGGCGGCGGCTCAATTTGTGGAGCATGCCGTGGCAGATCTTCGGCACGCTTACTGATGCCGATGCTAACGCCATCGCCAGTTACCTGAAGACCGTACCGCCGGTGCGCAATCGTGTACCGGCGGCGCTACATTTTGGATTGCTCGAAACCGTGGCGCGCAAGCTGCGCGCGCCGCGGCCGGCAGCGATCCCCGAACGACTTACACGATCGCCCGGGAATTTCGGGGAGGAGGAGCCGTCAGCGACGATCGCGCTGGATTTGCCACTGCGAGTCATGGAGTGGCTGCAGGCCGTCATCCTCGTTGGCGGCCTCATTATGTTCGTCGCGGTGCGAGCGCCAAAGCACGGCCGGCGGCGACGGCGGCGCTGGCCGGCCGTTGCCTTCGCGCTGGTGGTGGTTGCGCTGGTTGGCATCGGCGTCACGATCGCACGTTTGCCCGCCCTCGATATGCTGTCGGCGGAGCCGCTGATACGCACCTTCAACGCGGCCCTGCCGATGCCAGTCGAGGCGAGCGTCTCCCGCAATACGGTCGCCGTGCTCCAGCGCGGACGCTATCTGTACGGTGTGGCCTCGTGCGCCTATTGCCACAGCAGCGACGGTAGCGGCGGCAAGAAGACCAGCGCAACAACATTCGGCACCATTTGGATGCCTAACCTCACGCCGCACGAGACCGGCGTGGGCGAGTGGTCCGACGTGGCGCTGTTGCGCGCACTGGTGAGCGGAGTCGGGCGCGAAGGCGCGGCCTTTCACTGGCAAGCGATGCCGTGGACGCAGTTCTCGAACTACAGCGTCGAGGATCAACACGCACTGCTCGCCTACCTGCGCGCGTTGCCACCGGTCGAGAACGGGATTCCGGCCGCGGTGTCACCAAAGCCCAACGACTGCGCCGCCTACACCTTTTGGGTACGCGACAGCGATGACACGCCGGGATGTCATTAGACGACGTGAGTAGACGACGTGAGTAGGCGACGTGACGAGACGAAGTCCGTCGGCGAAGTCGACAGCCAAAGGTCGACGGTTTAGAGTGCCCCGCAGCGGAACCCGAATGGCGAAACTCGATCGAGACGAATCTGTGCGCCGTGGCGAGGCGTTGCTAGATGAGTGGCACGTGGGCGCGGACGCCGACGCCGGCGCACTCCGCGCGCACGTCCATCGTGACCCCAGCGCCGATGTCGCCATCGCCGCCCGCCTGGGAGCGCAACCGCACGACGCGAGCGTCGCACTGCTGCACGAGATCGAAGTCCGCAGCGCGGACAAGCTCGTGCACAAGGAAGTGAAGCGCGCGCTCTATCGCCTCGAGCAACGCGGCATCGCGCGGCCCGCCGAGATCACGGCAGCGGCACCCGCCCCGCTGCTTGGCCCGCAGATCGAAGGCTATCTTTCCCCGATCGACGGGCGAGGCGATCAGTTGGTGTGGTTGGTGCGGCCGCTGCCCGGCGGCGGCATCGCCCACTTGCTCGCGGTCATCAACGACCCCGAGGGCATGCGCGACACCGCGCTCCATCACACCACGCGCAAAGCGCTGCGTAGCGCGCGGCAAGATCTGGAGACCAAGCACGAGATCCGCCTCGTCGACGCCGACTGGCGCTACTGTGATTTCTTGATGGACCGCGCCTTTCAGTGGGCGGGACAGCGCGGCACCGCCATCGAGGGTGACTACCCCGGCTTGCGGGCACAGTTGGTGCGCACGCCGGCGCCGGGTGATCTACCCGCATTGATCTGGTCCAAACTCGACGCCACGGCCATCGCTGCCGAACCCACGCTGCTCGCCACGTCACCCACGCTGCTCGAAGAGAAGGAATTTCGCACCTGGTTCTTCGACGTCGAGACGTTGAAGCCGTACCTCGACGAGATGCTACAGGTGAAGGACAGCCCCATCGTGCTCAGCCCGGCGCAACAGCAGGAGCGCTTCCGCACCACCATTGACCATGCGCTCGAAGAACTCTTCGGCGGCGAGCGGCAGGCGAGTTACGCGCGCCGGCTGCTGCTGATGGCGTACGTGTTCGCGGCCACGCAACGACTCGATGCGGCACGGCGCGCGTGCGCCGTCGCCGTCGCGCTTGAGCAGAGCACGCACGGCGGGCGCGACGTTCCACTGTGCGAACAACTCGTGCGCACCAGTCTCGCCGCCTTCCTTCAGATGGCCGCTGAACAAGAGCAGGAACAGGTGCGCTCATCGCTGATCATGACGCCGCAACAGGCGGCGGCACAGGCGGCCCAGCAACGGCGGCGCTAGCCGCCCGACGATGATCCTATCTCTTGCGTGCGTCGGACAACGGCGCGGCAGTTCCACGATACGAGCCGAGGCAGAATGCGCCGTAGAGCGCTGACGCCAGTTCCAGCAAGGCAATGACGGCCGCGCTGGCGATGAATTGCGAATGAGCGTCCGCCGTGCCGGTCGGCAAATGGCCGATGTTGTCCGGCGACACCATCACGTAGTGATGATACACGCCGAAGAGAAGGGCGCCGAGCATGGAGAAGAAGAACGTCCAGATGCCCAGCCACGCGTAGCGCGTCCAACTGAGCGCCGCCCCGACGATGGGGCCGACGAGGATCACGATGTAGACGAAAGCGTTCTTTGCGGGCGGCAACGCGATCGCGAGCTGATCGTGCGCGCCGCCGTGCCAGGCGGCCGCGGCGAAATGGATTGCCACAAGCCCCGTGAAAACCATCTTCATCAGGAGTTCCTCTCTCACGCTCCTCGCGCGCTCTCCCATCCCTCAAACCGGCCGGTCGCGCGTTCGACCTACTTGGAACACCGACAGCCGTCACACAGCAGGGAACTGCCGCGGTTCTCGGCCACGCACGCGTTCTTCGCCTTGAGACGGGCGTCAACATCGGAGAGCGCGTAGATGGTCCCGCTCCACGACAACGTTACGGCAGCCTGACCCAAGAAGTTCGGGGTCGGGGACAAGGCCGGACTCGTTGGCCCGCAGGAACATTTGAAGTATCCGAACTGGACCGGCGCGGCAGTCTGCGCCACAGCCATCCCAGCGAGCGCGAGTGTCAAGGTCAGCGTACAAGCGAGGCGCATCATCGCAGCTTCCTACCATACGATCAGGCTCAGAGCCTAGATCGCGCACTGTTGTAATCCCCGCTGTTCGCATTTGTGCGGCCGGCCGCGAACCAATGTGCGGTCAGCCCGAGGCTACCGTGGCATGTGGCTTGCCTCTCTTCCTTTCCAGATCGCTGTGGAGGGGAGAGTCAGATGCAATTGATCGCAACCGGGAAGTGGTCGAAGGCAAAGAAGCGGTGGATGATGGTGGTGGCCCTGAAGCGGCCCGCAGGCGTACCGTCGCTCCGGTCGGCGAGTAGCGCCAAGCGTCCGACTCGTCCCCCTCAGTCGTAGGTGGCGCAGCAGTAGGTGGCGATGGAGCATTGAGAGCTGAAGGTCGCGCCGCAACAATCCGCGCCTGCGACCCTCAACTTTGAACGTTCGATCGCGTCAAGCCTGGTCCCCCCAGAACCGCCCGGCGAGGTCCTCGTCCTCCCTACTCGCCGGGCGGACCGCTCTTCTGCCCGGCCTCTGTCGCCGGCAACACGACTTTCGGATCGACTGCAAACACGAGAAACGCATCGCCCACCGAATCGATCAAGTGCGCGGTGCCGTGGGCGTTGGCCTCGCGCAACCAACGGTACGTTGCAACGTCGTACACGCCGACGAGCTCGGAGGCGCGCACCACCACGAGGCCGGCGCGCGGCTCGTAGCGCGCGTCGAGGAAGTACGTTCCGGGCTGCTGACGCTCCTCCCACCGCCACAACTCGAAACGCGCTTGGTCCCAATCGAGATTCGAATCCGCCAAGTAGCGATACGCGTTCACACGCGAGCCAATGAGTTGATTGAAGTACGACAGATAGTGCGGGCAATTCCACGCCGCTTCAATGACCGCGAGCACGCCGAGAGCGGTCGCGAGCTGGCGCCAGCGTCGCGGGCGCCCATGATCCCACGCCGCGCCTGCTAACAGCGCGGTGAACGGAAACACCGGCAAGAGGTAGCGCAGTCCCACTTGCGAGTTCAGGCCATAACTCATCTCGATTGCGAACCACGCAATCGGCGCCAGCCACACCAGGTCGGTGTAGCGGCGATGCCACCGCCACGGTCGCGCGAGCACGAGTAGCAGGAACGGCAGTGGTGTCTTGAGTGCGGTCGCGATCAGATAGAACGACGGCAGTCCGTGCTCACTGAGCGTGCCGAGCAAGTACACCGCGCCGCCGGCGGTGCGATCTTGATCCTGTTGCAGCACCTGGTCGAGGCCGGTGAGATACTCGTACGGCAGTGGCAACGCGACGCCGCCGATCCAGCCGCGCAGCGCCTGCATCACGCGGCTCGCGCACGCCAACTCGTTTAAGTTCGTTAGTGGATGCTGAAACGCGAAGCCGGCACTCAGCACCACCGTCGCAACCAGGCCCGTCAGCACGACGGCGCTGAGAGCCGCCTGCGCCACGCGGATTTTCGATTCGATCGGTTCCGCTGTCAGCGTCCGAATCCCCACCATGATCAGGGCCAGCGGCGCCAACGCCGCGGCCGAGTACTTGGTCAGCAGCGCGAACCCGCAGGCGAGGCCGGCGAGCAGGATGCGTTCGATGGTCGGGTCGAGTAGTCCGCGCGCCAGCGCATAGACCGCGGCGAGGACAGCAAAGGTGGCTGCCGCGTCGGTGGTCGCCGCGGCGGCGTGTCCGAGCAACGTCGGCAGAAACGCGATCAACAATGTCGCGCCCAGCGCGCCGCTCGGCCCGTACACTTCGAGCCCCCAGGCGAAGACGAGGACACCGATGCCGAGATAGAAGAGCGCGGTAACCAGGCGACCGCCGTACACCGGCAGATTGTCCACGATGTAGCTGCGCTCGCGCGTGTGCAGCGCTGTCAACGACAGCGCGCGCTCGGCGAGGCGGCGATCGAGCCCCAACCAGTTACCGATCCGCTCGGGCAGCGCGGCCAGCGCCAGCACCGGTAACTTCGACGCTTCGAACGGGCCCGGCCGAACGAAGTTGCCGTCAAAGACAATGCGATGACCGAAGGCGTAGCTGTAGGGTTCGTCGTCGGTGAGACTCGTGCGAAATATCGTGATCCCAATCAATAGGCTGCCAAGCCCGACTACAGCACTGGCCCAACGGCGGGCGTGGGCTCGACTCATGAGGCGCGAACGCCGGCGCGGCTCAGGCGGCCTCTCCCGCGTCGTCGGGCGGACCGTAGAGCCGCACCGGCACGATTTGACGGCAGGTAGGACACGAAAATTGTTTGATCACGGGATAGTTGATGACGCTGTCGGCGATCCGCCGCAAGTACGCATCCCGCGCCACCACACAACACGACTGCAACTCATCTGCCATGGGAGACTCCGCGCGCGCGATCCTGCCGACAATCCGGATCGGAATCAAGCCAAGGTGGGAGCGGCCCTCCCTACTTCCGTTGGAAGCGATCGACGGCGCGATTGTGCTCGGCCAGGGTAGTGGAGAACTGATGCGTGCCATCGCCGCGGGCGACGAAGTAAAGGGAGTCGACGGCAGCCGGTTGCAGTACCGCGGCGAGCGCGGCGCGTCCCGGATTGCAAATCGGACCCGGCGGTAAGCCTGGGATGGTGTACGTGTTGTAGCGAGTCGGCTGGCGCAGCTGGGCCTTGGTCAGATTGCCGTCGAAGGCCTCGATGCCGTAGATCACTGTCGGATCCGACTGCAAAGGCCAGTGCGAACGCAAGCGATTGAGAAACACGGCGGCCACCAGCGCCCGCTCACTCGGCGCGCCGGTTTCCTTCTCGACGATCGATGCCAGCGTCACCCAGGCTTGGACCGTCAGGTCGCGCTGGCGCCGCAGCGCATCCAACTCGCTCGCCACCGCGCGGAACCGCGCGACCATGCGCCGAATGATCTCTGCGGGCGCGTCGCTCCATTGCGCTGCGTAGGTGTTGGGGAACAAGTAGCCCTCCACCCCGCTCGCCGGCAGATCCAAATCGGCGAGCAAGTTGGGGTCGTGCGCCGCGAGCATGAACGCATCAACGCCACCGAAACCTTGCGCGGCCCAGATCGCCGCGATCTGCTCGGCCGTGCTGCCTTCGGGTATGGTGACGCGATGGAGCGCCGCCAGCGGGGAGCGCAGCAGGTCGAGTACCTCGATCGGCGTCAGCGCGCGCTCGAAGCGATAGTCGCCGGGACGCACCTGACGATCGAGCGCGTTCACCCGCGCCCACAGCGAGAGCAGCCAGCCATGGCGCAGGATGCCGGCCGCTTGCAGGCGGTTGGCCACCGTGCGGAAGTGGTCACCGGGCGTCACACTCACCACCACCCCAGCCACCGGCAGCGGCTGTGACCGGTGCAGCTCGCGCCACGCAAGCTGAGCCGCTCCCGCCACAACACCCGCGGCCATGACTAGCAGCACCACGATGCTCACCAACAGTTTGCGCACGGCGGTCAAGATAGCGGAGAAGGTCGGGGCAACGCCACGTTTACCCCGGATTGATCATCACCGGCGGCGCAGCGGTCGCGTTGAAGACGCGAGCAGAGACGGGTTACCCATCGAGCAGCGCTAGCCCGCGGGCAAACTTCGACGCCGGCGACAGACGCAGTCCGAATCGTGCCCGGAGCAAGCGCGCGATGCGCGCTACGTCACGGCGCGATCCGGCTTTCGCTTCGATCTCGACCTCGTCGTAGGTTTCTCGCCGGCCAGTCGGCACCGCTAGGCGTACGTGATCGAGCGCCAACTCAGCGAGGGCTTGCTCGCCATGCTGCGGAAGGACATCGAAGAGACGCCGGTGAATGTCGGTGACGAGAATCGGCCGCAAGCCGTGCCGCCCGATCAACGCGCCGAGCCGCGCGCGCAGCGGCCCGGCCGACACGACGAACGGGAATCGCGGGGCGGCGGTTAGGGGAACGGTCAACTCGGGGCGCTCGTGAATCATCCCACGAACGCGCCCCACCCACTTCGCTGTCATCTCCCAACGCCGTCCCCGCCGGCGCAAGCGCAACGCCACGCGGTGATGGGCGAGCGTCAGCTTTGGTGTGTCCAAGTAGAGCGAGTGCAGCCGTGCAGCGCGCCGCGGGCGCAAGCGGTACGACCCAAGGTGGTCAAGCCGCGCAATGAGGTCGAGAGCGACCTCGGACGGTACGAGGAGCTTGGCTTCGATCTCCACAGGCACTCGCGCGGCGGCCACACATCACGCTCGCGACATCTCACGTTCGCGACATCGGCGCTTGCCATTGCCAAAACTGAATCAGCACACCGTGCGCGCTGCGCGGCGAGATGAACGCGGTCTGGCGGCCAGCGCCGAAGTCTGTGCGGTCGACGATACGTACGCCATCGGTTTCGAGCTGGGCGAGCAACGGGTCGAGCCGGTCGACATCGATCGAAAGATGATGAAAGCCTTCGCCGCGCTTGGCGAGAAAGCGCGCAACGAATCCGGACTGCTCCCCCTTGGCCGGCTCGATCAGTTCGATCTTGTAACCATTGAGCCGAAGGTTGCACAACGCGAAGCTACGGTCGTAACCCCCGTGCTTGGCGCCGCGACGCTTGACCGGAAAGTAGCGGCGAAAGAATGCGAGCGCAGCGTCGATGTCATGTACCGCGATCGCCGTGTGATCGACCCGCATCGTGACCGCCTCGCCCGAGCGCAGCCGCAGCATGGCGTGGTTGGGGCGCTCGGGCACCTCGATGTGCGGCACCTGCCAAAACTGGATGAGCGTGCCGTGCGCGCTGCGCGGCGAGATGAACGCTGTCAGGTCGCCGTCACCGGCGTTGAAGCGATCGACGATGCGCAACCCGTCGGCTTCCATCCGCTGTAGCAGCGGGGCGAGGTCGCGCACTTCGAGCGACAGGTGGTGCAGGCCCTCGCCGCGTTTGTCGATGAAGCGCCGCACGAAACTGTCGGGACGTGTGGCTTCGATCAACTCGATCTTGAAGTCGCCGACGTAGAAATCGCACCAATTGAAATCGGGCGTATAGCCGGGACGCTTGTCGACCCCCATCGCGATCGGCAAGCAGCGGCGAAAGAAATCCAGCGCTGCGTCGATATCGCGGACGGCGATCGAAACGTGGTCGACTCGCATCGCCCGTCGCCTACTGAATCCGCAGCACGACTTTTCCGAAATGCACGCTGGCATACACCACTCGGTGGGCTTCGGCGGCGCGCTCGAGCGGCAGCACCCGATCAATCACCGGCCGGATGCGGCCGGCCTTGAGCGCCTCACCGAATCGTTGCCCGAACGTGCGGACGATGACGGCCTTCTCGTCGACCGGGCGAGTCCGCAACGTCGAACCGATCACGCGCAAGCGTTTGAGCATCACCATCGCGAGATTCACTTCCGTGCGCGCGCCGCCGGTGAGGCCGATGATCACCAAGCGACCATCGAGCGCGAGGGAGGTGAGATTGGACGCGAGATAGCTGGCGCCGATGGAATCGAGCACGACGTTGACCCCCTTGCCGTCCGTGGCTTCCTGCACCGCAGCCGCGAAGTCCCCGCTGCGGTAGTTGATCGCGACATCGGCGCCGTGCTCGCGACAGCGCTGACACTTCTCGTCGCTGCCCGCGGTTACGATGACCCGCAGCCCCGCTTCTTTGCACAGCGTGATCGCTGCGGTGCCGACACCGCTGCCGCCGCCGTGGACGAGCACGCTGCCACCCGCCGGGGGCTCGCCCAACATGAAGATGTTGAGAAACGCGGTGAGAAACACTTCCGGCAGGGCCGCCGCTTCGACATCGGACAGCGCCGCCGGCACATGCAGTGCTGAACCGGCGTGCACCACCGCTTCAGCCGCGTAGCCACCACCCGGCAGCAGCGCCATCACCCGGTCACCTGCTTGCCAACCGCTGACGTTGGCGCCGACTTCGAGCACGCGACCGGCGCATTCCAAACCGAGAATCGGCGACGAGCCCAATGGCGGCGGGTACATACCTTGGCGTTGCAACAAGTCGGCGCGATTCACTGCCGTCGCGCTCACGCGGATGCGCAGGTCGGCGGGTCCCATCGCCGGCGCTTCAGCCTCGCCGATGCGCAGAACGTCCTCGTCTCCGGGTTGCTCGATGACAATGGCTCGCATGCTTGGTGTCTATCTCACCGCCGCCGGGCGTTGGCAACCACGGCAAAACTGTCGTGGCGAAGCACCTTGCGAAGCGTCTGGCCAAACGTCTTGCATTTCCGCCCGCCGTCACGCTATGCGGGAGATCAGCTATGGCGGACATGAACACCAACCCGCGCGAACGCTTCGTCGAGTTGTCGCGGGCACCGGACGATCGCATCGATGTCGCCGAAGGCGCGTTGCTGATTGCCGCGGAAGCCTATCCCAACCTCGATATCGCGGCGTATCTGCAGCGGCTCGATGCGTTGGCGCAGGAAGCGCGCGAGTTCATCGGCGCAACCCCGTCCGGCCCGCAGTACGTCGAGCGGCTCAATCAGTTTCTGTTCGTGCACAAGCGCTTCGTCGGCAATCAGAAGCATTACTACGATCGTCGCAACAGCTTTCTCAACGAAGTCCTCGACCGCCACACCGGGATCCCGCTCACGCTGTCGCTCGTCTACATGGAGGTGGCGCGGCGGCTCGGCCTGCCGGTGCGTGGCGTCGGCTTTCCCGGGCACTTTCTCGCCAAATACGATGGCGAAGAGGAGATCATCATCGACGCCTTCTTCGGCCAAGTGCTCAGCGAGCGGGAGTGCCACGAACGCTTGCAGAGCGTGCTCGGCCCCGACGCGCCGTTCGATCGCCGCTACCTGCGCGCCGCCACGCCGCGCGAAATCCTCGTGCGCATGTTGGGCAACCTGAAGCAGGTGCACATCAACGCGCACGAATTCGAGGCCGCGCTCTCATCGTGCGAGCGTATTCTCCTGCTCGCGCCCAACGCGCCGCAGGAGCTGCGCGATCGCGGGCTGATCTACCAAAAGCTGGAGTGTTTCGGTCCGGCGCTCGCCGATCTCGAACGCTTTCTGAAACTCGCCCCCAACGATGAAACCGCCGACACCATCCGCGAGAACCTCATCGGCCTGCGTCGCCAAGCCGCGCAAGTTCATTGAGTGGAGTTGAAAGTCGAAACCTGAAAGTTCAAAGCCAGATGCTGGCCTTCGGCTTTGAACTTTCGACTTTCAGCTTGCAACTCTGCCCATGACCACCGTCGCGGCCGGTGTGATCGTGCGAGCCGGCGCAGTGCTCGCGTGTCAGCGTCGCGCCGACGGCCATCATCCGCTCCAGTGGGAGTTCCCCGGCGGCAAGGCGGAACCGGGCGAATCGATCGCCGCCTGTTTGCAGCGCGAACTGCGCGAGGAACTCGGCATCGACGCCGAGATTGCCCGCGAGTTGTGGTTCACTGAGCATACCTACCCCGGTCGTGAGCCGATCGGGTTGCACTTCCTGCTGGTGTCGGCGTATCGCGGCGTGGAGACGAATCGGGCGTTCGCCCAAATCCGCTGGCTGCCGGTCCATGCGTTGGCGGCGTTGGCGGCGCTCGACTTCCTCGCCGGCGACCGCGAGTTCATCGCCCGCCTTGCGCGTGGTGAGATCAGCTTGACTGCGTGAGCGTGCTCTCCATCGCGATCCTTCCGATCGGTTTGCTGTACCGTGTTTTAGAATCACGATGACGGACTCCTGCCAAATTTCTCTCTCCTTCGAGAGGCTTCGGCAAAATGAAGGCCCTCGATACGATTGCTGCGCGATCTACTCGGGCAAACGGCTGCCGAAATGGTACGAGAGAGAAACCGTTTCCCCGAGTAGCAGGACCGAGTAGAAGCCGAAGGCTTCGTATCGAGGGCCGCGTATCGAGGGGCTCCACTTCCGGAAAAGCCGCGCGTCCTTGACGAAACCCGGGCGCTGATGAAGAAGTGTCGTCACCCTGTCCGCGAAGGAGATTCCCATGCCCGTCGATCTCAGCGCTGTCGGCAAGCAACTTGCCCCCACCACGTTCACGTACGGAGAGAAGGACGTCATGCTCTACGCGCTCGGCGTCGGCGCCGGCACGGACGAGTTGCCGTTCACCTACGAACGCGATCTGAAAGTGTTGCCGACCTTCGGCGTGATCCCCGCGTTTCCCGCGCTCTTCGCCATGGGCAACGTGATGCAAGTCAACCCGATGATGGTGCTGCACGGCGAGCAGCGCATCGAGTTGTTCGCGCCCATCCCGACACGCGGCACGTTGACATCGACGCCGACGATCAAGGGTATCTACGACAAGATCAAAGGCGCGCTCATCGTCGTCGACGCCGACACGGTCGATGCGAAGGGCACGCTGCTCTTCCGCAACACCTTCAGCACCTTCGCCCGCGGCGAAGGCGGGTTCGGCGGCGATCGCGGACCCAGTGGTCCGAAGAACGTACCGCCGCAACGCCCGCCCGACGCCGTGGTGGAGATGAAGACGTTGCCGCAGCAAGCGCTGATCTATCGCTTGTCCGGCGACATGAATCCGCTGCACGCCGATCCCGACTTTGCAAAGATGGGTGGTTACGATCGCCCGATCTTGCACGGGCTGTGCACCTTCGGCCACGTCGGCCGCGCCGTGCTGCAGACCTACTGCGGCAACGACCCGGCGAAGTTCCAAGCCTTCGACGTTCGCTTCTCCGGCGTGGTCTTCCCCGGCGAAACCATCGTCACCGAGATGTGGAAGGAGAACGCGACCACCATCATCGTCCAAGCCCGCACCAAAGAGCGCGGCGAGGTGGCGATCTCCGCCGCGGCGGCGACGGTTGTGGGGTGAGGGGCGACCCCCTGCATTCACGGCGGAGGGGACCGGAGCGTGCCGGTATCGCCGCGCCAGGAGTTCCCTCCTCTGCGAACACTTCCGTGAGCGGAGGAGGGTCAGGGAGGAGTTTGTCCGAATTCGTGGGCACATTGTCATTGCCGCCAATCGCGCGCGACGCCATAGTGGGCGTATGACACGGCGGCAAGCGGGCAAGAGAACACAAACGCAGAACGCGACTCGGCGCGTGGCGTTGGTCGCGTTTCCCGGTGTGCAGATCCTCGATGTCACCGGGCCGCTCGAGGTCTTCGATCAAGCGGCGCGCTGTTTGCGCGAGCGCGGCAGGCGTACCGATGCTGCGTATACGATCGAGTTGTTGGCGAGTAAGTCGGGGCCAATCACCGCGTCGTCCGGGGTGCGACTGGTTGCCGATCGCAGGCTGCGCGAAGTGTGTGGCATCGACACGCTGCTGGTCGCCGGCGGAACCGGCACGGCGGCGGCAATTCGAGACGCCGCACTCGTGCGCTGGTTGCAACTTATGGGGCCACGCGTGCGCCGCATCGGCTCGGTGTGCTCCGGCGCATTCATACTCGCCGAGGCAGGCCTGCTCGACGGCCGCCGCGCGACCACCCACTGGGCGTGGTGCAAGGAGCTGGCGCAACGGTACCCGCGCGTCACGGTCGATCCCGACCCGATCTTCGTGCGCGACGGCAACATCTACACGTCGGCCGGCGTCACCGCGGGGATGGACCTCGCGCTGGCGCTTGTCGAAGAAGATCACGGACGCGAGCTGGCGTTGCGGGTGGCGCGCCAACTTGTACTGTTCCTGCGGCGGCCCGGCGGGCAGTCGCAGTTCAGCGCGCAATTGGCCGTGCAAGCCGCCGACCGCGAGCCGCTGCGCGAATTGCAAGCGTGGATCGCCGATCATCTCAATCGGGATCTGTCTGTGGAAGCCTTGGCCGATCGAGTCGCCATGAGTCCGCGCAACTTCGCGCGCGTGTTCACGCGCGAGGTCGGTGTGACGCCGGCGCGCTTTGTCGAGCAGGCACGCGTCGAAGCCGCGCGGCGACGCCTCGAAGAGTCGGCGCACGGGGTCGACGCGATCGCGTCTCAGTGCGGGTTTGGCACCGCCGAATCGATGCGACGCGCCTTCTTGCGCCGGCTGCGGGTCGCACCCAGCGCCTATCGCCACCGCTTTGCGAGTGTGTCACCGCCGAGTCTGTCACTACATTGAAGCGCCATGCACAAGCAGTGGCCCCTCGATACGCAGCCCTCGATACGAAGCCTTGGGCTTCTACTCGGTCTGCTACTCGGGGAAACGGTTGCTTCTTCACGGCCACACAATCTGATTGCCTGAGTAACGCCGCATTGAAGGGAGAAGACGATGTCGCTCACCACGGGGATTCTACTGTTCAACGACGCCGAGGAACTCGACTGGGCTGGGCCGTGGGAAGTGTTCACGGCCGCCACCATGGTGAACGCAGGCGACCGCGTAGTCACCATCGCCGAGACCATGGCGCCGATACGATGCGCGAAAGGACTGCGGGTGCTGCCCGATCACAGCTTCGCCGATGCCCCAGCCCTGGATGTCGTGCTGGTGCCCGGCGGTCACGGCACGTTGCGCGAAGTGACGAACCCGGTGCTGCTCGGATGGCTGCGCAAAACGGCGGCGCGCTGCACCTGGGTGACGAGCGTGTGTACCGGCGCGCAGTTGTTGGCCGAGGCCGGGATCGCCAAGGGCAAACGGGTCACGACCCACTGGAGCTTCATCGAGGTGCTGCGAGCACGCGGCGATGTGACAGTGGTCGAGCGCGTCCGCTACGTGCGCGACGGCAACGTCGTGACCTCAGCCGGCGTTTCGGCGGGCATCGACATGGCGCTGTGGCTGGTCGGCCAGATCCACGGCGTTGATGTCGCCAGGCTGATTCAAAAAGGCATCGAGTACGACCCCGCGCCCCCGTACGCAGCCGACGCGTGAGCCGGCACAGGCAAGATGTCTGTGCCACCATCCGACGATTCACGACTCACGAACACGAGTCACGACCTCAGATGTTGTACTCGATCATCGGCTTCTTCGGTTTGTGGCTTTCGACGTAGCGGCGGACGCGCGGCAGGGCGAGTCCGAGACGACGCTCGACGAGATAGACGATCGCCAGCACGCCGGTGGCGACGGTGGCGGGAAACACCGAGCCGAAGCGGCGATCCGGACTAGTGAAGACCATCTGCACGGCAATGAAGAACATGAAGAAGCCGAACAGCCGGCGCATCAACGGCACTGGAATGCGATCGACGACAAAGGCACCGGCGTAGGCGCCGACGACGAAGCCGACGCAGATGAGGCCGACAACCGAGAAGTCGATGTACCCCCGCCGGTAGTATTCGAGCGCGGCAAAGATCCCAACCGGCGGGATCAACACGCCGAGCGACGTGCCTTGGGCTTGGTGGGGCGTGAAGTCGAACAGAAATATCAGCGCCGGCACCAGGAAGATGCCTCCGCCCAAGCCGAGAATCCCGCTGAGCGTGCCGACGACCAAACCAAGTAGAACGAGCGTCATACCGCCTCCCCTGCTCACGTTGGTGTTGATGCGATGATCGATGGAATGCGTTCGGCGATCTCTTCCGCGGTCCATCGCCCGCGCGTCGAACGGATCGGCGGACCCATCGCGGTCGTCACCGTAGCGATCTCGCCGCGCGCCACGCGGAACACTTGACCGGTGACTCCCGCGGCCGCGTCGGACGCCAGGAACACCACTAATGGCGCCACCGTCGCCGGGTCGAGCGCATCGTCCTGATCGTTGGCGAGGTACTGCGCCGACATCCGCGTGCGCGCGAGAGGCGACAGCGCGTTGCAGATGATGCCGGCGTCCTTCCCTTCGACCGCCGCCACGCCGGTGAGGCTGATGATCCCGCCCTTCGCGGACGCATAGTTCGCGGTCCCGGCAGACGGCGCGTAGTAGGCGCGGCCCGATGTGGTGTTGATGATCCGCCCGCCGCGGCCGGCCGCGCGCATGGCGCGCATGGCGGCACGGGTGCAGAGGAAGGTGCCACGCAGGTGCACCGCCAGCACGTCGTCAAAGTCGGCGTCGCCCATCGCTTCGATCGGACGGCTGCGCACGATGCCGGCGTTGTTGACGACGATGTCGATACGTTGAAACAGCGCCAGCGTCGAATCGACGAGCCGTTGCACGGCGGCCGGATCCGCCACCGAATCGGTGTTGGCAATCGCGTGGCCGCCGGCGCGGCGAATCTCGTTGACGACCGCGCCCGCACTTTGATCGCCGGGCGCGCTGCCATCGAGCCGGACTCCCAGATCGTTGACCACCACGCACGCACCGGCGCCCGCCAACGCTAACGCGTACGCGCGACCGAGCCCGCGCCCGCCGCCGGTCACGATCGCTACTTTGTCGTCGAGGCGAATCATTTGCTTATCGCGCTCATACGCTACTGCCGATCGGGGCGCGGCGGAAGCGCAGGACGGCGAATCCCACGAAGAAAACAGTGGCGAACGAGATCGCTATTCCGATGCGATGACTCGCTGGTGCGTATTGCATCACGATGCGATGAGCGCCCGCGTCGACGAGTACGCCACGCGCGAATCCGTTGACGCGCACGATTGCCGTCGGGGCGCCATCCACTGTGGCCTGCCACCCGGGATAGTACGTGTCGGTCACGACCACCACTCCCAGCGTCTGCATCTCAGCGAGCAACTCGATGCGCTCGGGGAGATACGACTCGATGCGCACGCTGCCCCCCATCGCCGCAGGCAGGCCGACGGGTAGCGCGTCGCTTCCAATCGCAACTTCGGCGCTCGGATCGTCGGCGTTGAGCAAATGAGTCACGGCCGCGTCGGCCGTGGCGACGACGCGCACAGCGCGCGGAACGAATGCGCGCGGAACCCGCGGCGCGACTTCGTAGACAAAGGCGTCGCGCGCATCGGTCGGTATCTGACGCAACACCAGGCCCGGCCGATCCAACGGCTTTGGACTGGTAACATACGCCACGTTGAAGGCACCGAGCAGCACTGCGGCGCGTTCGCGCGGCGCCTGTTCGAGCAACGCTTCGAGGCGCTCGTGGTCGCGCAGATTGATCGCGGCCGGCACGTTGACGTTGCCGATCAGATGAAAGCCGGCGTTCTGCATCAGCAACAGGTTCTGCTCTTGCACGAAGCTGTCGGGAAACGCGGGCACATCGGGACGACCGACGCCGTCGCTGTAGATGCGCAGCGGGTCAGCCCCGTGCGCCATCGCCGCGAGTGCGCGCGGCGGCCGGCGCACGTCATTCCACGCCATCGCCGGTAGCAACGCCGCATTGACGCGATACAAATCGGCGGCGACGAGGACGACGAACGCTACACCGGCAACCGCCGGTTGCGTGCGCGCAACCAACGCAGTGGCAGCAACCAGGCCGAACAACATGCCGAGCACGTTCAGATCGCTGGCAAGCAACACCGCCGGCAGCGTGATCGTGCCGGCAACAACGCGACCAATGATCAGCGCGCCGATGGCACAACTCGCGGCGACGACCGCCACGCCGCGAGCACGCGATGGCGCCTGCAGAACCCCCTCCAGCCCCCGCGCCACGGCGACCGCTAGCGCCAGGTGAACGACGAGGAGAAATTTCTCGGGGTAACGGAGCATGCGCAATGGTGCGACGTGTTCGATCACCCACAGATACCCCGGCAGATATTGTCCCAGCGCCAACAACAGGCACGCGATCGTGATGCCGCCCCACCACGCGCGCTGGAAGCGTGACAAACGGGCGAAGGCTGCGGGCAGTAGCGCCAGCACCGCGCCAGCATAGAGCGTGAGCAGCCACGGCGCGCGCGCGAAATCGCCTTCCCACAAGGCAGCGGTCTCGTGAAATTGCCCACCAGCATCGACGTAGTGACGCGGCAGCGCGAACGCCAACACGCCGAGCGGATGCAGCGAGTAGTCGACCACCCCTTCGACGTTGAGTCCGCCCAAGCGCGATGAATGCAGCAGGTACTCCGCAAGCGGGACGAGCTGCACCGCGCACAACCCGAGCGCGACGACGTTCGCGGCAGTCAGCGCCGCCATCGACGTGCTCCAGCGCGGACCGGGTCCGCTGTGCGAACGGTCGATCGCGCGGGCCAGCACCAACAGGTTTGCGAACACCACGAACTCCGGCATCGCGCCGAGCACCGCAACCGCGAACGCGATGCTCAATCCCGCTAGCGCGGCGGCGGTGCGACGCTCACACCACACTTCGAACGCAAGAATGATCCACGGGATCCATATCGCGGACTGCAAACCGTTGAGCAAGTTGTCCAACGCCACCAGCGTTCCGCCGAAGCCGAACACCAGCCCACCGAGTGTTGCCGCCGGCAGCGACAGGTTGCGGAAGCGCAGGAGCGCAAACATTCCACTCGCCGCGATCAGGTGGTGAAGGGCGATACTGACGTTGAACCCGAATGGTTCGCGCAGCGACCGGAGCAACCAATTGATCGGATAGTAGACGCCGGTCTCGATATCCGCAGCGAAGGGTTTGCCGAGCACCGCAAACGGATCCCACAGCGGCGGCCAACTGAACGCCGCCAGCGTGCGCGCGGCGTGATCGATGGTGAGAAAGAGTGTGTACGCGTCGCGGAACACCACCACACGATCGCCGAACAGCTGATCGCGATAGAAGAAGACCGTGTACGTGATCAAGCCGAGCACGAGCGTGAGCGAACGGCGACGACGCATCACGCGAGGCCCAGCCGCACAAACTGATCGTCGGGCGCGTCGATCTCCTGGAGCGCGACACGCAGGTGCTCCGCCGCGTCCTTCTCGCGCGCTGAACCGGCCAGGTTGCGCGCTTCGCGCGGATCGTCGCGAAGATCAAACAGCAGATTGCCGGCGAACTCGGAGTACGCCCAAAACGGGAGGAAGTCGCCGTCGACGAATGGCTGGCGGATGACCGGCACGCTCGTACCCGGCATGTGGTCGAGAACGGCGCGCTGGTCGAGCAATGGCAGGCGCAGCTTGGGCAGGTTCGGCACGGGCATCGTCGACCAGCGATTCGACCACATGCTGAGCGGCGCGTTGGCGCTCACCGGCGCGCGCGCGTACTTGGTCGCGCCGTCGATCAGATGGATCTCGCGCCCCCACACGCCGGACAGTACGCGGTCGCGCACCGAGTGCACCTCGCCACGGATCAATGGGATCAACGAGCGACCATGGGTCCGATGACTGACAGGCGCGCCGAAGAGATCGGCGAGCGTCGCGAACAGATCAACGCTGGTGGTCAGCGCCGTCTGGGTCCCCGACTCGATCCCCGGCCACGCAATCATCAGCGGGATGTGCCCGAGCGGTTGGTAGATCGGCACGCCCGGTTTGCCCCAGATGTCCTTCTCGCCAAGGAAGTGGCCATGATCGGTGCAAACAATCACGGCGCAGTCGGCCCACAGATGATTGCGGTCGATGGCGTCGAGCACGCGGCCGAACCATCGGTCGATCATCGTCAGCTTGCCACCGTAGCAGGCGCGCACTTGCCGCGCCTGCGCGGGCGTGAGCACGCCCTTCTCGATGGCGCCACGCACGTACGGCGGCCAAATCAGATGCGGCCCTTGCCACGCGGTGTCATACATCGACGCATACGGTTCCGGAGTATCGAACGGCTCGTGCGGATCGAATTCATCGACGAACAACAGGAAGCGGTCGTGAAAGCGGGCATGGTCATCGAGCCACCGCGCCGCGGCCGTCATCGTGCGCGGACCGGGAAAATCGGCTTCGTCACGAAAGTAGCCGCGCGAGTTGTCGTAGTGCGTATGGCCACGGCCGAACGACGGTGCGCCGACCCAACTCGGATCGGGCCGCGTCTTCCAGGGATCGCTCTCATGACCGCGCTGGTAGTCCCACGCGGCAAAGTCGCAGTGGTAGTTCTCACCGCCGGTTTCGAACAGATGTGGATGGTCGGTTACCAGCACCGTGGTCACGTCCGCGGCGCGCAACGATGCCGTTAGCGGCTGTTCCCAAATCTCGATCGAGCCCCACGGCTTCCATGGGAAGTCGAGTGCGCCGCACAGAATGTCGTGCCGCGCCGGCATGCATGGCAGCGAGCCGGCGTAGTGCTCATCAAAACGAACCGCGCGGCGCGCGAAGCGGTCGAGATTCGGCGTGTCGAACTCCGTGCCGCCGTAGGCGCCGAGCAGGTGGCGATTGAGGCTGTCGAGCAACATCACAATCGCGCGCTTGGGGGCGCTGGGGGTCGTCGGATCCATTTGGCGGGTTCCCTCTGCAAGCAAATCCATAGCACACACCGGCGCGACATGATGAAAAGCGTTTCCGAGCGCCCGCCTGTGCCTGCTACACTACCGCCGTGTCTCTTGAGTCCGACACGCCACCGCCGCGGCACAAGCCGAGCATTGAGCTCACCCGGCCGCAACGCATCGCACACCGGCGCGGCGGTACGTTCATCCTGATCGCGGCTCTGCTCGGCGTTGGCGTTGCGGCATGGTGGCTGATGAAACCGGCGCCCCCGCCACCAGCCGCCGAGTCGGCGACTGAACAGCCATTGCCCCATGTGGAGCCGGGGCGCTTTACCGCTGCCGTGACACACTTCGCCGGCGACGCCGGCAATCAGCAGGCGCAGTTGATCGTCAACGCGTTGCTCGGCGTCGGCGACGGTCGCGCCGTGCAGTTCGACCGTACGATTGGAGTTGACGATGGCGCACCGGTGGCCGATCACGACACCGCCCGCAAACTGCTCGCGCAGTCGGGCGCCTCGGTACTCATTTGGGGCGCGCTGTCGACGCGCGAAGGCGAAATGTCGCCAGACCTCTACTGGACGCTCGCTGCCGAGCTGCAAGATGGCGGGCGCTGGGGACGCTATCAACCGCCGGAGACGCTCCACCTGCCATTGATTGGAGCGAGCGACCTCGCCGATCTGCTGCGCCTGCTGGTGATCACGCAAGCCGCGGAGTTCCACGCGAACGAGGGTGCAATGGACGACGCGTTTCCCGCGATCCTCGACCGCGTGCGGGCGTTCGCCTACGGCAGCCGACAACGACCCGGCATGAGCAAGCGGGCGCGCATCGACGTGCAGTTCGTCCTCGCGTACGTGTTGGCCGCGTACGGCGAACAGACCCAGCAGACGAAGCTGGTGCAGGAGGCGGTGACGCTGTACCGCGAGTTGTTGGCCGGACGCCCGGCAGATGCCGAACCGCTGCGTTGGGCCATGCTCCAGAACAACCTGGCGAACGCGCTGTGGATGGTCGGCGAACACGAAAGTGAATTGCCGGTACAACGGGCCAATCTCGAGCGCGCCCTGGCCGTCCTGCAGAGCGCGCTGCTCGATGTGAGTCGCGAGCGCACCCCGCTGGCGTGGGCAATGATCGAGAGCAATCTCGGCATCGTGTTGACGTCGCTGGGCGTGCGACAAGTGGGACCGAACCGGCTCGAAGCCGCGGCCGCGGCCTTTCGCGATGCGCTGCAAGAGCGGACACGTGCGCAGGTGCCGTTTGCGTTCGCCCTCACGCAGACGAAACTTGGTGACGCGTTGCGTGAACTGGGCACGCGCACCAAGCAGGCGGCGGTGGTTTGTCGCGCGGTCGACAGCCATCTGGAAGCGTGGCAAGCGCTGACCGCGGCGGGAAAGCCGCCAGCGACGCGGGTAACGGCAGCGGCCGACGCTGTCGCGCGCGACTTCGCCGTGATGAAGGAATCGTTCCCGGCGCGCGACGCGGAGAACTGTCGCGCCGTCCACTCCGCTGGCTTACAGCAGCTGGAGCGAGGCGCTGCGACATGATCCGCGCGCTGCGACTGCTCGCGGCGTTCGTCATTGTCGGCGGCGCGTTCGTCCTCATCCGGACGTATTCGGCGTATCAGAGCGTCGCGGTCAGCGAACCAATGGAGGTCGTGGTCAGGCGCATCACCTCGCTGCAGTATCAAGTCGACGGCTTTGGGCGCCTGTTGCAGGGCGCGCGCAACGCGCGCGACAACTCGCGCACGCCCAAGGAACGGCTGCAACGGCTCTACACGATCGAGGAGGGGTACGTCAAAGCCGCCCACGGCTTGGTCGAGGCCATCGACGACCCGAAGACCACCATCGCTCTGCAGAGCATCTTTCGGCCCGGCGACAAGATGCCCACACAGCTGAAGGAGCTGCGGGATTGGTTGTCAACCGAGCAGGGCGAGGAGCATCCGCTGCTCTCCATCGATCAGGGCGTCGATCGCAAACTCGCCGCGTTGACCACGCACTTCGCCATGTACCGAGAGTGCCTGCGGATCGGAAAACGCGACTTCGGTTACTTGCGCACCGACATCGACGGCTGCATCGGCGCCCGGCAGAAGGGCTTGGAGCCACTCCCGTGACACCAGCGGCACAACCGCCGCGATGCGTGAGCTGGTTCAGCAATTGCGACTATGCTTGACGGCGATGCGACGGCGCCCGGCCTGGGCGCAGCCAGGCGAGTGCTGGCGATCCTCCTCGTCGTCGGTCTGCTCTTTCTGTTCAGCCGAATGTACAGCGGCTACCAACACGCCGCATTCGACCAGATCCAAAAGACGATTGAGGAGATCGCACCGTTGCGCGACCAACTCAGCGGCCTTGCGAGCACCGTGCGCAACGCCCAGTACGCGCGCGAGCATGCCGCCAGCCCGCGCGCGCGTTTGCAGAGCCTATATGAAGCCGAGCGCCAGTACCTGCAGAGCGCACAACGCATCGGAGTGAGCATAGGTGACATGCAGTCGACCGGTGCCTATCGTCGCGTGTTTCAGCCAGAGGACGCCGCGTCAAAGAACTTGACGGCGCTGCGCGAGTGGCTCGACAGCGAGCGCGCCGAGGATCACCCGTTGCTGCCTGCCCACGACCAGATCGACCGCAAACTCGCGATCCTCGCCGCGCATCTCGCCATGTACGACGAGTGTCTGCGCTTCGAGGCGATCGAGTTCCGGCGGATTCGCACGGCGATCAACGCCTGCGTCGAGGGCAAGGCGCGCAGCCTGGACTCGTTGCCGTGAGTCGAGTGATAGCGTCGCGTGTGTTGAGTCGATTCTTCGCCATCTGCGCGCTGGCCTGGTGTTCGGCGTGCCACAGTGCCCCGCCATCGTACTATCCGCTCACCGAAGGCATGACGTGGGAATATCAGGTCACCGTCCGCCAGCGATCACCGGAAGGCGCGACCCAGCCGCCCAAGGTCGACATCGCAGTGGTCACCAACTTGGCTCCCCAGACACTGATGGGCGTGCGCGTGACGCCGCAACGTACTGACATGGCAGGTTTGCTGCGCACGATGTTTCTGATCGAAGATGCGACCGGAGTGCGCATCTTCGCGCTGCAAGCGATGGATGCAGCCAAGCCGGAGGTCCAAGACGAGACGTCGTACGTTCTGAGGTATCCCGTAGGGGCGGGGTCCGCGTGGGCCGACAGCGCAACGACGATGCTGATGAAAGAGACCGTGTCGCTGCCGCAGACCTCGCGCATCGAGAGTGTCAACGAAACCGTCACCGTACTCGCCGGCACGTTCGCCAATTGCGTGCGCGTCACCAGTTCGGGTTCCACCGCTAAGCGGTTCAAGGATCTGGTCGGGGTCGCGCAGATTCAAGTCGAAGCCGACGCCTGGTACGCGCCCGATGTGGGGCTGATCAAGGCGATGCAACGTGAGAGCAGCAACCGCCCCGTCCTCGGCTCTGGCGACATGACCTTCGAGCTCAAGGCATTCAAGCCCAGGCGCTCCTGAGCAGCCGTCCGGTCTTTCTCGCACCACAAACATAATATTGTGCCCGAGTTCGGGCAAATTTCTTGAATTCCCTAGGGCAACGTGGTCTTCTTGCGCCATGGAAGCCGCCGCCGACTTGGACGAACTAGTCGCGCACCTCGAACGCACGACGCGCATGAACCCGACTGAGGCACGCCGGTTGGTGGCGGAGGTGGTGACGTACTTCTCCGACACGATCGAGCGCTTCGTGCGGCGACGCCATCAGGAACTCCAAGTCGAGCAGTACAAGAACGACGAGATCTTCGAGCGCATCGCGGCCGAGCTGTGTGCGCGCCGCTTCGCCGCGCCACCGCTGTCGGCGCGCCAAATTCGCCGCCTGATCTACGGCTAGACCAAAGGGGGCACCATGTGTGGCATCGTTGGCTACGTTGGCAAACAAGACGCGACACCGATCTTAATCGCCGGCCTGCATCGGCTCGAATACCGCGGCTACGACTCGGCCGGGGTAGCCGTCATCGGCCGCTCTGGTCTCAAGGTGCACAAGGCGGCGGGGAAGATCCGCCAACTCGAAGACACGCTGCCGAAGCGAGTGAAGGGCACCGTCGGCATTGGTCACACCCGGTGGGCGACGCACGGTGAGCCGAACGATGTCAACGCGCATCCACACTCGGACTGTACTGGGCAGATCGCGGTTGTGCACAACGGCATCATCGAAAACGCCGCCGAGCTGCGCACCCAGCTCGAAGCCAAGGGCCACGTGTTCCACTCCGACACGGACACGGAGGTGCTCGCGCATCTGATCGAAGCGATGGGCGACGGGGACCTCCACCGCGCCGTGTGCCAAGCACTCGCGGCCATCGAAGGCACCTACGGCATCGCCGTGGTCGATGCGCGCCATCCCGATCGCATCGTCACGGCACGTAACGGTAGTCCGGTAGTGATTGGGCTCGGCGAGCACGAGATGTTCGTCGCCTCGGACGTGGCCGCGCTGGTGCGGCACACGCAACAGGTGGTGTACTTGGACGATCGCGAAGTGGCTACGGTCGACGCCGACGGCTATCACACCAGCACCCTCGACGACCGGCCGACGCAGAAGAGTCCCGCCACCGTGCAATGGGGCTACGAGGCTTACGATCGCGGTCCGCACGCACACTTCCTGCTGAAGGAAATCATGGAACAACCTGAAGCGTGCGAGCGGACGCTCAAGGGTCGGCTCGATACGCAGTTTCAAACCGCTCGCCTCGGCGGCTTGAATCTGACCGCGCGTGATCTCCTCGATATCCGCCGGATCAAGATCCTCGGTTGCGGCTCGGCGTACTACGCTGGCATCGGCGGCGCGCACCTCATCGAGCGGCTCGCGCGCGTGCCGGCGGACGCCGAGGCCGCCTCGGAATTCCGCTACCGCAATCCCGTCATCGAAAATGACACGCTCTACATCGCCGTGAGTCAATCCGGGGAAACCGCCGACACCCTGGCAGCTGTGCGCGAGGTGCAGCGCAAGGGCGGCCGCGTACTCGGCGTCGTCAACGCGGTCGGCAGCACCATTGCGCGCGAGTGCGATGGCGGCATTTACATTCACGCCGGTCCTGAAATCTCCGTGGCCTCGACCAAGACCTTCGTCTGCACGCTGGTGGCGTTCTCACTGTTGGCACTGCATCTCGGACGGATTCGCGATCTGTCGCCGTCCGACGGCAAGCGACTGGTCGACGCACTGCATCGGCTACCTGAACAACTGCGCGAAATTCTCCGCGACAGCGATCGCATCAAATCCATCGCGCTCAAGTATGCGCAACGGAAAAACATGTTCTTCATCGGCCGCGCGAGTGGATACCCCGTGGCGCTGGAAGGGGCGCAGAAGTTGAAGGAGATTTCCTACATTCACGCCGAGGCCTATCCAGCGTCGGAGCTGAAGCATGGGCCGCTCGCGCTGATCAGTCCCGAAACACCGACGGTGATCGTGTTGCCACGCGACGAGCTGTATGAGAAGTCGCTGTCGTCACTCGAGGAGATCCGCGCCCGCCGCGGGCCGCTGATCGCCGTCACCCATCCGGGTGATGAAGGTCTACCGACTAAAGTCGACGATCTGCTGGTGGTCCCGTCCACCGAGACAGCGCTCAATCCGATCCTGTTGACGATTCCGTTGCAGCTCTTCGCCTATCACTGCGCCGTGGCGCTCGGGCGCGACATCGATCAGCCGCGCAACCTGGCAAAGAGTGTCACGGTGGAGTGAGGGCGTGATCCGTGCTCGGGGCTCGTGACTCGTGCTCGTGGTTCGTGCTCGGAACCCGCGTCAGTTGCCACCGTACTTGTCGTCGGCTTGGTTGACGAAATGTTCGACCAGGCGCTGCTCGGCGGCGCGGTACGCAATAGTACGCAGCATGTCTTGCGTCTGCTGTGCGAGCGGGATCGCGGCGAGATAGCCGACGAGCTGTGCCGGGGAGAGTTCATCGATGGCGTGCTCCATCGTGCTCATCACTTCGGGCGGCAGTTCCGGGACGGGGACGTGCCCCGCGATCTCCAGCGCAGCGGAAAAGCGTTCAGCAAAGTGCCGCTTGGCGTCGGCTTGCTCCTCTGGAGTACATTCGACGTGCAGCTTCACCGCCGCTCTTTCGAACAGGCGGTCGAAGGCAGCCAGTAGCGCGTCCTTGCCGGTCATCGTTCCTCCAGTCGTCTCACCCTGCGAGACTGCCGGTGTAGTTAATCAGCAATTGCTGTGTCGGCAAGGTGCCTCATGCATTCGGAGTGAATTCCGCGTTGACTTGCTGCCCGGCTGTTCGTAAAGTGCGCCGCACATGCACCGTTCGTCGCGTCGCTCGCCCGGACTGCTTCGCGTTGCCTGCGCGCAGCTGTGCTTGGTGGTGATACTGACCTTGTCGCACGTGAGCGCCGCGCAAACCCTCTACAAGTGGACCGACGACCAAGGCGTGGTCCATTTCTCCGATTTCCCGCCATCGGGTGGCCAGAAGTATGAAGAGCGCGGCACACCGCTGGGTGAACCCGGGGCCGCCGCCAACGCCGCACCAGCCAACGCCGCGAGCGACGCTCCAGCAGCACCCGTGGCCGCAGGGGCGGCTCCAGACGCCGGGCCCGCGGTAGCGGCGCGGGTGATCCTCGTCTCTCACAACACGATCCCGCGCAGCACCGACGCGCGCCATTTGATCGGCGTGGTCAAGAATGTGGGCGGGCGTCCCGCCGGCCGCGTCGCCGTCACCGCGCACATCGCCGATTCAACTGGCCGCGAGTGCGCGCGTGAGGAAATCGAGGTCGTTCCCAACACGCTCCCGCCGGGTGAGTCAGGAAACTTCGACGCGACCCTGAGCAACAGCTGCTTCGGCGATGGTGGAACCGTCGATCCCGAACCGCACTGCAATTGACCCCCTAAAATTTCACGCCTGGGCAACGCCCCATTTTTTGGCGAGTTGCGCTCCGACGTATGGGGGACGACGGGCGCCGGTTCCCCTCGGAATTTTACAGGAGGGAAACCAACGTCGTCAGCACCATCAGCAGCATCAGAAGCATCCCGACCAGGAATGCGATGGTTCGGTGCGGCTGCTGCTGGCGGATGTAGAAGATGCTGTGGAGCACGCGCGCGGCGCAGAAGCCCCAAAAGTAGACGCGTGTCATGAACATCGACGGCTGCGTGAGTGCGTAGAACAACGCGGCGCCAAAGAAGGGAAGAATGTTCTCCAGGTCGTTGCGGTGAGCCCGCCGCGCGCGCTCGATGTCCGCGTCCGCCGCGGTCACCGGCGGTAACCCCTGTAACGCAAAATCTTCGGGGGTGGCGTAGTGACCGCGCTGAATCCGCATCAAGCTCGTGTAGCCACCCACCGCCGCCATCTTCAACACCAAGATCAGATACACCACACCAAGCACCGACAACGCCGGGTAGTGAGTCAGCAAAGTATCCATCGGGCCTCCCTATTGGTGCGGCTCTTCTATCACTGACGGTGCGGCGCCGTACAGGCGCTGGTACTGGCGATAGCCGCCGATCACTTTCTTCACGTAGTCGCGAGTCTCGCGGAAGCTGATCGACTCGACGAACTCGTCGCGGTCTTGAGCGCCGAAACGCCGCGCCCACTTCTCGACCGCGGGCTCACCGCCATTGTACGCCGCCAGCGCTTTCAACGGATCGCCGTGAAACTGCGCGAGCAATTGGACCAGGTAGCGCGTGCCGAGTGCAATGTTGCGCTGCGGGTCACGGAGCTGCTCGGTGCTGATCGGCGCGCCGGCAACTCGCTCGGCGGTGCGCGGCAGTAACTGCATCAATCCCCAAGCGTCGGCGGGCGATCGCGCATCGGGGTCGTACAGACTCTCTTGCCGGATCAGCGCGGCCACCAACAGCGGATCGATCGGAGAACTCGTCGCGTTCTCGCGCGCGGCGCGTTGCACGTCGTCCCAAAATCCGAGCGGACAAAAGACTCGCTGGCGGGCCGCGGCATCCAAGCCGGCCTGATTGCCGAGGCGGCGCGCCAGGCGAAGTGCGGCCCCGTCGCCATCCACAGCGCGGTACCACCGCAGTAGTTTGCGGAGTTCGGCGGTGTTGCCGCGCTGCTCGGATTCGTACGCGTTCAGTTCGCGACGGGCCAGCGACGGTAAGGCCGCGGCGCGCAGCTCAACCGCACGACCGAGGTGGTAGTCCACCGACGATACAGGAAGCGCCGCATCGGCCGGTGGCACAACGGCGCTCGGTGACGCCGACACGACGCCGAGCCGTTGCTCGGCCCACATCGCGTAGTAGCTCGTTGGGGCATCGCTCGCGAGTCGTTGATACAGTGCGCGAGCCGCCGCGCTCCGCCCTTGGTGATCGAGCGCGCGCGCCTGCCAATAGAGTGCGTCGGCACAATCCTCAGTATTCCCGCAGCGCGCGAGCGCCGCAAAACTGTTGGCCGCGGCGGCCCAATCGGCGCGGCCATACTGAATCCAGCCGATGCGCCAGCGTGCTTCGCGTGCCAGCTTGTCCCGCGGGGCGATGCGCGCCAGTTCGCGGTAGCTCGCTATCGCGCGGTCGGCGCGACCGGCCTTCTCGTGAATGCGGCCGATCGCGTAGAGCGACTCCGTGGCTTTCTCCGCGCGCGCATAGCGGCGCCGTAGGTTGGCGAAGGCCGCCAGTGCCTCCTCATCGCGATCGCGATTCCACAAAATAGACGCGATGCGGAACTCCGTCGCGGCAGCGGTCGTCCCCGACTCGCCACGAGCCGCGATGCGCAGCGCCGCGATCGTGTCGTCCACCCGCCCCAGCCCGAGCAACGCCTGCGCGTCGAGATGCAGCAGTTCGTCGCGCTCGCTCTCGTTCGCGTGCGTGAGTTGCTGGCGCACTAGCGGTTCAGCCGTCGCGAAATCGTGCTCGCCCACCAGCACCCGAATCTCGTCGATCAGCTCGGTATCACCCGGCGCGAGCGCGGGATTACTCGCACGCAGCTGCAGCAGCTCCGCCTTGGCTTGCACGCCGACCGGCTCGCCCGACGCCTCGCGGCGCAGTCGCTGCAAACCCGCGGCGGCAGCCGCCACGTCGCCAGCGGCGATCTGCACGCGCGCCAATTCCAGGGCAGCCGGCTGGGCGATGGTGCGCTCACGCGCGCCGGTCGCGGCGGCTAGAGCGGCGCGCGCGGCAACCAGATCGCCACGCGTCAGCTCGACGCGCCCGAGTTCGAGCGCGCCCGCATCGCGATTGACGCTGCGCGGTTGCTCGTTCAGCAAACGGCGCAACGGCGGTGCCGCTTCGGCGGGATGACCGCTACGCGCAAGGGCGACTCCGAGGTAGTACCACTGATAGTCGATCAGCTCCGGATACGTGCGTGACAACGCCTCGAAGCGTGGAGCCGCGTCGGCAAATCGCTCTTGCTCGATCAGGGCGACCGCTTCGGCGAAGGCTGCGCGGCGCTCGGGTGGCGGGCCTGATGGTTCCGGTCGCGGTAGCGGTACGACCTGCGGTGCGCGGCAGCCCGCGCTCCACGCCGCACCAATCGCCACCACCACTACCCACCATCGCATGCCGACGTGGGTAGCACATTCGCGGCACGTCCCAAACGCGCAATTGACAACCCGCACCGCATCGGCCAACACAGCCACATGACCGCCGCGCTTGTGCTTGCTTCGGCCTCGCCGCGCCGGCGCGAGTTGCTCGCGCAGCTCGGCGTGCCGTTCGAGGTGCTGCCCAGCGAGGTACCGGAGGAGCCGCTGGCGGGCGAATCGCCCGAGGCGTTTGCCGCTCGGGTTGCGCGAGAGAAAGCCGACGAGGTTGCCGCACAACGGCCTGCCGCGTGGGTGCTAGCCGCCGACACGGTCGTCACCATTGAGGGGCGCATTCTTGGCAAGCCGGCCGATGCCATCGATGCTCGTCGCATGCTCCGCGAACTGAGCGGCCGCACCCACCGTGTGCTGACGGCCGTCACGCTCCGGTCACCCAGCCGCCAGCGCAGTGAAGACTTACTGTGCGCGACCGCAGTCACCATGCGTCCGCTCAGCGATCGGGAGATTGAACAGTATCTGGATTCGGGTGAGCCCTTCGACAAAGCGGGAGGCTACGGCATTCAAGGACGAGCGTCACCGTTTATCGCGGCCGTCAACGGTTCCTACACCAACGTTGTCGGTCTACCGCTCGACGAAGTGCGCGCCCTGCTCGAACGGCACGACTTGCTAGCTACCCGCCCCGACTCTCCGGCATGATCGATGTCGCCGACAACCTCGCAGGTGTGCGGGAGCGGGTTGCCCGTGCGGAAGAGCGTGCCGGGCGCCCGCTGGGCAGCGTGAAGATCATCGCTGTGTCGAAGACCAAACCCGCAGCCCTGGTCAGCGAGGCGATCCGCGCGGGTGTCACCACCGTTGGCGAAAACTACGTCCAAGAGGCGGCCGGCAAGATCGACGCGGTTGGCCGCACCAACGCCAGTTGGCACTTGATCGGCCACCTGCAGCGCAACAAGGTCACGCGCGCGGTTGAGCTGTTCGACGTGATTCAAACGATCGACAGCCTGGCGTTGGTGGACGCACTCGACCGGCAGGGAGTGAAACGCGCGAAGCCCGTGCGCATCCTGATCGAGGTCAACACCGGCGGCGAGGCCAGCAAGAGCGGTGTGGCACCGGAGCGAGCCGCGGAACTCGTCGCGCAACTCAGCGCCCGCACGCACCTGCGAGTCGAAGGGCTGATGACGGTGCCCCCACCGGTGTCGGCAGCCGCGGATGTGCGGCCGTACTTCGTCATGTTGCGGCGCCTGCGCGAGCAGCTCGCGCCCAGCGTACCGACCATCAGCGAACTGTCGATGGGTATGAGCGAAGACTTTGAGGTCGCGATCGAAGAGGGCGCCACGATGGTTCGCATCGGCCGCGCCATCTTTGGAGTGCGAGAAGGATAACCAACCATGGCCACGAAACGTCGAACCAAGGCACCGGCGCGTCGCGTGATCGGCTTCATCGGCGGCGGCAACATGGCGACCGCGATGATCCGCGGCCTGATCGCCGCCGGGCTCTATCGCGCCGACGAAATGCAGGCGAGCGACGTCGATGCGACCAAACGCGTCGAGCTGAAGCGTCGCCTACGAGTCACCGCAACCGAAGACAATCGTGCGGTCGTGCACGACGCCAAGGTGATCCTGCTCGCGGTCAAGCCGCAGATCATGGACGAGGTGCTCGCCGGGTTACGAGACGAGGTGGCCGGCAACAAGCTGTTCATCTCGATTGCTGCGGGCGTGCCGACGGCGCGGATCGAGCGGGGCCTCGGCCCCGAAGCTCGCGTGGTGCGAGTAATGCCCAACACACCGGCGCTGTTGGGCAAGGGCATGTCGGTGATCGTGCGCGGCGCGCGCGCGACGGTGGCGGATGAACGCCTGGCGGTAAAGCTCTTCCGCGCTGTCGGCCGTGCGGTCGCCGTGCCGGACGAAAGGTTGATCGACGCCGTCACCGGCCTCAGCGGCAGCGGTCCCGCGTACGTGTATCTGTTTGCCGAGGCGTTGATCGCTGGCGGCGTCGCCGCGGGGTTGCCGGCACAACTGGCCGCTGAGCTGACCTACCAAACACTCCACGGGGCGACGGCGATGCTGCAAGAGACAAACGAGACCCCGGAGCGCTTGCGCGCGCAGGTCACGTCTCCGGGCGGCACCACACTGGCGGGGCTGACGGAACTCGATCAGCGCGGGTTCAAGGAAGCGGTGGCGGCCGCTGTCACCGCCGCAACCAATCGATCAAGAGAATTGGGACGCGGCTGAAACCGTCTTGTGATGCACCCCGGTCCACGCTAAACGATCCGACAATCGCATGTTCATCATCGCAAACTTTCTCGCGGCACTGGCGCAGGTCTTAAACATGGTGCTGTGGCTCTACATGTGGATACTGATCGCCCGCGCCATCCTCTCGTGGGTCAATCCCGATCCCGGCAATCCCATCGTCCGCTTCTTGTACACCGCGACGGAGCCCGTGCTGTACCGGGTTCGCCGTGCGATCCCATTCTTCGGCGGCGGGATCGACTTCTCGCCATTCATCGTTTTGCTTGGAATCTATTTCCTGCAGTTTTTCCTGGTCCAGAGCCTCTTCGATTTAGCGCACTCGCTGCGATGATCGCTGCCTATCTGTCGCTGGCGGCGGACGGCGTACGGCTGCAAGTGCGGGTGCAACCGCGGGCGTCTCACAACCGGCTGGTTGGTCTCCACGGCGACGCGCTCAAGCTGCAAGTGACCGCTCCGCCGGTCGAGGGCGAAGCCAACGCAGCGGTGGTTCGACTACTCGCCAGCTTGGTGGGCGTGCCGCAATCGGCCGTGCAAGTGGTCGGAGGGGCCAAGAGTCGCGACAAGCTAGTCGAGATTCGCACCGCCGATTCCACGCGGATTGCAACCCGCGTCGCTGAACTCCTGGCACGCTGCAAAAGCGCGTCTCGTTGACAACCGGATGACCGCTGGTTAACGTCATCGGGCAGCGGAGAACTTGATGCCGATCTACGAGTACCAGTGCGCAAAGTGTGGGCCCTTCGAGCGGATTCAGAAGTTCAGCGACGCCACGCTCAAGCGCTGCCCGACGTGCAAAGGGAAGGTGTCGAAGCTGATCTCCAACACCTCCTTTCAATTGAAGGGCAGCGGGTGGTACGTCACCGATTACGCCCGCAAGGATTCGGGCGGGTCGAAAACCAACGGTGGAGCGGAGACCAAGGCCGCGTCAGATTCCGGCAAGACCGAGCCCAGCAGCAAGACCGAAAGCAGCGGCAAGGTTGAAGGCCCCAGCAAAGGCGCCAGCGACACCAAGCCGTCCAAAGAGGCCAGCGCCGCCTGACAGGCGGTGAGCAGCCGTCGCGGCGAGCGCCGCGACGGCATTCCAACTACGAGCGAGATCCGCGCGCCTTTAGGCGACGGGCGAGGAGTGAGACGGGGTGGTCACGCGCCGCTCGAGTTGAGCAACCCGCTTGCGCAGCTTGTCGACTTCGGTCCGCGACGCCACGTCAAGCCGACGCACCATCGGGTTGAGCGCTTTCTCAGCACGCTCGGTAGCAGTGGCAACCAACTGTTCGCCACGTTTCTCGACCTCGGCGCGGGTTCGATCGACCCGCTTGCGCAGATCGTTGGCGGCCCGCTCGAACTCATGAGTGAAGTTTCGCATCGCTTTGCGCGGTGCCGCCGGCAACAGCTCAACCGCCTGGTCCCAGGCCCGCCGTGCCGCCTTCTCCACGTCGTGGCGAACCGTCGCCAACTGCTTCGGCAGCCCCGGCAGCCCGCTCTTCGGTGTCTTCTTCGTCGTTGTCATCGTGTATCTCCTTTCGTGCATCCTATTTAACACAGTGCGTCAATTTGTCAATGCGGCGCGTCATCACACCCGCCGTCGAGGCGAGCAGAGGACATCGCGACCTGCCTCTCGGGTCGCCCATCAGGGCCGCAGCGCATTTCTTTCTTGCCCTGCTAGAGGGATTCTGGTACGCACGACCGAACTCGCAACACGACGAAACTGTACGGAAGTCGCGGCCCATGATCCTCGATTTTTTGCTCGGCATGTTCTCCAACGATCTCGCGATCGACTTGGGAACGGCTAACACGCTCATCTATGTGAAGAGCGAAGGGATTGTTTCGAACGAGCCCTCGGTGGTGGCGGTGCAGAAGGATGCCCGCGGCGGACGCCGAGTGTTGGCAGTGGGCGCCGAAGCCAAGAAGATGCTCGGCCGCACGCCGGGATCGATCGTCGCCATCCGTCCGCTCAAAGACGGGGTCATCGCCGACTTCGAAATCACCGAGGCGATGCTGCGCTACTTCATCCAGAAGATCCACAACCGCAAGGCGTTGGTACGCCCGCGCATCATTATCTGCGTGCCGTTTGGCATCACCGAGGTGGAAAAACGTGCGGTGAAGGAGTCGGCCGAGTCGGCCGGTGCCCGCGAAGTCTACTTGATCGAAGAACCGATGGCCGCCGCGATCGGGGCCGGCCTGCCGATCACCGAGCCGACCGGCAACATGATCGTCGATATCGGCGGCGGAACGACCGAAGTCGCCGTCATCTCCCTCAAGGGCGTGGTGTTCTCCAAGTCCGTCCGCGTCGGTGGCGACAAGATGGACGAAGCGATCGTGCAGTACATCAAGCGCAAGTACAACTTGCTGATCGGTGAGCGAACCGCCGAGTTGATCAAGATCACCATCGGCTCCGCCTATCCCGGCAACGAGATTCAAACCATGGAGATCAAGGGTCGCGACCTGGTCGCCGGCGTGCCGAAGACCGTGGAAGTCTCCGACGAAGAGATTCGCGACTCGCTGCTGGAACCGATCAATCAGATCGTCGACGCCGTCCGCATCGCCCTCGAGCGCACGCCGCCCGAGTTGGCGTCGGACATCGTTGACAAGGGTATCGTGCTGGCCGGCGGCGGCGCGTTGCTCCGCAACTTGGATGTGTTGTTGCGAGAAGAGACCGGGCTACCCGTGGTGTTGGCCGACGACCCGTTGACTGCGGTCGTCATGGGCGCCGGCAAGGTACTCGACGAACTGTCGCTGCTGAAGGACGTCACCATACAATAAGGCGCGGGGACGCTAGCGCCCCGCACGCTGCCCCATGCTGGAGTTCGTCCGGAGAAATCGGATCATCCTGACCTCCGGGTTTCTGTTGCTGTTTTCCCTGTTGCTGGTTTCAACCAGCGTGCGCGCACCGCGCCGCCGCGACCCGCTGACCGCCCTCCTGCTCGAAGCCATGCGCCCGCTCCAAGTCGGCGTCAGCGACGCCGGCAGCGCTCTCACCGCAGTCTGGAACCACTACGTCGAGTTGGTCGGCGTGCGCGCCGAAAATGAGGCGCTGCGCGCACGGGTGCGCGAACTGGAACAGCACGCCAACCGTTTGGGCGAGATCGAGGAATCGAACCAGCACCTCAAGGAGCTGCTCGGCTTCCGCTCGACACTCGACGGGCAGACCGTCAATGCGCAGATCTCCGGCCGTGACCCCGGCGCGCTATTCCAGAGCCTGACGATTGACAAGGGTGAACACGACGGAGTCAGCAAAGGTTTCGCCGTGTTGTCACCCGACGGCGTCGTCGGCCAGGTGGTTGCCACCAGCGCCCATGCTGCGCGGGTGCTGCTGGTCACCGATCACAACAGCGGCGTCGACGCGGTAGTCCAGCGTAGCCGCGCGCGCGGTATCGTCGCCGGCGCACTGGCGGACGGCTGTGTGATGAAGTATCTGCAACGCGGGGAGGACGTGGCGGTGGGCGATCGTGTCACCACATCGGGTCTCGATGGAATTTTTCCCAAAGGCGTCTTGATCGGCGAGGTGACCAAGGTGTCGCGCAACCATCGCGGCCTGCTGCAATTGGCCGAAGTCCGGCCGAGCGCCGCGCTTGAGCGCCTCGAAGACGTCTTGGTGGTCGCTCCCGGCGCGCACGTCAACGAGCCGACCAACGGTGACTCTTAAGATGCGCACCGTGCTGATCTTCGGTGCAGCCACCGTCGCCGCTCTGGTGCTCCAGACGACAGTGTGGCATTGGCTGCCGCTCGGCGGCGCGATCCCGGACCTGCTGCTCATCCTCTGCGTCTATCTCGGCCTCCACCAACATACGGTCGGCGGCGCGCTCGGCGCTTTTTTTCTCGGTTACGCGCAAGACAGTTTTTCCGGCGGCGCCGTCGGGCTCAACGCGTTTGCGATGTCACTCGTGTTCGCGCTCGTCTACCTGACCTCGCGCCACCTATGGGTCGACAACGCGATTTCGAAAGTCGTGCTCGTCTTTCTCGCTTCGGTCGTCAAGACAATGGTGGTCGTCGGCCTGATTGCGGTCTTTCTCTCCACTGCCGGCATTTGGTCGACCCTCGCGCGCCACCTGATGATCGAAGCCGCGGTGGCGGCGGCGCTGAGCCCGCCGGTGTTTGCGATGCTGGCCTCCACGCGCCACGTCACCGAAGCGGAGGACGACGCATGATCCCGCTGGCGCAACGCGAGACGCCCGTGGCGCTGCGCCGCCGCCTCGCGGTCTTCCTCATCGCCACCATTGTCGGATTGCTCGGCCTCGTCAGTCGCCTGTGGATCCTGCAAGTCATCGAAGGCGAGGAGAAGCGTGTTCTGTCCGAAAACAATCGCATCCGCCTGCACCGCGTTCACGCCACCCGCGGCACCGTGCTCGACCGCAATGGCCAAGTCGTCGTCGACAGCCGCCCGTCGTTCGACGCCGTGCTGGTTCCCGAGGACACGAGCAACCTCGCCGTCACGGTTGAGAACCTGGCGCAACTGCTGCAACAGAGTTCGGCCGAGACGCAGTCCATCCTGCACCAAGCCAAAGGCCGTCCCGCGTTTCAGGAAGTCGTCGTCAAGCGGGACGTCAACTGGAACGACATGGTCGCGCTCGAAACCCATCAGCTCGATCTGCCCGGCGTCAGTCTCACCATCACGCCCCGGCGCAGCTATCCGCTCGGCGCCACGCTGTCACAGCTGCTCGGCTACGTCAGCGAAGTGAGTGAGAAGGAACTCGCGGCCGACCCGCGCTATCGCATGGGTGATCTGATCGGCAAGACCGGACTCGAGCGTGGTTGGGAATCGGCGCTGCGCGGAGTCGATGGCGGCCAGCAAATCGAAGTCGATGCGGTCGGACGCAAACTGCGCGTGTTGCGCGAAGTCGAAGAGGTGCCCGGAAACACGGTGACGTTGACGGTCGACCTCGAAGTGCAAGCGGCGGCGGAACGCGCGCTGGGCGAGCGCGACGGCTCGATCGTCGCCCTCGATCCCACCAGCGGCGAGATCCTCGCGTACGTCAACCATCCCTCCTATGACCCCAACGTTTTCGCGCACGGAGTGAGTGCCGACGAATGGCAGCGGCTGATGAAGGACCCGCACCATCCGCTGACGCACCGTGCGATTCAGGGCCAGTATCCACCCGGCTCGACATTCAAGTTCATCATGGCCACCGCCGCGATCGAGGAAGGCGTGATCAACCCGTTCACCCGTATCCACTGCGGCGGCGGTGTGCAGTTCGGCGGTCACTACTTCCGCTGCTGGAAGAAGGGGGGGCACGGCGCGCTCGATCTCCACGAAGCGCTGGTGCAATCGTGCGACGTATTCTTCTATCAACTCGCGCAGCGCATGCAGATCGACACCATCGCGCGCTACGCGCGCGCCTTCGGCCTCGGCATGCCGACCGGGATCGCGCTCGAACACGAGAAGACCGGCACGATTCCGGATGTCGCGTGGAAGAAAAAGCGTTTCCATCAGCCCTGGTACGCCGGCGAAACCCTCTCGGTCGCCATCGGACAAGGCTACGTCACTGCCACTCCGTTGCAGATGGCCAACGCCATCGCGACCATGGCGACCGGCTCGCGTTTTCGCCCCCACTTCGTCAAGCAAGTCGCGACCCCTGACGGCGAAGTGATCGAGCGCCTCGGGCCCGAGCGCACGCATCAGCTCAAAGTGCGCGAGACCACGTTGAAGCTGGTGCGCGATGCCTTGCGCGATGTCGTGCAAAGCGATCGCGGTACCGGCAAGAAGGCGCGCCTCAAGACGGTCGAGGTCGCCGGCAAGACTGGCACCTCGCAGGTGGTGAAGCTCGGGGAGGTGCGCCTCAAGGCTGCACAGATTCCGTGGCAGAGCCGCGACCACGCGTGGTTCGTCGCTTACGCGCCGGCCGACAACCCGGAGATCGCGGTCGCCGCCATCGTCGAGCACGCCGACGGCGGTGGCGGTGCGATCGCTGCACCGGCCGTTCACGACGTCCTCGACACCTACTTCCGGCTGCGCGAGGCGCGCGGCAAGGCCAACTATGCTCAAAATAGATCGCCGGCTGATCGTCCACTTTGATTGGACGTTGCTGCTGATCGTGCTGCTGATCATCGGCTGCGGCGTCACCACCGTGTTGAGCGCGACCCACTCGGCGGCGCGGCCGGTGAGTAGCTCCGTCGTGCGGCAACTCGCCTGGGCCGGCGTCGGACTGCTGGCGATGCTCGCCGCGCTCAGTTTCGACTATCGCCGGTTGGAGAGCTGGGCGTACGTGATCTACGCCGGCGCGCTGCTCCTCCTCATCCTCGTGCCAGTGCTCGGCGCCGTGGGCGGTGGCTCGCGCCGCTGGCTCATTCTCGGCCCGGCGTCGCTGCAACCGTCCGAGTTCATCAAGCTCGCACTCGTGGTAGCGCTCGCGCGCTGGCTGCATCGGATGACGGGCGATCAGCCGCTGCCGATTCGCGCGCTGATCGTACCCCTCGCGCTGTTCCTGCCGGCGGGATTGCTCATCCTTAGGCAACCCGATCTTGGCACCGCGATGGTGCTCGGATTGACGGTGGCGAGTCTGGTGCTGCTCGCCGGCTTCCGGGTGCGCTATGTCTTGATCGCGCTGGCCGTGATCGCGCCGGCCCTGCCGTTCGTGTGGTCGCACCTCAAGCCGTATCAGAAGCAACGGCTGACGACGTTCCTCGATCCGATGGCCGACCCACTCGGTGCCGGCTATCACGTCATCCAATCGGAGATCGCGATCGGCTCGGGGCAGGTGTGGGGCAAGGGCTTCCTGCACGGCACGCAGAGCAAGTTGAACTTCCTCCCCGAGCAGCACACCGACTTCATCTTCTCGGTATTCGCGGAAGAGTGGGGGTTCATCGGCGCGATGGTGATGCTCACACTGTACCTGGCGTTGCTGTTGCGCTGCTTCATGGTCGCGACGCGCGCGAAGGACGCGTTTGGCACGCTGCTGGCGTTCGGCATCACCGCCACGATCTTCTGGCAAGTGCTGATCAACCTCGGCATGGCCACCGGCTCACTCCCCGTGGTCGGTATCACGCTGCCATTCGTCAGTTATGGTGGTTCTTCGCTGCTCGCACTGATGATCGGCATCGGTCTCTTGATGAACATCGGCATGCGACGCTTCACGTTCTGAACGGGGCGACTGGAGTTTCGGTTTCCGTCGGACCAGCACGAATTGACACCCCGCCGCTCTTGCCTTAGCGTGACGGCGATGTTTGGAATTGGGGTTCCGGAGCTGCTGGTCATTCTGGTCGTGGCGCTGATCGTCTTGGGTCCGCAGCGCTTACCCGAGGTGGCGCAGGCGCTCGGCAAGGCGCTCGCCGAGTTGCGTAAGGCGACCAGTGGCGTCTCGGACGAATTGCGCAACGCGCGCATCATGATCGAAGAAGAGGCGCGCAACATCACGCGACCGGCAGCGCCGAAGCCAAATCAGATTCAACCGCCTGAAACGATCGCGTCGAAGAGCGAGAAGGCTCCCGAGGACCCCAAGCCGCCCGCATCGGCGTGATCGTTGCGCCGCTGGTCGCCCGCCCCCTGTCGCGCCGCTCGATGATCGACGTTAAGATGCCGCTCACCGCGCACCTCGAAGAGTTGCGCTGGCGACTCATCAAGGCATTGGTGGCGATCGGCCTCGCGTTCGCTGTCTGTTACTACTTTGCGGAGATCCTGTTCGCGTTCTTGACCGAACCACTGCTGGCGATCAATGCCGACATTGGCGACGGACGCTCGGTGCAACTGATCGGGACCGGTGTCGCGGAAGCCTTCTTCACCAAGTTGAAGGTCTGCTTCCTGGCGGGGACGTTCGTGGCGAGTCCAGTGCTGCTCTATCAACTCTGGCAATTCACCGCGCCGGGCCTGTACGACAAAGAGAAGCGCTACGCCAAGCCGTTCGTATTTTTCGGAACGCTCTTCTTCGTCGCCGGCGCCGCGTTTTGTTACTACTTGGTGCTGCCGGTCGGCTACCGGTTCTTCGTTGCGGAGTACGGCACCATCCGCGTCGATCCGCAAATTCGCATCAGCGAGTACCTGACGTTCACCGCTCGGATGCTGCTCGCGTTCGGGGCGACCTTCGAGATGCCAGTGGTCACGTTCTTCCTGGCGCGGATCGGCGTCGTCACCGCAGCGATGATGCTAAGGGCTACGCGCTACGCCATTCTGGTGATCTTCATTGTCGCGGCGATCCTGACGCCAGGACCCGACGTTGCGTCGCAGTTGCTGATGGCGACGCCGCTGCTGGTCTTGTACTTCCTCAGCATCGGGGTCGCGCACGTCTTCGGCAAACCGCGCCAGGCCGCGCCTGCCGGCGAATAGCAGCGAGTAGCCGATGGACCCCGGCACGATCGTCAATTGCGCCGCGTACGCCGACGGACGCCGCCTAGCCAACGTTGCGATCGGCGATATTCCCACCGTCCTCGAGAGTGACGCGCAGTTTATCTGGGTGGGGTTGTACGAACCCGACGAGCCGCTGCTGCGCCAGGTGCAGCAGGTGTTCGGTTTGCACGACTTGGCGGTGGAAGATGCGCTACGGGCGCATCAGCGGCCGAAGCTGGAGGAGTACGGCGACGGGCTCTTTGTCGTGTTGCGAACCGCGCAGCTGCACGAGCGCCAGATCGATTTCGGCGAGACCCACATCTTCGTCGGGCCGCGTTGGATCGTCTCTGTGCGTCACGGCGCCTCGGATTCGTATGCCGACGTGCGGGCGCGCTGCGAGAGTACGCCGAACCTGCTGCGCAAAGGCACCGGCTTCGTGCTCTACGCCCTGACCGATTTCGTCGTCGATCACTACTTTCCAATCGTCGATGCGCTCGAAGAGGAGCTCGAGCGGCTCGAAGAAGAGATCTTCGGTGGTAGTTTCACGCGCGCCACCACCGAGCGCATCTATGAGCTCAAGCGCGATCTGGTGTCGCTCAAGCGCGCGGTGTCGCCGCTGCTCGAAGTCTGCAATCGCCTCGTGCGCTTCGACATGATGCTGATTCCCGACGACGTGCGGCTCTACTTTCGCGACGTCTACGATCACGTGGTGCGGACCAACGAGACCGTCGACAATTTGCGCGAGCTGCTCACCACCGCGCTCGAAGCCAATCTCTCGCTCATCTCGGTGCGGCAGAACGAAGTCATGAAGAAGCTCGGAGCCTGGGCCGCCATCCTCGCCGTGCCGACAATGATCGCCGGCATCTACGGGATGAACTTCGAGTTCATGCCCGAACTGCACTGGCAATACGGCTACGGCCTCGCCGTCGGCGTGATGGCGGCCGCGTGCGGCTGGCTCTACGTCTCGTTTAAGCGGTCCGGCTGGCTCTGAACGCGAGCCGCTCTGCCCCGGTATTGCGCCAGCGTTGGCGCTCGGGTATTTACTGAACTGACTGGTCAGTCTTGGAAATGCGCTCACCGACTACAGCCGTGGCCTTGACCATATCCCCGCGCGGCCGACCCCCGACCGCTGGACTGCGCGGGAGCATCTTGCGCGCGGCGGAGCAGGTGTTCGCCCTGCACGACTACCACGAAGTGCTGATGGACGATGTCGCCCGTGCCTGCGGCGTCGCCAAGGGGACTCTCTATCGATATTTTCCCGGCAAGCGCGAGCTGTATCTCGCGATGATGTTTGAGGGGATCGAGCGGCTGCGCGATGAATTGCGGGTCGCTGTCGGGGTCGCGGAGCAGCCGGCGCGAAAGGTCGAGCGAGCGGTCCGCTGCATCCTCGGGTATTTTTGGGACCGGCGTTTCTTCTTTGCCCTGATCAACCGCAACGAACACAAGCCGGACGACCCTGATTTTCGCGAGTGGCTACGGCGGCGGACGGAACTGTCGCGCCTCATTCAGCGCGCGCTCGAAGAGGCCATGAGCGCGGGCCACGTGCGTCGCGTCGACCCGCGAATCGCGACCGAGATGCTGATGGGCATGTTGCGCGGCGCCAACCGCTACCGCACGGCCCATGACACGCTCGACACTATGGTCGCCGCGGTTCTGGACGTATTTCTGTTCGGGGTCGGCACACCGGCAGGCCGGCGGCTGGTCGGAACGCCGGTGAGCCGGCGGCTGGTATTGAATGGCCGCGGGCGAAAGAAATGAATGCGTCCGGGTGCTGACATCGCCGCGCTGCTGATCGCCGCGCTCGCCTCGCGCGCCGTCGCGGACGGCCTGCCTACGAAGACGCTGCCGGAGTGTGTCGCGATTGCGGTGGAAAATCATCCGAGCTTGAAAGCTGCAAATGCCTCCGTGCAGGCTGGCGGTCAGCGGGTGCGCGAAGCCGCCGCGAACTATCTGCCACAGATCAGCGGCAACTATACCGCCAATCGCCGTCAGTCCAGTCCCGCCGTGCGTACCGGCTCGCAGACCAGCGGCCTCGGGACCCAGGCGCCGACGTTCAATTTTTACAACACCGGCTTCAGTTTCACTCAGATGATCTTCGACTTCGGGCAGACGCTCAACACGATTCGCGCCGCGCAGGCGAGCGAGCGGTCACTCGAAGCCGATTGGTCAACGCAGCAAGACACGGTCGTCCTCAACCTCAAGCAAGCGTACTTCAATGTACTCGCCGCCCGCCGCCTGCTCGCGGTCGCGGACGAAACCGTGCGGCAGAACGGCAAACACGTCGAGCAGGCGGAAGGCCGCTTCACCGTCGGCTTGGCGGCGAAATTCGACGTCACCCAGGCGCAGGTTCAACTGGCGAACGCCGAGCTGAACCAGGTGGGCGCGCGCAACAACGTCGCCATCGCGCGTGAGACGCTGCGCAACGCGCTCGGCCTCATCGGCCCGCTCGACTTCGATATCGTCGACAACTTCGACCTCCAGACGGTCAGCGTCAGCGAGGATCAGGCGCTGGCCATGGCATACGACAAACGGCCCGAGCTGCAGAGCATTCACGCCCAGGAACTCTCCACAGCCGAAAAAATCAAGTCGTTGCAAAAGAGCTATCTGCCCAACATCACTGGCAACGGGAACTACCAATGGTCGGGTAGCGAGTACCCACTGCAATCGAACTGGAACGTCGGCGCGGCGCTCAACCTGTCGATTTTCAACGGCGGGTTGACGACGGCGCAGATCGGCGAACAGCAGGCCACGCTCGCCAACCTCAAGTTCAACGAGGACGGCTTGCGGCAGAACATCGCCCTCGAAGTGCGCCAGGCCACGCTCAATCTCCAACAGGCGTCCGAGAGCATTCGGGTGTCGGACAAGGGACTGCAGCAGGCCCGCGAGAATCTCGATCTGGCGGAGGGCCGTTACAACACCGGGGTTGGCAACATCATCGAACTGACTGACGCGCAAGCCTCGTTGACAACAGCCGAGGCCAACCACGTGCAGTCCCTGTACAACTACCAGACCACGGTCGCGGCGCTGGAGAAGGCCACCGCCCAACCGTTGGCGGCGGAGTGAGGTCGTGCGCATGCGTTCTTGGACTCGACGAGTATTCTTCGGGCTGGCGGCACTGGCCATCCTCGGCTTGGCGGCGCTGGTCTGGCAGCGGCTGGGTCTGGCGCGCCAATCCGACAGCGCGCAGCGCCCGCTGCCGCTCGTCCAAGTGGCCGCGCCGCTGCAACTGACGATGGAGCGCAAACTGCTCCTGACGGCCGATGTGCTGCCACTGCAGCAGGCCGATCTGATGGCGAAAGTGGCCGGCTATCTCGACGCCATCTATGTCGACCGCGGCGACCGGGTTCGTGCCGGACAACTGCTGGCGATCATCCGCGAACCCGAACTCGAGCACCAACTGCAGCGCGCCCAAGCCAACTACGACCACGCCAAGATCACCTTCGAGCGTCTCGATGCGCTGTTCGCGCAGGGTCTCATCGCCAAGCAGGAACTGGACGACGCGCACAGCCGCTTTTCGATTGCGAAGCGGGAGCTGGAGTTGCAGCAAACCTACGCCGAGTACGCCAAGATCATTGCGCCCTTTGACGGCTACGTCACCCAGCGACACGTCGATCCCGGCGCCCTCATTCCACAGGTCAACAGCGGGTCGTCGAGTGCCAACATCCTGCTGACGGTGATGGACATCTCGCGGGTAAAGGTGCTGATCAACGTACCGGAGCGTGATATCGCCAGCGTGCACGTCGGCGATGCCGTGTCGCTCACGGTCGACGCGTATCCGGATCAGACGTTCCGCGGTCAAGTGAGCCGCTTTGGGCCGGCGCTCGATCGCGGCAGCCGCACGCTGCTGGTCGAGGTCGACGCGGCGAACGACGATCTGGCGCTCAAGCCAGGCATGTTCGCGCGCGTGCTGCTCATCCTCGAACGACGCCCCGATGTGTTGGCGGTCCCGAGTGAAGCGTTGTTGGTCAACGAGTTGGGTAGCTACCTCTATGTCGTCAACGCGGCCACCGACGGTGCTGCCGACTCCACCGTGCGCAAGGTGGCGGTGAGCACCGGCATCGAAGACGGCGGCCAAGTCGAAATCTTGGCCGGCCTCGCCCCGAGCAGCCGCATCGTGCGCAGCGGCAAAGAACTTTTGCACGACGGCAGCGTCGTACGCGTCGCCGCCGATGGCAACTCGCCGCGGGTCGCGACAGAGCACTGAACCATGTGGCTCACCCTGTTAGCCTTCCGTAACGCGATCGCGATCCTCATGCTGTCGCTGGCGATCGTGGTGCTCGGATGGGTCTCGCTGCAGCGGCTACCGGTCGATCTGTTCCCCCATATCAATCTCCCGATCGTCCAAGTCGGCACCGTCTACAAAGGCGCCGGCGTCAAGGACATGGAGAAGAGCGTCACGTACCCGATCGAAAAGGCCGTGAGCTCGGTCAGCGGCGTCGAACACGTCGAGTCACGCTCGAAGCAAGGCATCTCGGTGGTGCAGGTGTGGTTCAACTGGGGTGCGAACGTCGATGCCGGAGAAGTCGAGGTCATCCAAAAGATCCAGGGCATCATCGGTGCCCTCCCCACCGGCGTGCAGCAGCCGTTCGTGGTCAAATTCGATCTCTCGAACATTCCCGTGTTGCTGGTCACGCTCACCGGCGAGGGCTATGACGAGAAGCAACTCTACGACATCGCCTACAACGTGGTGGAGCCGCAGCTCGAACATCTGCCGCACGTCGCCGCGGCCAGCGTCGAAGGCGGCAAGATCCGCCAGATCACCATCAACCTCGATCGCGACCAGCTGCAGGCGAAGGGCATCAACATTCAGGATGTCGTGAGCGCGGTTGCCGACGCCAACCTGATCCTCGCCTCCGGTGACCTCAAGACCGGCTCACTCGACTACAACGTCTTCACCAACAACCAGTTCGACATCGTCAAGCCGATGGAGGACATCGTCGTGCAGACGGTTGCTGGCGTGCCAATTCATCTCAAGGACCTCGGCACGGTCACCGACTCGTACGCAACGCAGACGTCGATCGTGCGCATGAACGGGCAGCGCGCGGTCTACCTGCGCATCAACAAACAGCCGGGTAGCAACACCATCGAAGTGATCGATGCGGTCAAGCGCGCGCTACCCAACCTGTACAATCTTCCCAAGGGGTTGCAGCTCGGCACCTTCTTCGACCAGTCGATCTACATCCGCCAGTCGATCGAGGCGCTGGTGCACGAGGCGTTGCAAGGTTCCGGGCTAGCCTTTCTCGTTATTCTGATCTTCCTGCAGAGCTTCACCTCGACCTTCATCATCTCGCTGGCGATTCCGCTGTCGGTGTTGATGACCTTCATCTTCATGTACTTCGGCGACCAATCGCTGAACGTGTTCACGCTCGGCGGCCTCGCGCTCGCGGTCGGACGGTTGGTCGACGACTCGATTGTCGAACTGGAGAACATCAACCGCCACCTGGCGATGGGTAAGTCGCGCAAGCAAGCCGCGCTCGACGCCGCGCGCGAGGTGGCGATGCCGATTCTGGCGTCGACGGTGACCACCATCGTCGTCTTCTTCCCGGTGGTGTTCCTCGTCGGTGCGGCCAAGCTGTTGTTCGTGCCGCTGACGCTGACCATCTCGATGGCGCTGGTGGCGTCCTTTTGGATCTCGCGCACCGTGACGCCGCTCCTGTGTGCGCGCCTGATGCGCGCGCACGACGAGCGACCGCGCGGCCGCCTGGCGCGCGCCGGGGCCGCGTTCTTCGACGGCATCGACGACCGTTACCAAACCGTGCTTGCCTGGGCGCTCCATCATCGCGCGACCGTCATCTTCACCACGGTGGCGATCTTCGCCGGGAGCTTGTTGCTGCTGCCGGTTATCGGCACCGAGTTCTTTCCGGTCACCGATGAAAGTCAGTTCCGCATGATCGTCAAAGCTCCGGTGGGCACGCGCGTCGAGGACACCGATCGTTTGGTCGAGCGCATCGAAGCGGCGGTGAAGGACAGCATTCCCGCCGGCTACCACAAGGCGACGGTGTCGAGCATCGGTTTGCCGTCGACCACCGCCTCGATTTACAGTCCCAACACGGGGCCACACTCCTCGAACATTCAAATCGAGCTGGTCGATCCGCAGGCGCGCGATCAAAGTACAGAAGAGATCGTCGCGAATCTGCGGGCCAAAGTAGCGAGCCAATTTCCCGGGGTGGCGATTTACTTCGATCCCGGCGGGATCGTAAAACGCATCCTGAATTTCGGCTCGGCCGCTCCAGTGGACGTCGAGGTGCTGGGATACGATCTGCACGCCGCGCGCGATCTGACGCAGCAGTTGCGCGGCGTCATGGCGAACATGAACGGGTTGGCCGACATTCAAGTCACTCGCGAGGAGGACTATCCGGAACTCGATGTCGTCGTCGATCGCGAGAAGGCCGCGCTGCTCGGTCTGTCGGAGCGCCAAATCGCCACGTCCGTGTTGTTCTCGCTGTCGAGCAACGTATCGAGCGGTCCGTCGTTGTTCACCGACCCGATCACCGGCAATGAGTACAACATCGTGGCGCAACTCGCCGACCGGTTCCGTGACGATCCGTCCGATTTGGAGAACTTGGTGATCCGCGCCGATCACAGCACTCCCATTCTACTCAAGAGCGTGGCGTCGGTGCAGCGCGGTTCGGGTCCGGTCGAACTGGATCGCAAGTACGAGCAACGCATCGTGCACCTCACCGCCAATCCCGCCGGGCGCGACCTCGGCAGCTTGTCGGAGGAGCTCGACCGCAGCTTCGACCAACTCAAACTCCCCGCCGGGTTCGAAGTGCACCTCGGCGGCCAGACCAAGCAGCAGCGCGAAGCCTTTCAGAGCTTGCGCTTCAGCATGCTGGTGGCGCTGATGTTGGTGTACATGGTGCTGGCGGCGCAATTCCGGTCGTTGCTCGATCCGCTCATCATCATGTTCTCCGTGCCGCTGGGTTTGACCGGCGTGCTGTGGGCGCTGTTTCTCTCCCACACCACGCTGTCGACGACGTCGTTCATGGGTGTGATCATGATGGTGGGGATCGTCGTCAGTAACGGAGTGCTGCTGGTGGACTACACCAACGTGTTGCGGCGCCGCGGAATGGAGTTACACGAGGCGGTGATCACCGGCGGCCGCACACGCTTGCGGCCGATCCTGATGACGACGCTGACGACGATCTTCGGCCTGCTGCCGATGGCGCTGGGGTGGGCGGTGGGCAGCGAGACCAACGCGCCACTCGCGCGCGCCGTGCTCGGTGGGCTCAGCGTGTCCACCGTGTTGACGTTGGTGTTCGTGCCGACGCTCTACACCGTCATCGAGGAGCGCTTTCATCGCGAGATCCGCGCTGAGGAGGATTGAGTCGGTCGCATGATGCCCAAGGTCCGCAATGTGGTGGTCGCAGCGCTCGTCGTATTGATTGCGGTGGCGAGCTATGCCTACTGGCGCCACGGCGACGAGAACGGCAAGGGCGAGTACGTTACTGACGCGCTCGAACGCGGTACCGTCGCTGCGACGGTGACGGCGACCGGCACGCTTAATCCTGTGAGCACGGTCCAAGTGGGCACCTACGTGTCGGGACCGATTCAAGCCCTCTACGCCGACTACAACTCGCCCGTGGCCAAGGGCCAGCTGGTGGCGAAGATCGATCCGGCCGCATTCCTCGTGAAGGTGCAGCAGGCCGACGCGAATCTCGCCAACGCCCGGGCTAGAGTCGACAAGGACCGCGCCGATCTGGTGTTGAAGAAGCTCACGCTCGAACGCAACCGGGAGTTGCTCACAAAGAATCTGATCTCACAGAATGACCTGGACACGGCGAAGAGCAACTACGATCAGGCCGCGGCGCAGATCGCGCTGGATCAAGCCGCAGTCAAGCAAACCGAAGCGGCGCTTCAGGAGGCGCGCATCAATCTCAACTACACCGACATCAAATCGCCCGTCGACGGCGTGGTGGTCTCGCGTAACGTTGACGTCGGGCAGACCGTAGCGGCCAGCTTTCAAACCCCGACGCTGTTCTTGATCGCGCAAGACCTCACCAAGATGCAAGTCGACACCAACGTCAGCGAGTCGGACATTGGCACCGTGCGTGAGAATCAAGCCGCCTCGTTCACCGTCGATGCGTACCCGGGTAAGGCGTTTCACGGCACCGTGGCGCAGATTCGCAACGCCCCGATCGCCGTGCAGAACGTCGTGACCTACGATGTGGTGATCGCCGTCAGCAATCCCGATTTGGAACTCAAACCCGGCATGACTGCCACGGTCACGATCACCACCGCGCAACGCGACGACGTGTTGTTGGTCCCGTTGAGGGCGCTGCGTTTCCGACCCGACCGCAAGCCGGGCGCCGCCGCGGAGACGCCCACGGCGCGGGAATCGGCTCATCAAGGTCCATTGGTCGTGTGGGAACTCCAACCAGACCGCACGCTGCGGAAAGTCGAGGTCCAAACCGGCGTACGCAATGATCAGTACGCGGAGCTCATCTCCGGTGATCTTCATCAAGGAGACCAATTGGCGGTGGCCTTCCGTCGCAGCGCTCCAAAAGTACAAGTGCAACCCCCGTCCTTCGGTGGCGGTCGCCGCTTCTAGCCGCCGCGATGAGTCACTCCCTGATCGAGGTTCGTGACCTCTGGAAGGTCTACCAATTGGGGGACGTCGAAGTGCAAGCGCTGCGCGGCGTCTCGCTCGCCATTGCGTCCGGCGAAATCGTTGCTGTGATGGGCGCATCGGGATCAGGCAAGTCGACGTTCATGAACATCGTCGGTTGCCTCGATCGCCCGACGCGCGGCACGTACCACCTGAACGGAACCGATGTCTCGACGTTGAGCTCCGACGACCGCGCCACCATCCGCAATCACCAGATCGGTTTCGTGTTTCAAAACTTCAACCTCATTCCTCGTACCAGCGCGATCGAGAACGTCGAGCTACCGCTGTTCTACAGCGATGTGCCCATCGCCGAGCAACGGCAACGGGCGCGCGAGGCGCTGGTGACGGTCGGACTCGGTGGGCGCGAGCAGCACTTGCCGAATCAGCTTTCCGGCGGTCAGCAGCAACGCGTCGCCATCGCGCGGGCGTTGGTGAATCAGCCGTCGCTGCTACTCGCCGACGAGCCGACCGGGAACTTGGATACGCAGACGAGCATCGAGATCCTCGACATCTTCCAGCGACTCAATCGCGAACACGGCATCACTGTGGTGTTAGTCACCCACGAACCCGACATCGCGACGTACACGCAACGAGTGATCACGTTTCGCGACGGCCAGGTCGTATCCGACGCGCGGCAGCCATCGGCGGTTGCGACTGACGGCGGCGCGGAGGCGTCGGCATGAAGCTCTTCCGTATGACCATGCGCACCGCCTTGCGCGCCCTGCGACGCAACAAGATGCGCTCCGGCCTTACGATGTTGGGGATCATCATCGGCGTCGCCGCGGTCATCACCATGGTGAGCATCGGCCAGGGAGCGGATGCGGCGGTACAAAAGCAGATCCTCAGCCTGGGCACCAATCTCCTGATGATCGTCCCTGGCGCGACCACTGCTTCCGGTGTGCGTTCCGGATGGGGTGGCGTGTCGACGCTTACTGTTGGCGACGCGGAGGCTATCCTCAAAGAGTGTCAGACCGTGGCCAACGTGACGTACATCAAGCGGCAGGTGGTGCAGGCGGTCTACGGAGACCAGAACTGGTCAACGGTTGCGCAAGGATCGACGCCGTCGTTTCAAAAGGTGCGGGCGTGGGGAGCCGCCGCCGGCAGTTTCTACACCGAACGCGACGAAGAGACGGCCAACCGCGTCGTGCTGCTCGGCCAAACCGTCGCCGATCATCTCTTCGGGCCGGGTGAAGACCCGGTCGGAGCGCTCGTGCGCATCAAGGACGTACCGTTCCGCGTGGTCGGCGTCCTCGAAGCGAAAGGGCAAACCGCTTGGGGGCAAGACCAGGACGATGTGATCGTCATGCCGTTTTCGACGGCGGTGCGGCGCGTGCTCGGCACGCAGTTCGTCGGTAGCGTCGACATGGTCTTCGCCTCGACGGTCTCGACCGACGAGCTTGTCGAAGCGACCAATCAGATCACCACTCTGCTGCACGACCGCCATCACGTTCAGCCGAATCAAGAAAACGATTTCACGGTACGCAATCTCAACGACGTGGCGAAGGCCTCCGAAAGCGCCAGCCAAGTGATGACCAGTCTGTTGCTCAGCGTGGCGTCGATCTCACTGTTGGTGGGCGGTATCGGGATCATGAACATCCTGCTGGTGTCGGTGACCGAGCGCACGCGTGAAATCGGAATCCGCATGGCGGTCGGCGCGAAAGCGCGGCACATCCTGCTGCAGTTCCTGGTCGAAGCGGTCACGCTCAGCATGGTCGGCGGCGTCGCCGGGGCGTTGCTGGGAGTCGCGGGCGCGCAATTGATCTCGTACTTCGCCGCGTGGCCGACCCTGCTGTCGCCGGTTGCGGTGTTTGGCTCCGTGCTCTTCTCCGGCGCCGTCGGAGTGTTCTTCGGGTTCTATCCTGCCCGCAAGGCCGCCCGCCTCGATCCGATCGCCGCGCTACGCTACGAGTGACGCGACTCGTCCTTCCGTTGTTTTGCGACCAGCGAACGTAGTAAGGCGGTGCGCACCTGATGACGACCACCGCCGCCACCGCTGATGTTCCTTCCGCCAAGAGCCGGCGCGTGCTTGTTGCGCTGCTGCTCGCTGTGCAAGTGATCGGCGCCGTGTATGTCGTGGCGATTCATGCCGGGCCGTTGTGGCGCGATCGTTGGGTGCAAGACGACGCCTATGTCAGCTTCCGCTACGCCAAGAACTTCGTCGCGGGGCACGGCATCGTCTATAACGTCGGGCAGTACGTCGAGGGCTACACCAATTTTCTGTGGACCATGTTCTCGGCGATCCCAATGGCGATGGGCGCGGACGATCCGTTGCCGTTCATGCACCTGCTCAGCATGCTGCTGTGGCTTGCGTCGTACGGGCTGCTTATGTCGCTCGGCGTGCGGCTGTTTCGCGCGGGGGTGTGGATCGCGCCGCTCGCGCTGGTGCCGCTGACGTACCACTACTCGTTCAACTTGTGGTTTCTCTCGGGCATGGAGACGCCGCTGGTCTCCTTCCTGACCATCGCCGTGCTCTACGCCTTCTCCTTCGATCCCAAGACGCATCCGTCGGCGCTGCTGTGGGCCAGTCTGGCGGCGGTGTTGCTGACGATGACGCGGCCCGACGGCGTCGTGACGCTCGCCGCGCTCGCGGTTGCCGGCGTCTTGCTCTACTGGCATCCGCTGCTGATCGAGAAGCGCTGGCGGCGCTACTTGCTCGTGCCGGCGTTACCCGTGCTGCTGATCTACCTGCCGTTCAACGCGTGGCGCATCGCCTACTACGGCTCCTTCTATCCCAACACCTACTACACCAAGGTCGCGTACCTCACCTTCTACGGGCGCGGCGCGAGATACTTGCTGACTTACCTCAGAGCGTATCCGTTTCTCCCGTACCTCGGCTTTGCGATTGTTGGCGCGTGGCTGGCGCCGGCGGGGATCGTGCGGCGATTCCTGTGGGGCTCGCTGCTGATGAGCGCGTTCGTCTTCTTTTACGTCGTGCGACTTGGCGGCGACTTCATGGAGTGGCGCTTCGTCACGCCGGTGACCGGCGTGCTCTATCCGGCGATCGTCATCGGCGCCTCGGTGGTGGCGCACCGGTTGTGGACGGCGTTTCGTGGGCGCCGGCCTGCCGATGGGGCGAATCTCGGGGTCGCAAATCTCGGCGTCGCCAATCTTGGCATCGACGGTTGGCTCGTCGGCTTGGCCGTGGGCGCGGCGCTTACCATCGCCACCGCGAATTGTATGGAGACTGCTAAGGAGGCGCGCGTTCCTGGACAGGAAAGCATCGGCTTGCTGCGACGCTACTGCGATCCGACCATTATGGACTGGGGCACCAGCGGGAAAGTGTTGCAGGAAGTCCTGCCGCGCGATGCGGTCATCGCCACGACCTCGGCCGGCATTATTCCTTTCTACTGCGATCGCCACTGTCTCGATCTCCACGGCCTCACCGATCCGGAGATCGCGCACAGCCCGGTCGATCCCGAGAATCGCGGGCGCATGGGGCATGAACACTCGCTCGACGACTTCGACAAGTTGCGCGCGCGCGGCGTCGATGTCTTCCTCTTTTTTGCCGAGCCGCATCACTTGGCACGCGCCCACACGTCGCCGTCCAAGACCGGCGAAGAGAGCGTCAGTGTCCGCTTGCCGGATGGTCGCTATACCGAGATCGCGATCCTCAACACCGAGCGCGTCGACGTGGCTGCGCTCCGCAAAGATCCGCGGCTGGTGTTTTACGGCGACGTTGGAATATCCGCGCGCCACAACCTCTACACCCTGGACGAGAAGTATCGCTCCTACCAGATCGTCGATGCGGTCGACATCGAGGACGAAGCCTCGGAGCGCGAGCATGCGTTCGAGGAACCGCACGCTGCCGACCAGCCCTACTCCCACAACTATCACGAGAAGATCCTGCGCTACCGTCCGCCGTTGTCGGACATCATCCTGGTCGATCACGGACGCCGGACGCCGTACCAGTTGCGCTGGTCGGCGCGCAACATCAGCGCGAGTCGCGATCTGGTGGTGGTGATTCGCTACGATCACACCGGCAGCGGCATCTATGAGTTGGAAGTCAACGGCCACAAAGTCGACGACGTGTTCAACATGCCGGCGGGCGACGACTCGTGGGATGAAGCGCTGCTGACCGTGCCCGCCGCGTTGCTGATTGAGGGGCACAATGACTTCCGTTTGATTCGCACCGATCAAACCGACAGCAACGCTGAGCTGTACTACATCTGGCACTTGCAGCCGCCCGCGGATGGCGCATCGTGACGTGGATGCGCGCGCCGCGCGGTTGAGCGAACTGGCGCGGCTGTTTCTCCGCCTCGGCGCCACCGCGTTCGGCGGCCCCGCGGCGCACATCGCGATGATGGAGGACGAAGTCGTCCGCCGCCGCGGCTGGCTGTCGCGAACTCAATTCCTCGATCTCCTCGGCGCCACCAACCTCATCCCCGGCCCCAACTCGACCGAGATGGCAATCCACGTCGGCTATCTGCGGGCCGGCTGGGCTGGGTTGGTGGTGGCGGGCGTATGCTTCATCGTGCCGGCGGCGTTGGTGGTGGCGGTGATCGCCGCCGTCTATGTGCGGTTGGGAACGCTGCCGCAGGCCGCGGCGCTGTTGTACGGCATGAAGCCCGTGGTGATCGCGATAGTGCTGCACGCGCTGTGGGGACTGGGTCGGACGGCGATCAAATCGATGCGGCTCGCAGCGATCGGCGTCGCGGCCGTCGCGCTTACCGCCGCCGGTGTGGACGAACTGCTCGTCCTGGCACTGGCGGGCGCAGCGTCGATGGTGACGAAGCGGTCAATCAATGGCAGTGGCGGTGGCGCACCGGCAGTCGTCGCGCTGCCACTGGCCGCTACCACGGCCGCCGCGCCGTTCGGGTTGTGGGCGCTCGGTTTGTTCTTCCTCAAAGTCGGCTCGGTGTTATTCGGCAGCGGCTACGTGCTGCTGGCGTTCCTACGCGCCGATCTGGTCGTACGCTGGGGCTGGCTCACCGAAGCGCAACTGCTCGACGCGACGGCTGTGGGGCAAGTGACGCCCGGGCCGGTGTTCACCACCGCGACCTTCATCGGGTACGTATTGGCGGGACCACTCGGTGCGCTGATCGCCACCGTCGGCATCTTTCTTCCCGCGTTCTTCTTTGTCGCGGTCAGCGGTCCACTGATTCCGCGCCTGCGCCAGTCGCCGACGGCCGCTGCGCTGCTCGACGGCGTCAACGTCGGCTCGCTCGCGCTCATGGCGGCGGTGACGTGGTACCTCGGGCGAACCGCCGTGATCGATCTGCCGACCGCGGCGCTAGCGGTCACGAGTCTCCTGCTGCTCGGATGGCGGCGCGTCAGTTCCGCGTGGCTGGTGCTTGGCGGCGCGGTGGTCGGCCTGGTATTGCGCTGAGCAAAGCCAATAGGGGATCGCGATGGAAACCACATTCACGAAGATATTCGGGCTGCGCCATCCGATCATGCAGTCGCAGATGGGCGGCGTGTCGTCGCCTGAGTTGGTGGCGGCGGTGTCGAACGCGGGCGGGATGGGCATGCTCGCCGCCGGCGGCGTTCCGCCAGAGTTACTGCGCGCGCAGATCGAACAAGTGCGTGCGCTCACTGACAAGCCGTTCGGGGTCAATCTGCTGTTGCCGGTTTTGCAGCCGGGGCAGGCCGAGGTGTGCATTGAAGCCCGCGTGCCACTGCTGTCGTTGTTCTGGGGCGATCCGGCGCCTTACGTCGAATCCGCCCATCGGGCGGGGATGAAGGTGATCGTGCAAGTGGGTTCGGTTCGAGAGGCGCAGGCTGCGGTCGACGCGGGCGCGGACCTGATCGAAGCGCAGGGCGTCGAGGCCGGGGGGCACGTGCGCGGCGGCATCACGACGATGGTGTTTACACCGTTGGTTGTCGATGCCGTGCGGCCGGTGCCGGTGATTGCGGCCGGCGGTATCGCCGACGGCCGTGGCGTGGCCGCGGTGCTGGCCTTGGGCGCCGCCGGCGCCGCGCTTGGTACGCGTTTTCTTGCGTCCGAAGAATCCGGCGCGCTCCCCGAGTACAAGCAGCGCGTTGTCCGCGCCTCGGCGGACGACACGGTTCATACGACGCTGTTCGACTTCGGCTGGCCAAACGCCCCGCACCGCGCGCTGCGCAACAGCGTCATCGATGAATGGGAACGAGCGGGACGCCCGCCGAGCGGGGAGCGCCCACACGAGGGCGAAATCATCGGCGAGTTGCGCCTGGGTGAGCTGAAGATCCCGGTGCCGCGCTATGCCTCAATGCCGGCGGGAACCGGTTTCACTGGCGAGGTCGAGAAGACCGTGCTCTACGCCGGGCAGTCGTGCGGACTGATCCGCGACGTGCGGCCGGCGGCCGACATCGTTGCGCAGATTGCGCGCGAAGCCGAAGAAACTTTGCGCGCGCTCACGCGGCCACACTGATCTCGCCACGCGCCAGGCGGGCAATGAACTCGGGGTCGCAAGTCTTCTGCTGCTCGGATGGCGGCGCGTCGGTTCCGTTCGACTGGTGCTTGGCGGTGCGGCGGTCGGCCTCGTAGGTCACTGAGTGCTACTCGGGGTTCTTCGCTCTCACTACCTCCCCAAGACCCTTTGCCCGAGTAGATCGCGCAGCGATCGTGTCGAGGGCCCTTTTCTGCGAAGCCTTTGCACCCCGCACCAGGTTTAGTAGAGAACGTGCGTGTCGACCCTCCCACTCGCTGGCCTTCGCATTTTGGATCTTGGGACGCGCATCGCCGCGCCGTTTGCGGCGACGTTGCTCGGCGACTTCGGCGCCGAGGTCATCAAGGTCGAACTCCCCGGCAGCGGCGACTTCATGCGCAGCATCGGCCCGTTCGTCGGCGACTACTCGCTGTGGTGGGCGGTCGAAGGGCGCAACAAGAAATCGATCACGCTCGATCTGCGCACGCCGCGCGGGCAAGCGCTGCTGAAACAGTTGATCGCCGTGTCGGATGTCGCGGTGGAGAATTTCCAGCCCGGCACGCTCGAAGGGTGGAACCTCGGCTTCGACACCCTGCGCGCAATCAATCCCAACCTCATTCTCGCGCGCGCATCGGTGTACGGGCAGAGCGGACCGTATCGCGATCGGCCCGGGCTCGATCGCAATGGCATCGGCTTCGGCGGTTTGCTCTACCTCACCGGCTATCGCGACCGTCCACCGGTCCGCCCAGGCGTCATCATTTCGGACTACCTCACCGCCGTGTTTAACGCGTTTGCGATCATGATGGCGCTCTATCATCGCGACGTGCACCGCGGCGGCGGCCAGTCGATCGATGTGGCGCTGTACGAATCGATCTTCCGCATCCTCGAACACACGATGACCAGCTACGATCGCCTCGGGGTCGTGCGCGAGCGCGAAGGCAATCGCCTGCGCAACTCCGCGCCGCTCGACAACTGGGAGACCAAAGACGGCGAGTTCGTCTGCATCGTCGCCGCCGGCGACGGCCTGTTCCCGCGCCTCGCGCGCGCGCTGGGTCGCGAAGATCTGCTCACCGATGCTCGCTTCGGTTCGCTCAGTGCGCGGGTGGCGCATGCGGACGAGATCAACGGTATCGTCGGCGAGTGGGTGAAACGACACACCGCCGCCGAGATCGAAGCGATCCTGATCCCCGCCCAGGTGCCGGTGACGCGCGCCTACTCGATTGCCGATATCGCGGCCGACCCGCACTACGCGGCGCGCGAGGACATCGTGACGGTCGACGATCCGACCATCGGTCCGCTGCGCATGCAGGCGGTGTATCCGCGTCTCTCGGAAACCCCTGGACGCATCGCGCGCGGCGCGCCAAAGTTGGGTGAACACAATCACGAAGTCTACGCCGACCTGCTTGGATTGAGCGACGGCGAGATTGCCGCGCTGCGGGCGGACGGAGTCATCTGATTGCGGATTTCGGATTGTAGATTGCCGACTGGGGGAATGCGGAATGTTGCGGAATGCGGATTGCGGAATGGAGAGTTCGGATATGGAGGCGAAATGAATAGCGATCCGGTTCTTGCGGCGGTGGCGCGGCGCGCTTTGGAGTTCGTTGCCGACGGGATGGTGGTGGGGTTGGGTACCGGGCGCGCGGCGACGGCGTTTGTCGAAGCGCTCGGTGAACGGGTACAGCAAGGGCTCCTGCGAGTGACTGGTGTGCCGACGTCGAAGGCGACGGCGGCGGTGGCGCAGCGGTATGGCATTACGCTGGTCGGGTTGGGCGATGTCGAGGGGATCGACGTCACCATCGACGGCGCTGACGAAGTCGATCCGCAACTCAATCTGATCAAGGGCTACGGCGGTGCGCTGGTGCCGGAGAAGATCGTCGCGGCGGCGTCGCGCTTGGAAGTCATTCTGGTGGGCGCCGAGAAGCTGGTGCCGGTGCTCGGCCAGCGCGGCAAGCTGCCGGTCGAAGTGATCCCGTTCGCGGCGCCGTTCTGCGCGCGTCAATTGGCAAAGCTCGGATGCCGTCCGCACGTGCGCATCAACAGCGGCCAGCCGTTCGTCAGCGACAGCGGCAATCACATTCTGGACTGCGCGATCGAACCGCTGCTCGATCCGCACCGAATCGAACGTGACATCCGCGCCATCCCCGGCGTCGTCGGAACCGGACTGTTCCTCGATATGACGGATTGTGTGTTGGTGGGCGAAGGCAGCGGTGTGCGAGAATTGCGGCGTGAGTAGCGGTGCTGCATCGCGGCGCCAATGCCGCGTCTCGCCTTTCTCATCCATGACGCGCTTGCTAGTCGGCACCGTGATGGTGGCGGCGTGTCCTGCTGTCGCGGTTGCCAGCGGTGCGGTCGACGCTGGCCACGACAGCGTGATCGCGCCGGTGTTGATCGCGCTGGTGGTCTTGCTGCTGGTGGCGAAGCTCGGTGGCGATTTGTTCGAGCGCCTCGGCCAGCCAGCCGTGCTCGGCGAGCTGCTGTTCGGGGTCGTGCTCGGCAATCTGGGCCTGATTGGATTCGAGCGACTCGATCATTTGAAGGACGACTTCGCTATCGAGTTGCTGGCCGAGCTTGGCGTCATCTTGTTGCTGTTCGAAGTCGGGCTCGAGTCCAATCTGCGAGAGATGTTGTCGGTCGGGTTGTCGTCGCTGTTGGTGGCGGTGCTCGGCGTGGTAGTGCCGATGATTCTCGGGCTGGGGGTCAGCGAATGGTTTCGGCCCGGCGCTTCGTTTTACTTCCACTTGTTTGTCGGTGCCACGCTGTCAGCGACTAGTGTTGGGATCACCGCGCGCGTGCTGCAAGATCTCGGACGCAGCCAGACGCGGGAAGCGCGGATCGTGCTCGGTGCGGCGGTCATCGATGACGTGTTGGCGTTGGTCGTGCTGGCCACGGTCACCGGACTCATCACCGCCGCGGCCGGCGGCGGCGCCGGCGTGTCGGTCGGGATGGTGGCGCTGATCGTGGGCAAGGCGTTTGGTTTCGTCGCCGGTTCGGTGGCGATCGGATATGTCGCATCACCGGTTGTGCTGCGACTGGCAGCGCGCTTCCGCGTGCGCGGGATGCTGCTGACCACCTCGCTCCTGATGTGCTTCCTACTCGCCTATCTCGCGCATCAGGTTGGGTTGGCGCCGATCGTCGGCGCGTTTGCCGCCGGTTTGATCATCGATGACCATGCCGAGGCCTTCCGCGCGCACGGCGGCACGACGTTGCACGAGACCCTCAGTCCGTTGGTGACATTCTTGGTGCCGCTGTTCTTCGTGCGCATGGGTTTGCTGGTCGATCTGCAGGGGATGGGGAACTTCCACGTCGTGGAATTCGCCGCGGTGCTGACGGCGGCGGCGCTCATCGGCAAGCAAGTGTGCGCCCTCGGTGTACGCGAGCGCGGGATCAACCGGTTGGCGGTCGGCATTGGAATGATTCCGCGCGGCGAAGTCGGGCTGATCTTCGGCAACATCGGCGCGGCCATGTTGATCGACGGCAAGCCAGTGATTGATCCCGAAGAGTTTTCGTCCATCGTCATCATGGTGATGATCACCACGCTGGTGACGCCGCCGCTGCTGCGGTGGTCGTTCGCGCGTGGCAAGTCGTAGCGGCAGAAGGAATTCACCGCCGAGACGCCGAGACGCGGAGGGGGCTTTGCGCACAAAGTCGAAGAGCGCGACCGGCCGACGCGGCAAATGAATTTGCGCGCTAGGCGGAACACCAAGTCGCCCTCCGGCGACTCCTCGCCCCGCCCGAAAGCATCGGCGGTGGCAGGGTGGGAGCCTGCGAAGGCAGGTTTGGCGCTGTTTGTATCGCGCGGTTTCAACCGCTGCCGACGGCGGGCAGCGGCTCGTACCGGATTTGTCCAAAGCCGGACGCAGAGAGGACCACTGCGGAGAACACGAAGGAGGAACTGTCATGCTTCTCGACCGATTCGCCCCCGACCCGCATTTCATCGAGCGCCATCGCATCGAGGTGCACACCACTCCCCAGATCGCATACCGCGCTATCTGGACCACCGACTTCGGCTCCTCGTCGTTGATCAAGGGACTACTCTGGATCCGGTCGCTGCCGAGCCTGCTCTTCCGTCGTGACCCAACCCCGAGACCGCGGCAGTCCTTCACTCTGCAGACCATCATCGACAACGGCTTCGCATTGCTTGCCGAAGAGCCCGGACGCGAGGTCGTCCTGGGAGTCGTCGGACGATTCTGGCGACCCACTGGTAACGTCGAACCGTTTCGCTCCGAGTACTTCAGCGACCCGCTCCCACCCGGGTTGGCGAAAGCAGTGTGGAACTTCACGGTCGATCAAACCGCACCCGGGCAACCCGTGATCGTCTCGACAGAGACGCGGGTGGTGTGCGCGGACGTCGCGAGCCAGCGCAAGTTCGCCGTCTACTGGAGCCTGATCCGACCCTTCAGCGGCTTGATCCGCATCATCATGCTGCGCGCGATCCAACGCGCCTGTGTCAGTGCCAACTAGTGCCGTCAGGTTTTCGCTTGGCCAGTGCGTTCGGTAGGGGCGCTGCTTGCTGCGCCCTCCTTCAGTGCGCTTCTGCGCGACCGCAGCCGGACAGGTCGACGCACCTCAACGTTAGTCACCGCCAGCGGTGCGCGCGGCGCTAACGAGCACCTCCACCACCCTAGCCCGCCGTTGCCGGAAATGGCAACAGAGGAGGGAACTCGGTACTGTCCGGTCGGACAGTACCGGGAACTCGGATCCCCTCCTTTGCGAGCGCGGTGGCTGACGAGGTTCGGATACCCTCCTCTGCGAGCATCTCCGCGAGCGGAGGTTAGGGAGGAGGCCTCTTCTCCCGGTCCGCGTCGGCATCTACATCGGTCTCACGCCTCGGTGCCACTGCCGACACACTAGAGAGGCACCGCGCGTGCCGCCTGACGAACGCATCGACGCGCGCCCACTGGTCGTACAGCCACGTAATCTGCGCCGCCCGGTCGCGTGGGATTGCAGCGAACGGTACGCGCCAGAAGCGCACGCGGATCACTTGCCCGACGAGCGAGCCGCTGAGCAGCGCGCCTATCGTGGCCGCACCTTCGAATCCGACGTGCGCACAAAACACGGCGTCGGCGTTCTGATTGCCTTCGAGCAAAGCCAACGGCCCGCCTAGCCGCGGCGGCAAGATGTTTCGAAAGGTGCGGGCGCGGGCCGCGAGTTCGGTCTGCCCGCTTTGCTCCAGCCGCGCGATGGCTCGATCGTGCTTCGCCGCCGTGAAACGCGTGCCCTCTGGATAGATGAGCACGCCTTCGCGCGCTCCGAGATGCTCCATGAGCCGCCGCACTTCGGCGATCTCGTGTGCGCTCTCGCCCGATCCGCGGCGGACGAAGTAGTTGGGCAACCGATTGCCGACCACGTCGAGGCACGGGTCCCACAGCAGCTCGCGCTTGAGCACGTAGCGTAGTGCATAGCCGTGTCGATCCGACAGAATGACGGCGGGGAGCAGCGTGTCGCCCATGCTCGCGTGGCGGATGAACAGGATGATCGGTCCGTCGCCGATGTCGGCGTCGCCTTCCACTTCGGTGCGCATGCTGAAGATGCGCTCGGCGCCCCAATAGAGTGTGCGCGCCCACCAGCGTTGCAGCGCGAGATGACGAGCGAGGTAGCGCCCGCGGTCGCGTACCGCCGATACGAGTTGCGCCAGCCAGAAGGCGAAGCTGACGACGATGCCGATGACTTCACAGCACAGATAGAACGTTGCAAAGCTGAGGCAGCGTACCAGCACCCATGGACTGCCGCGCGCCAGATCGACGACGGCCAGCGGGATGATCAGCAGCGGAAACGCCGCGAGCAAGACGACGCAGAGGCCGAGGTAGAACGGGATCGAAACAATCCGGCGGCGCCAGGTGGCGAACATCGACGCCTCAGGCCGCTCACCACGCCCACAGTTCGCGCAACTCGACGGGGCGATGTTCGCGGATGGATTGCTCGGCGGCGGCGCCGACCGCGACGGCGCGCGCACCGTCCACCACGCTGACGGCGGGTGTGCCGCCGGCGCGGATCGCGGCGATGAAACCGACGTGTTCGAAGTAAGTCGATCCGTGATGCGCCCCGGCGCCTTGAACGCGCGGATCGACCTCGAATGCCAGCGTCGTCTGCGGTGCGCCATTGCGGTGCGTGTGGACCAGGCGGTGCGCGGGGATGAACGCCTCGATCTTGCCGCGATCGCCGGTCGCCGCGATCTCGACTTCGTTGGTGGAGTTCTCGGCGAACATGCACAGGTCGAGCAGCGCGCGGGTGCCGCTATCATAGTCGACGATGACGTAGGCGTTGTCGATGATGTCGGGCATCTCGCCGTCGTAGCGTTCGTCGCGATGGTTCACGCTGTGCGCGCCGGAGGCGTAGACGCGCAGCGGCCGCTGGCGCGTGATGAGATTCATCAGATCGAAGAAGTGGCAACACTTCTCCACCAGCGTGCCGCCGGTGTTGCGGTTGAAACGATTCCAATCGTCCACCTTGGTCAAGAACGGGAAGCGATGCTCGCGGATCGCCAGCATGCGCAGCTGGCCGACCGCATCGGCGTGGACCTCCTCGATCAGGCGCGCGACCGCGCGCATGTAGCGATACTCCATCCCGACCCAGACGACGCCGGGATGCGCGCCGGCGGCGTCGACGATGCGCTGGCAGTGCTCGACCGTCGTGCACAGCGGCTTCTCGACCAGCACGTGCTTGCGGGTGCGGAAGACGTCTTGCAGTACGTCGTAGTGAGTGAAGTTCGGCGTCGCGATAACTACCGCGTCGATCGGTGCGCGCTGCAACAGATCGCGGTAGTCGGCGTACACCTCGACGCAGTCGCCGGCGATTGAACGGCCCCAGCCACGGCTGGTCTCGTTGCTGTCGGCGATCGCGGTGACCGTCGCATCGGGGATCAAGCCGATGTTCAGAATGTGTTCGCAGCCCATCATGCCGGTGCCGATGATGCCGAAGCGGATGGGTTCTTGCGTACTCTGTGTGGTCATCACGGCTCGCATCCTACCAGAACGATTCGACGGCAGCACAGGTGGTCTCGCATATGGCTGATGGCGTATGGCATATGGTTGGACGGTCGCGATGTTCGGTCTGCTCATGAACAACAATCAGCCATTGGCGATCAGCCATCAGCCAGTCGAAATCGCTTGGTTCTGTCCGCTCTGCGACGACGACTACGAATATCTCGGTGTACCCGATGCGGCGTTGCGCAGCTCGTTCCCACATTGCCGCGACATTCTGTTGCGGGCCGAAGCGAATGGCTTCGACAACATTCTATGTCCGTCCGGCTATGCATTGGGCATCGACAGCGTCGCGTTCGCCAGCGCGGTCGCGCCGCTGACCTCGCGGATTCGCCTGCTGGTGGCAGTGCGATGCGGGAAAATGTTTCCGCCGCAACTGGCGCGGCAACTGGCGACGCTCGACCGCCTGCTCGACGGGCGGTTGACGATCAACATCATTTCGAGCGATCTGCCCGGCGCACCGTTGCCGTCGGCGCCGCGCTATCAGCGCACGCACGAGTGCATGCAGATTTTGCGCGCGTTGTTAAATGGCGAGCCGGTGTGTCACCGCGGGGAGTTCTATCAACTCGAGATCGACCCACCAGCGGTACGCACCGTGTCGGGGCGATCGCCGCTGTTCTATTTTGGCGGACTCTCAGACGATGCGCGGGCGGTGGCGGCGGAAGAGGCGGACGTCTTTCTGATGTGGCCGGAACCACTGTCCCAACTCCGTACGCTGCTCGACGATATGCGGGCGCGCGCCGCGCGGGTTGGCCGCAGCGTGCAGTTTGGCTATCGGGTCCACATGATTGTGCGCGAGACCGAAGCCGAGGCACGCGCCTATGCGCGCCGGCTGGTCAGCCGCCTGGACGATCGTATCGGCGAGGAGATTCGCCGGCGCTCGCTCGATCACGCGTCGGTGGGGGTGCGCACGCAGGCGATGATGCGCGAGCAGGCAGACAACGAGGGCTTCGTTGAAGATCACCTCTGGACCGGCATCGGCCGCGCCCGCAGCGGCTGCGGCGCCGCGTTGGTGGGCGATCCCGACCAAGTGTTGCGGAAGCTGCGGGTCTACATCGACTTGGGAATTAGCGGGTTCATTCTCTCCGGCTATCCGCACGCGTCCGAATGCGACTACGTGGGGCGCTACATCCTCCCGCAGTTGCGCACGGGAACACGCTCGGGCGCGACGTAACTCGGGAGGGGTGACGTCACAACAAGCCGTACACGGTCAGTCGGTGGAAACCGCCGACGTACACCTTCCCGTTGGCGATCGTTGGCACCGTGAACTTCACCGCACCGCCTGCCCAGTCACGCCGGCGTGCGGCTTGGTCGCTGCTATACAGCTCGTGCGAGACGTCGCTGGCGTCGTACGCCCGCAGCACCGCGGGCAGTCTGCGCCCGAAATTGCTTACCTCGAGTGCCCAGACGATGGCGTTGCTGTTGCCGTTCGCTGAAACCGACGGTGTGGCGCTGGGGTATCCAAAGCCGTCGGGGGATTGGGCCACCGGTGTGCTCGACAGCATCCCACTGATGAGCTGGAACGCTTTGAGCGAATCGCCGGTGCCGATGTAGTACACCATACCGTTCCAATAGGCTGGCGTACTCCAAGTACCACCAACGGCACTCTCCAATGACTGCACGATCTGGCTGTTGTCGAAGGCGTGGAAGTGCCCCATGGTGTCGCGGTCGACCAGGTAGATAGTGCCTTCCTTTCCGCACGCCACCACCAAGTGCGGATGCAACCCAGGTTGATCCGGCAACAGCATCGCACCGCCGGAACCGAAGTCGGCATCGGCGGCGTTGAGGACGTCCTGGTTGTACGGCGTGAAGTAGTCGGCGACCGAAAGGCCACCGCTCGAATTGAGTTTCACCAGGCTGTCGCCGAAGTTGGTGCCGCTGAGCTGGGCGTCGAAAGTGCCGTTGCCGGTCTCAAAATAGATGTTGCCGGCGCTGTCGGCGGCCGGCCCGGCGCCGCTCTGCCAGATGCCGCCGAGACCGCCGTTCGGCGTCGCGTTGTAGACGGCCACTTGCGCGAGCGAGGTGGCATCGTAGCCGATCACCCAACCGTGGTACGGGCCGTTGTCACCGTGCGACGCCCAGGCAAGGTACACGACACCGTTGAGCAACAAGAGCCCGGGGCGCTGATTTTCCCGCAACGCATTGAACGGCACGTCGGTGCCGTCGCTGCCGTCACCGGTGCCCGGCACCGATGCGGTGATCTCAACCGGGCCGCCGAACTTCTCCGCTCCGGTCGTGATGTCGAGGGCGTGCAGCCGCTGCACGTAAGTCAAACGCTCGCGCGTTTTCGCGACGACGTAGAGCGTACCGGTGCCGATGTCGATGACCGGTGTGCCGGTGATGCCGATTTCGGGGATGATGTCGTCGGTGCCCGTGGTGCGATAGGGCACGATCGTGACGCCGCGGCCGAGGAAGCTGACTTTCCACAGCGGCGTCCGATTCGGGCCGCTGGCATCGTCGGCGTCCCATGCGTAGACGCTGTTGTGCTCCGTGGCGACGTACACGGCATTGTGAACGCCCTTTCCCGGAATGGTGACGTTCGAGACGTAGAGCGGCTGCGCATAGACATAGCCGTCAACGGTGTGCAGAAATTTCCTGCCGAACTGCGTCGGGTTGACGTTAGCGGGAGTGAGCGTTGTTTCTTGGTCATTGAGACCCGTGCGCCCGTTGTCGTTGTGGTGAGTGAGGACGTTGACTTGGGCACCGACGCGGCCGGCGCCGAGTGCGACGAGCACCAGCGTCGAAAACGCGAGATGCCTGCGATGAGTTCGCTCAGACCATGCACTCATGCAAACCTCCGACTTACTAGGGCATCGAATACACCACGCCTGATCGACAGAGAAGGGGAAAAAGTGGCCGCACCGGTTGCGTGCCGGATGAATCTACGGGATGACGGTTCTCTGCGACGAAGGAGCAGTGCATGGGGTTGATCGATTTGCGACGGGAAGATTCGGTGTGGGTGCTCACGATGGCTGCGGGCGAGAACCGATTCAATCGTTCGTTTCTTGATGCGTTCAACGCCGCGCTTGACGTGATCGAGCCTTCGAGCGGTCCCGCCGCGCTGGTGACCACTGGCGGTCAGGAAAAGTTCTATTCGAACGGACTCGATCTGGCGTGGTTGTCGGGTGACGGGGCCAGTGAGGGCGGGGCGTTCATCAGCGCGGTGCTCAAGTTCCTCGGCCGGGTGATGGCGTTCCCGCTGCCGACCGTGGCGGCGATCAATGGGCATGCGTTCGCGGCGGGCGGGATGCTGGCGTTCGCGCACGACTTCCGCGTCATGCGCGCCGATCGCGGCTTCATTTGCTTCAACGAGATCGACATCAAATTTCCGCTCGCACCCGGGATGACGGCGCTGATCAAGAGTCGGACGAACATGGCCACCTGCCGCGACATGATTTTCACCGGCGCCCGCATCGGTGGCGCCGATGCGCAGCAGCGCGGCATCGTCGACGACGCGGTGGCGGCGGCCGATGTCCTCCCGCGCGCCATCGCCCGCGCCGCTGCGCTCGCCGACAAGGACCGCGCCACCTACGGCGCGCTCAAACGCGGCATGTACAGAGACGTGTTGGCGTTGCTCGAAGGCGGCGCGCTGGAGTAGCACCCTTCCTTACTTCTCGCGCTTCGCTGACTCGAATAGACGCTTGAAGTGCCGCAAGTCTTCGTCGCGTGGAACCTCAGACGCGTCCGTCGGCATGGTGACCGGCTCGACGCCGTCGAGGGTGAGGCCCTTCGTCGTCAGGAGCTTGCCCAACGCCAAGCGGGCCAGGCCCATCTTGCGCAAGTGATCCTGTACGCGGAAGTAGACGATCTTGCCGGGTTGAGATCGCTGCGCGCTGTCAACGACGGTGAAGCCGAAGGTCAGGCGCAGGGAAGGGCCGGCGGCGCTGTTTGTCGGCGGCCTGCTGGTGTCGCGCGTGGGATCGTCCGGCGGCGCCTGCACCGCCATCTGGAGGAGAAAGATCCGGCGCACCGGCGCTTCGTTCGTTGGTGGTGGGAGATACCGGATCAACTCGATCTCCACCGAGTTCAGCTCAGGAACAACGGCACCCGTGGCCTCTGTGATGACTACCTCTCCGATACCGAGGTCGAGGCGCCGATCGCAGAAGGTCTGGAAGCGCGCGCCATAGGTACTGGCGCACATCGCCCAGGTCGTCCGCAGCATGCCCGACCACGCCCAGTGCTTGAACAGATTCATCCACCCGCGGTTGTCCGGATGCGCGTACTCGCTATCCAGGCAGAGTTCGAGATACGCGTCTTCCATCAGTTGGATCAGCTCGCAGCAGAAGTAGAAGCCGTTGCGCAGTTCGTCGTACGTCGTGGGTAGCCAGAGCTGAATTGGCCGCGCATCGGCACGCGTGAGCACGTCCCACTGCGGGTAGATCTGCGCATCGAGAAATTGCAGCGTGGGATCCTGGCGCAGCCGCTCGATGAGCACATCAAATTTCGCGGTGTGTTTGGTGAACAGCGCGGTGCCAGGCGAACTCGGCGGATACCAATTCTGGTGCAGCGTGACGAAGAGCGCTTCATTGCTCGTCTCCGCCTGGGCGGGCTCGAAGACGGTCGTCGCGATGTGGCACCCGAGCGCGCGATAGCTTTCGAACTGCGACTCGTCGAACCATTGATCGCCGGTGGGCTGATGGGGGAATTCGGGATTGACGCTGGCGTAGTTGAGCACGTCGGTGGGTTCATCGCCGGTCAACGATGCCTTCAGATAGACGAGGGTCCCGCTCGGCTCATCGGGGTAGTGAATTCTGCCGACGGCGCAGTGCCACGAGCTGCGCACCGAATCAGCCTGCTTGCGGAGCGGGGTGACATCGATGCGGATATCGGTGGCGAGATCGGTGCGGCACTTGCGAATCGCATTGCCGAGATCTTCGAACGTGAGATCGCCATCCTGGCCGCCATCGCAGGCGATGATGAAGCGGCAGCGGCGGCGCACTAATTCGTAGATGCCGAGATTTTCGAAATGACCGCCGTCGGACAGGTTGACGAACGCCGACGCTTCATCCGTCAACCCCAGCAGTTCGTCGACCAGGTAGCGCAGGCCGAACCGAGGACCAGCCAACTGCCAGGCGTGCTGATGCGCGGGATTGCCGGCCCACCAGCCGAGCCGCACGTTGAACACCGTCATCAGGAAGGCGAGCGGCGGCGACGAGTGATAGCCCATGTTCGGATTGGCGGCCGCGCCCGAGATCGCGACCGCGGTGCCTAGGGTGAGGTTGCCGCCGGCGTACTTGCCGGTGGCGCGGTAGCCGACATCCTCTGCACCACAGTGCAGCGGCGTGAGCACAAATGACGACGCCTTGCGCTGCTGCCACGCCAGCTGATCGCCAGAGACCAAGTTGAGCGCCGCGTTGATGATCGGATACGGGCCGGGATGCGCGGCCAGCTCGCGCAGCTCGACGTCGTCGTCGCGATCGAATCCCGTGAAGGGCTGCGGGTGGCGGTGCGGGTTCGACGCGCCCAGATAGGCGCGAACGAGGCGGTTGCGATACAGCATGTGGAGCGAAAAATGATTGATGTCGACACGCGCCGATAGGCTCATGGCTGCCCCCGCCAGCACGAACGCAGTGAAGAGGAACCACCAGTTCGTCGTCAGCCACATGAGATCCCAATGGTTCTCCGCGAGCCGAGCCAGGGTAATCGCGTCGGTGACGCTCCAGCGCACCAGCATCACGTGGATGCCCAGCGAGAGTCCGCTGAGCAGGCCAACGATGAACACATAGGGCGCCACCGCGGCGAGCCGTTCGAGCCACGGGTTGTCGTTGCGTGCGCCGGTCTGCGCGCTGTGGCCCGCCAACAGTCCGCCGACAGTCGAGGCCACCCACGCGACGGTGAGACCGGACGTGAGACGCGCCCAATGCACTGCCAACCACGCCAACGCGTACGGGGCGTAGAAGGTCATCGAGCACAGGGCGATCCAGACCAGGGTGTAGATCAGCAGCCAGCCGCCCAGTCGACTCCACCACTCGCGGGCGAGTTCGGCCTGACTCAACCCCATCAGCCCGATGTGCACGATGACGGCGAGGGTAATGGCGCCAACCACAGCGGGTGCGCCCCAGATGAGCGTGCCGAAGTAGCCGAGGTTTGACAGTGGCACCGTCGCGGTGAAGGCGAGCTTGCCGAAGCTGAGGAGGATGACGCCACCGATTGCCCCCGCCAGCGGAGCCGAACCGACGGTCCACCGCCACATTGATCGACGGCCGTCGTCGGCTCGTTTGGTTGTGGGCGTGGCAGCGCGTGCCTGCTGGTCGGCTGCATCGGGGGCTGGTGCCGCGATGCTGCGACTCCCGACGAAGGCCAGAAACGAAAAGAAGGAATACACGCACGCGCCGCCGAGGAGGGCAAAACGCCACGAGCGCGGATAGGCGGCGCCCAACTGCATCCAGGCCAGCGACACGGGCAGGGGCGCGCCGCTGCCGAACCACAGCCCCGCGCAACTAGCTACATACGCCGCGAGCAGAATCGGTAGCACGATCGAGAGCTGAATCGCCGTTTGCGACGCATCGCGCGGGTAGGCGCCGCTCGAACGCGCCACGCCGGCCAAATTTCTGCCGATGAAGAAGCTGGCGATGGCGAGCAAGAGAATCGCGATCAGAGCGGCCGACATGGGGCTTTCGAAGTAGAACCACAGCAGTCCACGCATGGCGGCGCGCGGGAGCAGTAGTGGCACCGCGGTGGCGCCGATCAGGATTGTCAGGTTCAAGAGGAGATTGCGCATGTACGTGGACACCGCCGTCCACGTATCCGCGCCGAACGCCCCGGTGCGCGGGGTGAGATAGTTGCTGTACGCGCGTAGAAACGTCACCTCGCGCGCGCCGTCGGGCTCGGCGACGCTCGCCGCCTTCGGCTCCAACCGACGGTAGACGTTTCGCACGCCGTGTTGATGGTAGATCCAGGCGGTCAACCAACTGCCGATGTATCCACCACCGGACACGGTCGAGAGGTAGTCGATGCGTGGCAACACGGCGAGCTCCGCGAGGCCTTGCAGCACGCCGAGGTTGAATGTGGCGCTGCGAATGCCGCCGCCCGAGAAGGCGAGGCCGACGGGATCTTTCGCGTCGGGCAGCAGTGGCGTTCCGCTGTCCTGCGCGCGCCGCTGGCGCGCGGCCGCAATTGCTTCGCGTTCCTTGTCCCAGACTGTCTTGAAGCTGACCGCAGCGTTGTCGCTCATGGCGCCCTCCGGTGGTGTCGCCTCGGAATGCCGCAGTCGGCCGTGCGAGCAGGTTGCCGTGCCCCTCGATCGGTCAGCCGCGGCCGTGAATCAGATTGTGTGAGGCTCGTACTAGAGGCGAATGGCCGCTGTCAAGAACAATCTAGTCTCGTGGCGCTACGAAGTCCTAAGACCGTCTTGCTCGCGTCGCCGCCACGGCGTTGCGCGCGGGCTGCCGACGAGCTAACCACGTTGATGATGCTCACTCCGTTCTGGCGCTTTGCGGGTCCGGCGGGCCGCAGTGGCGGTCGGCCCAGCCTGTCGCTGATCGTCCCCAATCTCTTCGTCGGTGAGTATCCAACCCCGGACGATGCGCAGTGGCTGCGCGACGAACATGGCGTCACCGCGGTCGTCAACCTGCAGGACGATGCCGACCTGGCGAGCAAGGGTTTGGATATCGAGGAAATGCAACTGGTGTATCGCCAGCATGGTCTCGGCTTTCACCGCGTCGCGATTCCCGACGGGGACATGGAAGTTCTCGCGGCCCGGCTCGACGCCGTGGTGGATCGCCTCGCCCGGCTCGTGCGCGATGGTGAGTGTGTCTACCTGCACTGCAACGCCGGGTTCAATCGCGCGCCGACGGTCGCCATTGCGTATCTGCACGTGCATCGGGCGCTGCCGCTGTCGGCGGCGCGCGATTTGATGAAGGAGCGCCGGCACTGTCTGCCGTACATGACCGTTCTCGAAGCGCGGTATGTGATTGGCAAATGAGGTGGTGACACAGGCTTCCACCCCGTGAGGGCTGGCGGTTGCGTCTCAACCCGAAGCCAGGACGTCGATCCCGAGTCGTCCGATCACCGGGAGAATTTCGAATTGCTCTTCCGGTCCGCCCTGCACGAACTTGATGTGGGTCGGATCGGCGGGAAATTGCCCGAACGTCGGATCGACCGCCACCCACTCGCCCAGCCACACTTCATCCCACGCGTGGTAGTAGAACGCGCCCTCGAGGTAGACGACGCCGGCGGCGACGCGCGTCGGTAAGCCGGCGGCGCGCGCGAGTGCGGCGAACAGCACGGCGTGCTCATTGCAATCACCTTGGCGCTCATCGAGCACCTGCAGCGCGTTGGGAATGCTCACGGTCGGCACTTGCTTCATGTATCCGCCGATCCATTGCAGCAGACGCGACACGGCGTGGGTGGCGTCGGATTCGCCTCGCAGTGCCTCGGTGGCGGCGCTGCGCACGCGCGGATGATCGATTTGCAGCAATGGGGTAGCGGCGAGGTCCGCACGATGGTCGTTGCCGGTGTAGGGCAGGGGATAGGTTCGAGTGGTGTGCAGGTCTTCGCGCGTAATCGTCCAACTGTCGCCGCTGCGGCGCTGGCGGGCATCGTTGGGTACCTGATCGAGATCGATGCCGCGCAAGCGGAAGCGCAGGAAGTCCAGGTCGCGCGGCTTGTCGATCAACGTCGTGACCGGCACCGCGACGGTCTGAATCAAATCGAGGGCGGCCGCCTCACCCCAGCGGCCGTGCAGCGCATCGTTGGCGTCGGTGCGCACCAGCACCAGGCCCAGCGGGCCTTCCTCGCGCAATACGGTGCCGGAGTCGTCGACCCACGCGGTAGTCTTGATGCCGTGAAACTCTTCGCGCACGCGCCACGCTTGTGTGCCGTCCGTGGCTTGCGGCACCACCTCGCGTTGCTCGATGGTCACGTGGGTGATGTCGTTCTTCATCGCGGCGGGATCGAATACCTGCAATTGAAACTCGCGACCCGCGCGCAACTCGTCGGCGGCCACCACATTGCGCAACGTCGCGGATAGATACACGGGACCCTTCAGCGGGATCTGCTGGGTCGACTCATCGCTGCCGGTGGCCATCGTCAAATCGAGTACGTCGCCGGCGACGTTGCCCCGTACGCGCAGCGTGCCGACGCCGCTGCTCAACTCGAAGGTGAATTGCTGCAGCGCGTAGTGCGCATCGGTGCGGCCGCTGATGATCGTGCGCACGGTTTGCGGCTCGTTCATCATCACCAGGCGCAGTAGCGAGTGTTCGTCGAATTGAAAGCCACCGTCGATGGACATCGTGCGTTGCTGCACGTAGCCGATCTTCTGCTCGCCGTGAAAAACGTTCTGCCACTCCTCGCCGGCATGCAACGTCGCCGCGGTGGTGGGTACGGGCTCGGGTGCCGGTACCGCCGTGAAGCGCTCGCGCAGCAGCGCGCCCATGAGCGCGAGCCAAACGACGACGATGCCGACACGAACGACGCGGGCCATCTCAGAACCGATTCGGCCGTGCGCCGCCCAGTGTCGGCCGTGGGCGCTGCCAGCGAACGAACGATGGTGTATGGTGTCGCGGCGTCATGACAGAGATGATGGAGACGGCAGCGCCGGCAGTGAAATTCATCGCCGATCGCATGCTCGGTCGATTGGCGACGTGGTTGCGCGTGCTCGGCATCGATACGGTGTATCGACCCGAGTGGCAGGACAGCGCGCTGCTGCGCGCGGCGCACGCCGAGGGGCGTGTGTTGCTGACACGCGATCGGCGCGTGTGTCGCTTCAGCGAGAAGCCGCCGCTGCTCTTCATCGAGAGCGATCACTTTCGAGCGCAGCTGCAGCAGGTGCTGCACACCTACGCCATCGATCCGTACGCCGGGCTGCTGACGCGCTGCGTGCGCTGCAATCTACCGCTGTGTGGGGTGGCACCGGATGATGTTCGGTCATGCGTGCCGGAGTATGTGCTGGCGACGCAGACGCGCTTCGTTCGGTGCCCGCGCTGTCGCCGCGTGTATTGGGGTGCCACGCACGCCGCCCACATCCGCGCCGAGTTGCAACAACTCGGCTTCCCGCCTCAGGCGCAGTCGTAGCGTTCATTGTCCACCACGGTGGCACGCGACTGGCCCGCCGGCAAGCTGTGAGTTGTTCGGAGAATCTCCTACTCGATCGGCAACCGCCCGAGTTGTCGCAACGCGTCGTACACGACGATCGACACCGCGTTGGAGAGGTTGAGACTGCGCACGTTGGGATTGAAGATCGGGATGGTGAAGGTTGCGTCGCGATGCGCGGCCAATAGCGGCGCCGGCAGGCCGCGCGTCTCGCTGCCGAAGAGCAGGTAAGAACCGGGCGTGTGCCGGGCTGCGAGATAGGAGTGCGCGGCGCGCGCGGAAAACAGCACGAAACGTCCGCTGCCGTGTTCGGCGTGGAAGGCATCCACATCGGGGTAGGTACGGAGATCGACGAACGGCCAATAGTCGAGCCCGGCGCGCTTGAGGTAGCGGTCTTCGAGTGAGAAGCCGAGTGGGCCGACTAGATGCAAACGCAGATTCGTTGCCGCACACAAGCGGGCGATGCTGCCGGTGTTGGGCGGAATCTCCGGCTGCACCAGCACGACGTGCAGCAGCGGATCGGGCCGCGAGGATTCAGACGTGGGCAATGGGGTGTTCGCTGCCGCGGCAGCGGAGCGCGTATCGCCCCGGCGCGACTTCGTCGATGAAGGGCGAGAGTTGGTGGTGCGCGGCGCGCAAGAAGCGCGCGCGTTCGCTGCCGTTCTTGACGGTGCACGACAAGGATTGATCGTCGCCCACCCGCAACGTCGCAGCCGCGAGCGATTCCTCGCTGCCATCGTTCAGTCGGATCGTAAAGCCCTCATCCCGGTTGCCGCCAACGGAGATCACTACGAACGGGGTGTCGTCCACCTCGATGCGCGCGCGTTCGTCGCCCATGACGATCTGATAGCCGCCGTCCGGATGGCGAGTGATGTGGCGGCTGAACAACTCGGCGATGCGTTGGTTGACGATCGGCTCGCCGTCGGAATACCAGCGTCCATCGCGCCCGAACGTGATGCGGGACGATGCGATCGCATAGAAACCCGCGCGCGGCATTGTCCGTCCTAATGCTTCGCCGCAGCGCCGCGATCCGTCTGCGCGCTGTCGAGCCAGATGGTGACCGGTCCGTTGTTCACCAGTGCCACGTCCATGTGCGCGCCGAACCGACCCGTTTCGACGTGAACGCCGTGGTGGCGCATTCGCGCGGCGACCGCTTCGCACAGCGGCGCAGCCCGTTCGGGTTGTGCCGCTGCGCTGAATGATGGGCGGCGGCCTTTGCTGGTGTCGCCATAGAGCGTGAACTGCGAGACCAGCAACACCGCGCCGCCCACGTCGAGCACGGAGCGATCAAATTTTCCGTCAGAATTTTCGAAGATTCGTAAATTGACCACCTTGTCTGCGAGCCAACCGGCGTCGGCTTCAGAATCATCGGTACCCACACCGAGCAGCACCATCAGCCCCGGACCGATCGCCGCGATGCGTCGGCCGTCAACGCTGACGCTGGCTTCGCGCACGCGTTGCACGACCGCGCGCATGAATTCTCGTTAGCGGTCACTCGTCGTCAAGATCCTCGTCGTCGTCATCATCGTCATCTTCGTCATCGTCATCCCAATCGTCACCGTCCGCGTCGTCGTCGTCCTCGTCCAACTCGTCGAGATCGTCTGGGTCCTCATCGTCTTCCTCGCGCCGCTTTGCGTCCAGCCAGTCAGTCATGTCGTCTCCTCCGTGCCGCTGCGGGAATAGGGCCGCGTGGCGAACTCGCCACCACCGCGCGGCGCGAGCACATGAGCCTGAGGCGCCCGCATCCCGGCCGCTTCTAGCCACCGTGATTTTTCAAGTCAATGGCTTCGGAAGCGACAGCCTGCCGGCCGAACGGTGATGGCGCGCTTGACAGCGTCGTGATCGATCTGGGAGATCAGCGGCACCATGCAGTGCCCCCAATGCCAGGCGGAACATGCCGCCGATGCGCGGTTCTGCGAAGCCTGCGGCGGGGCGCTGACCGCGATGTGCCCGAGCTGCGGTCGCGAGTTGAACCCGCAGGCGAGATTCTGTTCGGGCTGTGGCGCCCAAGTCGTAGGCAGTGGGCAGACGGCAGTAGGCAGTTCCGATCCCAACCTGACAACCAACAACCTAACAACGAGCAACCTGCCTTCTGGCGAGCGCCGCCAGCTCACTGTGCTGTTCTGCGATTTGGTCGGCTCGACGGAGCTGAGCGCGCGCCTCGATCCCGAAGAAATGGGTGAGGTCGTTCGCGCCTACTATGAGATGGTCGACGAGGTAGTCAGACGGCTTGACGGGCACATCGCCAAATATCTCGGCGACGGCGTGCTCGTCTACTTCGGCTATCCACAGGCGCACGAGGACGACCCGGTGCGGGCGATCACTGCCGCGTTGGGTATGCTGGTGGACCTCCCGCTCCTGAACGCGCGCGCGCAAGAGCGCGTGCCACAGATGCGCGATCGTCCACTCGCCGTCCGCGTGGGGGTGCATACCGGTCTGGTGGTGGTGAGCGATTTCGGTGCTGGCTCGTCCCGTGAGGAGGGCGCGATCGTCGGTGATACGCCGAACCTGGCCGCGCGACTGCAGGGCGTCGCGGCACCGAACACCGTGGTCATCAGCGACGCGACGCGCCGCCTGGTGACCGGGGTCTTCGTGCTCGAAGACCTGGGACGCCACGAGCTGAAGGGCGTGTCCGAGCCCATGCAGCTCTTCCGCGCGGTACGCACCAGTGGCATGCGCAGTCGTCTCGACCTGGCCAACGCCGGCACGCTGACCCCTTTGGTGGGCCGGCAGCAGCAGGTCGGATTGCTGCTCGATTTGTGGGAGCACGTCCAGGACGGTCGCGGACAGGTCGCGCTCATTTCCGGCGATGCCGGCATGGGCAAGTCGCGGCTGCTGCAGGTGTTGCGCGAGCGGCTCGCCGAGCATGCACACAGCTGGCTCGAATGTCGCTGTTCGCCGTATCATGAGAACTCTGCCCTCTACCCTGTCGTCGAGTTGCTGGAGCAGGGATTGCTCTTCGCGCCCGAGCATTCCGTGGCGGACAAGATCGCTCGGCTGGAAGCGGGTCTCCACTACGGCGGCTTCTCTGTACCCGAGGCGCTGCCGCTGTTTACCTCACTGCTCTCGTTACCGCTGCCGGAAAGCGTGCCGCCGCTGGTACTGAGCCCAGAGGCACTGCGGCGCAAGACACTGGAGGCGCTGGTCACGTGGTTCTTCGCGCTGAGCACGGCGCAGCCGATTGTCCTCGTCGTCGAAGACCTGCATTGGGTCGATCCCTCGACGGTCGAATTGCTGAGCATGCTGGTCGAGCAGGTGCCAACGGTGGCGGCGCTGCTGGTGTTCACCTTCCGCCCGAACTTTCACCCGCCATGGGCGCCGCGCTCGCATCTCTCGCAGCTCACCGTGCCCCGCCTCACACGCACACAGTCCATCAGCATGGCGACCAGCGTGGCGGGCAAGCCGTTGCCGAAGGCGGTGACCGAGCAACTGGTCGCCAAGACCGACGGCGTGCCGCTCTTTGTCGAGGAGCTGACCAAGATGGTGCTGGAGTCGGGTCAACTCGAGGATCGCGGCGAGCGCTTCGAGCTGCGCGGCTCGTTGCCGGCGTTGGCCATTCCGTCCACCTTGCAAGACTCGCTCATGGCGCGGCTCGATCGGCTGGGCCCGAGCAAGGAAGTGGCGCAACTGGGCGCGACCCTCGGCCGCGAGTTCACCTACGAGCTGCTGGCTGCCCTGTCACCCCTCGGTCAGGAATCCCTGGACCAGGCGCTGACGGAACTGGTGCACGCGGAGCTCCTCTATCAGCGTGGAAGCCCACCGCACGCCACCTACACGTTCAAGAACACCCTCATCCAGGAGGCGGCATACTACTCGTTGCTGCGCACCAAGCGGCTGCAGTACCACCGCGGAGTGGCGAAGGCATTGGAGGAGCGCTTTCCGGAGACCGTCGCGGCGCAGCCGGAGCTGCTCGCCTACCACTATGGCGAAGCCGGCATCGCCGCCTCCGCCATCGAGTATTGGCGGCGGGCCGGCGAGCGGGCGACGCTGCGCTCCGCCAATCTCGAGGCGATCAACCACTTCCAACGCGCGCTGCAGATCACGCTCGAGATGCCCGAGAGTCCCGGGCGCGCGCAACGCGAGCTGGAGTTGCAGCTCGCATTGGGCGTACCGCAGCAGGCCGTGAAGGGGATCAGCTCGCCGGAGGCGGGGGCGACCTATGCGCGGGCGCGCGAACTCTGTGAGAGTCTCGGCGAGACGCCGCACATCTTCCCGGTGCTCCATGGTCTGTGGCGCTTCTACCTGGTGCGCGGCGATCTGCGCACGGCCAAGCAAATGGCTGGCTCGCTCTCGCAGCTGGCAGATGCGGTGCACGACCGCGACTTGCAGTTGCAGGCGGCGTGGGCCGAAGGTGGCACGGCGCTCTGGATGGGTGAGTTCACGACAGCGCGGAGTCGCTGTGAGCACGCCATTTCCTTGTACGACTTCGACCGTCACTCGCCCTCCGCGCTCACCTACGGATCGGACCCGGAGACGACGGCCCGGTGTTATCTCGCAATGGCTCTCTGGTTTGTCGGCTATCCGGATCAGGCGGTTGCCCAGATCAACGACGCCGTTGCGTCGGCGCGCCGTAGTGCTCATCAGTTCAGTTTGGCGTGGGCAACCGCTATCGCCGCCGGAATTCATCAGTTCCGCCGCGATCACGAGCTCGCCGGAACGTGGGCCGGGGACGCGGTCGCCCTGTCGACCGAGCAGGGCTTCCCCGTGTGGCTCGGCGTCGGGCTGGTGCTGCGCGCGTGGTCATTGGCCGCACGCGCAGACACGGTTGGCGCCCTGCCCTTGCTGGAGCAGTCCACGTCGACGCTGGCCAGTGCAGGACAGGAGTTGGGCACAACCTGGGTGCTGGCGCTGGCGTCGGAGATTCACACCTCTGCCGGACAAACGGCCCAAGTGCTTCCCCTGCTCACGGGCGCCTTGGCGCTCGCGGAAAAGAACTCCGAGCGCTGGTACGAGGCGGAGCTGTATCGGCTCCAGGGGGAGATTTTGATTGCGGATTGGCGATTGCGGAGTGCGGATTCCCCCTCCGCCAATCCGCAATCAGAAATTCGCGATCCGCGATCGGAAGCGGAAGCATGCTTCCACCGCGCCCTCGACCTCGCGCGCAGGCAGGAGGCGAAGTCCCTCGAGCTGCGCGCCGCCACCAGCCTTGCGCGGCTCTGGCGCAACCGGGGCAAGCGCGCCGAAGCGCGCGACCTCCTCGCGCCAATCTACGCCTGGTTCACCGAAGGCTTCGACACGCGCGACCTCATTGAGGCGAAGACGTTGCTCGATCAATTCTCCTGACGAACACGAGTCACGAACACGACTCACGAACCCGAGCCCGACTCACGCCTCACGCTTCACACCTCACGTCTCGCCACCTTGACACCCTGTGCGCGGATTGCGTAAAAGCCGCTGGGTCAATTGCTCTAATCACTGGATTCATCGTGCGCTCCGCTCTGCAGAAAGCCCGCGAGGCTCCGTCGTCGACGAAGGCGCGCATTCTCTCGGCCGCCGAACAGGTGTTCGCGAGCAAGGGCTTCGAAGGGGCCTCGACGCGTGAGATCGCGGCGCAGGCCGGCGTCAACATCTCCAGCCTGCACTATCACTGGGAGTCGAAGGAGACGCTCTACTTCGCGGTCTTCCAAAACATCTACGACCGCATCGTCGAATTGGTCCGCACCTCGATCCCAGCGCACATCGCGGACCCGGCCGCGAGCCGCACGGTGGTCGATACGGCGATGGGACGGCTGTTCGATTTCTTCGCCGACAATCCCAACATCCCCAAGCTGATGGTGCGCCGGCTGCTCGAGAGCGATGCCTCACAGGTCGAAATCGAACGCGACATCCTCATCCCGTCGTGGAAGGTGTTCGCCAGCCTTCACAACGAAATGGCCGGCCGCAAGATGAAGGACGCGGACTCGCAACTGTTCATGCTGACGATCTATAGTGTCCTCCTGATCTTCCTGCTCGATAGCCGCCAATACACCAGCTTGCTCGGCGGCAGCGTGCGCACGCCGGAGCTGCGCAAGCGCGTGCGCAGCTACCTCATCAATCTGGTCAAGACGCTGGCGTTGCGTTAGTCAACCGCGGAGTCGTCGTGAAAGCGTTCATCACCGCCTCATTTCATCCCGATGGCCTCGCGCGACTGCGCCGGCTCATGGAAGTCGTGCACGAAGACTGGCGCGTCAATCAGAAGATCCACTTCGACGGCAGCAAGTTCGCGGCGCTGATCAAACAGCATCGGGCCGACGTGCTGATCGTCGAGGCTGACCTCGTGCATGATGAAGTGCTCGATGCCTGCGATCTCAAACTGATCGGCTGCTGCCGTGGCGATCCCATTAACATCGGTCTCGATCGGGCGACCGCGAAAGGTATCCCAGTGCTGTTCGCACCCGGTCGGAACGCCGATGCGGTCGCCGATCTCACGCTCGCGCACATGCTCTGCCTGGCGCGCCACGTCTACACCGTCAACACCCTGCTCAAGGGCGGGCAGATGCGCTTCGCCAGCACCAAGGACTATCTCACGGTGTACGGCGACTACGGCGGCTTCGAACTTGGTGGGGTGACGGTCGGCGTCGTCGGCTTCGGGGCGATCGGCCGCGCGGTGACGCGACGCCTGCAAGGGTTTGGTAGCACCATCCTGGTGTACGATCCGTTTGTGTCCGCAGAGAAGATTACGAGCGCCGGGGCGCGGGCGGTGGATCTCGATACGTTGATGAGCGACGCGGACATCGTCACGGTTCATTGCCCGGAGATGCCTGAGACGTTCGGGTTGGTCAGCCGCGCCCGCATCGAGCGGATGAAGCCCGGGGCGCTGTTCCTCAATCTGGCGCGCGCCTCGATCGTCGACGACGATGCGCTCTACGAAGCGGCGCACAGCGGCCGCATCGCCGGCGTCGCGCTCGATGTCTTCCGCGATGAGCCGGTGCAGCCGGACAATCGCTTCGTGCAGTTGCCCAACTGTATCGTCTCACCGCACCTCGGCGGGGCGACGCGCGACGTCATCCGTCATCAAACCGAGATCATCGTCGACGGTATCGAGCGCCACCTGCGCGGCGAACGGCCGGCGCACGTCGCGAATCCCGAGGTACTGCGCTGAGCGCGCACTCCCACTGATGTCCGTCCTGGTAGCGCTCGACGCCGGCACCGGCGGTGGCAAATGCACGGTGTTCGATGGCACCGGGCGCGCGCTCGCGTCGCAGCGCGAGGCGTGGTCGTACGAACTGATTCGTGATCCAGCGATCCCGTTCGTCAAAGGCTTCGCCTTCGAGCCCGCCGCGTTTTGGGCTGCGCTGTGCCGCTGCGTGCAGGCGGCGCTGGCTGCCGCCCACGTTGCTCCGCGCGACGTGGCCGGGGTGGCCTGCACCAGTCAACGCGAAGGCTGCGTATTCCTCGATGCGGCGGGACACGAGATCTATGCTGGCCCCAACCTCGATGCGCGGGGTTTCGCTGAAGGGATGGAGGTACTCGGCACACTCGGCCCCGAGCGGCTACACCAGATCACCGGACACTCGGCGCCGTTCATTTTCCCGATCGCGCGCTACCTGTGGTTTCGCAAACACGACCCACGGCCGGTGGCGCACCTGTTGATGATCAGCGATTGGCTGACCTATCAACTCAGCGGTGTGCTGACCGCGGAGCCGTCGAATGCGACCGAGTCGATGCTGTTCGATCTGCGCGCCCGCGCGTGGTCGAGCGAGATACTCGATCGCTTCGATATTCCCGCGCACATCCTGCCGCCGGTCGTGCTCCCGGGCACGCGGGTGGGCGCGGTGACGGCGGCCGCGGCGGCGCAGAGCGGATTGTTGGCCGGCACGCCGGTTCTGGTTGGTGGCGCCGACACGCAGTGCTCGCTGCTCGGCGCGGGCGCGATCGACGCCGGCGATACCGCGGCGACGCTCGGGACGACGACTCCAGTGCAGAGCGTGGTGGCGGCGCCGCTGTTCGATCCCGCAGCGAATCTGTGGGCCGGCTGTCACGTGGTGCCCGACCGTTGGGTGATCGAGAGCAACACCGGCGACACCGGCGACGCCTATCAATGGTTGCTCGAACTGGTCGCGGGCGATCGCTCGCCGGCCGAACGCTACGCGCTCGGCGAGACGTGGGCAGCGGAGACGCCGGCCATCGAGGCCGCCGCCTTCGTCGGGCCGTCGGTGTTCGATCTCAACAAGATGCGGCCGAACAAGCCGGGCGGGTTGCTGTTTCCCTTCCCTGCGATGCACCTGCGTCCCGACCGCGCTGCGTTGGTGCGCGCGTTCATGGAGAGCGTCGGCTACGCGATTCGGGCCAACCTCGCGCAAATCGAAGCGCTGACGACGACGCGCACGACGGCGCTGTTCCTCAGTGGTGGCCTGTCGCGGAGCCGCGCGCTGATGACGTTGATCCGCGACATCGTCGGCCTGCCGGTGCGCATCGCCACCGAGCCGGAGAGCGCGCCGCTGGGTTGCGCTATCTTGGCCGCCACGGGAATGGGTCTCTATGCCGATTTGCGCGCGGCGGTGGCGGCGATGGTGCACCATCACGACGAAGCGCCCGACTCGGCGCGTGCGGAGCAGTTCGCGATGGGATATGCGAGATGGCGCGAGTTGTACGACGCATTGGACAATATGAGCATCTGACATGAACCTGATTCACGCCGTGTTCGAACCGGAGGGCGATGGCCCGCATCCGACGATCCTTGCGTTGCACGGATGGGGCGCCAACGCACTCGATCTGTTGGGACTGGCGCCGGTGTTGGCGCGCGGCGAGTTTCAAGTGATTTGTCCGCAGGGGCCGATCACTGTGCCGCTCGGTCCGTCGCCGGAGTACGGCCACGGCTACGGATGGTTTCCGATCACGATGGGGGCGCCGCCTGATCCCGGGCAGTTCAGTGCCGCGATCGGATCGCTGCGCACGTTCATCGATGCGGCGCTGACGCGCTATGCGATCGATCGCAAGAAGTTGGTCATGCTGGGCTTCAGTCAGGGTGGGGTAGTGGCGTACGCACTGGCGTTGGCGCAGCCCGAGCGCTTCGCCGGTCTGGCCGCGCTCAGTTCGTGGCTACCGGCCGCTCTCGCGCAGCAGTTCAGCGCCGCAGCGCACGACCGGTTGCCGACGCTGGTGCAGCATGGCACGCGCGACGAACTGATCGACGTCGCGCGCGCCCGCGAGTCGGTGGAAGCATTGCGCGGGTTGCGCGTCCCCGTCACCTATCGGGAGTACGACATGGGCCACGAGATCAACCCGAGCAGTCTGGGCGATCTGGTCGAGTGGTTGCAGGAGAAGGTGCTGTCGCCGATCGTGCGGATCTAGCGCGATCTCATCATTTGGCCCGAAGCGAACGATGGATGATCGACTGCGCGCCGGGGTGACGTTGTTCAACGCCGGCGATTTCTTCGCCGCGCACGAGATCTGGGAGCAACTCTGGAACGACTTGGTCGGTGATGAGCGCGTCGCAGTGCAGGGGCTCATCCAGATTGCGGCGGGCTATCTCAAGGATGAAGCCGGAGTGCCGGCGGGCGCGGTCAAACTGCTAACCCGCGGGCTCGCCCGCTTGCAGATGAGTTTGCCCCGCTCGATGGGCCTCGATCTGACTGCATTCTGCGTGGCGGTCGCGGCCGATTTGGCGCGCATCCGCGGTGCGGCGGGAGCTGCGCTGTCGCCCCCCGTGCTGCGTTACGCAGCCTGAAGCACGTGTTGAAACGCGAAGAGGGGGCAGGAGCCCCCTCTTCGGTGTTGCGTAGTTTGACCGGTTGCCGACTTAGGCCGCGGGGCAGTGGGTCAGCGCGATGTTCACGCCTTGGATCAACTCCTCGACTGTCACGTCCGTGCTGTGGTCGGCATCGAACTGCGGACAATCGCTGAGTGGTGCAACTCCGAGCGCGATGTTCACACCCCGAATCAACTCTTCGACGGTGACCGCGCCGTCATTGCCGCAGTCGCCGACGCAGGTGCCCGTCGTTGGCGTCGTCGGCGTCGTGGTCGGAGCCGTTGTACTCGTCGGCGTCGGCGTCGCGGTGTTGACCGGCTGTTCGACCGGCGCCGCCAGCGACGTGGAAACGATCAAGTCGCCGATGACGTTGTGGAGCGCCGGGAACGCGCTCCCAAACTTGGCGCCGCCGGTACCACCGGTGGGATTCGCCGCGAGCGCGTCGCAGCTAAACGGCGCCCCTTGCTGCGAGGCGAGGCACAGCGTCGGCGGGTCGTTGCCGACCGGACACTCTTGGCCCGGGCCCAAGATAATCCCTTCGCTATTGTTGACATCCAAAACCGACGACGAGGCGAGCCCGGTCGTCAATGGCACCGTTGCGGTTAGCGCGGTGATCGGATCGTCATCCGTGCAGGCGATGCCATCCAAGCCCTTGGCGGGAACGCATTCGCCACCATCGCAGGCGGCGGGATTGCCGGTGCACTTGTCACCGGGGTTGACCCCATGGATGCAGATACTGGTGACTGCTGGATTGGTGATGCACTCGCCACCTACGCAGACTGCAGGATTGTTCGTGCAGTCGGCCTTGTTGGCGCTGCCGCCTTTGCAAACCCTGATCTTCGGCTCCGCGTTGCAGGACCCACCGTCGGGCAGGGTTTGAATGTTGAGCGAATTGAGTAGCAACGCCGAACCCGCTGGCCCGTCACCCGACGTCGTGACTTGCACGGCGCCGTTGCACGCGCCTTCATCGACGTGATCCTCGATTTGCCCGGGGCCGGTGCAGTCGGCACTGGGATCGGAAAAACGGATGTTGTGATCTTGAGTGAGATCAACATCGATCGGTGAGAGGCCATTGACCCCGCAGCCGATTTTTCCAGAGGCTGAATTGCCCGGCCCGTGGATGAACAGACAGGGCCCTTCGTTTTTGCCATCGCAAATGTGTTGGTCGAACGTGCACTGGCGACCGGTCGGGCCGCCGCCGCAGGTCTTGACGGCCTGCCCGCGCACGCACGCGCACAGGTTGCCCGGGGAGCCAACTTTGATCGGTTGGATGTGGACATCATCGGCTTTGATCACGACCGCGTAGTTGCCGTTTGCGTCGGGGTGCGAGCTGGTCGTTAGCACTTGGCTGCCAAGGATGGGAAACGTCAATCCGAGCGCGGCGCCCTGAATGCGCGAGAAGGTCGTGCCGGGGGCGTAAGCGAAAGTCCGGCGAGTTTCGGTGGTGCAGTTCGCCGCGCAACCATCACCGCCGGCGGGTTTGCAGACAATGTCCGCGCCACAGTCCACGCCGTCGGTCACGCTGGCCGGGCAACGCGCCCCGGCGTGATCACCGCTCGGACAAGTGCCGCCGTCGTCGCAGTCCTCGCCGCTGTCGACCACCGCGTCGCCGCACACCGCCCATGCGCCGTGCGGCGCTGCCCAGAGCGCCAGCGTGGCAGCGAGCACCACGCATGGCGTTCTCCATCGAAGGTGACTGACTCTCATACGCTCTCCTCCTTGGCTTCGGAAATCGACATCGATGTTTGCTGTAGTGTGCTGCTGGTGGCGAGATGGCCTCGCACGAGCAACGCGAGAAAGCTAGTCGGCCACCGCCTTGTTTGTCAAGTCAGTTCGCGCCGCCATTCGCTCGGTTTGGCGCTGCCGTTGCCCGAATGGTCGAAGCGGAGGGTCCAAGCGGCCGACCGCGGTTCACACGTTGAAGCGGAAGTGAGTGATGTCGCCGTCGCGGACGACATACTCTTTGCCTTCGAGGCGCAGTTTGCCGGCCTCGCGGCACTTGGCGTCGCTGCCGTGCGTGACAAAGTCGTCGTAGTGGACGACTTCGGCGCGGATGAAGCCGCGCTCGATGTCGCTGTGGATCTTGCCCGCCGCCTTCACGGCGGGGGTACCACGCTTGATCGTCCACGCGCGCACTTCGTCTTCGCCGGCGGTGAGAAAGCTGATCAGGTCGAGCAGCCCGTAGGCGGCGCGAATGAAGCGGTCACGGGCGGGCTCCGTGATGCCGAGATCGGCGAGAAACGGTGCGCGGTCGACTGCGTCGAGCGCGGCGACCTCCATTTCGATCTGGCCGCATAACACGAGCCCGCTGATGCCGTCGCGGGTCAGGACGGTTTGCACGTCGGCGGGCAGCGCGGTGGTGGCATCGGCCTCGCCAACGTTGAGCACCACCAAGAGCGGCGCGCGGCTGAGGAAACCGAACCCGGCGAGCGCGCGCTCCTCCTCAGGCGCCAGGGACACACTGCGCAGCGGTTGTTCGGCCTCCAAGGCCTGCTGGCAGCGCTGCAACAAGTCGTGCTCGCGCTCCTTACCTTTTTCCCTTTTGAGCCGCTCGATCCGTTTCTCGATCACCGCGAGGTCGGCGAGAATCAACTCGCTACGAAAGTTCTCGATGTCGCGCGCGGGCGCCGCAGCGTCGCCGCTGATCGGGTCGGTGAAGCCACGCACGATCTGCACCAGCGCATCGGCGTCACGCATTTGCACGATCGCCGCCGCGTCCAGCGCACTGCCGCCGTTGTCGCCGGTGCCGCCGGGGAAGTCGACAAAAACAATCTCGGCATACGTGGTCTTGCGCGGCGTGAACATCTCACTGAGGCGGTCGATGCGCGGGTCGGGTACCTTGATGGTGCCGAGATTCGGTTTGCCGGGATCGGTGTAGCCGCCGACGGCGGCATGCAATCCCGTCAGCGCGTTGAAGATGGTGGTCTTGCCGGCGCGCGCAAACCCGACGATGCCAACTTTCATGCGTGTGATCCTTGTGCCGCAGCCGGCGAGTTACGCGATGCCGAGATACGCCGCCGCGTGGTGCAGACCGGCGATGCTCTTGGCGTCTTCGATCGCGCCCGCGCGAATCATCGCCAGCGCTTGTTGCATGGAGAAGTGGTCGATCGTGAGCACTTCGTCCGCTTCGAGTTGCTGCGCCACGGGGCTGAGGTTGCGCGCCAGGAGCAGATGGATCTTCTCGTCGCAAAATCCTGGCGCGGTGAAGATCGCCCCGAGGCGAATCAGTTCGCCGGCGTGCAACCCCGCTTCCTCTTGTAGCTCGCGCGCCGCGCAGTGCTCGGGCGATTCGTTGTCGTCGAGTTTACCCGCCGGGATTTCCCAGATGAAGCCGCCGGTGGCGTGACGGTACTGGTGCAACAACGTCACTTCACTGTGCTCGTTCACCGCCACCACTGCGGCGGCGCCGGGATGGCGGACCATTTCAAGATCGAGTGTCATTCCGGTTGGCAGAGTGGCCCGTTCCAGGCGTACGTCGAGAACCAGGCCCTTGAAGATCTGACGAATGACGGACATTGGTGGCGTGGCACGTGAAGCCGGGAGTGGCGGGCGCAAACTGTAGAGAAGGTCTACACGGTGTGCGCCCGCTCCACTTCAGTATTCCCACTGTCCCTTCTTGCCGTAGCGAAAGATCTCGGTCACCTCGGTCGCTTCGATCGCCTGTGGTGCCGTGCTCTCGGCGAGCACGGCATCGTTGCCCCGCTTTTGGTAGCGATACTCGGTGTAGATGATGATCCCGACCGGTGGGGCCTTGGCGTCGGCTTGCGGTTTGACCTTGCAGACATGTTCGCTGCTGTAGCCGACATACTGCCCCTCGACGCCTTGGCCGTTCGGTACCCAGTGGATCTGGCGTTGGTTGTCGCGTTCGCGCACCTCCAACTTGTGCATCCATTCAGCGCAGAACACATCGAACTTCTCCGCCGGCGTGTCCGCGGCGAGGGTCGGGCGTGCCGCTGTCTGCGCCAGCAACACGCTTGCGACCAAAATGGTACCGATCTTCATTGCTACATCCTCTACTCTATTTTCAATTCGACGCGTCGGTTCTGGGCGCGGCCCTCGTCGGTGTCATTGCTTGCAACGGGCTGACTCATGCCTTTGCCTACCACGGTCATTCGGCTGGCCGCGACGCCGAGCTTGACCAGATAGTCGCGCACGGCATTGGCGCGGCGCAGCGACAGTTTCAGATTGTATTCCTCGCTGCCGCTCGAATCGGTGTACCCGATCGCGACGATGGCGATGTCGCGGTTCTCTTTCAACGTAGCGGCGGCCTCCTTCAGCGTCGGTATGGAGTCGGGGCGGATGTCAGCCTTGTTGTAGTCGAAGTTGACTCCGCGCAGGACGATCTTCTTCTTGACTGGTGGCGCTGGCGGTGGCGGCGGCGGTGGTGGCGGCGGCGGCGGCACGACGACCGGCGGCGGTGGCGGCGATGGCGTTTGCCACGATGCCCCGGCGATGAAACGGTACTGGTCGAGGATGCTGCTCAATCCGAAATCGAGCCCACCCTGAATCGCTAAGCCGGTTTGTCCGGGCAGCGTCCAGCGAGCGCCGGAGAACAACTGCATCGGGATGGACCCGTGCAGCTCCTTGACCGTCCCGGTATTGCCGCGGAACTCTTCCAGCCACGCGAAGCGTCCGTACGGCGTGCTGGCCACGGGCGCCTTGAGGGCGGCGGCAAACTCGAACGGCGCTTGGAACGTGGTGTTCGGCCCCTCGAACTGGCGGCGGAACTCGGTACCCTGATTGTCGAACGAATAGCCGGCGGGCTTGTCGAAGAACAAGCCGCCCGCGTTCAACGTCAGCACCCCGTCGTCACCGCTGCGAGTGGTCCACAGCGTGCGATCGAGAATCCCCATGACTTCGTAGGTCTCGCGGCGGCTGAAGGCTGTCGTGCGGTCTTGGATCGCGGGCACATTGTTGTTGCCAATGCCGACCACGATGTCGCCCAACAGGGCAAAGCTGACCGGGGCGCCGTCATCTTCATTTAAGAGACGGTACTTCAGTCCAAAGCGCAGCCCGCCGTTGGTGGTGGTGGAGGACGTGTGGCCCACGGTGGTCCCGCTCGGGCCGCTGACCGGATCGGTTTTGCTGAAGAAGAGGACGGGGATGTGGCTGTAGACCTCGAGATTTTCCAGCAAGCCGGCGGCGAGGCTGAAGTCGACGCGATCGAGATCGCGATCGCCGATGGACGGGTCAGTCTCGATCTCACCGTCACCGTAGACGCCAACGCGGACGTTCCATGACTTCAGCACTTCCGTTGTCGGAACGGTGACCAAGCCAGTCTCGCCGGTCAATGTTGCGCCAGCGAACGCTTGATGCGTAGCGCCAGCCCCGAGCGCTGTGACGACCATCAACACCCCAACCCGCCGCGCCAGGTTCATTGCCGTCCCTCCTTCTTCGTGTCAGGCGGGCGCTTCCGATCGCCGGTTCCGCCTGCGATGACAAGTCGTAGGCAATCTACGTTCCTCGCCCTACGGAATCAAGGCCGCGCGGCCTCTGTTTGCTTGGTAGTGGCGGTGTGCTTTATGTTTGCGCGGTGAAGATTCCTGAACTGTTTGGCCGCAGCGAGCCAGTGTTCTCCTTCGAGTTCTTCCCCCCCAAAACGGCCGCTGGCGAGGAGGCGCTGTTTCGCACCATCGCCGCGCTGCGCGAATTGGAGCCCGCCTTCGTGTCGGTGACCTGCGGCGCCGGCGGCTCGATTCGCGATAAGACGGTCGAGTGGGTGACGCACATCAAGCAGGAAGTCGGCATCGAGGCGATGGCCCATCTCACCTGTGTCGGATCGAGCCGCGCCCAACTCGCGGCCGAACTCGACCAATTGCGCGCCGGCGGCATCGAGAATGTGCTAGCGCTGCGTGGCGACGCGCCGCGCGATCAGCCGGACTTCCGGCGCTCGGCGGACGGCTTTGGTTACGCCGCGGAGCTGGTGGCCTTCATTCGCGAGCGCGACGACCCGTTTGCGCTCGGCGGCGCCTGCTATCCGGAGGGTCACCCCGAGTGCCGCGATCTGGCGCAAGGACTCGAACATCTGGCGCGCAAGGTTGGTGCGGGATTGGAATTCATCATCACCCAGCTATTCTTTGATACGAGGGACTACTTCGCCTTCGTTGAGCGCGCGCGCGCAGGCGGGATCAGCATCCCGATCGTGCCGGGCATCATGCCGATCACCAACGTGGCGCAGATCGAGCGGATGACGGTGATGTGTGGCGCGCGGATCCCGGAGTCGTTGCGCGCTCGGCTGCACGCGGTCGCGGACGATGAGGAGCGGGTGCGCGCCGTGGGCGTCGAGCACGCCTTGGCGCAGTGTCGCGAGCTGCTAGCCGGTGGCGCGCCCGGCATTCACTTCTATACGCTCAATCAGTCGCCAGCGACCCGCACCATTCTCGCCGAGCTGCGGAATTAGCCAACTATGGCGACGATCATCACCTTCACGCCGTTGCAGCCGCCGCGCCGCATGCCGGTCGGGGCCAAAGGGCGGCTGCTGCTCCACATCTGCGAAGACGGCAACGGCCGCAAACACCGCCAGCGTCTGCCGCTTGGCAGCGTCCGCGGGGTGTCCTATCTCGACGCGCTGTGCCTGCACTGCGGCGCGCACATGGTGTGGGTGGATGAGGACCCTCCGCAACTCGCGGACTACGACACGGAACCCCGGTGAATTGCGGAATGCGGATTGGGGATTGCGGAATGCGGATTCGGAGAAGAAGAGTCTGATACTTCAATCCGCAATCGAAAATCCGCATTCCGCAATCGTCAGATTCCCGACCCCTGCTCTTCGTAGCCAGTGTGAATGCCGCACTCGCGAGTGGCGGCATTCTCCCACCACCAGCGTCCCGCGCGTTCGTCTTCGCCCGGCTCGATGGCGCGCGTGCACGGCAAGCAACCGACTGAGGGGAAGCCTTTTGCGTGCAATGCATTGACCGGCACGTTGTGTTTGTCGATGTATGCCCAGACGTCGTCCTTCGACCAGTCGGCAAGCGGGTTGAGTTTCAGCCGGCCGCCGTGGACATCGTCGACCTCGACCTTGCGCACCGCCGTGCGGGTAACCGACTGCGTGGGCCGCAGTCCGGCGATCCAGGCATCGAGATCGCGCATCGCCCGTTGCAGCGGCTCCACTTTGCGCACGCCGCAGCACTTCTGGCGCAACGCCACCGAGTCGTAGAACAAATTGAGCCCGTGCTGCCGCACCATCGCCTCGACCGCCTCCGGCCGCGGGAAGTAGACCTCGACTTCGATCTGGTAGCGGTTGCGCACGCGATCCATGAGCTCGTAGGTCTCTTGGAACATGCGCCCGGTGTCGAGCGTAAACACGCGCGTGGCGGTGGGCCGGAGCTTGTGCATCATGTCGAGGATGACGAGACCCTCGGGCGAGCCAAAACTAGCGGACAACGCGATCCGCGGCGCGAAGGTATCGAGACCCCAGGTCAGAATCTGTTCCGCCGACCAGTCGTCGAACCGACCCGTGTTCACGTCAGTCAAGATGGCATCGGGAATGCGCACGTCGGCGTGCGACTCGGCCTCACGTTGGGCAACTGCGACGGTAGCCACAACCTCTCTTTTGTCTCGTATCCCCGGTTGAGGCAAGAGCGGCGCGACCAGACGAGCGCAAGCGACTAGGGGAGCGGCGCCGGCGACGCGCTCGCGTCGCCTCATCTAGTAGAGCACTGGCTCACTTGTGCTCGCCGGCGGCTCCGAGCTCGGGCGGGACGGTGTAGAGGTATTCGTGCAGAAACTTGATCTCATCGCCCAGGCGCTGCATGTCGACGCGCATCAGATCGCGCACCGACAACATCGACACCAACTTTCCTTGGCGGACCACCGGGAGATGGCGGATGTTTCCCTGATCCATCTTCCGCATCGCGGCGTGACAGTCCTCGTTCTCGTCGGCAACGATCAGCTCGTGCGTCATGACATCACCGACGCGTACAATGGCGGGGTCGAGTCCCTTGGCAACCACGCGGCGGACCACGTCGCGCTCGGAGAACACCCCGACCAGCCGGTCGCCGTCGAGGATGGCGACGATGCCGACGTTGTTGTCGGTCATCTCGCGCACCGCATGCGCCACCGGCGCTGTGCGTTGCACCACGAACAAGAATCCTTCGCGCATGATGTCGTGCAGTGTCGTCATCGGCCCGCTCCTCCCTCGCTTCGAGAGACGCCCCCGACTCACTGATTGTTGCTCAGGGACGTGTTGCTCCAGCCCCGCCCGCACCCAACTTCAATTGGATTGTCCGGCGTCCGGTCGCGCGCGTCAAGGGCTATCGCTGAATCGTTGAATCTAGGCTATCGCCGGATCAAGGTGGCGAGCCATTGCTCGATATGATGACGCGGCGGGTGGGAGAGCGGCAACGGCAAGGTGCGTTGCAATGCCTCGATGACTTCCACCGCGCGGCGCCGCCCGCCGCGCTCGGCGACCAGCAGCACCAGGATCACCTCGCGGACGCGATGGCGACGAAGGTAGGCAACCCAGCGGTGGACTTCGGCGGCATAGGCGGCGAGTCCGGCGTTGAGTGCGAACAGTGCTTGCGCCGCCGCAAGGTCGATCGCCGATCCGCGTTCTAGTACCAACGCGAGTGCACGACCGGGAAAATTACCGAACCAGGGGCGCACGACATCGGCTGCGGTTTCGCGGTCGCGCAAGGCGAGGTGCGACACGGCAAAGAACCGGCCTGCGGGTTGGAGGACTTCAGCGAGGCCTGCGACGATGCGTTTGAGCACGCGCGCACCAGTCGGGCCCCCCGAGTGATACGCTGGACCCCTCCGATACGGTGAAGGGACGAACGGCGGATTGGCCATGACCAGATCGAAACGCTCGCCCGCTACAGGCCCATACAGATCGCCGACTCGCACTTCGATGTTGGTGACGCAGTTGAGGGCCGCGTTGGCTCGCGTCATCGCCGCCGCTCGCGCACTCACATCGACCGCGACGACGTCCCGACAATGGACCGCGACCGACAGAGCTTGCACGCCGGAGCCGGTACACAAGTCGAGCACGCGATTGGCATCGGGACACACCACTGCGTCACGCAACAGCAACGAATCGCTACTCGGCGGATACACCGGATCGCCTGCCGGTAAGCCGAGCGCGCGTGGATCGGGCGAACGGAAACGGAGATCCGAGAGCAGCCACTGATCGCCGATCGGATCGAGCCGGAGTCGCGGCGTGATGCGGCGATGGCGTGTGCGCAGCAGGCCCGCGGCGCGCATCGCGTCTTGTGTGGGTGCATCGAGGACGTGCCCGGGCGATTCGTCGACTTCGAGGAAGAACAGGCGGGTGAGTGTGGCCGCGGCCGACGTGTCGTCGCGCAGCCGCTCGATTGCGGCGGCGTGATTGAGCGGTCCGATATCGTCGGGCACGCGAATGCCGAGCCGCTCGGCGAGTGCATCCGGCGTGTACTTGGCCGCGCGCAGATGAACGGCCAGCTCGCGTAGCAGGACCGACAGCGCGTTGCGTTTCACGGCTACGGCTTACAACTCCCCGAGCAACGCGGCCGCGATGCGTGCGAGTGCCGGCGCCTCGGGCGTGTAGCGGATGGACAACGCTTGCGCGCGCTCGGCGTGCCAGTGCAGCGGGTGTTCGACCACGTAGCCGGCGCCGCCGTGCAGATGATGCGCGCTAAGCGTGAGTCGTTTGCACGCTGGCCCGATGAACGCGGCGGCAGTGTCCAACTCAGTACCCTCTTCTGTGCCGGCTGCGAGTCGCGTGATGGCTTGCCACGCCAAGTTGCGCGCCGCCGTGTAGTCCATGCCGGCATCGGCGATCTGATGCTGCACAGCTTGGAACACGGCGATCTTCTGTCCAAACTGTTCGCGCTCCTTGACGTAGGCGACGGTCATGTCGAGTGCCGCGCTCATGGTGCCGAGCTGCTCGGCGAGGGCGAGTGCTCGCTGTTCGTGCCGCAGCCCACGCAGCGCTGCAGTGCCGTGCCCGGGCGCGCTGAGCCGGCGGAGCACCGGCGTGTTGCGGTAGGCAACGACTCCTTGTGGTGCGCCATCGAAGCTGCGCAGCGGTGTCACGGATTGTGGCTCAACCGCGACGAGCACGAGCGCAAGATCGCCGCCGTCGCGGGCGGCCACGATGTGCCAGTCGGCGTGCGCGGCGTCGGCGACGTACCACTTCTCGCCGTTCACCACGGTGGTGGTGCCGCGCGTCTCGATGCGCGTGGCAAAGTTCGCCGGCTCGCGGCACTGCCGTTCGTCAAGCGCGAGCGTCACCGTCCGCTCGCCGCGCGCCGCGTCGGCGAGTTCCGTGCTGCCGGCATCGAGCTGCGCCAAGGCGCGGGCACCGCGGATGGCCGCGATCACTGCCAGCGGCACCAAGCCACGCGAGCACTCTTCGAGCAGACAACCGAGTTCGATCACACTTTGCCCGCTGCCGCCGCATTCGGTCGGGAGTGCCAGTCCGAACCAGCCGAGCGCCGCGATCGCGCGCCACGTACTCTCGGCGATCCCGCGTGGCGTGCGCGCCCACGCGGTCAGCCGCTCGGGATTGATCTGCTCATCGCAAAAGCGGCGGACCGCCGCCTTCAGCTCGGCCTGCTCGGGTGTCGGTGCGAGACGCATCGGTTGTCAGTATCCCCTCAGCCGTACCAACGCTTCGCGATAGCGCTCGGTTGTTTGGCGCGCGATTGCCGGTGGCAACTCGGGCGCCGGCGGCTGCTTGTTGAAGCCGATTGATTCGAGGTAGTCGCGCACCGGTTGCTTATCGAAGCTCGGTGGTGTGCTGCCCGGACGCCATTGATCGCGCGGCCAGAAACGCGACGAATCGGGTGTGAGCAGTTCGTCGATCAAGATCAGCGAGTCGTCGATCAGTCCCCATTCGAACTTGGTGTCGCAGATGATGAGGCCGCGTTTCTCGGCGTACTCGGCCGCGGCGCGGTAGACTTTCAGCGACAGTTCGCGCACCTGCTCGGCGCGACTGCGGCCGACGATTTCGGCGGCCTGATCGAAACTGATGTTCTCGTCGTGCTGCCCGCGCGGCGCCTTGGTCGACGGAGTGAAGATCGGCTCGGGCAGTTTGTCCGCTTCACGCAATCCCCCCGGTAGCTGCACGCCACATACCGCACCGTCGCGCTGGTAGTCCTTCCAACCGGTTCCGGCCAAGTAGCCGCGCACGATGGTCTCGATCTTGAGCGGCTCGGCCTTGCGACACACGACCGTTCGCCCTTCGATCGGCGCGCGTTCGGCAGCATCGCGAACGTAGGGGCTCACGTCGGTCGACACGACGTGGTTGGGAACGAGATCCTTCATTCGCGCGAACCAGAGCAGCGACAGCTCAGTGAGGATGCGGCCCTTCTCCGGAATCGGCGTGGGCAACACGACATCGAACGCAGACAAACGATCGCTGGCAACCAGCAAGAGGTACTGCCCGGCATCATAGATGTCGCGCACCTTGCCGCGAAACAACAACGGCAATGACGTGAGACGCGATTCGAAAAGCGTGTCCATACGTTCCCGGAGATCGGCTACTTGCGCGGCAGACCGTAGCCCATCAACGCGATGATGGTGCGCTGCACTTCGTTCGTGCCGCCGCCGAATGCCAGCAACGGAGCGGTGCGGTAGAGCCACTGCAAGCGGCCATGCAGCGGCGAGCACGGTTCTTCAGGATGGAGTTGGCCCGCCAAGCCCAGGATCTCGCTGCCGGTATCGGCCACGCGTTGCGACAACTCGCTGACGAAAATCTTCGCCATCGACGACTCCGCGGCGGGGACCCGCCCCTCGTCCAGTGCCCACGCGGTTTCGAGGCCGAGCATGCGCGCGGCTTCGATGTCGACAGCCAAGCGTGCGAGCCGTTCGCGCACCCACGGATCTTCGCGCAGCGGCCGGCCGTCGATGTTCGTCTCGCGCACATGGGCGACCAATTCGCGGAAGTAACGGCGAGTCATCGCCACCGAGCCGATGCTGAGTCGTTCAAAGTTGAGCGCCATGGCCGCGTAGTAGAAGCCCATGCCGCGCTCGCCGATCAAGTAGTCGCGCGGCACGCGCACATTGTCGAGGAACAGCGCGTTGGTACGCAACCCCGGCCACACTGTTATGCCTTGCACCGTGACGCCTGGGGCGTCCATCGGTACGATCATCATCGAGATGCCCTTGTGCTTGGGCGCGTCGGGTTCAGTTCGTACGGCGAGCCAGTTGTGCGTCGCCATATGCGCGTGGGTGTTCCACATCTTGTGGCCGTTGATGACCCACTCGTCCCCATCGAGGACGGCGCGCGTGCGCAGCGCCGCGAGGTCGGTGCCGGCCTCCGATTCGGAGTAGCCCAGCGCGAACTCGATCTCGGCGTTCTTGATGCGCGGGAGCCAATGCTGCCTCTGCGCTTCGGTGCCGATGCGCATGATCGTTGGCGCCACCGACGTGACCGTCAGCGGCAGCATCGGTGCGCCCGCACCCTCGAGTTCATCGACGAAGATCCACTGCTCGATCGCCGAGCGACCGAGCCCGCCGTATTCCTTCGGCCACGGCAACCCCCACCAACCGCGATCGCGCAGCTTGAGAATGAATTCCTTCGCCAGCGGCCCGTGCCCTTCGTTCCCCGACTCGCGCGACTCATCGAGCATCACCGCAGTGAGATGCTCTTTGATGAACGCGCGCACTTCGTCGCGCCAGGCGAGTTGCTCGGGAGTGAAATCGTAACGCATCGTCGCGTTCAATTAGTCCGGCGTGGCAATGGGTGCAAGGCCGCAGTGGTCCCTCCTCTGAGCATGACCCGAGGTTTAGGAGGGTCCGGGCGGAGGCTCAGACTCACGACTCACCAATCCCGAGTCACGACAACAGGGTCTGTCCTCGGTTGACACCGATCGCATCACGGGGTTACGGTAACTCCGCGCTTGTGATGCTTAGGGGGAGCTGACCGCTTTGCTCGAACCGTTCGTAGCGGTGGCGCGTTTCTCGCACGCACCACGCACTAGTTGCCTACCAACCGTTGACGGATCCTCGCCGTGCCGGCGAGGGGCGACCAGCCTCAACTAGCCAGCTGCCGCCATGGCCATGGGCGCGGCCGAGCGCATCGTCTGGCCCGACACGGTGAAGGGGTTATCGATCCTGTGGATCGTTTATTTCCACGCCTTTCGGAGTTTCGCCGATAGTCGCTACCCGTGGCCGCTCGATGATGGATTCGTTGCGCAAGTCTGCGAGCAGACCCACAGCGCCGGGTTAGGCTGCATCGCTCGCGCCGCCTTCTTTGGCTTCTCCTCACTCGGCTTTCACGCGGTCGGCGTGTTCATTGTCCTGAGCGGCTTCGCGCTCGCTTTCTCCGTTACCCGCCGCAACACACCGATCGCTTGGCGCGGCTGGTACCGCAGCCGCCTGCTCCGTCTGTTCCCGCTCTACTGGACCGCGCATCTCATCTATCTGGTGTCGCCATCGCAAGTGCACATCGAGGCGATCGACTATCGCTTCATCCTCAGCTTCCTCGGCGATCGCGTCGTGCCGCTCACCACGATCTTCTACTACGCCAACGCCGCGTGGTGGTACTTCGGATTGCTGCTGGAACTCTATCTCGTATTCCCCCTGCTCCATATGCTGCGCGAGCGGCTGGGCACGCGCTGGTTCCTCGTCGCCAGCGCGGCGATCACGATGGTGAGTCGCTACCTCATCCTGATCGTGTGGCCATCGGAATACAGCGGTGCGTTCCTACTCGGCGCGCTGTTCACGTGCCGGCTCTTCGAGTTCACCGTCGGCATCGTGTTGGGCGCGGCCTACGCGCGGGCGCGCGTCGCCACCGAAGCGCGCCTACTCTCGCCAATGGCCGCGCTGGCGGGGATCGTTCTCTACACCGCTGGACTGTACGCGAACGACGGACTGCTCCTCTACGTGTTCGCGGACGGTCTGATCGGCTGCGGCCTGTTGCTCATCATGGCCAATGTGGCGAAGTGGTTGGAACGTATCCCCTTGATTCAGTCGCCGCTCGCGCGCGTCGGCTTCTATTCGTACGGCCTGTATCTGCTGCACCAGCCGTACATGATCTGGCTGGGTCACTCGATGCAGGGCCGTGAGTTACCGACTTTCGTTGTTATCGCGATCGTCGCCACCGCCGTGCTTGCGTTGCTGTCGATGGCCATCGAGCGCAGCGTCAACACCGCCGTCGCTCGTGTGTTAGGGTAGCACCATGGACAAACGATTGGAGATCGCGATTGCCGCCGCGCGCGCCGCCGGCGAGATCGCGTTGAAATATTTCCGTACGGCGCTCACGGTCGAACGGAAGGCCGACCACTCACCGGTAACGGTCGCCGACCGCGAATGCGAACGACGCATCGTCGAGGTCCTCACCAAGGCGTTCCCTGACTACGGTGTGGTCGGCGAAGAATTCGGCACGCGCGAGGGCGCGGGCGCGCGTTGGATCGTCGATCCGATCGACGGCACCAAGAGCTTCATCCGCGGCATTCCCTATTTCGCTACGCTTATCGGGCTTGAAGAGGAAGGCGAGATCATCCTCGGAGTGATCTACGCGCCGGCGATTGACGACCTACTGTATGCGCAGAAGGGCCACGGCGCTTTCGACAAGTCTGGACCCATCCACGTCTCCGACCGCGCCACCCTGCGCGAGTCGATGATCGTGTTCGGCGGCCTCAACGTCTTGCGACGGGCCGGTTATTGGCCGGCGTTCGAGCAACTCGTCGAACGCAGCGGACGCCAGCGCGGCTATGGCGACTATTTCGGCCACACCTTCGTCGCGCGCGGCCAAGCCGAAGCGATGATCGAGATCGATCTCAAACCGTGGGACATGGCCGCGCTGAAGATCATCATCGAAGAAGCCGGCGGCCGCTTCACCGACTTCGCCGGGGTGCCGTCGATCTATACCGGCACCGCGCTCGCCACCAACGGCCGTGTCCACGACGAGATCCTCGATCTCGTGCGACATCAACCCAACTTGGGAGGGCGACGGTGAAGATCGGCATTTTTCTTCCGACATTCGGCGCCGGCAACCGGCCCGAATTCTTGCGCGCGCTCGCCGAAACGGCGGAGCAGGTCGGCGCCGCCAGTCTGTGGGCACCTGAACACGTCGTGCTCGTCGATGCCTACGAGTCGCAGTATCCCTACTCCGACGATGGGCGCTTTCCGCTCGATCCCTCCGCTGGCGGACTCGGTGATCCGTTCACCGTGCTGAGCTTTCTCGCCGCGGTCACCAAGACCGTGCGACTCGGCACCGGCATCTGCCTCGTGCCGCAGCGAAACCCCGTGTACACGGCGAAGATGGTCGCCGGGCTCGATGTGCTGTCGAACGGCCGCGTCGACTTCGGCGTCGGCATCGGTTGGCTCAAAGAAGAGTTCGATGCGTTGGAGATGCCGTTCGAGCGGCGCGCGCAGCGGACGCGCGCGTATCTCGAAATCATGCGCCGTCTGTGGACGCAGGACGAGGCGAGTTACGCCGATGAGTTTTACACGCTACCACCGGTGCACATGGCGCCGAAGCCCGTGCAGCAGCCGCATCCGCCGATCATCTTCGGCGGCGAAAGCGATCCCGCGCTACGCCGCGTCACCGACATCGGCCAAGGCTGGTTCGGTTGGAACCTCACGCCGGAAATGACCACCGAGCGATTGGCGGCCCTCGACCGCCTGCTCAATCGCCGGGGTCGTTCACGCACAGACGTGTCGATCACGATCTCGCCGTACACACAGCCCGCGCGCGGCCTCGATTCGATGAAACGCTACCGCGACCTCGGCGTCGACGAAGTGGTGCACCTCTTGCCGATCTCCGAGACACCCGATCAGGTCCGCTCCGCCGTCGAGTGGTTGGGAGAGCACATCATCGCGCCGTCCGCGCGGCTGTGAGCATCCTTCCGCCGACAAGATTTACCGCTTGCCACCGTGCCTATACGCGCTCAGAATCAGCGTCAAGGAGTGCGTTCATGGGTCGAAGATGGTTCCAACTGACACTGGCCTTGTCTGTCGCGCTGTTCAGCACTGCGCAAGTGGCGCGGGGTGTGACGTGCGTAGGCAAGCCGGACGGTACGACCTGCGATGCGGGCACAGATTCGCCCCACGCCCTGATTTGCTTAGGCGGCACGTGCGGTCCCTGCGCGGCGGATTTGAGTGCGTCGCCGCGGTACGTGGACAACGGCGATGGGACGATCACCGACCGGCAGACCTGTCTCGTCTGGGAGAAGAAAGACAACGCCGGGGGCATCCACGACCTGAACAACAACTATCAGTGGAGCAGCACAGGCACGGCCATGGATGGGAGCGCCTTTACCGTGCTCCTCGCCGGACTGAACAGCGCCGCGTTTGCGGGACACCAGGATTGGCGGCTGCCCGCATCAGCCGGCAACGGCTCTACGGGACAGCCGGCGGAGATCGAGAGCATCGTGGATTTGACCGTACCAGGCTGCGCGGTGTGGGCGGATCTTGTCCCGTGCGTGCCGGCGGCGTTCAACACCAACTGCGGCACGACCGGTGGAATGCCTGATAGTAGCGGCAACGCCGGCTGTACGATCGATGGCGCCGGCGTTACGCAAGAGTGTAGTTGCGGTCCGCCACTGCACGACTGGGCCGCCTCCACTGTCATCGGATCGCCGAGCGCGGCATGGCTCGAGTGCTACAACGTCGGTATCCTGAGCGCGCCGAGCAAGACCGACTACAACCTCGCTCGCGCGGTTCGAGGCGGGTTCCTGTCGCCCTTGTGTGGCAACGGGACGGTCGACCCGGGTGAACAATGCGATGACAGCAATACAACGAGCGGCGATGGCTGCTCCGCGACGTGCCAGAGTGAACTGAGTCCCGGCGGCGGGCTGGCGAAGAACGACTGCGTCAGCGAGTGGCTGCTCGAGCCGGTGCCAACTGTCGATCGGTTTGGGCGGCCGAAACATTCCCTCGACTGTGTCGACGACGATCCGCTGTGCGACTTTGGTGCGGCGATGGGTGATGGCGTGTGTACCTTCCATGTTGCGCTCTGCCTCAATGCGGACGAGCACCGGCTCGCTTGCACGGCAACGGACGTGGAGCGGATCAAACTGCTGCTGCCGAATGAGATCAAACCGCGCGATGCCGTCGACACGGGCAACCGTGATGCGTTTGAGGGTGCGTCGAGCGGCCTCGGTGGCTTGATCCGCGGCTCGTGCATCAACGGCGGGCCGATGCACGGACAGTTCTGCGCGGCGCCGAGCGACTGCGATTCCACACCCGGCAGTGGCAACGGACGCTGTAGCGGACGATTCGTTGGCTTCAGCCCACCACTCACGACCGCAAACTCGTGCACGAGCTTTGCCGCCGTTCAAGTGCCAGTCAGAAATGCGGCCGGCCGCCTTCTGCCTGGGCATAAGGTGATTGTGGTGTCGGCATCACCCTCGAAAGATCCGGTCAGCCTCCGACCGCGGCCGGCCGACATCGATGTTCTCACGCTGACGTGCAAGCCGAAACCGTAGGGAGACTCAACGCGGGTGCGTATGGCTCGGGAGATTCGCATTCTGCGTCCCGCATGAGCGGTGCAAGCATTCCCGCGGCCTGTCGGGCCCCGAGATCGTCGCTCTAACAGATGGCGGGCCACTCCATCATTGCATCGCCGGAACTCGTCTGACATTTTGACGGCGTAGCTGACGGAAGCAGGGGAGTATGGGATGAGTTTTCGAGTCGTCTGTATCTCGCGCGCAATCGCCGCCGGAGGTGAGACCATCGGCGAGACGGTCGCGCAGCGGTTGGCCTTTCGCTACATCGATGAGCAGATCATCACGCGCGCGGCGCATCACGCGCAGGTCGATCCCAAACTGGTTGCTGCCGCCGAACATCGCCGGCCGTTGTTGCAACGGTTACTGGATAAGCTGGCCGCGGCGCAGGAGTTGGCCGGTCCGGTGACGCTGGCGACCGGCATACCGCTCGAAGTTTTCGCCGCGCCCGAGCCGACCGGCTATCACGCCACCGATGACGACATGCGCGTGCTCATCCGCGCCGCCATCCATGAAGTGGCGAGCGCCGGCAACGCGGTGATCGTCGCCCACGCCGCATCGCTCGCGCTCGCCGGGACCGCAGGCGTGCTGCGCGTACTGGTGACCGCATCACCCGCGACTCGCGCCCAGCGCTTGGCGGCGGCGCAAACCATCAGCGCCGCAGACGCCACCACCGCCATCGCCGCATCCGATCGCGAGCGGCGCGACTACTTTCAGCGCTTTTACAGTGTCAAGGACGAGTTGCCGACACACTACGACATCGTCATCAACACCGACGTGCTCACCCCCGAGCATGCGTGCAATGTGATCGTCACGGCAGCGCAGAGCTAAGCACCGCGCGAGCGAGGAAACTCGCGACCGCCTCGTTGAACGCGGCGGGCTGCTCGATGTTGGGTGCATGGCCGGCGTCATCGATGAGCACCTTAGTCGCGGTCGGAATCTTGGCCGCCATGTAATCCATCCCGGCGAGAAACGGTTTGTCGTTGGCGCCCGCGAGCAGCAGCGTCGGTACGGCGATGTGCGGCAGCGCTTCGATCACGGCGGCGTCGCGCTGCGCCAACATGCCGCGCGCGGCGTGGGCGAGACCTTGGGCCGAGTGGTGTTTCGCAACGCGCACCTCGGAGCTATTTCCGAGCGCGGCGAGCCCCTGCGCTTCAAAGCGCGCGGCGTAACTTTCGGCCAGACGATTCCACTGCGCCCGCCCGTCGTCCTTCTTGTACCCGGGTCCGGTGTCGAACAGCATCAGCGCCCGAACGCGATCGCGATGGGCCAGATGGAACGCCAACGACATGAAGCCGCCGAGCGACAGCCCACCGACGATGGCTTCGGCGACACCGCAGGTGTCGAGGATCGCGGTCATGTCGGCTACGGTCGCGGCGTGCGAATAGGCACCGGCGTCGTCCGGGCTGTCGGACTCGCCGTGGCCGCGCATGTCCCAACAAATCATTCGGTAGCGATCGGCGAACGCGTCGACTTGCCGATCCCACATCCGCAGCGTCGCCGTGTAGCCGTGAGTCAGTAGGATCGCTGGACCCGCGCCGCGGTCCTCGTAGTAGATGCGGACGCCGTTGCGGTCGACGTAGGGCATACTATTCGAAGTCGGAAGAGAACAGCCAACCACCGAGGCACAGAGGGCACCGAGATGGCACACCGAGAGAACTTTTCCGAGTGGCGGATACCGACCGGTCGTTTCCGTTGAACTGCGGTATCACTTGGTTTCTCAGTGTCCGACCTCTGTGATCTCGGTGCCTCGGTGGTGAGGACTCTAAATCGAATCCGATACGCCACGGACGAAGAGCGGCTCCATCGCATAGCGGGCGACGTCGGCTTCGAGCGCGGCGCGGGCTGGTGTCTCGCTCTTTTCCACGGCCGCGTCCAAGATGTGGCGCAAGATGGTGGCGTCGCTCGATGTGTTGAGGAATAGCCCGGGGCGACTGAGCACAAAGTGCACCCCGCGGCGGATGGCGTCGGGGTCTCTGAGCGGCTCATACCAACTGAATCGGCGGGCAGTGTCGTCTTGCCAGCGCCGCCGCGCCACCGACTTGATCGTTTGGACGGCGACGCCGCGCTCGCGGCAGATCGACATCAATGCTTCGAAGTCCGCCGCGTATTCCGCTTCGTTCATCATGGTGAAGTGGTACGGCAGCAGCACCGAGTCGAAGGCGAACCGTTCGAGGCTGCGCCGATGCATGGCGGCGACGCGCGTGCCGTGGCCGGTGACGCCGATGAAACGCACCAGCCCCTGCTCGCGCGCTTCGATCAGCGCTTCGAGCGCGCCGCCGGGGCCCATCGCCGTCGTCCACTCGGACTCGTCGACCAAGTTGTGAAGCTGGATCATGTCGACGCGCTGGACGCGCAGACGTTCGAGCGAGCGGCGTAGACTGTCGCGCGCACCTGCGTACGTGCGGTCGCCCGTCTTAGTGGCGAGAAAGAAGCGGTCGCGATGCTGCTCCATCCACCGCCCGACGCGGAGCTCCGACTCGCCGTACGACGCGGCGGTGTCGATGTGGTTGATGCCGTACTCAAGCAGGATCGCAAGAATCTGATCGGCCTTCTCTTGTTTCATGCCGCCAAGCGCGGCCGCACCGAAGATCACGCGCGTGCTGCCATGGCCGGTGTGTCCGAACGGCATCGCTTCCATTGCACCCTCCTTGCTGAGATGCTCGCTATCGCGTGTCACACGTGCGGCATTACTTCTTCCGCCACGCGCTTCAGCCCCAACTCGCCGAGGGCACCCGAAAAGATCACTTGCGAGACGTCCCATTCACGCTGCCGACGCTTGAGCTCCTTGATGCACTCCTCGGGTGTGCCGAGCAGCGCCATCGGCGATTGCAGCAGCCCTTCGGGGGTTGTGCCGAACATCGGCGCCATGCCTTCGGCCATCGATTTGGTCGCGGCGGCCGAGTCGGTGACGATGGCGGTGAAGAGAACGTTGCTGATGCGGATCTTGGCGCCGTCGCGGCCGTGCTGCTTCGCCTCGTTGCGGACGAACTGCACCTTTGCGCGGAACGCATCGTTCGTGAGCTTCTGCACATTCTCCATCTTGATGTACCCGGGTTTCCCGGCGTCGGAAATGATGTTGATGATGTCGGCATGCTTGGCGGCCAGGCGCAGCAAGCCTTTGCCGCCGCCGCCCAGGAGAATCGGCGGATGTGGCTTCTGCACCGGTTTGGGGAAGAGAATCGCATCCTTCAAGTGGTAGAACTCGCCCGCGAACGTCGTCTCTTCCTTGGTCCACAGCGATCGGATGACGGTCAGCGCTTCATCGAGCATGCGCAAACGGGTGGTGATGTCCGGGAACTGGATGCCGGTCATCTTAAACTCGCGCTCGGTCCACCCGGTGCCGAGGCCGGCGAACAGGCGACCGCCGCTGAGGCGATCGAGCGAGTTCAGACTCTGCGCGGTGATCACGGGATGGCGGAAGAGATTGCACAACACGAGATGGCCGACCTGAATTTTCTTCGTCGCGGCGGCCATCACCGCCACCATCACCATCGGATCATAAGAGAGATGATGGGGATCGAACTGCCGCTCGGGACCTTCGGCGACAATGTGGTCGGGCATCATGATCGCATGAAAGCCAAGCCCTTCGGCGGTTTGAGCGATGTCGTGGAGCTGTGGGAATTCAACGTTGCCGACTTGCAGTCCGTATTCCATGTCTGATCTCCCTTCGGTCGGTTGGCTGATGGCTGGTGGCTGATGGCGTATGGCTGATCAGCGGAGTTTCATACGCAAGAACTCACATCCGGTTGCGAGCGCGGCGTCGGCTTCCGTGCACGGCAACTGCACGAATGCGTGCGGCATGGCCTCGTACTCGTGCAGCACTGACTCGCGGCCGAGTCCTTTCAACTTGGCGTGCAATGCGCGCGAATCGCCGAGCAACGGGTCCCACGTGCCGCACAACAGACACGCGGGAGGAAAGTGACGCAGGTCGGCGTGGATCGGGCTGACGCGCGCATCGTCGGTCGACGCGCCACCGGTGAGATACGCGGCGAGCATCATGTCCATCGAGCGCTTGGGAAGGACCGGGTCTTCCTCCGGTGCCCACTTGTCGTAGTCGCGCCGCGACGCCAACAGATCGAACGCGCCATAGATCAATAATGCCGCGCGAAATTGGATGTCGTCGCGGAGATCGTTGATGACCGCGGCGGACAGATTGCCACCCGCTGAATCGCCGCCGATGGCGAGGAGAGCGGGATCGCCGCCGAAGGTCTTGACGTTTGCTCGCGTCCACCGCGCCGCAGCGACGCAGTCGTCGAGCGGCGTCGGGAACGGATGCTCCGGCGCGAGGCGGTAGTCGACGTTGACCACCACGACGCCGGCGCCTGCGCACAACTGCCGCGCCAGCTTGCGGTGCGTCGCCGGGCTGCCGATCGACCAGCCGCCGCCGTGCAAGTAGATCACCACGGGGAACGGTGGCGTACCCGGTGGCACGATGATGTCGGCGCGTACGGCGCCACCGATCTCGACGCCCGCTTCGACTCCCGCGACGGAAGGCGGGTTCGCGTTGATGAAGTCAGCCGACACCTCCATCGTGGCGCGCATCTCGACGATCGATTGCGCCGGCGGCATCGACCGCATCATGTCGAACAACCCGGTGAGTTCGGCGCGTGGCATGGCAGGCTCCTATCGCGAGTTCACCGTACAGAGAGCACAGAACACCAGCCAACGGAAGACGGGAACGCCCTATCACGCGATACCGGTTGTCGCGTTCTCCCTACCTGTCGATCATTTGCGTCGTCTGGCCGTGAGGCTGCGCGAAATTCATCAAGGTGGCCGCACGCGAATGCGCAAACACCGGCTGCTACTGTGGAGATTAATCAGTGACGGTGTTCAGCGGCGGGTCGGTCGCCGGCTCCTGCGCGGCAACGCCTTGTTGGCCGGCCCGCCCGCCGCTCCCGGCTGGCTTCCCGTCAGGATGATTTTCTTGTCATCAAAGGACGCCACCAGCTCAAGCTGCCCACCGAGGGCGCCAACGTACCGGCGGAGCGTGGACACGAGACAATCCTCGAAGTCCTCTCGACCCTCGAGCCGAGAGACGTCCGACTGGTCCATTGCCGAGTCGGCGGCAACGTCGATCTGCGTCTTTCCGACTGCCTCACGGACCGCGCGGATCGTGAGGTGTACTCCTCTCTGAGCCCGAAGACCGCGTCCCAGGATTCGAACAGGCTCCAAGACGGAAACATTTCGGCGTTTGGCTGCGGTGCTCATCTTCGACCTCCGCTGTCATAGACGGTGCGCTCCGTGGCAGTGGCGGACCTTGCGCTGATGATCCGATCGCGGGCGCCACGCTCGACGTGCACCACGTAGAGCAGACGCTCGCGCAGCGAGGTTCCTATCACCACCATGCTGCCCATTCCTGATCCGTCGTCGAGATACACCGCCATGGGATCCGCGAAAACCGTGGCGGCTTCCGGAAAGGATATGCCGTGCTTCGCGAGGTTCGACTCAGCCTTGGCGGAGTCCCACTCGAAGTCCCCTTCCACCACCGTCGGCATCGCACCTCAAGTATGGTCTATGACCCATAAGGGGGTCAAGCGCGTCCGTCCGGTTACCAGGCAGCGCTCGTACATGACGAGTCTCGCCGCTACATCGGCATCAGCGGGCGGTTCCGAGATCAACCGATATTCGCTCACTGCCGCTTCTTGGCCAGACGGTCGAGGACTTCGTATGCCGAGTGAGCACGTGTCGGATCGCGGCAGAATTCAGCAAATCGTTCCTCCGCGACCCGCGGTGGCTTTCCGGAACTGGGAGATCTCCGGGTTTCTCGGCAATACGATCCCAGAGCGCCTGCAGGTAGCGCACCTGCTCGGCCTTGGTAAGTTCCGCGAACCCCGGTGGCTCAGCGATCGCTGTGTGCGCCATGCTTCTCACCTCGTTGCGAGAATGCCGCAAGCACGATGCGGCTGCCAACGGGAAGGCTGCGTCGCGGGCATGACCGGCTGGCGTGCTCCATCGGTTGCTGCGGAGATGGAACGCTCGTTCCCCCCTCACGCGAGCCACGCAACGCAACCGGCGCGCGCTCACTTATTGGCGGACGTGGATCACGACCACTGGCCGGCGGCGGACCCACCAGCGGAGAAATGGAACCCACAGCGGTCGCAGGATCGTGCGGTGAATCGCATTGAGAAGGTGGGTCGGGAACGGAACAAAGAAGGGATGGGCTGACACCAGCTCCTGCCGCACGAGCACCGCCTCGATGATATCCGCCCGGCCGTCCATCGTCTGGCCCTCGCAGGTAATACGAACCTCCGGATGACTCTGAATGTTACGCATCCAGTTCGAGCGCCACCCGTAGGTGGAGATGACCAGCACGCGGTTGTCGAACCGCTCGCAAGGAAGCAGCACTTCCCGAGGGAGTCCGGTCTTGCGGCCCTTCGTCGTCAGCAACACCCAGCCTGGCGCGCGCTCGATGTAGTTTCGGAACAATCGGACCAGTAGCGCTTGCGGGTGGCGAACGATGAGGCGCGGTATGAAGTGCAGACGTTCGGCAAACGGTCGAACTCTTGGATTGGCCTGTTCCGACATGTGGCTGCTCCGCGTCTCCAACGCTCTGCATCAGCGGCGCGCGTCTCCTTGCGCGTCCGCTGCATGCAGGGGTTAGCGGTGCCCGGGGTCAGGCCTGGGGCGCGGTCTTGGGATAGGTTTTGGTGGCGTTCCCCTCACGGGCATGTCTTCCTCCTCTGCACTAGGGCTGTTCGAGTTCAGCCTGAAGAATCACGTTCAGCCGATCTTGCACTCTCTCTTGAAGGCCATCAGTTGACAGCAGGTCAGTCTGCAGCAACTGCACTTCGTCGCCCAGACGCTTGCGGAAGGTCGCAAACATCTCTGTGAAGTCCTTGACGGGAAAGGAAGGGCTGATCCGCATTCGGTATCGGAACGTTTCCAAGTCCGTCCGCAAAGATGCAAAGCGCCGCTGAATGCCAGTGTGGTCCTTGAGCTTTGCCGGAACTCCAAGCGCAGCGTGAACAATGGACAGCACGGCCGCGATCCCCGCGGCTGCTACCCAAAAGTTCTTGTAGTACTCCTGGTTCCACAGGCTCCAGCCCGCCACCGCTGAACCCGAGGCGGTAAGGGCTACCAACACTTTCGTAACGTCATCTACCCTTTGCCACCATGTCACCAGCCTCGCCGCCATCAGCTCCTCGAAATACGCCGTGTAATAGGTTTCGAAAGCACCCAACCACAGTTCGTCTCGCGATTGCCGCTCGGCTGCTATCGGTCCCACCGGTTCCTTCGTTGGCTGATCCATCCCCATGCACCCCTGCTCCGAGTTGCGCTAACTACATTTCGACGTCCGAACCGACTACCGAAACGAGGCAACCGGTGCTTGGTTTGCTGCCGCGGTCCGTTGCCGCTCACCGCGACGGTTCTTCTTGCGGCGCCCTTGCTTGCCGTTGCGCATCTCGCGTACTGCCCTCGGTTGCATAAGAAGCGTGCGCCGCTTGCTATCGCCGCACACTTTTCAAGTGGAGCCCTGAGCCCGACAGGACCATTGCCATGATCCACGAAACGCCGTCAAGTGCGGCCAGCAGCAGGGAGTGGGCATTTTGCAAACAACCAGATCAACCCATCGTGTCATTCTGAGCCGGGCGAAGAATCTCTCTTCGCGTTGCGCGGGTCCGGAGAGATCCTTCGCGGAGTTTATCCTGAGCGAAGTCGAAGGGCTCAGGATGACAATTTTCTGCACGTCTCAAAACCGACCCGCCACCCAGCAGCACCGCATCTCTCTCTTAGCGGGTCAGCGAGTTCGACAGATGCTCGGGCGGCTTTGGATCAATTCATCTCGGCATCTCGGATCACTTACCAGCACGTCCTTTCCGCATCGTTGTCTCTGATCGCCGCTCCGACTACGATGCCGGTCGCATGCAAGCATTGCTGAACGCGGAGCAGCAGGCGTTGGTCACGTTGGCGCGGCGGCTGGCGGCGCGGTGCGCCGAACGCGCGGCGCGGCACGACCGCGACGCATCGTTTCCGTTCGACGACTTCGCCGATCTCCACCGCGAAGGTTATCTCGCGCTGACGATTCCAACCGCGCTCGGCGGGCGGGGCATTTCGATCCACGATTTCTGTCTGGTGCAGGAGCAGCTCGCCTGCGGCAGCGGCGCAACTGCCCTTGGGGCGAACATGCATCTCTACAACCTCGGTGGCGGGTTGCGGTTGTTTCGCGAGCCCTTTCGGCAACGCGTCGTCGACAGCGTCGTGCGGGAAGGCGCGGTGATCGCCAGCAGCATTTCGGAGCCGAGTGCCAGCTTGGGATCGCCGCTAGTGACCGCGCGCAAAGTCGCTGGGGGCTACCGTGTCAGCGGCCGAAAGTATTTCTGCACCCTCGCGCCGATTCTGCGCTACTTCCTATTCAATGCACGGCTCGAAGGATTTTCGCAGCCAGGATTGTCCGGCACGGTGACGCTTGCCGCCGAGCGCGGCATCGCGGGCATGGAGATCATCGAAACCTGGGACGCGATGGGGATGCGTGCCACCGGTAGTCACGACATCCAGTTCACCGATGCATTCATTGCCGACGAGTGTCTGATCGGTGACGAAGGCGCCGGCGTCGAAGGCGGGTTGCAGAGCCTGCCCTGGTACGCGTTGGGGATCGCGTCGGTCTACATCGGCATCGCTGGAGCGGCGTTCGACTTCGTCGTCGACTACGTGAAGCAGCGCACACTGCATCCGTTACCGGCAACCATCGCCAGCCTGCCGGGCATTCAATTCACCGTGGCGGAGATGCACATCAAGCTCGAAGCCGCGCGCGCGTTCATTTTCAAGACCGCGTACGAACTCGCGCATGGCGCCGATTTCGGCGATCAACTGCTGCCGAAGGTGACCGCGCCGCAGTACTTCGCCACCACCACCGCGCTCGACGTGGTCACGATGGCGATGCAAGCGATGGGCGGGCCGAGCATCTTTCGTCGCTATCCGATCGAGCGGCTCTATCGCGACGTGCGCGCCGGTACCTTGCATCCGTACACCCACTCCTGGCTGCTCGAAATGATCGGCAAACTGGCGCTCGGCATCCCGCTCGATGTGCAGCCACGTTGGGTGTGAGCGGCCGCGCTCGAACATCGTGCAGTGAAACGGAGGACGAGATGACGCCAATGGAAGAGCGAGAACGCCGCGAACAGCTCGTGCGGCGCCACATGGAAGCCGAGAACGTGCATGACTACGCGGCCACGATCGCGACGTTCTCCCATCCGCGCTACGAGATCATCGCGACCGATCGGACCTACGATGGTCTCGCGGAGGTGCAGGCCTACTTCCGCGAAAGTCGCACCGCATTTCCTGACCAGCGCAATGAGCTGATCGCGCTGCGGCATGCCGAGGACGCGGTGATCGTGGAGTTCTGGCTGCTCGGCACGCACAAGGGTCCGCTGCTTGGGATCGAGCCCACCGGGCGATCGTTTCGTTGCCGCATGACGGCGTTCTTTATCTTCGACGCGACCGGCTTGATCTGCGAGCGCGTCTACTTCGATTCCGCCACCATCCTCCGGCAACTGACGTCGTGAGTGGGTCCTTGCTCCGCATCAGGAAATGCTTCAACGCAAAGTCGCAAGGACGCGAAGACGCAAAGCCAGGATGCCGCGAAGGGAGTTCACTTCCCCCCTTGCGTCCTGGCGACCTTGCGTCGAGTTCTTTTCTTCGGATTGAAGCCAACCGAGCCGCGTAGTACGAGACCGGCCGTCATGACGGAACCATTTTTCCCGCGCATCGACGCCATCCGCTTTGAAGGCACGCAGAGCGTGAACCCGCTCGCCTTCCGCTACTACGATCGCGACCGCGTGGTGTTGGGCAAGCGGATGGAGGACCATCTCCGTTTCGCGGTGTGCTACTGGCACACGTTCTGTTGGGCGGGTGCCGATATGTTTGGCGCCGACGTTTTCGACCGCCCATGGTTCGGCGCGGGCGAGCCGATGATACTGGCGGAGCGCAAGACCGAGGTCGCCTTCGAATTCTTCGCCAAGCTCGGTGCGCCGTTCTTCACGTTTCACGACCGCGATGCCGCCCCGGAAGGCGCGACGTTACGCGAGAGCAATGCCAATCTCGATCGGATGGTCGAGCGCATCGAGGTCGCGATGCAACGCACCGGCGTCAAGTTGCTGTGGGGCACGGCCAACTTGTTCAGTCATCCGCGCTACGCCGCCGGTGCCGCCACCAACCCGGACCCTGATGTCTTTGCCTACGCGGCCGCGCAGGTGAAGCAAGCGCTCGACGTCACGCATCGACTCGGCGGCGCGAATTACGTGCTGTGGGGCGGGCGCGAGGGCTACGACACGCTGCTCAATACCGACCTGCGCCGCGAAAGCGAGCAGCTCGGCCGCTTCATGCAACTGGTCGTCGAGCACAAGCATCGGATTGGTTTCACCGGGACGATTCTCATCGAGCCCAAACCGATGGAGCCGACGAAGCACCAGTACGACCACGACGCCGCGGCCGTGCACGCCTTCTTGCGCAAGTTCGGACTCGAGCGCGAGATCAAGCTCAACATCGAGGTCAATCACGCGACGTTGGCTGGTCATAGCTTTCAACACGAGCTGGCCTATGCGGCCGCCAACGACCTGCTCGGCAGCGTCGATATCAACCGCGGCGATCCGCAGCTCGGCTGGGATACCGATCAGTTTCCCAACAGCGCCGACGACATCACGCTCGCTCTGTACACGATCCTCCAGGCCGGCGGTTTGACGACCGGTGGGTTCAACTTCGACGCCAAACTGCGGCGACAGAGTCTCGATCCCGAGGATCTCTTCCACGCCCACATCGGCGGCATCGACACGGTAGCCCGCAGTCTCCTGCGCGTCGCGCGGCTGATCGAGGACGGTAACCTCGCCGACTTCGTCAAGGAGCGTTACGCGCGCTGGGACGATGCGCTCGGGCGAGACATCCTAGCCGGCAAGAAGAGTCTCGCCGATCTATCCAAGCATGTGATCGAAAACCGCGTCGAGCCCCAGCCCCGATCGGGACGACAGGAGATGCTAGAGAATTTGGTGAACCGGGTAGCGGAGGAGTGAGCATGCCGCCGACAACTGCAAGGAAGAAGCGTTTCGTCGTTTGCGTTCGCAATACTGGCTACGCGGCGTCTCTGGAGTTGCGCAAGATCTACCGCGCTCTCCCGGATGCCAACGCCGCGATGCACGGTCTGGTTCGTGTGATCGACGAATCCGGCGAAGACTACCTCTACCCCGACAAGTTCTTCATGCCGCTCGACCTTCCGCAAATTGTCGAGACGGCCTTACGTCGCGTTGCGAGTTGAACTCTGCCGGAGCGATAGGCCGATCGGGTCGCGCTACGCAGCGACCCGCCGCCGGAGCAGCGGGTAGTGATACGCCGAGGCGAACAGACATAGGAGAATCGCCTGCAGCGCCCAAGTGGGAATCATTCGCCACGCGGGGAGCACGCCGGACATTACGGCGACAATCTCGGTTGCAGCCAAGCCGTAGATCACGAACACCGTCAGCGCAGCCACGAATGCTCGCTCGACGGGACGCTGGTAGGCCCAGACGAGCAATGCCGTCCACGCCGCCATCAGCGACGCACCGTATCCCATCGCAAATCGGTACGGCCCGCCGAAATCCTCGAAGCCCCACAGCAGTCGCGCCATGGGTGGAAAGAGCATCGGAATGACGGCCAATGCGTCCGTCACCGCGCCGGCGAGAAATGCTGCGCGAAGGAGCTGTGCTTGTCGATCGTTCATGTGCTTCTCTTTCCTCAAGGACGCGCTCACTCGCTCGGTCCGTACCGCACTCGATAGGGAGCCAAGCGATCCTCAATTCCCCACTCGGCGGACCAATGCTCAAGAAACCGCCAATCGAGCGGATCGTTCGCGATCCGTCGCGCTTCGAAAATGCCGTCGATGTCGTCGAGATCCCGGCGGCGCTGAGCCAATAGCTTGTAGATGATCGACGCTTCCGGTCGAGCCAATCGAACGCTGACATCCAGCGCGGTCGCGTGGCGGGCCGTCGCAACGACGGCTTGTTCAAATTGCGTCTTAGCGATGAAGACGTCGATACGCACTGGCGAGTCGCCGGACGTGTAGAACACCGCGACGTCCGGCAGCGAGTCGGTTTCATCGGCGGGCCCGATTTGCTTGTGCTGCTCGACTCCCAGCGCCTTCAACGCGGCGGACAATCGTTCCCAGTTATCCTCGACCACGACGACCACGTCGATGTCCGTGGTCGCGCGGACCCTGCCCCACGCGAGAACCGGCAATGCGCCGATGAACGCATGGGCGATTTTTTCCTCCGAGAGGGTGTTAGCAATGGCAGCGAAGGCGCTGCGCAAATCCAGCGTGGGACTGGTCACGGGCCTTTCGATTTGTTGTGGTACCGGTTGCGCCACAACTGAATCGGCGCAACCTCGTCCGGGCGGCGGCGATCCGCACCAAATGAGGCGGCAAACTCGCTCAATGCCAGGCCGAGCACGATGTTCTCTTCGGGCGAGCGCCGCGCGCAGGCTCGAATCGCGTCTTGGTTCAGCTCTTCCTCGGCTTGCTGGATCAGACGAAAGTGGTCGCGCTCTTTGGTCGATACCATCGTGCGCTCACCATACCGCAACGGCTAGGCACTCCCAAGCGCTCGCTCTGCCGCCCGCCGGGACCTTCACCCTTCGGATCAGGGGGCCGCAGCGCCCGCTTGCTCCTCGTCGTCGAGTTGTCGCTCCAAGCGTTCGGTATCGTCGGGGGTGAGCGAGAAATACTTCGCGTCGGGGTGATGGAACACCAGCGCGCTGACGGAACCTTCCGGGTCCATCATGTAGCCTTCGGTTAGCTCGACGCCAATGGACTTGGTGACTTCGAGCAGGCGGAATAACTGTTCTTGATCTTCCAGCCGCGGACAGGCGGGATAGCCGAACGACACGCGAATGCCGCGGTACTTCACTTTGAACAAATCCTTGGTCGTCGTCCCCGGTGCGTCGGCGAATCCCCACATCTCGCGGATCTTCTGGTGCAGCAGCTCGGCGAACGCTTCCGCGCCTTCGAGTGCGAGGATCTGCAGAATGTGCGAGCGCAGGTACTGCCCCGCATTCTTCCACTCTTCGGCGAGCTGGCGCACGCCGGGGCCGACGGTCGTCGTGAGCAGGCCGACATAGTCGGGCCGATCGCCACGCGGCAGCGTGTAGTCGGCTAGGCAGAGACCTTCGTTCACCGTCTGACGGCCGAAGTGAAACGATTCGATCACGTCCTTGCCGTCGGGCGAGAGGATGTGCAGCGTTTCATCCTCGGATGCGGCGCGGAAAAATTTGAACACCGCGTTCGCAGTGATGTCGGGGCGCGGCAACATGATCGCTTCGACCGCGTCGACTTGTTCGATCAGCTCGCGAGCCTTGGCGTCGCCGCGTGCGAGCGCGTCTTCGATCTTGCCTTTGAAGCCGAGGTGGCGGGTGTAGAGCATCACCGGGTTGATGAAGCGGAAGATTTCATCAAGGTCGTAGTTGTGAATGACGTGGAGTTTGAGATCCGGGGGCGTCGGGATGTCGTGATCGCGGCGCACGTTCGCCTTTGGCGCGACCGCCGGCGCCACGCCCTCGGCGCGCTTGCCAATCTCAACTTCGATCTGGGTCGTATCCCGCGCCAGCTTGGCGACGAGTTCTTCGCGCCGCGTCGGTTCCATCAGCCGATTGGCCAGGTCGAGTCCCGTCATCGCGTCGTTGGCGTAGGCGACGAGTCCGTCGTACTGCGGTGCAATCTTCAATCGGGTGAAGCGATTCGACAGCGCGGCGCCGCCCACCAGAATCGGGCAACTGATGCCCGCGACCTTCAGATCCTGCGCGGTGATCACCATCATCTGCGCCGACTTCACCAGCAGTCCTGAGAGACCGATCGCGTCGGGCCGATGTTCTTTGTAGGCCCGGACGAGTTCTTCCGGCGGCACCTTGATACCGAGGTTGACAATCTCGAAGCCGTTGTTGCCGAGGATGATGTCGACCAGGTTCTTGCCGATGTCGTGGACGTCGCCCTTCACCGTTGCGAGCACGATCTTGCCCTTGCTCGACGTCTCGCTCTTCTGCATGTGCGGTTCGAGGTGGGACACTGCCGCCTTCATCGCTTCGGCCGACTGCAACACCTCGGCGACGATCATCTCGTTGGCGCCGAACAGTCGGCCGACTTCGTCCATGCCGGCCATCAGCGGTCCGTTGATGATTTCGAGCGGACGATGCGTTTTCAATTTTTCGTCGAGGTCAGCGTACAGCCCGTCCTTCGAGCCTTCGAGGATGTAGAGAGCGATGCGCTCGTCGAGCGGTAGATCGCGGCGCTGCTCGACGGTTTGCTTCGGTGCCTTGGTGCGAAAGTGCGCGCTGAAGGCCGCGATCGGATCGTCGCCGCGCCACCAGATCAGATCCTCGGCGAGGCGCCGCTCTTCTTCTGGAATTGACGGATAGCGTTCGAGCTTCTCCGAGTTGACGATCGCCAGATCGAGCCCGGCCTGCACGCAGTGGTAGAGGAAGACCGAGTTGAGCACCTCGCGGCCGGCGGTCGGCAGCCCGAACGATACGTTCGACACCCCGAGGATAGTCTTGGTGTCGGGCAGGTGTTGCGTGATCAGGCGAATGCCTTCGATCGTTTCGACGCCCGAGCCGATGTAGTTCTTGTCGCCGGTGCCGACCGGGAAGACTAGCGCGTCGAAGATGATGTCTTCCGCGGGCACGCCGTATTTCTTGGTGAGCAGATCATACGAGCGTTGCGCGATGGCCAGTTTGCGCTCGCGCGTGATCGCTTGTGCCTGCTGTTTGTCGTCGTCGATGCAGCCGACCACGAGCGCGGCGCCGTAGGTGCGCGCCAGCGGGACGACGCGCTGGAAGCGCTCTTCGCCGTCTTCGAGGTTGATCGAGTTGATCAGCGACTTGCCCTGCGTCCGCTTGAGCGCCTCTTCGATCACGTTGGCGTCGGTGGAGTCGATCATCAGCGGGACCTTGACCTTCTTCACCTCCATTTCGAGAAACGCGGTCACGTCGGCGACTTCAACGCGGTCAGGGTCCTGCAAACACACATCGAGGATGTGCGCGCCTTTGCGCACCTGTTGGCGGCCGACCTCCGACGCCTCTTCGACTTTGCCGTCGGCGATGAGCTGCTTGAACTTGCGGCTGCCGAGCACGTTGGTGCGCTCGCCGACGATCACCGGGCGGGTGTCTTGATCGATGACAAGGGTGTCGATGCCCGACACGACACAACGCTTCACCGTGACTGGTTTGCGTGGCGGATACTTCGCGACAACCTGTGCGATCATGCGGATGTGTTCGGCGGTCGTGCCGCAACAGCCGCCGATGACGTTGATCCAGCCCTCGGCGCAGAAGCGTTCGATCTTCTTCGCCAGCATCGGCGGCAGCTCGTTGTAGTTTCCATCCTCGTCGGGCAAGCCGGCGTTGGGGAAGCACACGATCGGAAAGCGCGAGATCTCCGCCAGCGTGCGCAGATGATCGGTCATGAAGTCAGGCCCGGTGGCGCAGTTCATGCCGATGCCGAACAGGTCGCGATGCTCAACCGAGACATAGAGCGACTCGATCGGTTGACCCGCCAGCATCGTGCCCATGGTTTCGATCGAGACCGTGAGCACGACGGGCAGCGTGCGGCCGGCTTTGGCGAAGACCTCGTCGATGCCGAGCAGCGACGCCTTGACGTTGAGGGTATCCTGCTGGGTTTCGAGGAACAGCACGTCGGCGCCGCCATCGAGCAAACCCGCAGCTTGCTCCGCGTAGGCCGCGCGGACGCCTTCGAAGTTGATGCCGCCGGTCACCGAGATGGTCTTCGTGCCGGGCCCCATCGAGCCGACCACGAAGCGCGGCCGATCGGCCGTCGACGCCGCGTCCGCAACTTCCCGCGCGATGCGCGTGGCCGCGTAGTTGATCTCGTAGGCCTTGTCATGCAACCCGTACTCGGCGAGGACGATGCGCGTCCCCCCAAACGTATCGGTCTCGATCAAGTCGGCGCCGGCGTCGATGTAGCTCTGATGCATGCGCCGAATGGCATCGGGGCGCGTCAGTACGAGATTCTCGTTGCAGCCTTCAAGCGCCGGCCCGCCAAAGTCGTCGGCGGTGAGGTCCATCGCCTGGATGGCGGTACCTGTGGCGCCATCGAGCACGAGGATGCGCTCGGCCAGCGCGGCACGGAGCAGGGAAGTGCGGTCGATCGGTGCTGCCATAGACCCATACCTGTAGCCTGTCGGCGCGCGGAATTCCAAGCCTGAATGGCAGGGTGTTTCAACGCGCGTCAACGACCGCGGCGGCACGCATCGGCCTCGCACAAGTAGGGCCCCTCGATACGCCGCCCTTCGATACGAAGCCTTCGGCTTCTACTCAGGGCGGCTACTCGGGGAGACGGATGGTTTTTTCACAGTCTCCCAAAATCCGTTTGCCCGAGTGTGAGCGGAGCGAACGTATCGAGGGCCTTTCTCGTGCAAACTCCCCCAGGTCGCAGCGCGTCGTAGCCCGCGCCGCGTTAGAAGCGCATCGGTACGCTGGCAAAGCCGTGGACGTTGCTCATGTGGACGCGTTCGAGACGCGACTCGTCGATCTCGTACTCCGGGATGCGGCGGTGAAGCTCTTCAAGCGAGACCCGGCTCTCGAGGCGCGCGAGCGATGCGCCCAGGCAGTGGTGCAGGCCGTAGCCGAACGCAATCTGCGTCGGCACCTTGCGAGTGATGTCGAACGCATCGGCGTCGGTATACTCTCGTTCGTCGCGAGTCGCGGAACCAATCAACAGCAACACGCGCGCATCACGCGGCATTGTCTGGCCGTGCACGGTGACGTCGCGCAGGAGTGTGCGCATCGTATACTGCGCCGGCGTCCAATAGCGGAGGATCTCTTCCACTGCGTCGGGAATCCGTTCGAAGTCGCGCACCAGGTCGGCGCGCGCGTCGGGATGGCGGGCGAGCAGCACGACCGCGTTGCCGAGCAGCTTGGTCACCGTTTCGTTGCCGGCGCCGCTCAGCAAGCCGCAGAACGCCACGATCTCGAAGTCGGTGAGGCGCACCTTTTCGCCGTCGTCGTCTTCCACTTCCGCGTCGATCAGCAGACTCGTCATGTCGTCGCGCGGCTGCTTCCGCCGCTCGGCGACGAGTCCTGCGAAGTACTGCACCAACTGCGCATTGGCGGCCAGCGCCGAGTCGGGAAACTCAGGTCGATCGGGCTCGCGGTGCAGCGCCGTGTCGGTTAGTTCGCGCACCAAATCGCGATCGCTCGGTGGCACGCCGACCATGGTGCTGATGATCTCGATCGGCAAGCGCGCGGCGAAGTCGCGGATGAAGTCGCACGAGCCCTGTTCGAGTATGCGATCGATGTAGCCGGTCGCCAGGGCGCGCGCCGTCGGTTCGAGAGCCGCCATACGCCGCGGCGTGAAGGCATGGCTGACGAGCTTGCGCAGTCGGGTGTGGCGCGGCGGATCCATGAACAGGATGATCGGGAACTGTTCGATCATCTCGGGCTTGATTTCGAGCACCGTACCCTTCGCCGAGCTGTAGGCGTCGTGATCGAGGATGGCGGTGAGGACATCATCGTAGCGCGACAGCGCGTAGAAGTTCAGCGCATCGTTGCGATACACGGGCGCGTGATCGCGCAGCCAGCGGTAAATTGGATACGGGTTCTCGTGAAAGTCGTAGGAAAATGGATTCAGGTCCATGGGTCCTCGCGGTACCGTGGTAGGCTGCCCACCCGGGCCAGTCAATAGCTGATCGTCGAGAGAGCATTTCCTCTTTCGCTCTCATTGGTTCCTCACTATGGTTGGGGCGAGCGGTCGCCATGCTGTTGATCTGACCAGGAGGAACGCAGATGCCCATTCCCCGCTTCGCTGCCACTGCTAGCCCCGCTGAAGTTGCCGCCGCGCTCAAGGACGAGGGCGGTGCGATCGTTGAGCGGGTCGTGCCGCCCACTCTACTCGATCGGGCACGGGCTGAAGTTCAGCCGTACGTTGACGCGACGCCGACGGGCTCCGACGACTTCGCCGGCCGGCGCACGCGCCGCACCGGCGGACTGATCGCGCGATCCGCAACCTGCCGCGAGTTGATCATGCATCCACTCGTGCTCGACACGGTCGGCACGCTGCTGCAACACGCGACGACCTTCCAGCTCCATTTGACGCAGGTGATCGCCATCGGCCCCAATGAGCCGGGGCAGCAGATCCATCGCGATCAGTGGGCGTTCGACTTCTTCCCGTTCCCGTCCGGCTACGAAGTGCAGTGCAACACGATCTGGGCGATGACGGATTTTACCGCTGCCAATGGTGCGACGCGGCTGGTGCCCGGCAGTCACCGTCTAGCCGACCGCCTCACGTTCACCCACGAGCAGTGCGAGGCGGCGGAGATGCCGGCGGGATCGGTGCTGTTCTACACCGGCGCGCTCTATCACGGTGGTGGTGCCAACACCTCCACCACGACGCGCTACGGACTCAACATCACGTATGCGGTTAGTTGGCTGCGCCAAGAAGAAAACCAGTACCTATCGGTACCCGCCGAGATCGCGCGCACGCTGCCGGAACCGCTGCTGCGCCTGATGGGATATGCCCGCGGCGCTTACGCGCTTGGCTACGTCGACGACCTCCGCGATCCGCTCGATGTGCTCCTCGGTCGTAAGCGCGAAGCCGAACTCGGCGACCTCGCCGCGGCGGCGTCGCGCGTACGCGAGCTCGGTACCTGATTGCTGCTAGCCGAACTGCATCTCGCGCACGTCGCTGGCGACGCGTAGCGGTGCGGCGGTGGCGGCCTTCACGTCGTCGATGGTCAGACCGGGTGCGAACTCGCGCAAGAGGAACCCGTCGGCACCGACGTCGATCCACGCCAGGTCGGTGATCACCGACTTAACGCAGCCGAGCCCGGTGGCGGGATAGCTCAACGTCTCGACGAGCTTCGACCGGCCGTTGCGCTCGCAGTGGTAGCAGATCGCGATGATCCGCCCGCCGCCGGCCGCGAGATCCATGGCGCCGCCGATGCCGCCGCTACCGCGCGGCGTGCTCCAATTTGCAAGGTCGCCATTTTGAGCCACCTCGAACGCGCCCAGGATGATCGTCGACACGCGCCCGCTGCGCGCCATCGCAAACGAAGTCGTCGAGTCGAAGTACGCGGTGCCGGCGAGCGGCGTCACCAGTTGTCCGCTCGCGTTGTAGAGATCGATGTCCTCTTCGCCCTCGGCCGGGAATCCGCCATAGGCGAGAATCCCGTTCTCGGAGTGCAGCGTGACGTTGCGCTCGGCGATGTAGTTCGACACCAACGTCGGCAAACCGATGCCGAGATTGACGTACTCACCTTCGCGCAGCAGCGCGGCGGCCTTCATCGCCATCAAATCGGCGGGCAATCCGGCGGGGCCGCCGTCACGCAGGGCGCGTCCGTCCATGTCGTTGACACGACCGACGGCCAGCAGAATCTGACGGAGCACGCCGATGTCGAGATGCGTGGTCGTCTTGACGATGCGATCGACGAAGATTCCCGGCGTGATCACGGCTTCCGGATCGATGGCGCCGAGCGGGACGATCTCCTTCACCTCGGCGATCGTCGTCCGTCCTCCCGTCGCGAACGCCGGACCGAAGTTGCGCATGCCGCGACGGTAGGTGAGGTTGCCCGCCGCGTCGGCTTGGTACGCCTGCAGCAATGCGAAGTCGGCCGTGAGCGCGCGCTCGAACAGGTAGCGCTTGCCGTTGAAGACGCGCTCTTCCTTGCCGTCGGCCATCTTGGTGCCGACGCCGGTAGGAGTGAAAAATCCCGCTAGCCCGGCGCCGCCGGCGCGCACACGCTCGGCGAGTGTGCCTTGCGGCACCATTTCGAGTTCGATCTCGCCGGCCTTCACCATTTCGCTGATCGCCGTCGGCATCGACGGCGAGCCGACGTAGCTACAAATCAGTTTTCGGATCTGTTTCTTGTCGGCGAGGATGTTGAGCGAAGTCGGACCGCCCGCCGGCGTGTTGCAGATGACAGTCAGATCCTTCACGCCGCGTTCGGCAAGCGCGAGGAGGCAATCAGTCGGCCACGCCTGCGGCGGCCCAAAGCTGTGGACCAAGATCGATGCGCCGTCGCCGATGTCAGCGACGGCTTCGTGCGCGGAGTCGCAGATGTGTTTCCTGGCCATGGCCGCTCCGCATTCCATGTTGATCGCCGCTTGGCAAGCCTCGACGCGCGATCGGCAGCGAACGGTCCGTCATACCGGCGAACGCCGGTATCCAGGGTGGGGCGCGGGGCGGAGGCCTGGATTCCGGCGTTCGCTGGTATGACGAAGGGGAGGTCGCCCGACTCGTGTCGCTGCATCGCGGTGGCCGATGGTCTGGCGATATGCAATATGCAATCAGCCATCAGCGCGCGAAGCGCGGCGCGCCGCGAAAGGAGTCCGCAATGATCGATCTCTATACCGCCCCGACGCCGAACGGTTGGAAGGCGTCGATCACTCTCGAAGAGCTGCAGATCCCGTACGAGGTCCACGTGGTCAATCTCATGGCCGGCGATCAGAAGAAGCCGGACTATCTCGCGCTCAACCCGAACGGCCGCATCCCCACCATCGTCGATCGCGACGAGGGCAACTTCGCGGTGTTCGAGTCGGGCGCGATCATGATCTATCTCGCCGAGAAGGCCGGCCGTCTGCTGCCGAGCGATCGCCAGGGCCGCTCGCGCGTGATTCAGTGGGTGATGTTTCAGATGGGCGGCATCGGTCCGATGATGGGCCAAGCCAACGTGTTCTTTCGCTACTTCCCGGAGAAGATCCAGCCCGCCATCGATCGCTATCAGCACGAGTGCCGGCGTCTGTTCGAAGTGCTCAACACGCGGCTGGCGGACTACCAATGGCTCGCGGGCGACTACTCGATCGCCGACATCGCCAACTGGTCGTGGGTGCGCACCTACAAATGGTCCGGCGTCAACATTGAGGGCCTCGATCATCTTTCTCGATGGATGGATGAGATGAAGGCGCGCCCCGCCTGCCAGAAGGGCGTCGAGGTCCCGTTCAAAATTCCGAACCTCGAGAGTGACACCAAGGGCGCCGACGAGTTCGCGAAGGGCGCGCGCACGATGCTGCAGCGATAGAAGGATTGCTTTGCCAGAGTCCGCCATCCCGCGCCTCGACGCGCGGCGCGGGCTTCCGTATACTCCGCGCCGTGGAGTGGGGGAGTGGTGGACCGTACGGCAAGACCCATCGACAGTCGTCATTCCGTTCCCTGTAGGGGCGACGCATGCGTCGCCCGCCAGCCTACGTGGGCGCCGCGGAGAAGACGGAGGGCAAAGCAAGCATCGCCCCCACGAGACCCGGAAGAGACCCGGAATAGGATTCGGACGTGAAGAAAGCCGCAACCGCTGAAGCCATTCGTTCTGTCGATCTGCGCAGCGCCGCCGAGGAGCGTTACCTCGCCTACGCGCTGAGCGTGATCACCTCGCGCGCGCTGCCGGACGTGTGCGACGGACTCAAGCCGGTGCAGCGCCGGATTCTGTACGCGATGTATCAGAACCTGCGGCTCACCGCCGGGACGCGGCCGCGCAAGTCGGCGGCGGTCGTCGGCGAAGTGCTGGGGAAATATCATCCGCACGGCGACCTGGCGGCGTACGAAGCGATGGTGCGTCTCGCGCAACCGTTCGCGCTGCGCTACCCGCTGGTTCACGGCGAAGGCAACTTCGGCTCGATCGACGGCGACAATGCCGCCGCGATGCGCTACACCGAGGCCCGCCTCACCGCGATTGCCGAAGAGTTGCTGCGCGACATTCGGCACGAGACCGTCGACTTCCGCGAAAACTACGACGCGACGCTGCGCGAACCCGTGGTCTTGCCGGCGGCGATTCCGAACCTGCTGATCAATGGCAGCACCGGTATCGCGGTTGGGATGGCGACCAACATTCCGCCGCACAATCTCACCGAAGTGATCGACGCGCTCATCGCGTTGATTCACGACGGCGACCTCGACAGCAAGGGGCTGTGCAAGTTCATCAAAGGGCCGGACTTCCCGACTGGCGGTGAGATCCTCAACTCGCGAAAGGAACTGCGGGCGATTTATGAAAGCGGGCAAGGCTCGGTGCGCCTGCGCGGTGAGTACACAATCGACGCCGACAAGCGCCGCCGCCGCGTGCTGGTGACGTCGATCCCGTACACGGCGAACAAGGCGCGCATCGTCGAGGAGATCGCCGAACACATCATCGCGCGCCGGCTGCCGCTGGCTACCGATGTGCGCGATGAGTCGACCGACGACGTGCGGATCGTCATCGAACTGAAGCCCGACGCCTCGGTCGAAGCGGCGATGGCGTACATCTATAAGCACACCAGCTTGCAGATCAATTTCAATGTCAACCTCACGGCGCTGGTGCCGACCGCGACGCCGGGGGTAGGGCAGCCGGCGCGACTCAATCTCCACCAGATGTGTCGCCACTTCCTCGACTTCCGTCTCGACGTGGTGACGCGTCGTCTGGAACACGAACTGCGCGAGTTGCAAGCGCGGCTGCACATCCTCGCCGGTTTTTTGAAATTGTTCGCCAACCTCGATCGCGCCATCAAGATCATCCGCCAATCCGCCTCGCGCCAGGATGCGTCGAAGCAGTTGCAGCGGGAGTTCAAGCTCGACGAGATCCAGGCTGACGCGGTGCTCGAGACGCGCCTGTATCAACTGGCGCGCCTGGAGATCGACAAGATCCGCGAGGAACAGCGCGAGAAGAAGAAGCGGGCGGACGAGATCGAGAGCTTGCTCAAGAGCAAGAAGGCGCGTTGGCATCTGGTTGAGAGCGAACTGAAAACGGTGGGCGAACAGTACGGTGACAAACGCCGTACCGCGCTGAGCACGGCCGAGGAGCTGGTCTACGACGCGGAGGCGTACGTCGTCCACGAAGATGCCACGGTGGTAGTGACGCGCGACGGTTGGATCAAGCGACTCGGCGAGGTGAAAGATCCGTCGTCGACACGTGTGCGCGAAGGCGATGTGGCGAAATGGATCGTGCGCGGCAACACGCGCGACAGCCTCGCCCTGTTTTCGAACTTCGGCGTCGCGTTTGTGATGAAGGTCGCCAACGTGCCGGCGACCACCGGCTACGGCGAGCCGGTGCAGTCGCTGCTCAACTTCAAGGACGGTGAGCGCGTGGTCAGCGCCGCGTTGATTCCAGGCACCAACGGCGACGCCAAGCCGAGCGCGTCTCCGCGCTGGTTGGTTGCAACGGCCGGGGGCATGGGATTCTTCTGTCGCCCCGATTTCAGCGAGACGACCAAGAGTGGTCGGCGCCTGGCGCGAGTGAAGGAAGGCGACGAAGTGTTGGTCGTTGCTCCGGCGATTGGCAAGACGATCACCGCCGCCACCGCCGACGGCAAGGTGCTGGTGTTTCCCGCCGAGGAACTTGCCGAACTCTCCGGCCCCGGCCGTGGCGTCATCTTGATGCGCCTCGACAAAGGCGACCGCGTCATCGGCGCGATCTGTCATCGTCCCGACGATAAAGTGATTGCGATTGACGAAGATGGCAGCGAGCGCGCCTTCCATCTCCCCGAGCCCGCGCACCGTGCCCAGAAGGGGCGCAAAGCGATCAAGCGAATGAAACCGATCGAGTTGCGCATGGAGGCGCGCGCGATCGAACCCACGCCGCCCGAAGGCTCCGCCGCCCCGGTGCAGCCGGACCTGTTCAAACGCTAGCCGTTGGGAGAATTCGGATGTCCGATGTCGGCAGGCGACACGAGGGACCTATGAGACGCATCTTGTTGAGTGTGCCGCTCCTAACGATTGGCTTAGGACACTTGAGATTGGCGTCGGCAGACAATTGCGGGGTTTCACTTGAGCACCTACAAAGTGCAATTGGATCCGTTCTGATGATGGCGCATGAGGCCGGTGGCATTGTAGAGAAGGATCAACAACCTGAGATGGCGAGGCGTTTGGCGAAGTACTACACCGACGCGAAAGTTTCACTGACTAACGCGAAGGCCGACTGTGCAGATGACCCAAAGGCGACCGACACGATTCATGCCCTTGAGCGTGACATGGACAAGATCAGCGCCACGCTGAATGTGGAGCTTCCTCGGTGAACACATCATCCCTCGTTGCGGGAGTTGGGCCGGAAGAGGTTCGGTAGACCTCTACAGTATCAGCGCCAAGGCTCAGGCGATGGCGGCGGCTTGAGATCCCAGCGGCTCGCGGCTCCGCCACCGCTGGCCATGCCGCTCATCGCCACGCGCAGTGCCGCGCGGCCGTCGGGCAGCTTCGTCGGACCGACGACGGTGAACGCGAGATCGAGTACGTGACCTTTGAACTTGGCTGCAAATGTGGCGTCGATCGGATGACCGTATACGAGGATCTGATGCTCGCGGTGATCGTCCGGATCGGCGAGATTGAGCCACGTGCCGTCAGTGGCCGTCCCGACGTCGAGTACGTACGCAGTGAGGTGAAGTTGGCCAGCCGGCATCGCCTCGCCGATGGTGACGCGCCGGAGGCTGCGAAATCCTGAGTCGACCGGCGGCGGAGCCGGGGTGCGACATGCACTCACCAACGCCACGACGACGATCATTCCCCACCACCGTTTGTGCATCGGTTGCTTCATGAGCCGGAAGCAGATGACACGCGGACGTTGTTTGAGCAAGCGGCGTCCGGTTGTTGATCCCGTTGACATCCATCACGCCGTTGCCGCAGAGTTGCGCGCTGCTACCGCAGAGTGCGGTGCTACACATCGAGGGAGGGGACATGCTCTACTTGCACGAGACGCACGAGATCATTGGCGGCAAAATGGGAGAGTTCGAGGCCGCGCTGCGCGAGCAGTGGCAGCCTGCGGTCGAGCGCAGCGGTCTCGGCTGCCTGCGCTGGTTTTGGCATCACACTCACGGCACCGGACCGAGCTATCACGCGATCACGTTGACGGAGATCGCCGACTGGAAAGCGTGGGGAGAATTGGTCGATGCCCGTGCCAAGTCCGACGGGTTTGCAAGATGGAACCGCGAGGTCTGGCGGTCGCGCCGCGAGGTGACGAGCAAGCTGTTGCAGCCGGCGTCGTGGTCGCCGCCGCTGCCTGTGCCCTCCGCACCTGACGCACCGGTTACCCTCTACCTGCACGATACGGGTTGGCCGTATAGCGGCAGACTCGACGACTACGTTCACGCGCTGGGCACGATTTACTATCCGCAGGTGAAGCACTCGCAGATGATCACGGTCGAAGCGTGCTGGACGACGTGCTGGGGCAGCGGCCGTTTTCACGAAGTCGTGCTGCTGCAGAAGATCCACAACTGGGAGGCGTTTTCGCATCTGCTCACCGACGGTGAACGTCTATCCCGTCCGGGCGACTGGATGCAGGAAGGCCTCAAGTATCGCGACCGCTGGGAGAGCAAGCTGCTGCGCACTGCGAGCTGGTCGCCGATGAAGTAAGGCGGGCAGCGATCGCTCGTCGCGCCGGTCCGATCAGTGATGGTGCGCTTGCAAGTCGGTCCTCGCCTGGGTTGCAATCTGGGTGATGGAGCGCTCGGCCTGGCGTGCTTGGGCGAGAATTCGGTTGATCCGATTGTCTTGGGTCCGTAGCGACAGTTCGTGCATGTCGTCGATCTGGTCACGAGCGTTCTTGCTGTGCTGTTGGATCTTCGTGATTGCCTCCGCGGCGCGCGCATCAATGGCGGTCAACGCGGCCGCTATGGCGCCGGAGTCTTTTTCGGCGTCCTCGGCAATCGGCCGCAGTGCCCGGTGGTATGCGCCAACCTCGCGGGACATAATCTTGGCGAACTCGCGCACCACCTGATCGGAGTTCACGCCTTCATTGGCGCGCCAGGCACGAGGGCGAACCGCCCAGCCCGCCGCCACCAGACCCGCCCCGACCAGCACAAGTACCAGCCATGCACCCCGACGCATGGCGCTCCACTACACCGGGATCGGTTGCGATGACAACCCATCGCACTTGCCCCAACTATTGTACTTGCCGAACCGCGCCCGCTCCGGATAAGCAAGTTGAAAGATGCAGCTCCGCTCCAACACCCTTCGCGGGTCGCAGGTATGCGCGGCATGGGTACTCGTATGCTGCCTGGGTCGCACGCCGAGTTCCGCCGCGACTGCTAGCTGCGACGTCACGCAGGTGACCGCCGCAATCTTCGACTCAACCGTTGGCTTGTGCGATCTCAACGGCGACGGTGTCGTCAGCGCGGCCGATCTTACCGAAGCGATCATCCTCATGCCGTCGGCTACGCCAACGAAATCATCGTCGCCAACCGTCACGGCCACGCCGACGAAGGCGGTGTGCCCATCCGGTGCTGAGTTGATGATCGAGATCGACAATCGAACTGGAAGCTCACCGATCTCGGTCGTGATCACCGGCGAGCGGCTGAGCGAAGAGTGCGCGGCGGGGACGCTCGACACGTTTTACAGTCAGACGCTCGACTGCAAGGGGGTGGGTGTCGTGTCCTGCGCCCAATTCAGCGGGCTCGCTCCCGGCCGCTGGCGGCACTCCATCAGTGTCATCGCGCCCGGCAGCGGACAGCTTCAGCATCAGGCTTCGCTGCTGACCGGCGGCTCGACACCCAATCGCCTGCGCTTCACCGGATTCGCAAGCGTGTTCTCAGTCACCACCACCGCGAATGCCGGCAACGGCTCGCTGCGCAAAACGCTGCAGGACGTCGCGCTAGCGGCACCGCCGGCGCTCATCCGGTTTGATCCCGCCGTGTTTCCCGCCGGCGTTCCGACGACGATCGCGCTCGATTTCGCGCTGCCGACGTTGACTGCGAGTGACGTCACGGTGGACGGCACTGACGCGGCCGGCGACGTGGGCAATCGCATCGTCGATGCCGGCGGCCTGCCGATCGGCGTGCTCGCCATCAGCGGCGCGCGCAATCACATCATCGGCATGCGGCTGCGCAATGCCGGCGGCAATGAACGCGACGTGCTCAACATCGCCGGTCCGGACGCCGATGGTAACGTCGTGGAGCGCACCATCATCGAGCAGGCGGCCTCGGCCGACGGCATTGGCGTCGACCAACAGGCGGGTAAGGACTTCGGCGACGCGGCAACTGTCATTCGCGATTGCGAAGTGCTCGGCGCCGCCGACAAAGGGATCAAAGTTACCACGGGCGCGCATGCGCGAATCGAGCGCTCTTGGGTGCACGACAACGCGAATGGCGGCATCCAGGCCACGCTCGGCGGCCACGTGCAAGCGTGGCACAACCTCGTCGAGCGGAACCGTGGCAGCACGGCGCAAAACGGGTTGTCGGTGAACGCCGACGACGATGACACGATGTCGACAGGCTTCTCGGAGCTGGTGACGTGGGGCAACATCTCGCGCGGCAACGGCGCCAACGGCATCTCCGTGCGCGCCTTCTCGATCGCCGACCTCCATGACGACTATCTCGCCACCAACCTCAGCTCGGGCCTGCGCGTGTTCAACGACGTGGGGCCGCCGGCGAGCGCGGTGGTCACGGGCACAAGCGCGGTTTGTAACGCCGTCGATGGTGCGGTGGTGGCCAATACCTCGACGGCCGACTTCGGCGGCGGTCCGCTCGGCAGCCTTGGCAATAACGCGTTTACGCAAAACAACCTGCCGGCGGGTGGGGCCAATCTGCGTAACGCCAGCGTCCTAGCGGTGAGTGCCATCAACAACCAGTGGGAACACTGCGGGCGGGAAGCCGAGTGTGACAACGTTCTCATCGCGGCGGACGATCTCAGCGATCATGGCGCGCAGACTACGTTCATGCCCGCGCAAGCGCAGCGTGCGTTGCAACCGGTCCTCACTTCGACCGCCTCCACCAAAGGTGTTCAGGGCGAACTGCTGCGCATCTTCGGCTCCGGCTTCAACGTCATCGACGGGCACTTCAGCGAGAAGGACAACCAATGCGCCGACGTCATCGGGCGCAATCGCTGCGTGCCGCTGCGTGGCAACTGCGTGCAGATCAACGGCGTGCCGGCGCCAGTGGAAGCAGTGACCCCGACGATGCTGGTGGTGCGCTGGCCGTTCACTTGCGTCGCTCCCGTCGATCTCGTCGTGCGGATTGATCAGGGCGCAACCGCTGCAACGAGCAACACGCTCAGCGTCTGTACGAACGGTGAGTAGCATCACGGATGACATCGAGCCGATCGGCGCAGAACGGCCTCCACCCTAACCCTCCTCCGTTCGCGAAATTGCTCACGGAGGAGGGGACCGGAAGGCGGGGCGATGCGCGAAAGGTTCCCTCCGCTGCGGCATCACCCGCCGCGGAGGAGGGCCAGGGTGGAGGCTCCGAGTCACGAGTCACGAGTCACGAGTCGCGAGTCACGGCATCAGGAGTTTCTCTCGATTGACAGCGATCGCGTCACGGGGTTACGGTAATTCCATGTTTGTGATGCTTCGGGGGGCGACGGCTTCGCTCGAATCCTTCGCAGAGGTGGCGCTTCTCGCACGCACTCACCACGCACTACTGCGGGAATGACAGACAGCAATCCTAGTCCGATCCGGTGGGGACAGGCCTCCGTGCCTGTCCGGCGGTCCGCAGGACCGCCGGGATCAGCGCGGCAATCAAAAACCAGCAGTGAAGTAGCGCAGTCCAAGAAGAGGAGAGGGGAACGACCATGAGAACATGGACATCGTCCACCATCATCGCGGTATTGCTGTGGGCCGGCACGGCCACGGCGCAGCCCCTGCCGGCCACCAGCCTCAACACCTGCCAGAGCACGGTGCGCACCGCGGCCAAGACCTACGTGGCGAACTACGTCAACGCCGTCGGCACCTGTTTGCAAGCCGTGGCGGCCAAGGTGGTCAAGGACAATGCGCCGCTTACCTCCGCAGTGGCCTCAACCTGCGTGCTCCAGTTTCGCAATATCTCCGACACACGCGCGCTCGGCCGCAGCCTGGGAGAAAAGCTGACCGCGACGATCGACAGGAAGTGCGAGCCGGGCATGCTCTACGTGACTCACACGCTCGCCGATGTGCTCGGCCCCGGGGCCGGGGTGCCGCAGCCGCTCAACGCGGAGAACATCAACAGTTGGTGTGCCAACTTCGGCGGCGATGGATCGATCGACAGCGTGGCCGAATGGATCGACTGTGTGCGGAACGCTCACACCTGCGCCGCGCACGCCGCGATTGCGACGCAATATCCGCGGGCACTCGAATGGCTCGCCCTGGTGAAGCCGGCGATGCAGGCGCTGGTGCCGCCGGCCACCGATCCGAACAAGATCACCGACGCGGTTGCGGGATTGACGGCGCTCGATGCGGCGATGGAAGGGGGCGCTGACGACAACAGGCCCACCCTGCAATGTGGCGGCAGTTGTGGTGACGGTCTGAAGAACGGCAGCGACCAGTGCGACGGCGGCGATCTGGGCGGCGCGACCTGCGTCAGCCTGGGCTTCAGCGGCGGCACACTGGCCTGCAGCGGGAGCTGTGTACTCGACACCTCCAGCTGCGTGGCGGAATGTGGTACCTGCGGCAACAGCGTCCGCGAGGGTTTTGAATCGTGCGACGGTGCGGACCTCGGCGGGGCGAGCTGCGAGAGCTTGGGGTTTGTCAGCGGCACGTTGAGCTGCACGACCGGGTGTGGCTTTGACGTCTCCAACTGCCATGCGGCGGCCTTCCCGGCGACGGGGCAGGTCACCTCGTACGGCACTGGCTCTGACGGCGACGTTCGGGCCGGGAGGACTCCGTCGTACACCGATAACGGCGACGGTACGATCACCGACAACAACACCGGGGTGATGTGACGCGGAGCGCGAAGCCTGGTTACAGCTTTCCGAGAAGTCGTTGATGAACGCGTGGGACAACGAAGCGGACGATGTCTTCAATGAGCTGCTCTCGAAATGACGTCGTGCTGCTCCCGATTCCGTTCTCAGACTTGACTAGCCGCCCGACCCCCTGTGGTCCCCCTTGGTAAGGGGGACGAGGATCGGATCGGTTCCCTCTCCTTACCAAGGAGAGGGCCAGGGTGAGGTTGCGGCGCGCTCGCTACGCGCTGAGTTCGGCGCCGTGCAAGCCGATGGTTGCGTAGTCGAGAGCGGAGAACGCTGGGACCTTTGCGGCGATGTCGGCAAAGACCGACTGAGCCGACGCGTACAAGTCGGCGCCAGCGGCGCGGCGGAGCAGGTGCGACAGCAGCTCCCACCCTTCTTGCACTTCGGCGGGCGGGATGAACGCTTGACGGGCGAGTTGGATGCGCCGGGCGCGGTTGGTGAACGTGCCGGTGGTCTCGACGAAGGTTGCGATCGGTAGCAGCACGTCGGCGGCTTCGGCGGTGGCGTGGCCGTCGGTGTCCATCACCGCGATGAAGTCGACCTTTTCGGCAACGCGCTCTAGCCACGTTTCACCCTGCGAGCGCGCGAGGTCGGTGCGCCACAACACCAGGGCCTTCAACTCGCCGGCTTCGGCGGCGCGCACGATCTCGCTGGCGTCGAGTGACAACCCGAGCGCGCGCAAGCCGTTGGTGTTGGGATTTTTGTCGGCGTCGATGAGGAAGTCGTCGTGAAACGCGTCGGCCGGCGACCACGACAGGCCGGCGAGCTTGCTGCCGGGGAACGCGTCGCGGAACAGCCGTGTGAATAGATACGCTTCTTCATTCGAGGCGTGCGCCGAGATCAACGCGCCGATGCGATCGGCGCCGGCGCCGTCACGAATCTCCTGCAAGTGGCGGATGACGCGGGCTTGCGCGTCTTCCGCCGGCGCGGTGGTCCATTGCTCGTGCTCGCGTAGCATCGGACGCAGCAAGCGGCGCTCGCTGTGCAGCGACTTGTAGCTGGCGCGACCTTCGTCGCAGATCCAATACTTGTTCACCGCGTCGTTTTCACGCGGACGGAAGCGGTACACCTGCCCGCGGCGATGGTGCACGTCGATGTTACAGCCGGTTGCGCAGGTGATGCACAGCGACGGCGTGTGGTCGAGGTACCAAACTCGTGCTTGGAAACGGAAGTCCTTGTTCGTCAGCGCGCCGACCGGACAGATATCGACGACGTTGCCGGAGTACGGATTGTCGAGCCGGCTGCCGGGAAACAGATCGATTTGACAGTGATCACCGCGCTCGAAAACGCCGAGCTCGCTGGTCTTGGTGACCTCGTCGACAAAGCGCACGCAGCGCGTGCAGAGAATGCAGCGCTCCTGGTCGAGCATCACTAGCGGCCCGATGTCGATCGCCTTGCCTTTGTGAACCTTCTCTTCGACCGGCACGCGACTGTGCTGCAGATCGTAGTCCATGTAGTAGTCTTGCAGCTTGCACTCGCCGGCCTGATCGCAGATGGGGCAATCGATCGGGTGATTGAGCAGCAGAAATTCGAGCACCGATGCGCGCACGCTCTTCACGCGTTCGTTCTGCGTGCGTACCACCATGCCTTCGGTCGCCCGCGTGTTGCACGCGATCTGCAGCTTCGGCATCTTCTCGATCTCGACCAAACACATGCGGCAATTGCCCGCGATGGTGAGGCCGGGGTGGTAGCAGTAGTGCGGAATTTCGATGCCGGCTTGCTCGGCGGCTTGGATGAGGTTCATGCCGTCGGCAACGGTGACTTGCTTGCCGTCGATCTCAAGTGTGGGCATGGAGTCTCTCTCCCTCACCCCTTGGAGTAGGGTCGGAGTGAGGGCTGCGCTTTAGCGGGCAGCCGCCCAGCCGCAGATGCTCCTCGAACTCGCCGCGGAACTTGCTGACAAAACTTTTCACCGGCATGGCCGCGGCGTCGGCGAGCACGCAGACGGTGTTGCCCATCATGTTGTCGGCGATCTGGAGCAGCAACTCGACGTCCTTCGAATCGGCGCCGCCGTCTTCGAGATGACTGAGCAAACGGTGCAGCCAACCGGTACCTTCGCGGCACGGCGTACACTGGCCGCATGATTCGTGATGGTAGAAGCGCGCGATGATTTGCAGCGCGCGCACCATGCAGGTGTCTTCATCCATCACGATGATCCCGCACGAGCCGAGCAGCGATCCCGCCTTGGCCACCGAGTCGAAGTCCATCGGTGTGTCGAGTTGATCGGGCATGAACAGCGGCACCGACGAACCGCCCGGAATCACCGCCTTGAGTTGCTTGCCGCCGAGGATTCCGCCGGCGTGCTCGTAGATGATCTCGCGCAGCGGCGTGCCCATCGGCAACTCGTACACGCCCGGCCGGTTGACGTGACCGCTCACGCAGTACAGCTTCGGCCCCGGTCCTTTTTCGGGACCGATGGCTTTGAACCACTTGGCACCCCGGTTGAGGATCGGCACCACGCAGGCGAGCGTCTCGACGTTGTTGACGATGGTCGGGCAGCCGAAGACGCCATACGTGGCAGGGAAGGGCGGCTTGACGCGCGGATAAGCGCGCTTGCCTTCGAGCGACTCGATCAGTCCGGTTTCTTCGCCGCAGATGTACGCACCGGCGCCCCGATGGACGTGAATGTCGAGATCGTAGCCGCTGCCAAAAATGTTCTTGCCGAGATAACCGCACGCGTAAGCTTCGGCACGGGCTTCTTCGAGCCGTTTGGCGCCTAGCACCATTTCGCCGCGGATGTAGATGTAGGCGGTGTGGCAGCCGATCGCGTAGGCGGCGATCATCATGCCTTCGAGCAGGAGATGCGGATTCTGTTCGAGGATCTGGCGGTCCTTGAACGTCCCGGGCTCGCTCTCGTCGGCGTTGCACAGCAGGTAGGTCGGTTTGGTGGACCCCTTCGGAAGAAAACCCCACTTCACGCCGGTGGGGAAGCCGGCGCCGCCACGGCCACGCAAACCGGAGTCTTTCACTTCTTCGGTCACCTGCGTCGGCTGCATTTCGGTGACGGCCTTGCGCGCGGCGCGATAGCCGCCGTCGGCTTCGTAAACGTCGATGCGCCGCAGGTTGGGCACGTCCTCGTGACGGAGGAGAATCTTTTCGGTCATGATCGATGCGAATGGGAGCGAACGGCGTCAGTGGGCTTCGACAACATCGCCGATGAGCTTTTGCTTCGAGCGTTGGATCTTGCGTTGCAACGCCATGAGCGCGTCGAGCACCGCCTCGGGTCGTGGCGGACAGCCGGGCACGTAGACATCGACGGGGATCACGCGATCGATACCCGGTAGAGTCGAGTAGTTGTCGTAAAAGCCGCCGGTCGACGCGCAGGCGCCGAATGACATTACCCACTTCGGTTCCGCCATCTGCTCGTACACGCGTTTGAGGATCGGCGCTTGCCGGACGGTGACGGTGCCAATGACCATCAACAAATCCGCCTGGCGCGGCGTGAAACGTGGCAGCAGCGCGCCGAAGCGATCGATGTCGTACGGCGACATCGACAGCGACATGTATTCCATCGCGCAGCACGCGGTGGCGAACGGGTAGGGGAACAGCGACCACTTGCGCGCCCATCCGACGGCCTTGTCGACCGAGGTGAGCACGACGCTATCGTGCAACAACGCTTCTTCGCCTTGGCCAACCGGCTGGATTCGTTTTGCCATCGTGACTCCGGAATCTCGTGGGTCGGTTCGGACCTTACCATGTAGTGCCGGGGAGTCAACGCGCGGGCGCTTGCTAATGACTGAGCGCGCGTTGCTTATGGTCCAGGCTCTTCCGGCAGTGGGTGATCCGCGATATGCGATCGACGGCAATGCATATGCAATCGACGACAACCGACTTCATCAACCTGTGGCTGCACGTGATCAGCCTGGCGGCGTACTTCGGAACAACGCTGGCGATCGTCATGATGGTGCTGCCGCTGGCGCGCGCGGAAGCCGATCCGGCGGCGCGCCGGCGCCTGTTGTTCCGCGTATTGCGCATCTACAACCCGCTGGTCATCGCCGTGCTCGGCGTGGTGCTGATGACCGGTGCGTTCAATCTTACCAACTACAAGGCGGCGCTGCGCGCCGAGTTCTTCGTCGAGCTCGGGCACTTGCTCGCGTGGAAGCTCGGCTTGGCCTTCGTCCTGATCATCATCGCGACCTACAGCGTTTTCGGGCTGGGGCACCGGTTGGTGCGCTTCGAACAGTGGGACGAGCCGGTCGACGTCGCGAAAGAATCGGGCATCATCCGCCGCTTGTCCGCCACGCTGATCGTGGCGCTGGTGCTGACCGCGATCATCACCTTGCTCGGGTTGGAACTCACCCACCCCGGCGCGCGTATGCCGCAAACGCCGCCACCGGTATCGCACACGAGCGCGTGAGCACCGCACGGTTCGGCAGGCCCGCTTCCCGGTTTGGCTGGTCCGCGCGCCCGATGATAGAGAGCCAACCATGAACGTCTTCAAAAATGCGCGCGAGCATCTCAAGTTCGCGCCCGAGAAGATGCAGAAGGCCAACCTGTTCGACACGGCGCGGATGTTCTGTGACGTGTACGGCTTCGAGCCGGGGCAAGCGCAGACCGCGCACGCGCATGCCGGGAGCGACAAGGTCTACTACGTCATCGAGGGAGTCGGGCGGTTTCGCGTCGACGACGAAGAACGCGAAGTGGGCCCGGGCTGCGCGGTGTTCGCACCCGCGGGCGCGAGTCATGCCGTGAGCAACCCCGGACCGGCGCGGCTGGCGGTGTTGGTGTTCATGGCACCGAAACCGTCGTGAGCGATACCGAACACATCGACGCGGCCAATCGGCGATTCTACGCCGCGTTCGAGAGTCTCGACGTGGCGCAGATGGAGACAGCCTGGCTGCGCGAGGGCCACATCTCGTGCGTCCATCCCGGCTGGGCTCCCCTGTTCGGTTGGGGTCCGGTGATGCAGAGCTGGCAGCAGCTCTTCGCGCATACATTGATGATGCGATTCACGCTCAGCAACGTCAATATTCATGTCAGCGGCGACGTGGCGTGGGTGCAACTCACCGAGACCATCGAGAGCCAGCACGGACAAGGGTCGGGCGCGGGCGTGATCCAGGCCACCAACATCTTCGAGCGCCGCGGCGACACGTGGTATCTCGTCCACCATCATGGATCACCGATCGTCCACCCCGAAGAGGGGGAGGCGAGCCGGTTGCAGTAGCGCGTGATCGGTTGCCTCCGACGCCGTTGCGGCGGTGTCGGCCGGATGCTAAGACCCCCGCGCACAATCGCCTTACACCACGCGATCTCGACCAAACGGAGGCTACGGTTCCATGCTCATCCCTGCCACCCAACTACGTGTTGGCATGATCATCAGTTACAATAAGGATCTGTATCGCATCATGAAGGTCGTCCATGTCACGCCCGGCAATTGGCGCGGCATGGTCCAGACCAAGATGCGAAGCATCCGGTCGGGCACGCAGACCGAGAACCGTTTCCGCTCGGAAGACAAGGTCGACCGCGTCACCTTCGAGCAGCACGAGATGGAATTCCTCTATCACGACGACGACCAGTACCACTTCATGAATACGGCGAACTACGAGCAGATCGCGATGAGCGCGGATGACCTCGGCGACGCGGCCAGCTACCTCACGGCCAACATGAAGCTGCAAGTCGATTTCTATGAAGAGAAGCCGATCGGTGTTTCGTTGCCGAAGACGGTCGATCTGAAAATCACCGACACCGCGCCCGGATTGAAGACCGCGACGGTGACGAACGTCCTCAAGCCCGCTACCACCGAGACCGGCCTGATCGTGCCGGTGCCCAACTTCTTCGATGTCGGCGACATCATTCGGGTCGATACCGATACCGGCGAATACCTGTCGCGCGCGAAGTAACTCACCACGCGAACGATTTGCCAGCGCGTTCGGCGATCGCTTCGCCGATCATCAGCGACGCAGTCGCCGCAGGCGATGGGGCGTTGAGCACGTGGATCGCGCCGTCGCCTTCTTGAATCGAAAAGTCATCGACGAGCGCCCCATTGGAAGTGAGCGCCTGCGCGCGTACGCCGCTGCCGCCGGGCGTGAGGTCATCATCCCGTAACTCAGGCAGCAAGCGTTGCAGCGCGCGAACGAACGCCCCTTTGCTAAACGATCGGTACATTTCCCCGAGCCCCGTCTTCCAGTACTTCGATGCCAGGCGGATGAAGCCGGGGAACGTGAGCGACTCCCACGCGTCGCGCGCGTCGAAATCGGTCTTACGGTAGCCTTCGCGCTTCAAGCTCAGCACCGCGTTCGGGCCGGCTTCGACGCCGCCGTGGACCATGCGGGTGAAGTGCACACCGAGAAACGGAAAGGCGGGATCAGGCACGGGATAGATCAGCGCCTTCACCAGGCTCTCGCGTTCGGGGCGCAGCGCATAGTACTCACCGCGAAACGGCACGATCTTCACCGGCGGCGCGAAGCCTGCCAGGCGCGCGATGCGGTCCGAGTGCAGCCCGGCGCAGTTGATGAGGTTGCGCGTGCGCACCGTGCCGGCCGCGGTCTCGATCACCCAACCACCGGCCTCGCGCACGATGCGCGTGACGGCTGCGTTCGTGCGGATTTCGCCTCCGCGTGCGAGGATCAGCTCCGCATAGCAACGGGCCACCACGCCGTAGTCGACGATGCCGGTCGCCGGCACGCGCAGCGCTCGCAATCCGGCGGCGTGCGGCTCGATCTCGCGCAGGCGTTCCGGCCCGATCAGCTCGGCTTCGACGCCGTTGGCGACGCCGCGCCGCTGCAGCTCTTCGAGACGCGGCACCTCGGCCGCCTCGGTGGCAACGACCACTTTGCCGCAGATGGTGTGCGGGAGGTTGTGCTGTTGGCAGAATTCGATCATGCGCCGCGCGCCGGCGACGGTCATCTGCGCTTTCATCGACCCTGGTTTGTAGTACAGGCCGGAATGGATCACGCCGCTATTGTGACCGGTCTGATGCCGCGCGACCTCGGCTTCCTTCTCGAGCACCAAGGGCTGCACACGCGGATAGCGCTCGCCGATCGCCATAGCGGTCGATAGGCCGACGATGCCGCCGCCGATCACGATCACGTCTGCTCCCGCTGCCATCCTGCGTCCCCTTGTGCGCTGCGCTCCGGTTGTGCTGAATACTCAGCTCGATGGGAGATCGCAATGCGAGTTGAAGCGAGCCGACTGGCAGGCGTGCAGGTCATCACCGCGAAGAGCTACGCCGACGAGCGCGGGTTCCTGCTGCAGTCGTGGGTGAAACAGGACCTCGATGCGGTCGGCATCCCCAGCGAGTTCAAACAAGCGATTCAAACCCACTCCAAGCGCGGCGTGGTGCGCGGCCTGCATTTTCAATGGGACCCGCCGATGGGCAAGCTCGTTCGTTGCATTCACGGGGTGATCATCGACGTCGTCGTCGATGTGCGGCACGGATCACCGACCCTCGGCGATCATGCGGCCGTGGAACTCTCGGATCGCAATCATCAGGTCATCTGGGTGCCGCCCGGCTTTGCCCATGGGACGCTCGCGCTCACCGACGATGCGATCGTTCTCTACGAGTGCACCAGCGAACATGGCCCAGGCCGTGAAGGGGGCATCCGCTGGAACGACCCAGCGCTCGCAATCGCCTGGCCGCTGCCGACGGGCACGCGCGCGATCGTGTCGGAGAAAGACCAGCAGGCACCGGCGTTCGCGGAATGGCTGCAGGATCCGCGTTCGCAGCACTTCCGCTTCGCTTGATTCGGCTGCGAATCAACTTTCGGTTGCAAGACGGCCCGTCCGCACCTTAGAATCGGCGTTATGTTGCTTTCCATCTTGAGGCGACGCGCGTGAGCAAGATTCTGGTTGTCGGCGGGGCCGGCTACGTCGGGTCGATCCTGACTCGCGAGTTGCTGGATCGCGGCTACGCCGTCCGCGTCGCCGATCGGTTGTACTTTGGTGACGCGGCACTGCGGGACGTACGCGACCGCATCGATTTGGTTATTGCCGACATGCGCGCGCTGCCGTCGGAGGTGTTCCGCGACATCGACGGCGTGGTGAATGTAGCCGGCCTCTCCAACGATCCCACCGCCGAATACAACCCGGCGGCCAACAAAGAGATGAACACGGTGGCGACGGTGCGGCTGGCCGAGCAGTGTCGCGCCGCCGGAGTGCGCCGCTACGTGTTCGCGTCGTCCTGCTCGATCTACGACCTCGGCGTCAGCGACGACGGCAAGGACGTGGTGCTCGACGAGACCGCCGACGTGCGACCGCGCGCCGCGTACGCGACCTCGAAATTCGAAGCCGAGCAGCTCCTGCTGGCGATGGCGGGGCCGGACTTTTGCCCGGTGATCCTGCGCAAGGGCACGATCTTCGGCTTCTCGCCGCGGATGCGCTACGACCTGGTGGTCAACACCTTCGTCAAAGACGCGCTATCGCGCGGCGCGATCACGATTTACTGCGGTGGCGAGATGTGGCGCCCGCTGCTCGACGTGCGCGACGCCGCACGCGCCTACATCGCCAGCTTGGAAGCGGACGAGGAACTCGTGCGCGGACAGATCTTCAATGTCGCGTTTCAAAACGTGCGCATTTCTGAACTAGCGCTGCGCGTTCGTACCGCGCTGCGCACAATGGGGATCAACGTGGACATCGTGCCCGACTATGCCTACCGCGGCGTGCGCAGCTATCGCGTGTCGTCGCGGAAGATCGAGCAAGTGCTCGGCTTCCACGCCAAGGTCGACATCGAAGAAGCTGTCCGCGAGATGGTCACCGGCATTCGTCAGTACCACTACGACGACTTCGACAACCCGCGCTACTACAACATCCGCTGGGTGCAGTTCCTCGAAGAGGCCGAGCGCACCGTCGCCGTCACCGGTTCGGTGTTTGGCGCTCCCCCCGCGCCGCCGGTGCGCCCGCGCGTCGTCGCCGGTGGGCGCACCGAAGAGCGGTGATCACTCCGCCACCGGCAAGTGCCCGGGGCGAAAAATTACTTTCTTGTCCTTTACCACCAATTGATCGTTGAGGAAGAGCTGCACCGCCTGTGACAGCACCGCGCCTTCCAGCGCCTTGCCGCGCGCCTTGACCTCGTCGAGCGTGTCTTCGCCGACGCGGATGTGAAACACGTCCTGCAAGATGACCGGCCCCTGATCGAGTTGCTCGGTGACGAAGTGTGCAGTGCAGCCTGACACGCGCACGCCTTCCTCCCACGCCTGCTTGTACGCGTTGGCGCCGGGATGGTACGGCAACAACGACGGATGGATGTTGATCACCCGGCTGGGATAGCGCGCCACGAAGTTGGGCGTCAGGATCTGCATGTAGCGCGCGAGCACCACCAGGTCGGCGTGGTGGTCGCGCAACTGGTCGAGCATGAACTGCTCGTGGACGGCCTTGTCGGTCGACGGGTGCCACAGAAACGGCAGCCCATGTTGCTCAGCGAGTGGCCGCAGCCCTTCGTGATTCGACAGGACGATGACGAATTCACCGTTGATCAAACCCGCCGTGCGGTCGGCGATCAACTTTTCCAGGCAGTGCGGTTCCTTGCTGACCAGAATCGCGACCCGCTTGCGCGCCTTGTCGCCGCGCAGGCGGATGGTGACTTCCATGTGCGTCTCGTCGCCGATCCGCTTGAGGCCGAGGATCAACTCGTCGAGCGAGAGCGCGAGGTCGGAGAGATCCACGACCATGGTCATGATGAACAAGCCTTCGACGACGCGCTGTTCGATGTCTTCGATGTTGACGCCGCTGCCGGCTAGATAGGTCGACACGCGTGCGACGACACCCTTCTGGTCTTTCCCGATCACCGAGATGACTGCGAGGTTTTTCGCCATGGCCGGTAGATTAGGAACAACGCAGCGTGCGGTCAATCGCACCGGTGGGCGTCTCCTTCGGCTCGTTTGCTGATCGTTGGTGCCCCCGCTAGAGCACGCCGTAGTGAGCGCCGACAGGACAGCCGCGAGCGACACGAACAACCTGCCAGCAACGGGCGTGTGGGACGGTTTCGCGTATGCGGCGCTCGTGGGGCTCGTCTTCTTCATCTACCGCGCCAGCTTCGCGGCATTCTTCATTAACGAAGACTTCACGTGGCTGCTCCGTTGCAAACTGCAACCTGGGCGGGGGCTGTGGACCCTGCTGACCAGCGACGTCATCCTCGACGGTGCCGGCACCTCGTGGCGTCCTTTGCTCCAGCTCGCGTTCGGGATCGAGTATCTGGTGTGGGGGGTAGACTCGGTCTGGTATCACCTGATCAGCGTCGCGTGGCACGCCCTCGCAGCGTGCGCCCTGTATACGCTGAGCGCCCAAATCACCGACCGCTTCCGCGCGCTGATGACGGCGATGGTGTTCGCCGCGCATCCGATTCAGACCGAATCGGCGACGTGGGTGTGCGCAGCCGGCGGACCGATGTCGGGCGCGCTGGTTTTGTTCGCGCTGTGGGCCTCGGTGCGCTGGCGCCAGCGGCGCGGCCGGCTCATCTTCGTCCTGGGGCCGTTCGCACTCGCGTTGGGCGGACTGGAGAGCGCGGCGGTCTTGCCGGCATTGATTCTGACGCGCGAGGTGTTTTCCGATCGCCCGGCGTTGTTCGAGCGTCGCAGCCTTCGACTCTACGGTGGGTTGGCCGGCGTCTTCCTGGGCTTCGGGCTCTTGCGACACTTGGTGATATCGGCGCCGATCACGCTTGGACAGATGGGGGTCGATCCCGGTGTGCCGCTTGAGGCATTGGCGCTGACGAATCTCCTCGCACGTAAGCTCGGCAATACCAGCTCACTGATGTTGAACCTGCCGGCCGATCTGGGATGGCTGGCGCTGCCCGCGGCGGCAGCACTCACGCTGGTTGCCATTTGGCTATGGTGGCGCGGTGCGCCGATCGCCCTGTGGGGGCTGCTGTGGATCGGCATGGGTGTGGCGCCATTTGCGCTTCGGATGTTTGGAGGCGGGCCACGCCACCTGTATCTGGCGGTTGCCGGATTTGGGTTGGTGTTTGCTGAGTTAGTTGCGCAACTGTATCGCATCCTACAGCGGCGCAGCCCGCGATTCGCGGCGCTCTGCGTGAGCGCGCTGCTGGGCACCTACCTATGGAGCGGGCAGCGGGCGGTTGACCGCGAAGAGACCGAGTGGGTGGCGCGTGGTGCGCTCCATCGCGAGGTCGTGGAGAGTTTGCTGCAGGTGCTCCCCGACCCCGAGCCCGGTCGCCCGCTGGCGTTCTACGGCCTCGGTGATCTGCGCGGCCGCGGCGTGTTCGTCTACGGATTCGAAGACGCGGTTCGGCTGTACTACGACGACCCGTCGATGCGCGTGGAGGTCCACCGCATGGGTGAACCAGTCGAATCGGCGTATCGTCTCTTTTACCATCCTGACCGCGGGTTCGAGTTGTTCGATCGCAAGCGCCGCTGAACGCGGTCGCGCGTTCTCTTCATGCTTCCCACTTGCCTGCGGTTGGTGCCATACTGTGCTTGCGCCCAAGGCAGGAGGATCGCCATGCGCAAGAAGGATCGCGACGCACTGTACCAAACGTTGCAGTATCACCGTCGCCTGCTGCTCAAGGAAGTCGCCGTCACGGAAACCGATCTGCACGCGCTCGAGGGGACGCGCGATAGCGAGTTGGAGGAAGCGGCACAGGAAGAGGTGACGATGCGCTTGCTCGACCGTCTCGACCGCCGCGCTAAGGTCGAGGTCGAGGAGATCGATCGGGCGCTCGCCCGCATGGCCGCCGGCACCTACGGTTTCTGCATCCGCTGTGAAGAAGTCATCGCCCCGGCGCGACTGCAGGCGCTGCCGGCTACATCCTACTGCATCGCCTGCGCCAATGCGGCCGAGCGCGGCATGCTCACCGCCGCAATTGAGGAACCGGTCGTGGGTGACACACCGCCGCGCGCGACGTTGCCACCGGAATACGCCCTGCTGAGTGATCGCGAGCTCCAGACCACCGTGCGCGAACAGCTGCTCGCCGACGGCCGCCTCGATTTCGACGAATTGCGCATCGTCTGTCGCCATGGGGTGGTGTACGTCGAGGGCGAGGTACCGAGCAACGCCGAGCATCAAATTTTGCTGCACACGCTCAACGACGTGATGGGACTGACTGCCGTCGTCGATCACGTGCGCGTTGAACAGGCTCCCTGGCAGCGCGAGGATCGCACGCGCGAGGAACCGACGCCGCTGCCACGCGCGCGGTGGCAGGATCAGCCCGCGACTGAAGACGTGACTGAGGCGATCGAGGACGGCTCCGACTTCGACGCGCCCAGCAAACCGCTACCGGATACCGAGTAGCAGCGGCTCATCGCTTGCGACTGGCGTAGTCGCCGAACGGGTCGTCGCGTTCGGCCACCGCGGCCTTGAAGCCTTCCTTCATTGCCAACTCGCGCCACGCCACACCTTCAGGAGTGTGCCGAGCGATCCCGTCGAAGATCGTGCCGATGATCTGCGAGCTGCGCAGCCCCATGTTTTCGTACGCCTGGTTCACCAGTAGCTTCATCATGATGAGCTGATTGATGGGCAACAGCGCCATGCGCTGCGCGAGCGCGCTGACTTCCGCCGCCAACTGCGCCGGCGGCACGGCCTTGTAGATGAGGCCGATCTGTTCCGCCTTGGCGCCGTCAACCGGATCGCCGGTGAGCAGCAGGCGCTTGGCTTGCTCCATGCCGAGGCGATACGCCCACAGCGCTGAGGTCGGCGAGCCCCAGACGCGCGCGGGTGGATACCCGATCTGCGCGTCGGTGGCGGCGACGATCAGGTCTGAACACAGCGCGAGATCGGTGCCGCCACCGACGCACCACCCGTGTACTTGTGCGATCACCGGTTTGCGGCTGTGCCACAGACTCATGAAGCGGCGCACGTTGTCGGACATGCCGACGAAATCGCGCACGGGGTCCCAGCTCTGGCGCGCGTCACTCTCGTGCTCCACGCGCGTCCCCCAGTCGAGATCGTAGCCGGCGCAAAACGCCCGGCCGGCGCCGTGCAACACGATGACATGGACCGCCGCATTGTCGTTCGCGACCTGCACTGCCTTTTCCAATTCAATCGGCAACTCGCGATTGATGGCGTTGAGGCGCTCGGGCCGGTTGAGGGTAATCGTGGCGATGCGATCGTCGGTGGTGAGTGTCAGCGTCGTGAAGTCCATCCGCAGAATCCTCCGTTGTTGTCGGCGCTCAATCGTTCGGCGGCGTGAGCAATGCGAGGCCGCCGAAGCCGACTTCGCCGACATCGCCAGCCGAGAGCGTGAGGCGGTTGCCGTTGTCGAGCAACACGGTGACGTGGAACGCGAGCGCCTGCAAGTCGCGCTCTTGTAGCGGCCGGTCGGCGAGGGTGTCGGCCGGATCGTAGGGATCAAACGGCCGTTCGGAGCAGGTGAACGTCCCGACTTCGCGGGCGGTGTAGCCGACCGGGTGCGCGGTTAACTCGACGCTGAGGTGCTGCTGCTGCGCCCACGCCGCCGCGTCGGCAGCAACCTGACGGCCGGTCGCTCCGACACGAAACAGGGGGGTGAGGCTGGCCCGCACTTGCGTCATCGTACTGAAGGCGCGGCGAACGTCGGCAGGCACCTCGCGTTCCCAGCTGCCGCGCACGTACGCCGTGCGCTGGGTCGTGGCGGCGACGCCGGCGTAGCGTAAGTTCAACTCGATGTGGACGAGATCGCCGGCGACAATCGTCGTGTCGGTGTTCGGTCCCGCCCACGGCCACGCCAGATGCGGGCGATCGGCGAGTTGGATGATCGACACCTGCGGCGCGGAAGGAAGTTCGAGTTGCGCGTCGCGAATGGCGGCCGCCAGGCGGCTCGACAGCTCGGTGGCGGTGGTCCGACCCGCGTTGAGTGTGGCGTTGGCGAGTTCGCGATCGGCGATCTCGGCGGCGCAGCGTGCGGCCTGCTTGGCGAGTTCGACTTCGTCTGGCGTGCGGTCGGCCCGCACCGCGATCACTGCGTTCTCAGCCGAGCGAAACGTCCCCGCGTACTCACGTCCCACCAACCACGCGGCGAACTGGCGGGTTCCCGTCGCGATGCCGTCGGCCAGCGCGATGCGCGCCGAATAGTCGATACCGATACGGCGCGGGTGAAAGCGCGCGAGCACATCTTCCACCGCCGAGGGTGTGAGCGGCGATACTTGTTCAAACAGTCCGGACGCCGTCAGTTGAGCGACAACCGCGGGTGCGGTACCGAAGCCGAAGGCGCGCGGCGCCGGCCCGCCGCTATCGAGGAGCAAGACGGCTTTGTCGCCGGGCTCGGTGAAGCCAAAGCTGTCGAGCATCGGGTCGCGTTGGTAGTCGCGCTCGATCAGCAGCCACCCGTCGAGCTCGGCCCGTTGCAACGCCGGCTGCACCAGCCGCCGCACTTTGTCGCCGACCGCGCTGCGGCGGAACTGCCATTCCGCATGCTCGTCCGGTAGCCATGCACATGGCCGATGGTCGCTGCCACGGCGGCTCGCGCTGTGCGAGAACAGGCCATCGCTGCAGCCGATACACTGCCACAGCAGCACGGCGATGGTGGCGCATTGGCCGAGAGTCATTCGCCTGCGAGCGTGGCTCACGAATCGGACTCGCGATCGTCGGCGCGGCGACCGAACTGCTGCAGTGACCACACGTATCCTTGATCGTTGATGGCGCGCAGCCCGATCACACTGTATGCGGCCAGCGGGGTTTCGAAGCGAATCCACTCCCAGGGCACCGACGCGATACCGAGCATGTGGGTGAGCAACACGCCGTTGGTGCCGCCGTGCGCGACCACGCCGACGCGCAACGTTTGCGCCCGCGCGGGGGAGTGCCACACCGCGAACTCGTCGGCGTGCTGCGGCCGCACGTTGTAGTGCGCCAGGACCGACTCGAAGGCGGCGGTGACGCGCGCGTGAAACTCGCGGAACGGCTCGCCGCCGGGAAAGCCGTCCCAGTGCTCACGCAGCGAGCGCCGCGCCGCGGCGGCGAAGTAGGCGTCCACTTCGGCTTGCGACGCCGATGACAACATGGGGACGCGAATCTCAGCGAGCCCTGCGACCACAGTGGCGTCGAGCTGCTGTGCGGCGCCGATGATTGCCGCCGTCTCGCGGGCCCGCGCCAGCGGACTGCAGTACAAGGCATTGAGCGGCATCGTGGTGAGGTGCGCGGCCACATCCGCGGCTTGCCGGCGACCTAGCGCGGTGAGCGGCGGATCGCCGCTGGTGTCCCGTGCCCAATCCCAATCGGGCTCGGCGTGGCGCACGAGCACTAGCTCGAGTGGGAGATTGGCGCGCCCGCGCCGCTCTCGCTCTTCCAAACTTGTGCTCGCCATCGTTCCTCTCCTACCTGCCGCGGCGGGCGATCATACGAGATGAAGCGGCAGAAGCAAGTTGGGTAAGTTTGCTGATTTGGGCCGCAGTCGAACGCGAGCGTCCACGAGTGTGCACTGTCGGCTCTGACGATCGGCTTGCACCACCACAGAGGGATTGTTACGAGACGCACCAACGGAGGAGCGATGCCGGAATCGTTTTGCGAGAGTGTCGATCTGCAGGCGATTGCGCAGCGGGTTGGTACACCGTTCTTTATCACCAGCGCCGACGTGTTGCGGCGGCGGATTGCGGACGTGCAGCGGCTGACAGATCATCCGCACCTGCAGGCGCGCTACGCCATGAAAGCGTGTTCGACGCGGCGCGTGCTCGAAGAGATCTCCACGCAAGGCCTGTGGATCGATGCGGTGTCAGGCAACGAAGTGTTGCGCGCCCGCGCGGCGGGCTTCCGGATGGGCACGCAGCCGCCCACCGTCCTCTTCACCGCCGATGTGTTCCGCGACAATGCCCTCGCGGTCGTCGTCGAGCACCGCATCCTCCCCAACATCGGCTCGCCAGCGATGATCGACGAACTTCAGAGCGCGGGATATCGGGGCCCGATTGGCGTGCGCCTCAATCCCGGCTTTGGCCACGGGCACGTGAGCGCGGTCGACACTGGCGGTCCGAGCTCGAAGCACGGCATTTGGCACGACGATGCCGATGGCGTTCGCCGCGCCGCGGAGCAGGCCGGCAATCCGATTGTACTGTTGCACGCGCATGTCGGTAGTGGACCGACGATCGACGAGTTCACCGCCAACATGGCCAAGCTGGCGCACTTCTTCGTCGAGCGGGTCGGCGACTATCCGGCGCTCGAAGCGGTGGGCCTCGGCGGTGGGTTGCCGCATCCGTATCACCCGGACGTGCCGCCGCTCGATCTCAATCCGCTCGCGCGCGGTCTGCGCGACGCGCAGGCGCGCGTGAGCGCGGCCGCCGGACGGCCGTTGCGGTTGGAGATCGAGCCCGGTCGCTACGTCGTGGCGCCGAGCACCGCGTTGGTGGCACGCGTCACCGACGTGAAGTCAACGCGTCCGAACGACAAGGGTCCTGGCCACACCTTCGCGATGGTCGACGCCGGGTTCGTCGATCTGATTCGTCCGGCGATGTACGGCTCGTATCATCACATCACCATTCACGGCGCCGAATCGAAGGCGCCGCGCCCGCCGGTCGTGGTGGCGGGGCCGCTGTGCGAATCGGGCGACGTGTTCACCCGTGGTGCCGACGAACTGCTCCAACCGCGCGATCTGCCGCCGCCGAAGCGGGGCGATCTTTTGATTCTGCACGATGCCGGTGCGTACGGCGTGGCGATGAGTTCGAACTACGTCTCCATCGGTCGCGCCCCGCAAGTCTGGCTAGAGGATGGGCAACCCTATCTGATGTCGCGCCGCGAGACAGTGGAAGAGATCACGCGTCGCGAGTGCTTCGAGCGGTTGTAGAGATCATGAGTCGTGACACCGCTCTCGTAACTGGAGGGAACTCAGGCATCGGCTTCGAGTGTGCGCGGCAGCTTGCCCGTGAAGGGTGGCACGTCGTCGTCGCGAGTCGAAACCGCGAAGCGTCGGTCGAGGCGGTACGGCGGATCAATGCCGAAAGTGGCGACGGCGCCGCGTTCGAGATGGGCCTCGACCTCGGTTCGCTCGCGTCCGTGCGCCAATTCGCTCATGCGATCGAGGCACAGAACGTCCCGCTGCGGGCGCTGGTCTGCAACGCAGGTCTGCAGATGCACACCGGGCCGCAGCTCTCGACCGACGGATATGAACTCACATTCGCCGTCAATCATCTCGGGCACTTCTTGCTTACCAATCTGCTCCTCGCTCGCCTGCTGCGGAATCAGTCTGGGCGCATCGTGATCGTTGCGTCCGGCGTGCATGATCCAAAGCTCAGAACCGGCATGCCGAAGGCTGCGGTCGCAGAGTTCGACACGCTCGCTGTCACCGGCGGCCCGCGTGCGGGCGAATTCGATGGCCGCCTCGCATACGTGAACAGCAAACTCTGCAACCTGTGGTTCACTTACGAACTCGTCCGACGGATCGCGGCCGCCGGTTTGTCGAATGCGGAGCACCGGCTCACCGTCAACGCCTTCGACCCCGGCCTGGTGCCGGGCTCCGGTCTGGCGCGCGACTACCCGCCCGCTCTGCGCTTCATCTGGGATCGGATTCTGCCCGGCGTGGCGCGTCTGCTCTCGCCGCTGGTCTCCACCATCAACCCGGCGCCGAAATCCGGCGCAGCGCTCGCGAAGCTGGTGCTTGACCCGGCGCTCGAACGGACGTCGGGAAAGTATTTCCCGTCGCACGCACGCTGGCACGACGCGCCGTCGTCAGATGCGTCGTACGACCTCGATCGTGCGCGCGCGCTCTGGGACGAGAGCGTCAAGATGACGCGGCTGGCGCCAGAGGATTCACCACTCATCCGAAAAGAGTGAGCCATTTCGCGTTGGCTATCGGTCGACTCGAAGAAGGACCACATGGGCCACGTCGGAGTTGTTGACGATGCCGTCGCCCGCGGCGAGTTCTGCGACCGGTTGAACCAAGCGCGTGCGCAACTCCAGCAACTCTGACTCGGTCGCGATGAGGTAGAAAGAGGACCGAGCCGACAGCTCAGCGAGCGACGCGTGATGGATGTGCCGTCGCGCGTGGTAGACGATCTGCCGAATCACTGGCCCGTAGAAGTATACCGGGCCATCGACCCGCGCGACTTCGCCGGCAAATGATTTCAGCGACAAGTGCGCGGTGCTTTCGCTTCCCAGGGCCGCTTCGGTGATCGCCTGGATGCCGGCTGCGGCGAGCAAACAGACCGCAACCGCCCACGCGGCTTGCCGTCGCCAAGTCATCCTAACCGAAAAGATGGAGGCCGCCGCCAAAACGGCGAGCAGCACCACCGCCAGCGCCGACCGACGCGACCACCACTCCCACAGCATGGCGGCCCTCGTGTGATCCGAAACCGACATCCCGACCCAATCGGCTGCCGACCATGCGCGCAGCAGCACCACGCCGACGATGGCGACGATCACCGCGATGCTCAGCGAGACCAGCGCGATCCGAACCACTGGTGCGCGCGGTTGCGCGCTCTTTTCGTTCCACAGCAGAGTTCCAAGAAACAGGGCAAGCGGAGGAACGAGTGGTGCGACGTAGTACGAATGCCGACTCGCGGCCGCGGAGAAGAAGGCCAGCCCCGCGCCCGCCCAGATCAGGCCGAGCTTGCCGTTGGTGCTCCATGCCGTTCGCCAGCCGCGAACGGCGACCAGTCCCAATATCGACCACGGCATCACACCGCCGATCAGATTGATCGTTGGCTTCAGCAGATGCTCGATCCCCCGCTTCACCGGCGGGCCATCTATTCCGCCGACCAGATGGTTGAGGTTCTGCTGCAAGAGGTTCACCGAAACAAAACTCTGACCGAGCGCCAGAGTCGCAAACACGTGCCAACTGAAGGCGAGGACGACGAAGCCGATGATGCCTTCCGGCGTCGCGAGTCGCAGCGGGCCTTTGCGAGCGCCGAGTAGCAGCGCCACTGTTCCACACGCCACAACGCCAAGCCCCGCGCCCGCCTTCGCCAGCACCGCGAGCGCGGCCAACAGCCAGAACGCGTTGCGATGCCGGCGCGCCGCGTTGGGCGCGAGGCTGATTGCGGCCGCAAAGAAAGCGCCGGTCGCGCAGGCGACGAGGACCATGTCGGCGCGGCCGACGCGCGCCCGCGCCACCATCATCGGCGCGGTGAGCACGATGAGCGCGGCGAGGAACGCAGGCCCGGCCCCCACCAACCGCCGGCCGGCCAGGAAAACCGTCATCACCGTCAATGCGGCCGCCACAACCGAGGGCAGGCGAACCGTGGTCTCGCTCACGCCGCCGATGCGGGCGACGCCGGCGGCGAGCCAGAAAAACAGCGGAGGTTTTTCCGGGACCATCTCGTCGTTGAAAAACGGCAGGAGCCAATGATCGTTCTCCGCCATTTCCCACACCACGCCCGCGTCCAAGGCTTCGTCATCTCCATAGATGTCGGGCAACCCCAGCCGAAAGCCATACGCCGACGCGGCGACGATGAACAAGCTCAGCGCGACGACGAGGGGTCGGCGATCGAGAACGCCGGCGAATCGGTCTAACGCTTGATTGAGAGACATTGGGCAATCGAGTGCTCAGGCCGCGGCGCGCTGTCGTCGAGAGGTTCGACTGACCTTGCTCCCAGTATTGCCTCGATGCAACGAGGGCAATACGATCGGCGCCAAACCATTCGTCAATTGCGTCGATCTAGCGGGCGACCTCGTCGGCTCGCTGCGCGGGCCACGGGACCTCTCGACCAACAAAGCATACCTGAAGGCTGCAATCCTCCAGGGGGAGGTCGAGCCTCCCGGCGAGCCGTTCGGCTTGTACAGTGCGGCTCGGCAGGAGCCTCGCCCTCGCAGTTTTACATCAGCCGATCGGCAAACCCGATCGTGAGACCCCACGCTGATGCCGCCCCTGTGATCTGTGCGCTGCTGTGGTAGAAACTCCGCAGTGGGGATGGGTGGCTGATGAAGCAGAAGTACACCGCAAAAGACATCACAGTTCTCGAAGGCCTCGAACCGGTGCGCAAGCGGCCGGGGATGTATATCGGCGGCACCGACGTCACCGGGCTGCATCATTTGCTCTGGGAGCTGGTCGACAACGCCGTCGACGAGGCGATGAACGGGCACTGCGACAAGATCGTCGTCACGTTGCACAAAGACGGTAAGACGATGACCGTCAGCGACAACGGCCGCGGCATCCCGGTCGACATGCATCCGAAGTACAAACGCTCGGCGTTGGAGCTGATCCTCACCACGTTGCACGCCGGGGGCAAGTTCGAGAACCAGAACTACTTCCACTCGGGCGGCTTGCACGGCGTCGGCGCGTCGGTGGTGACCGCCCTCGCCTCTCCGCTCGTCGCCAACGTCAAGCGTGACGGCTATCACTGGGAGCAGACCTTTGCCGCCGGCAAGGCGACCGGCAAGATGAAGCGTGGCGCCCCCGCACGCGGGAGTGGCACCAGCATCACGTTCACGCCCGACGCATCGATCTTTCCCAAGACGACATTCAGTCCTGCACTGATTCGCGAACGCCTCGAAGCCCGCTCGTATCTGCACCGTGGCCTCACGCTGGAGTTCGACAACCACGTCGACAAGCAGAGCGAGACCTTTCGCCACGAGCGCGGCATCGCCGAGTACATCGAGAAGCTGATCGCCGATGGCGGCCACAAACAAGTCGCGGAGCCGTTCGACGTCGAGCGCAAAGACGGCTTCGTCATCGAGTGTGCGGTGGCGTGGACCGAAGCGACCGAGGAGCGCATCCTCTCTTTCGTCAATGGCATCCCGACCTCCTCAGGCGGTACGCACGAGAACGGGTTGAGAAACGGATTGACCAAAGCCGTCCGCAACTATCTCGCGGTGCAGAACCTGACGCCCAAGGGGTTGACCATCGCCGCTGAGGACGTGCGCGAGGGCGTGGTCGCGGTGCTCTCAATCTACATTCAGGAACCGCAGTTTCAGGGACAAACCAAGGAGCGGCTCAACAACTCCGAGGTGACGGCGCCGATCGACAATCTCATCCGCACTGCCCTCGAAAATCATCTGCTGCAGAACCGAACGCCCGCCAACGCGATCGCCTCGCGCGTTATCCTCGCGGCCCGCGCGCGCAGCGCTTCACGCGCGGCGGTGGAGAGCGTGCAGCGCAAGACCGCGATCTCGCACCGACTCAACTTGCCCGGCAAACTCGCCGACTGCAGCTCGACCGATCCGGCTGAGAGCGAACTGTTCATCGTCGAGGGCGACTCCGCCGGCGGCTCCGCCAAGCAAGGTCGCGCCCGTGAGTTCCAAGCCATCCTGCCGCTTCGCGGCAAGGTGCTCAACACCGAGCAAGCCTCCACCAGCAAGGTGCTCAACAACAAGGAGTTGAGCGACTTGGTCTCCGCCCTCGGCTGCGGCGCGGGCAAAAGCTTCGACCGGTCGAAGCTGCGCTACCACAAGATCTGCCTGTTGATGGACGCCGACTCGGACGGTCATCACATTTGCACCTTGCTGCTCACCTTCTTCTACCGCCATATGCCGGAGCTGATTCGCGGTGGCTTCGTCTTCATCGCCCAGCCGCCGCTCTATCGCATCGACATCGGCAAGGAGACCAAGTGGGCGCTCGACGACGCGGAGCGCGACCGCGTTCTCGCAGCCGCGAACGGCAAGTCGGCCACCGTCCAACGCTTCAAGGGCTTGGGTGAGATGAACCCGTCGACGCTGAAAGAGACCACGCTCGATCCGGCGCGGCGCGCGCTCCTGCGCGTTGGCATCGCCGATGACGCGGCCACCGAGCAGACGATTCAGACGCTGATGGGGAAGGAGGTCGAGCCGCGTTTCCGCTTCATCATGGAACGGGCCCCGAAAGTGGACACCCTCGACGTGTAGCGCGCCGGCCCTAGTGTTCGGCTTGACAATCGGCCATGCGGCGCGCTCTGTGTACCATCATGCGCCCTCCGCCCGATGGCGAGCCCGCGCACGGCTCCGATCACGGTGCCAGCGGCGAGTTCACCGATGTTGCCGAGACCCTCGATACCGTAGCGGAGGAAGCCGTCCATCTGTTCGCTTGCGACGCCACATGCGTCTTCGTGTGGGATCACGTGCGCGAGGAATTGCGGCCCGGGTCGGCGCGTGGACTCAGTGCCGGCGCGCAGCGAGCCTTCAAGCGCTCCACATTGGCGCGCGGTTCGTCGCGCGAAGTGGACGGACTGCTCCAGAATCCCGCGCCGATCGTCACGCTGGAGGGCGCCGCGCTCATCCCGGGTTGCGCGCTGTGGGCGGGCTGGCACTCAGTCCACGCGGTGCCGTTGCGGTTGCGATACTCCGGGCGACTCCACGGCCTGGCCTGTCTCTTCTATCGAGCGCCAACGCCAGCCGCACAACTTCACAACCGAGCAGCACTGGAGCCCTGGGGGGTGATGGCCGCGACCGCCATCGCGCTCGCCCAACTGGCCGAGTACGAGCGGGCGGCGGCGCTCAGCGCGGTCACCTTGGCCGATCGCCTGGGTGAGTCGGCACGGTCCAGCGAGCTGCACGAAGTCCTCGCCCGCCTCGCGCAGCGTGCGCTCGCCGGTATACCCGCACGCGCCTGCGGCGTGATCCTGCGCGATCCGACCACGGCGCGCTTGCGCTTGGCGGCGGTTGCAGGCGTCTCCAACGATTTCATCGCCATCGTTACCCAGAAGGCCTACCCCGATCACCTGCCGCGCAACTTTCCACCCGAGGGCCATTTCACGCTCGAACCGACCGTGCTGGCCGAGTGGTTTCCGATCGACCTCGTCGCCGATCGGGTCGGCCGACTCCTGGTGATGCCGGTGCGCGTGCAGACTCAGGTCGTCGGTGCGCTCGCTGCCATCACGGATCATCCCGAGACCGCCTTCACCGCCGCCCAGATTGATCGAACGCGTCAGTACGCGGAGCAAGTCGGTGTTGCGGTGGAAGCGGCGCGGCTGTTCGAGCGCACCCGGATTCTGCTCGATCTCGCCGCGGTGCCGCCGCACCCGTTTGAACGTGACGCGTACCTCGAGGCGGTAGCGCGGCGCGCGCGTCTCGCCCTGGGCGCGACGGTGTGTACGGTGTGGTTGAGCGATCGCGCGGGACGGCGTCTCGAATTGGCTGCGCGGGCGATCGACGATCACCTTCGCCCGCGCGCGGGAACGGCGCGGCCGCCGTTGGTGCCGGTGCGCGCGTTCGCCCCGTGGGACGCTGCGCCACATGCGAGCGGTCCTGCGGTCGTCGCGCACACATTGCCGAGCGAATCACCGCTCGCGGTGTGGGCCGGCAGCGGGCCCGCGCTGCTCGCCTCACTGCAGGCGGGCGATCGCGTGCAAGGCGTCATCGTGGTCAGCGGGGCGGGCACCGCACACCACGACGCGCGGACGCTCGCCAGCATCGCGGACGTGACCGCGCTGCGCCTGGAACAGGCACAACTACACCGAGACGCCGCTCAACACGAACGCGAGCTCGCCAGCCACCGCGAACGCGAACGCATCGCCCGTGATCTGCACGACACGGTGCTCCAGACCCTGGTCGGCATCAGCATGCAAGTGGGCGCGCTCCAGCGGCGTGGGCAGCCGGTGGGGAACACGGACCTCGCCGCGCTGCAGACGGCATTGCGCGAACAGCTCCTCGCGATGCAGGGATTCGTCGCGCGACTGCGCCACCACGACGCTTCGGCGGTGGACCTGTTGGCGGAAGTTCAAGCGCTTGCCCACGAAGTGACGCGCCGCGGTCAGCGCGTCAGCGTCACGGGTGGCGCGCTGGAAGCCATCCCGGCAACCATTGCGCACGAACTGGTGTTTCTCATCCGCGAAGTGTTGGCTAGCGCGCAGCAGCGCCAGTCTCCCGCCGATGTCGCGGTGCACCTTAGCATCCGCGACGGGCACCTGTGCGCCCGTCTGCACTTCGACTCGCGGCGGAGCACGCGGCGCGAGGCGTGGCTGCCGGCGGTATTGCGCGACCGGCTCGCCCTGCTCGGCGGCCACGTGCGAGTGACGGTACAACCACGACGCGGCACGACGGTATCCCTCCGCGTACCCTATCGCGAGCTAGCCGCGACTGCGCGCGAGCAGCCAGCGACCGTCCCCACCGTCACGGCTCGCAGAGCGTCGTCAGCACGTCGTACGTAACCTGAATGCCGAGTCGGAGATTGTCGAGGCTGAGCCGTTCGTCGACGCCGTGGATCCGGGCGATCATGTCGGTGTTGCCCAGCAGCGGTTGGTAGCCGTAGCACGGGATGCCGACGGCGCGGAACGCTTTGCAGTCACTACCGCCGGTGAGCATCCCCGGCACGGTCACACTGGCGGGTAAACGTTTGGCCAACGATTGCTCGACGGCGGCGAAGAACGGCGTGTCGGGTGGGCTCGGAGGCTGCAACTCGGGCAACTCGCGCAGCGGGCGAATGGTTACGCGCGGATCGTCGATCACGCGCTGCAACTCCGCGAGGAACTCCTCGGGCGACTGATCGGGCAGCAAGCGCACGTCGATGTCGGCCTCCGCCGCGCGCGGGATGACGTTGTGTTTCACGCCGGCACGCAGGCCGGTGAGCGCAATCGTGTTGCGCACCAAGCCGTTGGTGACGCGGTTCTTGGTGATGCGTCCGCGCGCCAGGCTGCCGATCACCGGAGAATCGAGATTGCGGAGCAGAAACCCGCCGCCGAGAAACATCGCTCCGCCGAGCCGATCGAACCCGTCGCGAACCGACGGCACCAGGTGAATCGGCGTCTCCCATGCCGCAATCCGCGCCAGCGCGGCAATCAACACATTGATCGCCCCATCGGGCGTGGGAGCGGAACCGTGGCCACCTTCACCGGTCGCGTCGAGTGTTAGCCACAGCGAATTCTTCTCCGTGGTCGCAATCGAATTGACGGGATGATCCGCGAGAATCCCTTCGACACTGGCGCCACCTTCGTTCCACACGGCCGCGGCGCGTACCAGATCGGGGTGCCGCTCGACCATGAAGCGCGCACCGGCTTCTCCACCCACCTCTTCGTCCGCCACAGCCAGGAACACCAGATCGCGGGTGCACGGCCGCTGTTCCTGATGGCGGGCAAGCAGCGCGAAGAGTTGCACGACCCCGTGGCTCTTGTCGTCGATGCTCCCTCGCCCATAGACGAAGCCGTCGCGAATCTCGCCGCTGAACGGCGGGAACGACCAGTTCGCCACCTCCACCGGCACGACGTCCATGTGATGCAGCAGCACGAGCGGTTCGGCCCGTCCGCTACCAGGAAGGCGTGCGAGCAGATTGGCGCGATTGTCGGCGCTCGGGTAGAGCGTCGACCCCACGCCGTGCTGTGTCAGAGTTTGTTCGAGCAGACGCGCCGCCGGCAGCTCATTGCCTGGCGGATTGGTGGTGTCGATTTGCACGTAGCGGGAGAGCAGCTGGGCCGCCTCGTTGGTCAACGCGTCCCAGTCGGGCTCGGCCGCCGCCGGCCTCGCCGTGAGAAAGAGCATCGTCAGCACGAACCATCGTGTCTGCATCGTGGCCGGTGCTTACCAGACTCGATCGCTGGGCCGCAATGTAAGGTCGAGATTTGCGGCGTCTGCCGATGTTAGGTCTTCTTCTCATTCAGCGCGAAGAACGGCGCGAACAAATCGACCGGGACCGGGAAGATCGTCGTCGAATTGTTCTCCGACGCCACTTCGGTGAGCGTTTGCAGGAAGCGCAGTTGCAGCGCCACCGGATGCTGGCTGATGATGTGTGAGGCATCGGCGAGTTTTTGCGCGGCTTGGAACTCACCTTCGGCGTTGATGACCTTGGCGCGGCGCTCGCGTTCGGTTTCGGCTTGGCGAGCCATGGCGCGCTGCATCTCCTGAGGCAGATCGATGTGCTTCACCTCGACCGTGACGACCTTGATGCCCCACGGGTCGGCCTGTTGATCGAGGATCTCTTGGATCCGCGCGTTGAGCTTGTCGCGCTCGGCCAGCAACTCGTCCAGTTCGGCCTGGCCGCAGACGCTGCGCAGCGTCGTCTGCGCCAGCTGCGAGGTGGCGAACAAGTAGTCGACGACTTCGACCACCGCGCGGTTGGGATCGACGACACGAAAGTAGAGCACGGCGCTGACTTTCACCGACACGTTGTCCTTGGTGATGACATCCTGCGGCGGGACGTCCATCGTGATGGTCCGCAGATCGACCCGTTGCATGCGCTCGATCACCGGCAGCACGTAGATGATGCCGGGGCCACGATGGTCGACCAAGCGCCCCAGCCGAAAGATCACTCCGCGCTCGTACTCTTTGAGAATCTTGATGCCGCTGAGCACCAAGCCGGCAACCACCACCACAACTGTCGCGAACGGACCGATCATCTCTTGCCTCCTTCACGCCCGCTGAGAGCTGGTCGCAGCGCACGCACAACGATCTTCAGCCCCTCAATCGCCACCACTTGCACCTGCGCGCCGACATCGAGCGGGTCATCGGCGGCTTCGGCTACCGCATTCCAGTACTCGCCATGGACGAACACTTTACCCGCGGGTGCCAGCCGCTGTCGCACTTCGCCGACTTCGCCGATCATGCCCTCCTGCCCCAACGACGGTTTGCGCCGTTGCGAGTGCACCACGAGGTATCCCACCCAGAGCGTAAAGCTGCCGAGCGTCGCCGCCGCGGCCGCGATGATACCGCGATCGACCGCGAGGTCCGAGTCGGCGGTGTCGAACAGCAACAGCGACCCGATCACGAATGCGATGAGCCCGCCAACGCCCACCACTCCGAAGCTGGGCAGAAACAATTCCGCGACCAGCATCGCCACACCGAGTAGGATCAACGCCAAGCCGCTATAGTTGATCGGCAGCACCTGCAACGCCGTCAACCCGAGCACGAGACAAATCGCGCCGGCGATGCCCGGGAAGAAAACACCCGGATGCGTAAACTCGACGTACAGTCCGAGCAGCCCCGCCATCATCAGCAGGTAGGCGACGTTGGGATTGGCGATGATGTTGAGCAGCGTCTGCTTCAGGCGCATCTGTTTGCGCGCGACGGTCGCGTCCGCCAGCGCCAGCTTCAGCTTCGTGTTGTTGGCGTCGACTTCGCGGCCGTCGGCTTGGCGCAGGAGATCGGGAATATCGATCGCCACCAAATCGATCACGCCGAGCTTGAGCGCCTCCTGGGCGGTAATCGAGACGCTTTCGCGCACCGCCTTCTCGGCCCACTCGACATTGCGGCCGCGCTGTTGTGCGATCGACTTGCTGAGCGACGCGGTGAAGTTCTCCGCCTTCTCGCGCATGTCGCCGGCAATGTCTTCCCCCTGGCCGCCGACTGGATGCGCCGCGCCGATGTTCGTACCGGGCGCCATCGCGGCCAGGTTGGCGGCCATGGTGACGAAGACGCCGGCTGAGGTCGCGCCAGCACCGCTCGGCGCCACGTAGACGATCACCGGTACCGGCGAGCCGAGGAGATCCTTGACGATCGCTTTGCTCGAATCGAGCAAACCACCGGGCGTGTCGAGCTGAATGATGAGCGCCTGCGCCCCGTCGCGGTGCGCTTCGTCGATGGCCTCGCGGATGAAGTCCGCCGTGGCCGGATTGATCCCGGCGTCGATCTCGATCAGGTTGACGTGGTGCTCCGCCGCGCCCGCCGTCGCACTCAGCAGAACCAGCAGCAGAGCGACCCGCGCCAAGACCCGCGTATGGATTTTCACGGCCGTCTCCCCAACTCCTGCAGCACCATCTTGATGTCTTCCCACACCAACTTCTTGTCGGCGGGATTGCGCAGCAAGTATGCCGGGTGCAACGTCGGCATCAGCTTGATGCCGTGATAGTCAAACCACCGGCCGCGCATGCGGGTGATCGGGGTGCTGTCGCGCAGCAATGTTTGCGCGGCGAACTTGCCGAGGGCGACAATCACGCGCGGCTTGATGGCTTCGATCTGTCGAATCAGGAACGGCTCGCAGGCTGCGATCTCGTCCGCTTCGGGATTGCGATTCTCCGGCGGGCGACACTTCACCACGTTGGCGATGTAGACATCGGCGCGCTGCAGCTTCATGCCCTTAGTGATGATCTCGGTGAGCAGCTGCCCAGCGCGACCGACAAAGGGCTCGCCTTGCAAGTCTTCGTCCCGCCCCGGGCCTTCACCGACGAACATCAGCTCGGCAGCGGGATTGCCGACACCGAAGACGATATGCGTGCGCCCTTTGCACAGTTTGCAGCGCTGGCAGTCGCCGAGCTCGGCGCGCACGTCGTCGAGCGACGCCACGCCGGTTGCGGAGGGCTCGTGCACCGTTGGCACCGCCGGCCGCGGCGGCGTCGCGCGCGCCGTCACTCGCGGAAAGCCTGCCACCCCGTCATCGCGCGCGTCTTCGACGTGTGCCCGCACACTCGCTAGGAGCGCGCGCAACTCAGCTTGAGGGGTCTCATCCGCCATAGTACGATCCAGTCACATGATGCTGCTGTGCTTGGGGCTGATCGCCGTCGTGTTGCTGGTGCCTGTGGACGCGCTGGCGTGGGGACCGATTACGCACTTGGCACACGGATCGGCGGTCTTGCAAACCCTTAACACCGCCCCGGCGGCGCTTCAAGATTTACTCGCACGCCACCAGTTGGAGTACCTCTACGGCTGCATCGGCGCCGACATCACGCAGGCGAAGAAGTACACCCGCGCGCTGGCGGCGCATTGCCACTCGTGGGTGGTGGGCTGGCAGGTGCGCGCGGCCGCGCGCAGCAATGCCGAGCGCGCCTTCGCCTACGGCTATCTCTCGCATCTCGCCGCCGACGTCTACTCGCACAATCACTACGTCCCCACCCAACTCATCGTCAGCTATCCGGCCCGCACACTGCGTCATGTGTACTGGGAGACTCGCTTCGATTCCTTGCAGGACGCGGCGCTGCGCGAAGTGATCCAAGACCTGCGTCACCGGCGCTTTACCGCCTGTGACGCACTGGTGGAACGGGCGGTGGCCCGCACGCTGTTCTCGTTTCGGACCAACAAGCGGATTTTCGATTCGGTGCTGGCCTGGCAGGGATTCGAGCAGTGGCATCGCGTCGTGCTTGTGCTCGATGCGATGTCGCGCTTTCCACTGCCGCCCGAGATCGTTCCGCTCTACAACGACCTCTGTCGGACCAGCATCGTCGACCTGCTCAGCCGCGGCAAGCGGTCCGCATCGCAGGCCGGCGATCCAACCGGGCACGAGGCGTTGAGTCAGGCGCTGACGATCCGGCGCACGTTGCGCTTGTTACTGCGGCGTGGGCAGATTCCACCGGCGTTGCAACGCGAGGTCGACGCCTTGGCACTAAGTCCGGGCACGCTGGAGTCGCCGTTATCGCTCTCGGCGCTCACTCGCCCCCGGCGGGTCGTTGCCCAAGCCAGCGGTCGCGACCCTCACTGAAGACGATCAGGCGCTGGCGGTCTGCGGCGTCCGCACGCGTGCGCTGATACGGTCGAGAATGCGATCGGCAACGTCGTCTTTCGACATCAGCGGCAGCTCCTCAATTGCAGCGGCGCTGACGATTGTGACCGCGTTAGTGTCGACACTGAAACCAGCGTCGGGCCGAGACACATCGTTGGCGACGATGAAGTCGAGCTGTTTCTCGCGCAGTTTGCGCTGCGCGTTGGCGAGCATGGCTTCGGTCTCGGCCGCAAACCCAACGACGATGCGGCTACCCTTGCGCGGCGCGATGTCGCCGAGGATGTCGGTCGTGCGTTCCAGTTCGAGCGACAAGCCGCCCGCCGCCTTCTTGAGCTTCTGCGGTGCGACGCGCGCCGGGCGGTAGTCGGCGACCGCGGCGGTCATCAACACAATCGAGCTGTGGTCGAACTCCGCGCCCACCGCGCGGTGCATCTCCTCGGCGCTGTCAACGTCGACGCGGCGCACGCCGCACGGCGTCGGCAGACTCGTCGGTCCGGCAACCAGCACCACCTCGGCACCGCGCCGCCACGCGGCTGCCGCCAATGCAAAGCCCATCTTGCCGGTCGAGCGATTGGAGATGAATCGGACCGGATCGATTGCTTCGCGATTGGGTCCGGCGCTCACCAGCACCCGTTGCCCGGCGAGGTCGGGTGTGGTGAGCGCGCGCGCGACTTCGGCGACGATGATCTCGGGATCGGCGAGGCGCCCCTGTCCTTCATACCCGCACGCGAGGAAGCCGGCGCTCGGTTCGATGATGCGGTAGCCGTGCGTGCGCAGCCGCGCGAGGTTCTCCTGCACGATTGGGTTCTCGTACATGTGGACATTCATCGCCGGCGCGATCAGCACCGGTGCGCGGGCGGCCAACAGCACGGTGGTGAGCAAGTCGTCGCCGATGCCGTGCGCCAGCTTGCCGATGATGTTCGCCGTGGCCGGGGCGATGACGACGGCCTCGGCGGTATCGGCGAGGCGGATGTGGCCGATCTCCGACTCTTGCGTGAGATCGAAGGTGTCGGTGGAGACCGGATTGCCGGACAATGTTTGCAGCGTCAACGGCGTGATGAACTCGCACGCGTTGCGGGTCATCGCCACGCGCACAGTGGCGCCGGCTGTCGTCAACAGGCGAACGATCTCGGCGGCTTTGTAGCAGGCGATCCCACCACTCACCCCGAGCAGAACGCTGCGCCCTTCAAGCCGCGGCACCTTCGACCTCCGACACGTTCTCCACTTCTCGCAACGACAAATTTTCGCTCCACAGCGAATATAGCCCGGCGCCCACACTGGCGACAAACTGCGCGATGTGGAGGACGATCGAGTACGCGATGGCTTGGCTCTCCGAGACGCCGAAGATCGCCAGCGCCAGCACGCAACCCAACTGCAGCGCGCCTACATAACCGGGAGCCGACGGCGCCGCGACCGCGATGGCGACCATCACCGTCACGGTCATCGCCCCCACGATCACCGGCACGTGCAGATCAAAGGCCCAGAAGCCCAGCGCCCACACCAGCGCGATCACCATCCACAAGTAGAGCGACCACGCGAACGCCAGCAAGAACGTCGACGGCCGGTCGAGTACTTCGAGCGCGGTGATGAAGCCCTCGAGAAAGTGATCGATCGCGTCGCGCGGGCCGGCAGGCACTATGCGGAGGATGGTGCGCGCGAGCGCCAACATCCGTTGCTCTTGCCACCGCACCAACGCGACCCCGCCGCCGATCAACAGGGCCAGTACGGTCAACCGCACGCCCCACTGCTGCACCTGCGCGGAGACCGGAACCAACAGCGCCGACACACCGAAGAGGAAGACGACGGTGAACATGTCGAAGATGCGTTCGAGGACAATGGTTGCCAAGATCCCGCTGAGCGGAACGCGTTGGCGGCGACTCACTAGCACCGGACGAATCACTTCGCCGATGCGCAGCGGCAGTACCATGTTGGCCATGAACCCGATATTGACCGCGGCGATCAGCAGCCGCATGGGCGGCACGCCGACCGGCCGCAGAAACAGCCGCCAGCGTTGCGCGCGGATGTACAGCGTCCACACCGTGACCGCGAACATCGGGGCAACGTAGATGTAGTGCGCACTGGCCATCGCGCGCAGCGCTTCGTTCCAGTTGACGTTCTGCACCGCGAAGCCCAGGAACACGAGCGACAGCGCCACGCTCAAGACGATGCGAATCGTTCGATTCATGCAGCGCTTCCACGGGCACGCACCAGGCCCCATGCAAACCCGATTGCTCCGGCACCCATCATGACCAATCCGTACCACACCGCCGGGCTTTCCAACACCAACCCAGCGCCCAGCATGAAGACGAAGAAGCCGCCGACGCGCCAGCCTTTGCCGTCGCTCATGCGGGCGGCCCGTCGAGTTGGTGCATGATGTGGGTGAGCCGCTGCACCGCCGTCACATTCGACAACACCGCCAACAGTAGCACCACCGTGGCGAGGATCATGTGCGGTTGCCAGCCGAGTGGATGGCCGAGCGCGTGTTCGATCAGCGCGCCGAAGATCGAGCCGAGTCCGAGAATCACGTAGCGTTCGGGCCGCTGCAACAAGCCAACGTGACAAGTCGCGCCGAGCGCCTCGCCACGCGCGCGCGCGTAGCTGGTGATCAGCCCACCGATCAACGCCCACAACGCCGCCCACAGCACCCACGAGTCGCGGAAGTAGACGGCAATGCCGAGATACGCGAGCGCATCGGTGTAGCGGTCGATGATCGAGTCCATGAACGCGCCGCGCGTGCTACCCGAGTTGGTGCGCCGCGCCACTCGCCCATCGAGGATGTCTAGGCTGCCCGCACAGATGAGCAGAAATCCGCTGTCGAAGATCAGGCCCTCGGCGTACGTGATGCCGACGAGCACGCCGATGCCGAGTTGTATCCACGACAACCACGCCGGCCGCACGCCCCAGCGCACGCAGGCCTCTTCGAACGGGCGCAGGTTCTCGAAGTGCCAGGCGCGAATGGCGGCACCCAACAAGAGCGAGCCGCCGGCGCGACTGGTATCAGGGCGTCGACGCACGAACGTAAAGATGCTGACGAGCGCGCCGCCGGCAACCAGCACCAACAGCACCGCCGCAAACGCGGCGCGAGAAGTGGGGGTCAGAGGTTCCACGGATGAGTCGATTGGTTGAATCGGCGGCGGGTTGCCGCCGCGCCTGGTTACGCTGTTCGGAAGCGCGACGGAAACGGATCGCCGAGCGGTTTGTCGGGATGGAGCCGGCGTGCGCGCTCGATTAACACGGCTTCGGTTTCGGGAATGTTGGGATCGGGCACGCAGCAGTCCACCGGACACACCGCGGCGCATTGCTCTTCGGCGAAGAAGCCGACGCACTCGGTGCACTTGTCGGGCACGATGTAATAGATGTCGTCGTTGATCGCCGGGTGGGTGTCGCCGTTCAGCGCCCACCGCGCCCCGCCTTCGTAGATCGCGGTGTTCGGGCACTCAGGCTCGCACGCGCCGCAGTTGATGCATTCTTCGGTGATCAGCGTGGACATGAAACGCGGCCTCCGCAAAGGTCGCGGGACGACTAGCACAGGGCCACCGAGCAGACAACAAAGTGCACCTCAGCTTCTCTTGCTCCGCGCAATGCGATACGCGCACAGTGTCATGGCCCATTCGATCAACACCGACCCGTCATATCTTCGCAATGTGCAGTACCGCGACAGCCGCAACCTTGATGCCCGGATCGCGCTGCACGACCGCTTCAGCATCAACCCGTACCCATGGCACCGCTGGCTATTCGATCAGCTCGCGTTGCCGCCGGCGAGTCGCGTGCTGGACGTTGGTTGCGGCGCCGGCACGATGTGGGTGAAGAATCGCGATCGACTGGATCCGACATGGGAGTTGACGCTGTCGGACTTCTCGTCCGGCATGCTCAACGCGGCGCGCCAAGGACTCGCTGGCGGCAACCTCACGGTTCGCTTCGAACAAGTCGACGCGCAGTCGATCCCACATGCCGACGACTCCTTCGACGTCGTAATCGCGAATCACATGCTGTACCACGTCCCCGATCGCGACCCCGCGATTGCGGAGATCCATCGCGTGCTACGAGCGGGCGGACGATTGTACGCCGCCACCAACGGCCACGCGCATCTGCGCGAACTCGATCAACTTGCCGCCCCGTTCGCGCCGGCGACCGAGATGATCGACAGCGCGACCCGTTTCGGACTGGAGACCGGGCTCGCGCAACTCCAGCGCCGCTTCGGCGACGTCCGCGCGCTGCGCTACGAGGATGGGTTGGTCGTCACTGATGCGGAACCACTCATCGCGTATATCCGATCGATGTCTGCAACCGCGACAATCTCAAAGGAAGCGCTCGGCAAACTGCGCGCGCACATCGACCACGAGATCGCAATGCGCGGGGCCGTTCGCATCACGAAGGACTCGGGTTTGTTCGTGGCGATGAAGAGCTAGTCGCCTCGACGCGCGACTATGCTGCTACCTCGACCGTTGCGTAGAAGTTGACTTGCTTCGCAGTGCGTCGTGGCCTCACCGCTCGCTGTCTCGGAAGTGGAACTCTGATTCCATCCTCGCGCAGCCCGCGCAGGTGCAGTTCGATGGCCCCCTCGATTCGCCGCAGCGCTGCATCGATGGTTTTCCCGGTCGCGACGCAGCCAGGTAGATCCGGAACGGAGGCGCCCCAATCGCTATCTACGTCCTTGTCGATCCGCACTAGATACTGTCGCTTCATGATTTCTTCCCTCGCGCTAGGCCTGCCTGTCGCATGACCGAAACCAGCGTTCCCTTCGGCATGTCGTCTCCCGGATGCCCGCTGATGGTGACCCGCCCGTGCTTCTGGGAGTGTTTGTACTGGCGATGGCTGCCCTCAGTAACAACCTTCCGCCATCCATCTTGCTCGACCATCCGGACTACGTCTCGGACCTTCACGGAAACGGAATATCACTTCCTACGCCATGCCCGCCACAGAACCTAAACGCACCCGCCGTCCCCCGCCCATGCCGCGAGGTGCAACGTTTACCGGGGCGTCGGTATGGGACGTTTACTGTCCCACATCTCCTTCTCAATCCTATTGGTAGCTTCCATCGCCTTGTTCCCCAGGCACAACTTCTGTTCGGGTGTGGCTGTAGACGGATCGGTGATGCCACATTGACGGGCGGCCCACCGAACGATTTCCTTGGGATCGTTGGGCGGCGAACTCTCATCGCCGATGGCCGAGGTTGCGAAGATCAACGCGGACAACGCCACCACAGCTTTCGTGGAACTCATTCGGCACCTCCTCTGTTTGACTCGACATCAACCTCGAGAGCGATCAGGTTCATCGCCCCTGCTCAAGATTCACCCTTCTGTCTTGCCTGACGACACGCTTCGTTCAATTGTTCGCGTATCAAGCGCCTGTCCAGTTCGGTACGAGCTTCCTTTAGGCCTTCCTTGTACAGCGCCCGTTCGATTCTGTACCAGTCTTCAAACTTGCCGCTCGCAGCATACTCAAAGGCTCGCCGACGGATCAGTTCCAACCGTTCAGGTTTTTTCAACGTCTTCAAGCAAAGTACCTCGCAAAAAAACGCGCGCTTCGGAGCCCTCCATGCAAACGCCAACTACCCAATGATCCGCGGCGCTGCGGCTTCGGCGCGGCCCGCCTCGACGGCATCGAGGACTTGGCTGGCGATGTGGAGGAACGTCTTGCTCGCGGCATGCTGCGGCTGCGCGATGACGATCGGCGTGCCGGCGTCGCCGCCTTCGCGAATTGCCGGGATCAGCGGAATCGCCCCGAGCAGCGGTACGCCGAAGCGTTCGGCGATGCGGCTGCCGCCGCCGGTTCCGAACACGTCTTCGCGACGACCGCACTTGTCGCACTGGTAGTAACTCATGTTCTCGACCACACCGAGCACCGGCGTGTTGACCTGTTGGAACATCGCGATGCCGCGCTCGACATCGAGCAGCGCGACATCTTGCGGTGTGGTGACGATCACCCCGCCGGCGAGCGGCACCTGCTGCACCAGCGTGAGCTGCGCATCGCCGGTGCCGGGCGGCATGTCGACGACCAGGATGTCGAGTTCACCCCACTCGACATCCTTGAGAAACTGTCGCACCAGTCCCATCACCATCGGCCCGCGCCAGATCACCGGCGAGCTATCGTCGAGGAAGAAGCCCATCGACATCACCCGCAGGCCGAACTTCTCGATCGGGAAGATGCGCTTGTTCTCACCCATGCGCGGCCGGCCCGAGATGCCGAGCATCAGCGGCATGCTGGGACCGTACACGTCGGAGTCGAGTAACCCGACACGGCGGCCGCAGTGCTGAAGCGCGAGGGCGAGATTGGCGGCGACAGTCGATTTGCCGACGCCGCCCTTCGTGCTCGACACCGCGATGATGTCGCGCACGCCGGGGATCGGTCCGAGCTCGCCGTACGGGCTCTGCGTCTGTTGCGATGGTTGCTGGACGCGCACCTCGACGGCAGTGATCCCTTCGAGCGCACCAACGGCGCGGCGAATGTCGGCGATGGTCGCTTGCAAGATCGGCGGCGCCAGCGCGGCGGGCGCCAGATGAATCGTCACCGCGCCGTTCTGCGAGTCGACGCCCTGCACCATGCCGAGGCCAACGATATTGTCGCGCTGACCGGTGGGGCGAATCTCTGTCAATCGCTCGCGGATGTCGTCGATCGTTGTCATGATGCCGCGCCTTCACTGACGGGTCGCTCGGGACGACACTCCGCACACGGGCAGAGTTCGCGCAGCGTGCGATAGCTGTAGATGCCGGCGTCGTGACCGTCGCTCCATTGAATGCTGATCGCGTAGCGCCCGACCACGCCGATTTGGGATGGATACAACTCGGTGCCACCTGCACCGACCACGGGCAGAGTGCGCGGCGGCCGTTCGCGGCAGGTCGCGCACGGGCAATGCTGGCGCAGGTAGTGATTGGTGAACTCGGAGCGATGGCCATCGCTCCACAGAATCTCGATTGCGCTTTTGCCGATGCGGCGAATATCGGTGGGGATCGCGGTGGTGCTCTGAGTCATTCCGACGACGACCCTAACCAGTCGGTGTGCGGAAAGCAACGCAGGTTCATCGTCGGTAGTGTCTCAGTTTGAGCGCAACGAAAGTTGTCATTGGTAGGAACGAGCGAGGAAGCACTCCCGGTTCCCTGTAGGGGCGACGCATGCGTCGCCCGCGAATTGACGTGTCCACCGCGGAGAAACACGGAGGGCGATGCATGCATCGCCCCTACGCTTCAGAAAAGATCGCCTATCGCTGACATTTGCGAGACACGACGCTAGAAGATGGGCCGCAGTGCCAATTTCAAACTGAGACACTACTTCATCGTCATGAAGTCGCGTTGCGTCCACTGGCTGCAACGGGTCGATCGAGTCGGGATCACGGCCCCTGTCTTTACTTGTGCGGTCCGCCTGACTATACGGCCATCATGTTCGCCAGACTGTTCCCCAGCGAAGGCAAGGGCTTCTTCGACTTCTTCGAGCAGCACGCCGCGAAGACGCTGGAAGGGGCAAAATTGTTGCACACGATGCTGACGACTCCCGGCGACGCGGCCTCGCAGGCTCGCCGCATCAAAGAGGTCGAGCACGAAGGCGATGTCATCACGCACAAGGCCGTTGAGACGTTGCACAAGACCTTCGTGACGCCGATCGATCGCGGCGACATCCATCGCCTGATCACCCGGCTGGACGATATTCTCGATCTCATCGAAGCCACCGCCGAACGGGTGTGGCTCTATAAACTCACCGAGGTGGATCCGGACGCCGTGCAGATCGCCGAAGTGTTGGTGCAGGCGGTCACGCAGGTCAATCGCGCGATGACCGGCTTGCGCAATCTCAAGGACCGCGACGGCCTCATCAAGATTTGTATGGAGATCAATCGCTTCGAAAACGAGGGCGACACGCTCCTGCGCAGCGCACTGGGGCGCCTCTTCAACGGCACCAAGGACCCGGTCACCATCATCAAACTCAAAGAGCTGTACGACTTCCTGGAAGACGCCGTGGATCGCTGCGAGGACGTGGCCAACATTCTCGAAGGCGTCGCGCTCGAATACGCGTAAGTCGCGCCTGGGTTTCACCAGCGTTACGTACTCTCCGTGGGTGGTGGGATGGGTTTGGTTATCTTCCTCGTCGTCGTGGCGCTGGGCTTCGACTTCATGAACGGCTTTCACGACGCCGCCAACTCGGTGGCGACGGTGGTGTCGACTCGCGTGCTCACGCCGCGCCAGGCGGTGGCGTGGGCCGCGTTCTTCAACTTTGTGGCGGCGTTTGGCTTCGGCGTGGCAGTGGCGGCCACGGTCGGCAAGGGCATCATCGATCCCGCGGCAGCGACGCCCACTGTTGTGTTCGCCGGTTTGGCGGCGGCGATCGCGTGGGATGTCATCACCTGGTTGTACGCGCTGCCGACCAGTTCGTCGCACGCGTTGATCGCCGGCTTCGCCGGTGCCGCCGTCGCCGCGGTTGGGCCGCAAGCGGTGATCGTGTCCGGCGTGTTGAAAATCGTACTCTTCATCTTCATTTCGCCTGTCGTCGGACTGCTGATCGGCGTGACGATGATGACGCTGACGCTGATCTTCGTGCGGCATTCGACGCCGGCTGTTGTCGACAGCTTGTTCCGCCGGCTGCAACTGGTGTCGGCAGCGCTCTACAGTCTCGGCCACGGGACCAACGACGCGCAGAAGACCATGGGCATCATTTCGGTCCTGCTGTTCTCGGCCGGCTATCTCGGCAAGACCTTCTACGTGCCGTTCTGGGTGGTGCTGTTGTGCCATGCGGCGATCGCGCTCGGCACGATGTTCGGCGGCTGGCGCATCGTCAAGACGATGGGGATGCGCATTACGAAGCTGCAACCGATCGGTGGCTTCTGCGCCGAGACCGCGGGCGCGATCACGCTCATCGGCGCGGCGATGGCAGGGATTCCGGTGAGCACCACCCACACTATTACCGGCGCGATCGTCGGCGTCGGGGCGAGCCGCCGTTTGTCGGCCGTGCGCTGGGGTGTGGCGCGCACCGTCGTGTGGGCGTGGATATTGACCGTGCCGTGTACCGCCGCGATCGCGATGATGATCGTCGAGTTGTTACGAATGATCGGGCTCTGATTCTCGCTGGGCGCGCCTACGCGACGCGCGAGGAATGTCGGATGTTTCGCTTGGACAGCAAGATCGCCGTGGTGACCGGTGCCGGTTCCGGCATCGGGCGCGCGATCGCAATCACGTTCGCGAAGCAAGGCGCTCGGGTCTTTGTTCTCGACCGTGAGATGTCGGCGGCCGCGGCAACGGTCGAGCAGATTCGCGCGGCCGGCGGTGCGGCCGACGTGATCCTCTGCGACGTGACCGGCGCGGCATCGGTGATCGCGGCGTTCGACCAGATCGATGCCGCCGCCGGTCGACTCGACATCTTGGTCAACAACGCCGGCATCGCCCACATCGGCACGGTGGCGACCACGACTGAAGCGGACTTCGATCGCATCTACGCCGTCAACGTCAAGGGCGTATTTCTGTGCTCGCAAGCCGGAGTCACGCGCATGTTGCGCAGCGGTGGCGGCGTCATCTTGAATTTGGCGTCGATTGCTTCGCTGATCGGGCTGCCCGACCGCTTCGCCTATTCGATGAGCAAGGGGGCGGTGCTGACGATGACCCGCTCGGTCGCGGTCGACTATATCAAGCAGGGCATTCGCTGTAACTGCATCTGCCCCGCGCGTGTCCACACGCCGTTCGTCGACGGCTACCTGCGCGACACCTATCCCGGGCGCGAGGCGGAGATGTTCCGCCAGCTATCCGAGTATCAGCCGATCGGTCGCATGGGCACGCCGGAGGAAGTTGCCGCGCTGGCGCTATACCTGTGCTCCGACGAAGCGTCGTTCATCACCGGCCAAGCCTATCCGATCGACGGCGGTGTACTGCTAGTCTAACCAAGGTCTGTGGTTTGTGGTTTCTGGTTCATGGTTGGGGCGGAAACCACAAACCACAGACCACAAACCAGGGACCATGAACCCATGAAACGCTACGCTCGCACGCTCAACTTGAAGGACGATCCCAGTATCATCGCCCGCTACATCGAGTATCACCGTAGCGTTTGGCCCGAGGTGGAACGCGGACTCCGCGCGATCGGCATCGAGCGCATGCTGATCTGGCGCCTCGGCCGGCGGCTCTTCATGCTGATGGAGACGGTCGATGACTTCGATCCCGAGCGCGACTTCGCCCGCTACATGGAGAGCGACCCGCGCATCCGCGAGTGGCAAGCGCTGATGGAGACGTTCCAGGAGCCGGTGTTCGACGCCAAGCCGGGTGAGTGGTGGGCGGATATGGATCTGGTGTATGCGCTGATTTGATCGGTCCGATCAGTCCGATCGGTCGGATGCTCCACTACCCCCACGCCGCCCCACCCGGAAAATCGAACTCGGCCAGCGATGCCGCGTGCATCTCGATGCTGAAGCCCGGCGCAGTCGGTGGCCGGTAACGCCCGTTGCGCACGACCACCGGCGCGACGAAGTGTTCGTGCAGGTGATCGGCGAACTCGATGGCGCGGTTCTCCAAGCTTCCACTCACGCAAATGTAGTCGATCAGCGAGACGTGCTGGCCGTACTCGCACAGGCCGAGTCCGCCCGCGTGCGGGCAGACCGGCACGCCGAACTTGGCGGCGAGCAGCAACACGGCCATCACTTCGCTGAGGCCGCCGAGGCGGCAGTTGTCGAATTGGCAGAAATCGATCGCGTGCGCTTGCAGGAGCTGTTTGAACATCACGCGGTTCGGGCAATGCTCGCCGGTGGCGACGCCAATCGGTGTGATCGCGCGCCGGATCGCTGCGTGACCCAGAATGTCGTCGGGGCTCGTCGGCTCCTCGATCCACAACGGACGGAATCGCGCGAGCGGTCGCATGTAGTCGATCGCCTCGCCGACATCCCACGCCTGATTGGCGTCGAGCATCAGCCACGCGTTCGGCCCGATCTCCTCGCGCACCAGCGCGCAGCGACGGACGTTCTCATCGGTGTCGCGTCCGACTTTGATTTTGAAACGGGTCCAGCCCGCGGCGAGTGCCTCGCGACAGAGCGTGCGAACTTTGTCGTCGGGGTAGCCCATCCAGCCCGCGGAGGTGATGTACGCCGGGTAGCCGTCGCGCCGCATTTCCGCTTCACGCGCGCCGCGCGTAGCTGCCTGAGAGCGGAGAATGGCGAGCGCGTCGTCGCGGGTAAGCGCGTCGCTGAGGTAGCGAAAATCGATGCAGGCGACGAATTGCTCCGGGGTCATGTCAGCGACGACCTTCCACACCGGCTTGCCTTCGACCTTCGCCCACAGATCCCACACGGCGTTGACGATCGCCGCGGTGGCGAGATGGATCGCACCCTTCTCCGGACCGATCCAGCGCAGTTGGCTTTCGCCGGTGAGGCGGCGCCAGAAGTTGGCCATGTCGGCGATGATGGATTCGAGCGTCTGCCCCACCACCAGTGGCGCCAACGCCTTGATAGCAGCCACGCATACTTCGGTGCCGCGCCCGATGGTGAACGTGAGCCCGTGCCCTTGCAGCGCGTCGGGGTGATCGGTGGTGAGCACGACGTAGGCAGCGGAGTAGTCGGGATCGGTGTGCACGGCATCGGACCCGGCGAGCGTGCGTGAAGTCGGCGTGCGGATGTCGCGGGGGTGAAGTGCGGTGATGGTGTGCGGCATGGTTCTCCCTCCGGGCGGCTGGTATAGCATGCGCACGTTGAGAGCGAAGATGGTCGACGTTGCCGCCGGTTCATGATGGACGCTGTCAGTCGATTCACCGACTTGCGCCAACGCTGGCCGCTGCCGACCGCACCGCGGCCGATTGTCATCATCGGTGCCGGCAGCATCGTGCGTGATGCGCACCTGCCGGTCTACCAACGGCTCGGCTTCCCGGTCGCGGGCATCTTCGATGTAAACCCGGCGGCGAGTCGCGAGCGGGCGGAGACCTTCGGCATCCCGCGCGTGTTCGATTCGCTCGACGCGGCGCTCGCAACGCCGGACGCGGTGTTCGACGTGGCCGCGCCGCCGGGTGAAATTGCGGGCATCCTGAATCACATGCCAGCCAGCGCGGCGGTGTTGATTCAAAAGCCGATGGGGCGCGACCTCGCTGATGCGCGTCGCATCCGCGAGATCTGTCGTGGCCGCCAACTCACCGCGGCGATCAATTTTCAACTCCGCTTCGCGCCCAACATGCTAGCGCTGCGCGACGCGTTGCAGCGCGAGCTGCTCGGCGACGTCACCGACATCGAAGTGCGACTGAACTTGCATACACCATGGGGCTACTGGGCGTTCTTGAAGGGCGTACCGCGGCTCGAGGTGCTGGTGCACTCGGTCCACTACATCGATCTCATTCGCGCGCTGATTGGTGAACCGCACGGCGTCTACTGCCGCGGGGTACGTCATCCGGATCTCGCCGAATACCCCGACGTCCGCACGAGCATCATTCTCGACTACGGCGATCTGATCCGCTGCAGCCTGACCCTCAACCACACGCACACGTTCGGGACGCGGTACGGAATGTCGCAGCTCAAGATCGAGGGCACGCGCGGTGCCGCGATTGCCAGGATGGGCGTGAACCTCAACTATCCACACGGCGAGCCCGATGCACTGGAGATCACGACCGGCAGCGACGACTGGGCCAACGTGCCGCTGCGCGGTTCGTGGTTTCTCGAAGCGTTCGAGGGACCGATGGCGAATCTGCAGCGCGTCGTGGCCGGCGAGGACGCGACATTGATGTCGAGCGTTGAGGACGCGTTCCATACGATGGCAATCGTCGAAGCCTGCTACGAGTCGAGCGCGCACGGTGCGACGCCGATCCTGTCGGGAGAGTGAGCAGCAGTGCACATCGATGCTCATCAACACTTCTGGCAGTACCGGCGCGCGACGCACGGGTGGATCACTGATGCGATGGCGCCGCTCAAGCGTGACTTCCTGCCCGAGCATTTGGCGCCGCTGCTCGCCGCGGCGGACTTCGACGGCTGCGTGGCTGTCCAAGCGCAGCAGGACGTCGCCGAAACCGAATGGCTGCTGCAACTAGCCGACGCGCATCCGTTCATTCGCGGCGTCGTCGGCTGGGTCGATCTGTGTGCGCCCACCGTCACCGATGCGCTGCATCGCTGTGCCGCCCATTCAAAGCTGCGCGGCGTCCGCCACGTCGTGCAGGACGAGCCTGACGATCAGTTTGTGCTGCGCGCTGACTTCCAGCGTGGCATTGCGGCGCTCGCGTCGTTCGGTCTGACCTACGATGTCCTCGTCTACGCGCGCCAGTTGCCCGCCGCGATCGAATTGGTACGACGGTTCCCGCAACAACGCTTCGTCCTCGATCATATCGGCAAGCCGGAGATCGGCGCGCGCCGCATTGATGACTGGCGACGCGACATCGTCGCGCTGGCCGCGTCCGGCGACGTGTACTGCAAGCTCTCCGGGATGGTCACCGAAACGGACTGGCACAGTTGGAAACCGGCCCACTTCACCGTGTATCTCGACGCCGCGCTCGAAGCCTTCGGTCCGCAGCGGCTGCTGATCGGCTCCGATTGGCCGGTCTGCTTGCTTGCCGGCACCTATGCCGATGTCGTCGCCATCGTCACCGACTATATTGCGCGCCTTGCGCCCGGCGAGCAGCGAGCGATCCTCGGGGAAACAGCCGTGCATTGCTACGGGCTCGCGTGAGGTGAACCCAATGGAAGGACGATGTTTGTGTGGGGCCGTCGCGTTTGAGATCCACGGTCCCGCGACGGCGATCGAGTTGTGTCACTGCGTGCGCTGTCGCGCGGCCTCCGGGTCCGCGTTTGCCGCGACCTTCTGGGTGAAGGCCACCGATTTCGCGTGGCTGCGGGGGCTGGAACTAGTCGCTGTGTTTGACCTCCCGGTGCGCGAGAAGCCGCCGGCATATCGCCAATGCTTCTGCCGTGTATGCGGCTCGCCACTGCCGATCGCGCGTGACGGCGCCCAGTTCGTCGAGATTCCCGCCGGGCTCATCGCGGGCGATTGTGGCTCCCGACTGATCGATCAGATCCACGTCAACCAGAAGGCGCCGTGGTGGAATCTCGATCACTCGCTGCCGAGCTACGATGCCGGTCCGCCGCGCGACGTGCGCATGCAAATGCTGCGGGCGCTCAAGCTCGATCGCAAGTGAACTCGATGCCGAATCGTCCCAACATCCTCTTCATCCTCGCCGATGACATGGGGTACGGCGACTTCGGTTGCTTCAACGACGGCGTGTCGCAAACGCCGACGCTCGATCATCTCGTCAGCGAGGGCGTCTGCCTGACGCAACACTACTCGGCCTCGCCGGTATGCGCGCCGGCGCGGGCGTCGCTGCTGACCGGACGCTATCCGCATCGCACCGGTGTCATCGACACGCTGGAGATGCGCGGGCTCGATCGCCTCGCGCTGCGCGAACGCACGGTTGCCGACCTGCTCAAGCGCGCGGGCTACATCACTGGTCTGGTGGGCAAGTGGCACAACGGCTCGCTCGATCCGCGCTATCACCCGAATCAGCGCGGCTTCGACGAGTTCGCGGGTTTCTCCGGCGGCTGGTCGCCGTACTTCGACTGGCGGTTGGATCGCAACGGAGCCATCGCGCGCAGCGACGGGACGTATCTCACCGACGTCCTCACCGAGGAGGCCGAGCAGTTCATTCACCGCCATCGCAGCGAGCCCTTCTTCCTCTACCTCGCCTACAATGCGCCGCACTTCCCGTTTCAATCGCGCGACGACGATCTCGCGCCGTTTCGTGACGCGGACCGCTTCACCCCCGCGGTCAGTCACATCTTCGGCATGATTCGCGGCATGGATCGCGGCATCGCGCGGGTACTCGACGCGCTCGATCACGAAGGGCTTGCCGACAACACGCTGGTGCTCTTCTCCAGCGACAACGGGCCGCAGTTCGGCGGCAAAGGCGACATGTGTACCGACCGATTCAACTGCGGATTCAGAGGCGCCAAGCTCCTGGTGTACGAGGGCGGCATCCGCCTGCCGATGGTGTTGCGATGGCCTGCCGGTTTCGCTGGCCGGCGACAGATCGACGAAATGGTTCACTTCACCGACTGGTTGCCGACGCTGCTCGACGTCGCCGGCGCGGCGCCGCCGCACGATGTGCAACTCGACGGCGTGAATGTCCTGCCCATGCTGCAAGGCGAGCGGGGCAAAGTGTGCACCACGCGCTTCTGGCAATGGAACCGCTACACCCCTGTCGGCGAGTGTAACGCGGCGATGCGCGACGGCCGCTGGAAACTCGTTCGTCCCGCGATCACTGAGGCGATGGCACTCGCCAGCAGTGATCTCAAGATGGACATCGACGCGAAGTACCATCCCGACGACCATACCGACATCATGCGGACACCCGAACCAGCACGCGAGCTGTCTCCACCGCCGGCGCCGCAACTGTTCGATCTCGTCACCGATCCGTTCGAGCGGAATGATCTCGCCCCGTTCGAACACGCGCGAGTCACTCGCATGCAAAGCCAGCTTGCGGCCTGGTTCGAGGAGGTCGAGACCGAGCGCCGAAGCATTTCGAGCTAGTCGACGCGAATTGTTCATGTGCTGGTAATCGAACCGAAACGTTTCCGTGGCAGGGTGGTTCGCGTACTGACGCGTTGACCGAGGCTGGTCAACGGCGCGGCAGTACCCTTCGGTTCGCACCCCGCTCGAAGATCGCATCGGGTGTGCTATCGTGTGAACCGAAGTGGGGTGGTGGTGTGGTAGATGGGATCGGAATGCGCATTGCTGCAATCGACGTTGGGAGCAATTCCATCCACATGGTGATTGCCCAAGTAGAATCCGACGGACGCTTCCGCGTACTCGATCGTGCCAAGGAAATGGTGCGGTTGGGTCGCGGCAGTCTGCGTAGTGGGCGGCTGTCGGCTGAGGCGATGAATGCCGGCCTGCGCACGCTCTCGGCGTTTCGGACGCTGGGCGAGCGCCAAGGCGTCGAGCGGTTCAAGGCCGTGGCCACCAGCGCGGTCCGCGAGACGCGCAATGGCGGCGATTTCATCCAGCGCGTGTACGACGACGTGGGCCTGCGCGTCAAAGTAATCCCCGGACGCGAGGAGGCGCGCTTGATCTATCTCGGTGTGCGTCACGCCATTGATTTGCACGGCGCCGAGACGCTGATCGTCGACGCCGGTGGCGGCAGCGTCGAACTCGTTGTGGTTGAGGACGACCGGCCAACCGGACTGCACAGCCTCAAGATCGGTGTGGCGCGCCTCAGTGAGGAGTTCGTCGGTGATGACGCGCTCGGTGCACAGGGGGTCGCTCAGATTGAGGCGCACTTGCACCAGCACCTCGATCCGATTCTTGCGCCACTCGCGAAGCGCGACATCCGCCGCGTGGTCGCGACATCGGGGACGCTCTTGAACGTGATCACCATCGCCGCGTTCCAGCGCGGTGAGCCGCCCGACGGCCACCTCAACAATTGCGTGGCGACGGCGGAGGAGATCGCCCACGTCCGCCGGCTGGTGACCAAGGCCGACCGTGCCGAACGCCTGCGGATCAAGGGCTTGGATGCGAAGCGGAGTGACATCATCGTCGCCGGTGCCTGCTTGGCCGACCACATTTTGCGCCAACTCGACGCGAAGGAAATGGTGGCCTGTACCTGGGCGTTGCGAGAGGGGTTGCTGCTCGACTTCATCGCCAAGCATCGCAAAGGGATCGAGGAGATCGAACGCTTCGCCGATGTGCGGCGCCGCAGCGTGGCGCGCTTCGTCCGCCACTTGGGAGGAACGGAGCAGCACGGGCAGCAGGTCGCTCGCATCGCGCTGCGTCTGTTTGATCAACTGAGCAGCGCGCTCGGTCTCGAGCCGGCCGCGCGCGAATGGCTCGAGTTTGCCGCACTGCTGCACGATGTCGGGCATCACATCGGCCATGAGAACCACCATCGGCACTCCTACTATCTGATCACGAATGGTGACTTGCTCGGCTTTCAGCGCGACGAGTTGGAACTCATCGCCTTGGTGGCGCGCTATCACCAGAAGGGCGCACCCAAGGGGTCGGACGATGCGTTTGCCGAGTTGCCCAGCGCTGAGCGCCGTACGGTGCGCGCGTTGAGCGCCATCTTGCGCGTGGCCGACGGTTTGGATCGCAGCCACTACGGCGTGGTGCGCGATGTGACGATGACCCAACGCTCAGACCGCTGGCTCTTGCAGCTCCAGACCGACGGCGACGATGCAGAGCTGGAAATTTGGGAAGCCCGCCGCCGTGCCGAGCCGCTTGAGAAACTGCTGGACACTGCAGTGGACTTTCGTGTCATCCCGTAAGCCGCGAGTCGTGCGTTCATGTTGACCGAACCGCATCTGTATCCGGGTAAACTCATCATCGTCGAAGGTATCGACGGCTCCGGCAAGTCGACCCAGATCGCGCTGCTGCACCGCTGGCTGGTCGCGCAGGGCCACAAGGTGTTCTTTACCGAATGGAACTCGTCGATCCTGGTGCGACGCTCGATGAAGCGCGGCAAGAAGAAGGATCTGCTCACGCCGACGACGTTCAGTCTTCTTCACGCGGTCGATTTCGCCGACCGCTTGACCTACAAGATCGTTCCCCCGCTGAAAGCTGGAATGATCGTGTTGGCGGATCGCTATGTGTACACGGCGTTCGCGCGTGATGTCGCGCGTGGCGTCCATCCGGAGTGGGTACGCGCCGTCTACAGCTTCGCTCCGCGGCCGGACCTGGCGCTGTACTTTCGCGTCCCGATCGACGTGGCGCTTGATCGCATCCTGAGCGGCCGCGCCAAACTGAAGTATCACGAGGCCGGGATGGACGTGGGGTTGAGTCGTGACCCGGTGGAGAGTTTCCAGTTGTTCCAAAGCCGCGTGCTCAAGAGCTACGATGCGCTGGTGGCGGAGTTCGGACTCAAAGTGGTCGACGCGCGGGGCGACATCAATAGCCAGCAGGCGCTCGTTCGCCGGCTGGCCCGTCGTGCAATCCGCGACTACCGCGGGACGGTTGCCGAGGTCGCTGCCGCGCCCGTCGAGCGAGTCGTGAGCGACAGCGGAGGCGCCAGCGAAAGCGGAGGGATCGGGGATGCACGGTGAAGATAAGGCCTTCTACGGGCATGGCCTGCCGTATCTGAAAATCGGTTCGCTGCGCGGCAGCCTGATTGTGATCGAGGGAACCGACGGGGTTGGCCGCTCGACCCAGATCGAGCAGCTCACGCCGTGGTTGGAAGTGCAAGGCCACGGCGTGACCAACACCGGGTGGACCCGGTCTCCGTTGCTCTCCGAGACCATCAACGAAGCGAAGGCTGGTCACGAGCTGACCGTGACTACGTTCAGCTTGCTCTACGCCGCCGACTTCGCCGATCGCTTGGAGAATGAAATCATTCCCGCGCTCCGTGCCGGGTTCATCGTTGTCGCGGACCGCTATATGTACACGGCCTTTGCGCGCAATGCGGTCATGCGCGCCGATCCGAAGTGGACCCGCGAACTCTTCGGGTGCGCGCTCGTGCCCGATCTGGTTTTGTATCTCAAGATCGACGCCGATCATTTGATTCCACGCGTGCTCGAAGGCAAGGGTATGGACTACTGGGAGTCCGGCATGCACCTGGCGTTGGGCAGTGACATCTTCGACTCGTTCCGCCACTACCAGACCCGACTGATTCGCGAGTACAATCGGCTGGCGCAGGAATTCCAGTTCGTCACCATTGACGCGCGCCGGCCGATTGAGACGATTCAGGCCGACCTGCGGCGCCACATCTCTTCCTACCTCAACCGCAGCAAACGACCGCCCGCCGATCCCGCCTCGTTGGCGGAGAGCAAGTTGGCGGTCGACGAATAACGGTCGAGCGGCCGCGCCTCGCGAGAGGACATCGAGGCTTCCGGTGAGTAAGGGCGCGATAGCTCGTGAACAAGCTAACTTGGCAGCGCCAACACTTCCGCCGGCGGGAGCCGCGCTCGGCGATGCTCTGCGCCAGATCGTCGCACTCCAATCGCAGCGGTTGCGGCAACACGATTCAGGCACGCGGCGCGGTGAAGACCCCGAGGCGCTCCACAGCATGCGCGTCGCGGTGCGTCGCCTGCGAGCCGCGGTGCGGATCTTCGCGGTCGCTATCCCGATACGACAGCGGGAGGCTTTCCGACGTGAGTTGCACTGGCTCGGCGAGAGCTTGGGTGGCGTACGCGATCTCGACGTGCAACTGGTGGCCTTGAGAACCTACCGCGCTAGCCTCTCACCTGCTCAACGTGGCGGGCTCGCATGGTTGGAGCCGCACGTGCGTCGCGAACGAACTCGCCGTCGCGGAGCGATGCTGGTCGCCCTCGACTCGCGCCGATACGCCATCCTACTGACGCGCCTGGAACGATTTGCGACGGGACCCCGCGGACCCGCGCAGCCCGCTGCCGCGCACGATCTGCTAGCGACCGCCGGCCGCCGCATCCTCGGGCGTGGCGCAAAGCGGCTGCTCCAACGCGGCAACGCCATTGCCGCGGGTGATCACGACGTCACGCCCGAGGACCTGCACGCGCTTCGTATCCGTGCTAAGCGGGTGCGCTACTTGCTCGAATTCCTCCGTGAGTTGACCGGCAAACCGGGCCGCCGCTTGGTCAAGCGACTGATCCGGCTGCAAGACCTCCTCGGTGCACATCAGGATGCCGTGGTAGCAACCGCGTTCCTGCACCAGGCGACCAGCGCCGCGCCGATGGAATCCGCCGGGTTGCTTGCGCTGGGCGCGTATACTGAGCACCAGCGGCAGCGCGCCGCCAACGCACGCACGGAATTCCGCCGCGCGTGGTGCCGCTTCGCGCGCAAGCGCACGCTGGAGGATCTGCGGGCGTTGCTTCGTCGACTCAAGGCGCTATCACGCGCGAACCCAGCGCCGCCTGCAATGCCGAGCGCCGATGCCGCCGCACT